>NZ_CP042828.1:0-633413 GCF_008000995.1 Ruania zhangjianzhongii
TAAAGTCACCCAACGCGCGGTTACACACAGTCTGTGGATAGAGTTGTGGATCACCGTCAGCGTCACGTCGCCACCTGCTGGCGGCACCGTAGTCAGCACCATCATCCTTCAGGCAGGGGGGCCAGTGTCAGAATCGCCAGTCGATCCCACCGACCTCACTCAGGCCTGGGAACGGGCCGTCGAGATACTCGACAGCCGCGGAAATCTCGGCGGCGCACAGGCGGGATTCGTCCGGCTCACCAAGCCGCTGGGCGTGATCGACGAAACCATCCTTCTCGCGGTGCCCAGCGAGTTCGCGAAGGACTACATCGAGACCCGAGCTCGAGAGTCGATCATCTCGGCCCTGTCCACCGCCCTCGACCGCACCGTGCGGATCGCCGTCACCGTGGACCCCTCGCTGGAGGACCAGGACCACCCCAGCCGCGACACCCGCAGCACCCAGCAGCCGGAACCGGCACCAGCGGAACCGGACCGTCGCACCTCTACCCCCACTCCCCGCGCGAGCGAGCGTCCCACTGAACCGGCGCCGGCTCCTCGAGTGGACAACTACGCCACCGGAGTGGACCCGAACGCCCGACTGAACCCGAACTACTCTTTCGACACGTTCGTGATCGGCTCCTCGAACCGGTTTGCGCACGCCGCAGCGACCGCCGTCGCCGAAGCGCCCGCCAAGGCGTACAACCCGCTGTTCATCTACGGACAGTCCGGTCTGGGTAAGACGCACCTGCTGCACGCCATCGGGCACTACGCGAAGAGCCTCTACCCCGGCATCCGGGTGCGCTACGTCAACTCCGAAGAGTTCACCAACGACTTCATCAACTCCATCCGGGACGACAAGGCCGAGGCGTTCCAGCGCCGCTACCGCGACGTGGACGTCCTGCTCATCGATGACATCCAGTTCCTGCAGGGCAAGGAACAGACCATGGAGGAGTTCTTCCACACCTTCAACACGCTGCACAACGACAACAAGCAGGTGGTGATCACCTCCGACCTGCCACCCAAGCACTTGAACGGGTTCGAGGACCGGATGCGTTCGCGGTTCGAGTGGGGTCTGATCACCGACGTGCAGCCGCCGGACCTGGAGACCCGGATCGCCATCCTCCGGAAGAAGGCGGGAAGTGAGTCGCTGCAGGCGCCGAGTGAGGTGCTGGAGTACATCGCCTCGAAGATCTCCTCCAACATCCGCGAGCTCGAAGGGGCGCTGATCCGGGTCACCGCGTTCGCCAACCTGAACCGGCAGTCGGTGGATCTTCCGCTGGCGGAGATGGTGCTCAAGGACCTGATCACCGATACCGACGGGGCCGAGATCACGCCGTCGATGATCATGGCGCAGACCTCCTCCTACTTCGGCGTCACGATCGAGGCACTGTGCAGCGCAGACCGATCTCGCGTGCTGGTGAACGCCCGGCAGATCGCGATGTACCTGTGCCGCGAGCTCACCGAGCTGTCGCTGCCGAAGATCGGACAGCTCTTCGGCGGCCGCGACCACACCACGGTGATGCACGCGAACAAGAAGATCCGGCAGCAGATGGCCGAGCGACGGTCCACGTTCAACCAGGTGACCGAGCTGACCAACCGGATCAAGCAGCAGCAGCGCTCCTGAGACGCCCGTGATGCACAGTTGTGGACAAGGCTGTGGACAATCGTGGAAACCCACCCTCTCTCGGTGGACAACATCGCTCCAGTCCGTGGACGCAGCCGGGACCGGAAGGCGCCGTGCACAGCCGGCCCGTGGCCCTGTGCACGGCGGTCCTAGTGTCTATCCACACCCCGCTGAGCCCTCTGACCTGCAGTGATGTGACTTGCCCCCAGTGTCCACAGCACCGATGACGACCACGAGACCTTTAACGTTGATCAGATGTGAATAACCAACAACTACCGATCGAGCACTGCCTGGAACGCGAACTGCATCGAATACCGGATCGAGCACCCACATCTGCGCAGCGTCGTCTAACCTCGGAGGCAGACCCCTGTCCTGCTCCGGCTGGAGACGTGGACATGACACGCTATTGACTCACTATGCTCGGTAGCCCACGCACGACGATCAGAAAGAGGCCCACATCGTGAAGTTCAGGGTGGAGCGAGACGTACTGGCCGACGCCGTCACCTGGACCTCTCGAAGCCTTCCGACCCGCCCGCCTTCGCCGGTGCTTGCCGGTGTCCTGCTCAGTGCTGACGCCGAGGGCAGCCTGGTGCTGTCCACCTTCGACTACGAGGTTTCGGCCCGCTCCACGGTGGCAGCCGAGGTCGAGGAGGCCGGATCCGTTCTGGTCTCCGGTCGACTGCTCGCCGAGATCGCCCGCGCCCTGCCGAGCAAGCCGGTCGAAGTTGCGGTGGAGGGCAACCGGGTCACCGTGGTTTGCGGCGCCTCCCGGTTCACGCTGCTGACGATGCCCGTGGATGAGTACCCGTCGTTGCCGGATCTGCCCGAGGTCACCGGCTCGATCGACGGCGACGCCTTCGCCCGAGCGATCGCCCAGGTGACCATGGCCGCCGGCCGGGACGAGACGCTTCCGCTGCTCACCGGTGTGCGGGTGGAGATCGAGGGTGACACGGTCACCATGCTCGCCACCGACCGGTACCGACTGGCGATGCGCGAGGTGAGCTGGTCACCGGCCGCACCGGGGGTGTCCCGGGTGGCGCTGGTGCGGGCTCGTACCCTCTCCGATGTGGCGAAGAACCTTTCCAGCGCCGGTTCCGTGGAGCTGGCCCTGGCCGAGGGTGGCGACATCGTCGGGTTCGAGGCGGGTGGGCGCCGGACCACCTCGCTGCTGCTCGAAGGTGACTATCCGCCGGTGCGTCGGTTGTTCCCGGAGCAGACCAGCACGCACACGGTCACCACCACCGCTGAGCTGGTCGAGGCGGCGAAACGTGTGGCTCTGGTCGCCGAACGGAACACTCCGATCCGGTTGTCGTTCACCGAAGGTCAGGTGGTCCTCGAGGCCGGGCAGGGGGATGACGCCCAGGCCTCCGAAGCCCTGGAGTCCACCCTGGTGGGCGAGGACATCAGCACGGCGTTCAACCCCCAGTACCTCCTCGACGGTCTCGGCTCGCTGGACTCGGAATTCGTCCGCCTGTCGTTCACGCACCCATCCAAGCCGGCCGTGATGACCGGTCAGGACACCATCGACGGCGCTGACCACGCCGAGGAGTTTCGTTACCTGCTGATGCCGATCCGGTTCGGAGCCTGATCGCCAGCTCGACCACCGCCACGCTCACGAAGGGACCGCGCTGATGCACATCGGACTCGTAGGACTGGGTCGCATGGGCGGCAACATGCGCGACCGGCTCCGGGCCAAAGGGCATCAGGTCACGGGGTTCGATCAGAATCCGGAGATCTCCGACGTCACCTCGCTGAGCGAGATGGTCTCGGCCCTCGACGGCGATCGTCGGGTGGTGTGGGTGATGGTCCCGGCCGGGGAGATCACCGAGACCGTCGTGGCAGACGTGGCCGGCTTGCTCGGGTCCGGGGACGTGATTATCGATGGTGGTAATTCCAAGTTCTCCGATGACCTGCGCCGCGCTGAGGAGTTCTCAGCCAAGGGTGTGCACTATGTGGACGCCGGCGTCTCCGGCGGTGTCTGGGGTGAGACCTACGGCTATGGGCTGATGGTTGGTGGTGCTGACGAGACCATCGAGTACCTGATGCCGATCTTCGATGCGCTGCGCCCGGACGGGCCCCGGCACGAAGGTTTCGTCCATGCCGGTCCCGTCGGCGCCGGGCACTACGCCAAGATGGTGCACAACGGCATCGAGTACGGCGTGATGCAGGCGTATGCCGAGGGTTACGAGATCCTTGCCGCCCGCGATGACCTGATCGGTGACGTCGGTGCCATCTTCGAGGCCTGGCAGCGGGGCACCGTGGTGCGGTCCTGGCTGCTGGAGCTGTTGGTGAAGGCGCTGAACCAGGATCCGGACCTCGATGACATCCGCGGTTTCGTCGCCGATTCCGGTGAGGGCCGGTGGACCGTGGAAGAGGCCGTGCAGCAGGCGGTCCCCGCACCGGTGATCAGTGCGGCCCTGTTCGCCCGGTTCGACTCCCGCCAGGAGGACTCTCCCGCGATGAAGGCGGTGGCCGCGCTGCGTCAGCAGTTCGGTGGCCACGCCACGAAACCTTCCGCTGAATGACGGCGGAGCTCACCTCGTTCTCCCAGCTCACCCTGGGAATGAGCCAGCTGGGCGGGTGAAGGCTCGTGTACGTCTCTGACCTGGCACTGACCGACTTCCGGTCCTACGCCGAACTGCTGCTCTCCTTCGAGCCCGGGATCACCGCATTGGTTGGTCCGAACGGGCAAGGAAAGACCAACTTGGTGGAGTCGCTCGGCTACCTGTCCACCTTCTCCTCGCACCGGGTCTCCGCCGATGCGGCGCTGGTGCGAGCGGGCGCGCCACGGGCGATCATCCAGACCAAAGTGGTGCGGGAGAATCGCAGCGCCCTACTGGAGCTCGAGCTGGTCTCCGGGAAGGCGAACCGGGCACGGTTCAACCGTGCCCCGCTGCCCCGCGCCCGGGACCTGGCCGGCCGGCTGCGGACCGTGCTGTTCGCTCCCGAAGATCTCAGCCTGATCAAGGCAGATCCGGACGGGAGGCGGCGGTTCCTGGACGAGCTGCTGGTACTGCTTAGTCCCAAGCTCGCCAGTGTGCGCGCCGACTACGAACGCGTGGTGCGCCAGCGCAATGCCCTGCTGAAGTCCGCCGGTACGCAACGGCGCTCTGGCACCTCGCTCGATCTGCGCACTCTGGACGTGTGGGATGACAAGGCGGCCGCAGCCGGCGCCCAGCTGATCGCGGCACGGGTACAGCTGGTGAACGCGCTGCGTCCACACCTGGCCCACGCCTACGAGCAGGTCAGCGCCGGACAGAGCGAAGCGCGGATGTTCTACCGCGCCAGTGTGGCCCGGGCGATGGCCGGTCAGGACGGTCCCGGCGGAGCGCGGACCAGCGGGTTCGAGGACACCGATGTGGAGGCACTCACCCAGGCTGATGTGGTGGAGGCACGGCTGCTTGAGGCGATGGCTCACCTGCGAGGCAAGGAGATCGAACGCGGGGTCAGCCTGGTGGGCCCGCACCGCGACGATCTGGAGCTGTTCCTGGACGAGCTGCCGGCCAAGGGCTATGCCTCGCACGGGGAGTCCTGGTCGCTCGCGCTCGGGCTGCGGCTGGCCAGCTACGAGCTGCTCAAGGCTGATGATGACTGGCACGAGAGCTCGGAGCCGGTGCTGATCCTCGATGATGTGTTCGCTGAGCTGGATGTACGGCGGCGCGATCGCCTCGCTCGGTTGATCGCACCTGCCGAGCAGGTGCTGATTACTGCTGCGGTGGCCGAGGACGTACCCGAGGTTCTCGAGGGTGCCCGGGTGGACGTGATGGGATCGGTGGCCACCCGTGTCCGATGACCCCGCGGATCAGCATCAGTGGCCGGAGCTGTCGGATCACCCAGAGCTGTCGGATCACCCAGAGCTGTCGGATGACCCGAAGGTGCGCGATCACCCGGAGGTGCCGGCTGCAGCCGAGGACCCGGACAGCGCGGCCCGCGCTGCACTGGCCCGGGCACGAGAAGCAGCCCGGGCCAAGGGGCTGGGCACCGCCCGACGTAAGCCCCGCCGTCGTGATGATGGGGTGTACCTCCCCGCTGCCACCGAGTCCGCCCGAGACCCCGCTCCACTCGGCGATACCGTGAACAACCTCGCCCGCCAGCTCGGCTGGAAGCAGCCACTGTCCATCGGTGGCGTGATCGGTCGGTGGCGTGAGGTGGTCGGTGACCAGATCGCCGACCACTGCATCCCGGAGACCTTCGAGGAGGGCGTGTTGGTGGTACGTACCGACTCCACGGCCTGGGCCACCCAGATCCGCCTGCTCACGCCGCAGCTGGACCGCCGCCTGGCCGAGGAGGTCGGCGAAGGGGTGGTCACCTCGATCAAGGTTCTAGGCCCTGGCGGGCCCTCGTGGAGCAAAGGTCCTCGGCGCGTGCAGGGTGGTCGTGGACCCCGGGATACCTACGGCTGAAACAGTTGTCCACAGCCCAGCGCAAACGTTGTGGACAACACTGTGGACAGACTCGGATTCTGCACTGTTTCGAGGTAGAATCAATGGACCGTCCGGGGGGCAGTGAACCTTCACCTCCACCCTGGGCCGGCACGTAGTGGCACCGGCTCCACCCGGATCGGTGCCCTAGACGTGCACCGATGACGATAGGAGCGCCAGAAGAACGTGGCTGACGAGACGACAGGGCCAGGGGCCGGATCCACTACAGCAGGGTCGACTGGCTATGACGCCGGCAACATCACCGTTCTTGAGGGTCTGGAAGCAGTCCGCAAACGGCCGGGTATGTACATCGGTTCCACCGGTGAGCGGGGTCTGCACCACCTGGTGTACGAAGTCGTGGACAACGCCGTGGATGAAGCGCTCGCCGGATACTGCGACCACATCGAGATCACCCTGCTTGCCGACGGAGGACTGCGGGTGGTCGACAACGGCCGCGGCATCCCGGTAGCAGTCCACCCCACCGAGGGGCGTCCCACGGTCGAGGTTGTGATGACGATCCTGCACGCCGGCGGGAAGTTCGGCGGTGGCGGGTACGCCGTCTCCGGTGGTCTGCACGGCGTAGGTGTCTCCGTGGTGAACGCCCTGTCCGCGCGGATGGTCACCGAGGTGCGCCGGGACGGCTACCTCTGGCGGCAGGAGTTCGGTGACGGCGGCGCTCCCGTGGGCGAGCTGCAGCAGCTGGAGGCCACTGACGAGACCGGTACGGTACAGACGTTCTGGGCGGACCCGGGGATCTTCGAGACCACCGAGTACGACTTCGAGACGCTCCGCTCACGGATGCAGCAGTACGCGTTCCTGAACAAGTCGCTGCAGATCACCATCACCGACGAGCGTGACACCGGCACAGCAGACGAGGTAGCCGGTGAGGATGCCGCGGATGACGCGGACTCCGACCGCACCCGTACCGTCACCTACAAGTACGACGACGGTCTGATCGACTACGTCAAGCACCTCACCGCGGCCAAGCGCTCGGAAGTGATTCACCCCGAGGTGATCGACTTCGAGTCAGAGGACACCGACCGGCAGATCTCGCTCGAGATCGCGATGCAGTGGACCGGTGCCTACACCGAGAGCGTGCACACCTACGCGAACACGATCAACACCTCCGAGGGGGGCACCCACGAGGAGGGCTTTCGCGCCGCGCTGACCACGCTGATCAACCGGTATGCGCGGGAGAACAAGCTGCTGAAGGAGAAGGACGAGAACCTCACCGGCGACGACGTCCGGGAGGGACTGACCGCCGTCTTGTCCATCAAGCTCGGCGAACCGCAGTTCGAGGGACAGACAAAGACCAAGCTGGGCAACACCGAGGCGCGAACCTTCACCCAGAAGGTGGTCTTCGACCAGCTCGGCGCCTGGCTGGAGTCTCACCCGAACGAGGCCCGGGACATCATCCGCAAGTCGATCCAGGCCTCTGCGGCGCGACTCGCCGCTCGTAAGGCCAGGGAGGCCACCCGGCGCAAGGGGCTGCTCGAGGGAGCCGGCCTGCCGGGCAAGCTGAAGGACTGCTCCAGCCGGGACCCGTCCATCTCCGAGGTGTTCATCGTGGAGGGAGACTCCGCCGGTGGCTCGGCGGTGCAGGGCCGCAACCCGGAGACCCAGGCGATCCTGCCGATCCGCGGGAAGATCCTGAACGTGGAGAAGGCCCGCATGGACAAGGCGCTGGCCAACCAGGAGGTGCAGGCGCTGATCACCGCGTTCGGCACCGGGATCGGCGAAGACTTCGATATCACCAAGGTGCGGTATCACAAGATCGTGCTGATGGCCGATGCGGACGTGGACGGCCAGCACATCTGCACCCTGTTGCTCACACTGCTGTTCCGCTACATGCGGCCACTGATCGAACACGGCTACGTGTACCTGGCACAGCCGCCGCTGTACCGGATCAAGTGGACGAATGCGCCGCACCAGTACGTGTTCAGCGACCAGGAGCGGGATGTGATGGTGGCCGACGGGCTGGCGAAGAACCACCGCCTGCCCAAGGAGACCGGCATCCAGCGGTACAAAGGTCTGGGCGAGATGGACTACCGCGAGCTGTGGGAGACCACGATGGACCCCGATACCCGCACCCTGCGCCAGGTGACCATCGGTGAGGCGGCCGCGGCGGACGAGATCTTCGCCGTCCTGATGGGTGAGGACGTGGAGTCACGTCGCTCGTTCATCCAGCGCAACGCCCGCGATGTGCGCTTCCTCGACGTCTGAGTTAGGAACTTATCTAAGTGAGTGACGACAACACCCCCTCTGGTGACGAGGGCTCCGAACAGGTGCTGACCGACCGGGTCGAACAGGTCGATCTGCAGCTGGAGATGCAGCGGTCCTACCTCGACTACGCGATGAGCGTGATCGTGGGACGCGCGCTGCCGGACGTCCGGGACGGCCTCAAGCCGGTCCATCGGCGCATCCTGTACGCCATGTTCGACGGCGGATACCGGCCGGAGTCCTCGTTCTCCAAGTGTTCCCGGGTCGTCGGCGATGTGATGGGGCAGTTCCACCCGCACGGTGACAGCGCGATCTACGACGCGATGGTGCGGCTGGTGCAGCCGTGGTCGCTGCGGTACCCGCTGGTGGCCGGTCAGGGGAACTTCGGCTCTCCCGGTAACGACGCGGCCGCCGCTCCGCGGTACACCGAGTGCAAGATGGCGCCGCTGGCCATGGAGATGGTCCGCGACATCGACAAGGACACCGTCAACTTCGGCGACAACTACGACGGCCGTACCCGCGAACCGCTCGTGCTGCCGTCCCGGATCCCGAACCTGCTGGTGAACGGGTCGTCCGGGATTGCGGTGGGGATGGCAACAAACATCCCCTCGCACAACCTGCGCGAAGTGGCCGACGGTGTGCGCTGGCTGCTGGAGAACCCGGAGGCCACCGCCGAGGAACTGCTCGCCGCGCTGCTGCTGCGGATCAAGGGGCCGGACTTCCCGACGGGGGCCCAGATCCTCGGTATCCGCGGTATCGAGCAGGCGTACCGCACCGGCCGTGGTTCGATCACCATGCGCGCCGTGGTTGAGGTGGAGGAGATCCAGAACCGCACCTGCCTGGTGGTCAGCGAGCTGCCGTACCAGGTGAACCCCGACAACTTGGCAGCGAAGATCGCCGAGCTGGTGCGGGACGGCCGGGTCCAGGGCATTGCCGACATCCGGGACGAGACCTCCGGCCGCGCCGGGCAGCGCCTGGTGATCATCCTCAAGCGCGATGCGGTAGCCAAGGTGGTGCTGAACAACCTCTACAAGCACACCCAGCTGCAGGACACCTTCGGGGCGAACATGCTCGCCCTCGTGGACGGCGTGCCGCGAACGCTCAGCCTGGACGCCTTCATCCGGCACTGGGTGAACCACCAGATCGAAGTAGTCGTTCGCCGCACCCAGTGGCTGCTGAAGCAGGCCGAGGACCGGATCCACATCCTCCGCGGACTGATCAAGGCGCTGGATGCCCTCGACGACGTGATCGCGCTGATCCGGCGGTCCGCCACGGTCGAGGACGCCCGCCACGGGCTGATCGAGCTGCTCGAGATCGACGAGATCCAGGCGAACGCCATCCTGGAGATGCAGCTACGCCGGCTGGCCGCCCTGGAACGGCAGAAGATCCTGGACCAGTTCGCCCAGCTCGAGGCGGAGATCGCGGACTACCGAGACATCCTCGCGTCCCCAGAACGCCAGCGCACCATCGTGGGCGACGAGCTCACCCAGATCGTGGACAAGTACGGCGACGAGCGCCGCACCACGATCCTGCCCTACGACGGCGATATGTCCATCGAGGACCTGATCCCCGAAGAGGACGTGGTGGTCACCATCACCCGCGGTGGCTACGCGAAGCGCACCCGTACCGACAACTACCGCGCTCAGCACCGCGGCGGTAAGGGCGTCCGTGGCGCCCAGCTGCGCGGGGACGACATCGTGAACCAGTTCTTCGTCACGACGACGCACCACTGGTTGCTCTTCTTCACGAACCTGGGCCGGGTGTACCGGGCCAAGGCATATGAGTTGCCCGAGGGTGGCCGGGACGCCAAGGGCCAGCACGTGGCGAACCTGATGGCATTCCAGCCGGACGAGAAGATCGCTCAGGTACTCGCGATCCGCGACTACGAGCAGGCGGACTACCTGGTGCTGGCCACCAACTCCGGGCTGGTGAAGAAGAGCCGACTGACCGAGTACGACTCCAGCCGCACCGGGGGCGTGATCGCCATCAACCTGCGGGAGAACACAGCCGGTGAGGTGGACGAGCTGGTCTCGGCACGCGTGGTGAACGCCGACGAGGACCTGCTGCTGGTCTCCCGCAAGGGCCAGTCGTTGCGGTTCACCGCTACCGATGAGGCACTGCGGCCGATGGGCCGCGCCACCTCCGGTGTGACCGGGATGAAGTTCCGCGAGGACGACTCGCTGCTGTCGATGGCCGTGGTTCGGGACGATTCCGACCTGTTCGTCGTGACCGAGGGTGGCTTCGGTAAGCGAACCCGGGTCTCGGAGTACCGGGTCCAGGGCCGTGGCGGCCTCGGCATCAAGGTGGCCAACCTGGTCGAGGCACGCGGCGATCTGGTCGGCGCTCTGATCACCGATGCCGATGACGAGGTGTTGGTGATCATGGAGAAGGGCAAGATCGTGCGCACAGCGGTGAGCGAGGTCAACCTCACCGGGCGCACCACCCAAGGTGTGACATTCGCCAAGCCCGATAAGGGCGACCGGATCATCGCGATCACCCGAAACCTGGAATCTGTTGCCGAAGCCGAGGTGGAAGCCGTCGAGGCGGAGGCCGCTGAGGACGGTGACATACCGGCAGCGGAGGGTGCCAGCACAGGCAATGATGGCGTACCGTCGAGCGCAGCATCGGCGGAAGGCGAGGACTAGACCGATGAGCCATCCCACGCAGCACACCGGCAGCACGCCGGTGCGAACCTCGGCACGCAGCCTGCCGACCGCACAGCGGCCTGCCTCCATTCCCCCGGCAAGCGTTCCTCCGGCTGGACCGGGTGGGTCCCGCCCAGCCGGTGCGCAGACCACGTCGGCGCCGGAGCGCAGTCCTCGCACGGGCGCCGGTACGGGTGGGGCGGGGGCGTATGCGGGCACTTCCCGGCCCGCCGGCGGTACCACCGCCGGAGCCGCGACGGCCGGGGCCTCGGATACGGGCCCACGGCGGATCAGGCTCGCGGTTTCCCGGGTGGATCCGTGGTCGGTGATGAAGCTCTCCTTCCTGCTCTCAATCGCGATCGGCATCGGGATCGTCGTGGCTACGGCAGTGGTCTGGGGCGTGTTGAACTCGATGGAGGTCTTCGCCAAGATCCAGGGCCTGATCGAGGACATAGGCGCGATGGAGCAGTTCGGTGAGCTGCTTGAGTATGTGGAGTTCTCCCGGGTGATCTCCGTGGCCACGGTGGTGGCGATCGTGGACGTGGTGCTGCTCACGGCTCTGTGCACGCTGGGAGCCTTCGTCTACAACCTGGTGGCGGCGATGGTCGGTGGCCTGCACCTCACGCTCACCGATGAGTGAGTGGAGTGATCGGGCTCACGGCCGTGTTTTGGTCGCGGCACCGCCGCTAAGGTAGTGTGCTGCTCGCGCGCTCGCGTGAGAATCGTGAGTTTCGGGGCCTATAGCTCAGTCGGTTAGAGCGCTTCCCTGATAAGGAAGAGGTCGCTGGTTCGAGTCCAGCTAGGCCCACGTTGCCGGTCGTGGAGGGAGCATCCTCGTGAAGAAGGTTCTGGCCCTCGCCGCGCTGGTAGCAGCCGGCGTGGTCGTCTGGCGCAAGGTTGCCGAGGACCGTGAGGTCCGGCAGCAGTGGGAAGAGGTCACCGACCCGCTCCCCGAGTAGAATTGATCGGCGGGCGCACGCCGACCGCTCGCGTACGGGGGCACGCGAGGACAACTCCACATCCAGGGGCCATGGCGCAATTGGTAGCGCACCTGCTTTGCAAGCAGGGGGTTACGGGTTCGAGTCCCGTTGGCTCCACGTCTCCGACGCCCTGGCCTGGTTGAGGCCAGAGGTACTGCCCACGACGGCGATTCCTCCCTACCGCAGTAGGCGTTCGGCCAGCGCGGCGGCTCGGTGCAGAAACGGCTCGGAGGCGTCCGTGTCGAGCAGGTTGACCACCACGTGGTCTGCACCAGCAGCGTGCTGTGCGACCACCCGCTGAGCGAGGGCGTCCGGACCTCCGCGGCCCACCAGGGCGTCCACCAGCCGATCATCGAGGGTGTCCACTTCGGTGTCGCTGAACCCCATCCGAAGCGCGTTCTGTCGGTAGCCCGGTACCTGGAGCAGGAAGCCAAGAAGTTCTCGCGCCGCCGCTCGAGCCCGTTCCGCATCGGTGTCGAGAACGAGCATCTCGTCAACCACGAGGATGCGATCGGACCCGAGCCTCTGTCGCGCTCTTGCAGTGAACTCCGGGGTGACGAGAAGGGTGATCGCCCCGCCAAACCGGTCTCGTGCCATCGTGAGCTTCCGCGGCCCGAGGGCGGCGAGAAGCCTGCGCTCTCGCGGTATCGGCCGATCTGCCGCCTCCACCTGATCGAGGAAGGCGTCCATCGACGCCATCGGACGCGGTCCCTGCTGCGGCGCCCCGAGACCAACGACGAAGCGTCCCGGGTGCTCCTGCTGGATCTCCTCGTGGGCGGCGAGCACAGCTGCGTGATCGTGCACGTCCAGCGGAATAATGGCGGTACCGACGCGAATCGTGTTCGTGGCCCGGAGGATCTCATCGATCGGGGCAAGGGTCGCCAACTGCCCACCAGCGAGCCAGAGGGCGGAATAGCCCAGGCGCTCCAGCTCCAAGGCCTGTTTGAGGTGGCTGCCGTCCTCGGCCAGCTGAAGACTGGCCCCGAGGGGGCCGATGCTGGTCCGGTCCAGATGTGCAGGGCTCGGCTGGGTAGTCGTCATCTCGGGTTCCTCTCGGTGGACCATCGCGTCCGAACGATCGTAGAAACTGAACCTTGGTTGAGGTCAATCCGCGGGCGATGCAGAAAGGACGATGGGGCATCACTCATATGTGCGGTCGCGATGACAGCGGCGCGCACCTCGGTAACGTGCAGAACCCGTCGTCCGGTTCGGGGCGGCACCGTACCGAGGGAATCAGATGGACACGAAGTTGTGGGATCGCCGGAGTGTGCTGCGAGTGGCGGCGCTGGGTGGATTGACGGCTGGCGTCGTAGGCGGGGCAGCGCTCCCTGCGTCCGCGAGGCCGAAGCGTTTCGATCTGAGCGCACCGGCGCAGACGCTGTACAGCGGTGCCCCGCTGTCCTCGGTCACCGTGCAGCAGGCCTTTGCCTTTGAGCCCCGGTTCGGGCGGCTCTTTGTGGCCCAGCTGTTGGCGGGCTCACCGGGTACTGCCGGTGACCTGCGGATCAGCGAGATGAGTACCGATGGCCAGGTTCTCGGCTGGATGACCCTCCTTGGCTACGGACATGCGGTTTCTTTCGGTGTTCACCGCACCCGGACCGGCGGGCTGGACCTGTGGGTCGAGGGAGAAGCCAACCAGAACGGGTACGGCACTGTTCTGAAACAGGTGCCATGGCAGCACGACGCCGTCCTGGACCGGGATGATCCGCAAGCCAAGACGCACCGTCCCGTCCCGGAGGCCCTCGAATACACTTGTGCCATCGACCACCGGCATCGTCGGATGGCGCTGCGATACCACACCGACGCCGGTAAGCGACTGGCGATCGTCCCCCTGGCCGAGATGTTGCGCGGTGAGGTTCCCGAGCGGATCGCGGACTTTCCACAGCCGGAGGGTCTCGGAACGTTCCAGGGGTACGCACTGGACGGTGAGGATCTGTACACGATCGACGGCAACAGTTACAGCGACACCAATCCGTACCCCGGAAACACCTACCTCTCGCGGATCGAGTGGCGCACCGGCGAGCTGGTGGAGCGGGTGCACAACTTGACCGCCGACTCGCTCGACTTCCGGGAGCCGGAAGGGCTGGCCATCGGTCCGAACCGCCGGCCGTGGCTGCACCTGGGCTTTGCCTCGGGTGAGACCGGCGACCGGCGATCCAACCTCTACTTCCTGGATCGGCGCTAGCAGAGCTGCCGGCGATGAGTGCGCTGCGGGAGCAGGGTCAGGACTCCTCCATCTTCGCCTCGAGTGCGGCGATGAGCGCCTCGCTGCTCTCGGAGCTCGGTCGTTCCTTGGTGAGCTCTCGGAACTCGGCCTGGAACTCGTTCTGAGCGCTCTGAAACTCCTCGATCGCAGCCGTCCTTCGCTCGGTGGCCTCATCGATGGCCGGCCGGTCGTCGACGACGCCGGCACGCCCGACGTCCTCGGTCGCCTCTCGGACCGGTGGCCAGAGATCGAGCTGAGCCTGGGCATACTCGCGCATCCATTCGTGCTCGCCACCCGCGATCGCCTCCAGTACCTCAGTGCACCTGACCCGGGACCGGTCATAGTCGGCCATCACCTGGTCCAAGTCCGCCCGGGACATTCCCAGCCGCATATCCGAGATCGGGTCGGCGAGGGCGCCGCGGCATGCCCCGAAGTACTGCGACATCGAGGGCATCGCGTCCGCGATCGCCAGCAGGCGGTCGCGACTGATGCCGTAGGCGCTCTCGAACTCCTGGAACAGCGCCCCGATCTCCGGGTCCTCGGACACCGCCGGCAGTCCGCTCAGCCCCTCCATGTGATCGTCGAAGTAGGCAGCGGCCTCGTATGCCGCGGCGACGTGCTCCTCCACGGGTGCGCCATCGGTAAGGTCGAGCCAGCCGGACTCCGTGCTCGAGACGATCATCACGAAGTACCCGGTCGAGGTATCGGTAAAGCTCGCCGCCAGCTCGTAGTCCCGGCGGTCGGGCGCTGACCACACGGTCATCGACAGCACCACCAGCACAACCGCGACCATGGCCGCCAGGCCGGCCGCCGACAGCCCGATCACCCACCCTCGACGCCTGCGCTTGCGCGGCGCCGGCCGTTGACCTGAAGGTGAGGCCCCGCCGTCGTGCTGGACCTGACGTCCTTCCCCTACGTGCTCATTGTTCATGGTGTTTCCCCTCTTCCCCATTCCCCTGGCGCGCCACTGTACGCCCTAGCGGCGCCGCTGGCCGCGCTCCACAGGCTCACCGCACGGTGAGGCACGATGGTGGCATGTCCAGTCAGATCTCAGCCCTCGCGATCGATGCCCGCAACCCTCGGCGGGTGGCCGACTTCTGGTGCGCGGCCCTCGGCTGGAACCGGACCGACGAAGAGGACGGCCTGATCACGATCGGTCCGGCGGACGGTTCCTGGCCGACGATCGACGTGGTGGCCGTACCTGAGAGCAAAACGATCAAGAACCGCCTGCACCTGGACCTGCGCGCCGACGGACTGCCGACTCGTGCTGAGCTCGACCGGCTGCTGGGCCTCGGTGCCCAGCGCGCAGACGTCGGCCAGGACGCCGACGCCCCCTGGGTGGTGCTCGCCGATCCCGAGGGGAACGAATTCTGCCTGCTGCGCCGTACTGTGCAGGAAGCGCGAGCCGCCGGCTAGCCGTACCCAGCCATCCGTACCTGGCCATCTGAACCTGGCCATCCGATCGGTGGTACTTGGCGAAGCCCGTTTCCGTGCGGGACCTACGTCCTGAGTTTCTCTCGTCACCGGAGGGAAGCATCGGCCGACCGACCGGTGCCGGGCAACGCTCTGGTGAGCAGCACACCGAATCCTGCGAGTAGCGCCAGGATCCACAGAGCGGTGTGCTGGCCGGCGAGCTCCGCCGTCGTGCCGCCTCCGAGACTCTCGCTCCTGGCCGCTGCCAGCGCGGCCAGCAGGGAGAGGCCGACGGCGCCACCTCCCTGGTAGGCACTGGTCGCCAGGCCGGAGGCCGCTCCGGCGTCCCGACCCGGGACGCCGCTGGTGCAGACCACGAAGGCGGTCACGATCGACATCCCCAACCCGAGCGCCCATGGCAACGCCGGTAGCAGCAGCCCGGTGACCAGAGTGCCCGTCTCGGTACTGGTCTGGGTCCAGAGGGCGAGCGAGACGCCCTGGATCGCGAACCCCAAACCGAGCACCTGGCGAGGTGCTACCCGGGCGAGCAGCCAGGGGGCGAGCTGGGTGCCTGCGAACATGGCCAGCGGCAGCGGTAGATAAACCAACGTTGCCGCTGCCGGGCTCAGGCTTCGCACCTGTTGCAGGTACAGCGTGACGAGGTAGAACGTGGCGAGCAAGATCGTGCCGACGAGCATGAAGAGCACCGCACCGACCGTGACCGAGCGTCGCCGAAGCAGCGCTCGCGGGATCAGCGGTTCACGCGCCGAGCGCTGCCGCCACACCAGGACCGCCGCGCACACCAGTGCACCGATCGCCGCGCCGGTCCACGGAATCGGCCCGGGTTCGGCAAGAGCCGTGGCGGCGAGGGCAAGCAGCGCCACCGCCCCGGTAGCAGCCACTCCGCCGAGAATATCGAGCCGGGCCGCGGAGCGGGGCAATGCGGGGAGCACCGTCCGGGCGAGCAGCAGCACCACTGCACCGAGTGGCACATTCAGCCAGAAGATCCACGACCACTGGATACCAGCGAGCAGACCGCCGACCACCAGTCCGACCGGTGCCGCGATCCCACCCATACCGGCGAAGATGGCCAGCGCCCGGTTGCGCTGTGGTCCCTCCGCGAAGATCGCGGCGATCAGGGCAAGAGCAGCGGGAACCACCAGAGCCGCACCCAGCCCCTGGGCCGATCGTCCGATCAGCAGCTGCCAGGACTCACTCGCCAGCGCGCACCCGGCCGACGCCAGCGTGAACAGCGCGGTGCCGACCAGGAACAGCCGGCGATGGCCGACCACATCACCAAGCCGTCCGGCGAGCAACAACATCCCGGCGAACGGGATCAGGTAGCAGGTGATCAGCCACGACACCGCCGATCCGTCGAATCCCAGTTCCTCCTGGATCACCGGCAGCGCGATGTTCACCACAGAGGCATCCATGACGGTGAGGAACTCGATAGCCCCGAGCACCACGAAGCCCCACCGGGCGCGCCGCTGACTACGCATGGCCAGGGCGGTCACAGCAGGGCACCGCCGGAAGCGTCGACGTGCTGACCGGTCACCCAGCGGCTGTCCTGAGAGGCGAGGAAGGCGACGATATCGGCGACATCACGAGCTTCGGCCACCCGCCCCAACGGGGAGAGCCCGGCGACCATCTCCCGGGCGGCATCGAGCCAGCCGGCGTTCATCTCGGTGTCCACCGGCCCTGGCGCCACGGCGTTGACCGTGATGCCTCGAGGGCCGAGCTGCTTGGCCAGCGCCCTGGTGAATGCGTCCACTGCCGCTTTGGTCATCGTGTAGGCGATCAGGTCGGGCTGGGCGGCCCCCTCGGTGAGGTGCGCCGACACGTTGACGATCCGACCGCCGTCGGCGATCCGCGCTAGCCCGTGCTTGGTGACGAAGAACGGCGCAGCGGCATTGATCGCCCACAGGCGATCCAAGCCTGCCGAATCGATACTCTCGATCGGTCCACGAGGATCGGCGATCCCGGCGTTGTTCACCAGGATGTCGATCCCCTCCACGACGGCGTCCACTCGCTCCCACAAGTCACGCGCCTCGGCTTCCGGGTCGCCCTGACCGAACGATGCCCCGATCGTGTCGGCCTCCCGCACTGCGCGCCGCTGCGGCCGTGTCTTCCGCTGCCGCGGCGTGCGTCCCGTAGTGCACCAGCACCCGGGCACCGTCGGCGGCGAGCCGCTTCGACACCGCCGCTCCGATACCCCGGCCGCCGCCGGTCACGAGCGCTGTTCTGCCCTCGAGTCGCATGCGTCCTCCTGTTGTATAGCGAGCGATATACAACAACGTACCCGATTACGGATCAACCGCTATACAATTACAAGATGACTGCAGGACCAGGACGGCCACGTAGCTTCGATCGGGATGCCGCACTGGAGCGAGCGATGCTGTTGTTCTGGGAGCGCGGCTACGACGCAGTCGCCACGCGCGATCTGACCGGCGCGATGGGCATCGCCGCACCCAGCCTCTATCACGCTTTCACCAGCAAGCGCGCCCTGTTCGAGGAGGCGGTGGAGGTCTACGGCCAGCGCTATGGCGGCTATATCGACGATGCCCTGCAGAACGAACCGGATGCGCGCAGCGCCGTTGCTGCGCTGCTGCTCGGCGCCGTGCGTCAGCAAACCCTCCCTGGGCACCCCCACGGGTGCCTGATCATCAGCGGTGCCACGAACTACAGCCCCGCCTCCGCCGAGATCGCCGCTGGTCTGCGCGAGCGGCGCGCCCACACCGCGGCCAGGATTGCCGAGAAGATCCGGGCCGATATCGCGGCAGGCACCCTGCCACGCGAGACCGATGCCCAGCATCTGTCCACGTTCGCGGTGTCGGTGTGGCACGGATTGGCCCTGCTCGCCCGCGACGGTGCCGCACGGGCGGATCTGGAGGCGGCGGCCGGCACGGCTATGCAGGCATGGCCGAGGCCCCCTGCCGCCGCGCCCCGATGACCGGTGCCCGGGCACGTGCCGCCAGCGGCAACAGATTACTAGTAGACAAAACGCCTAGATGAGTGATCTACTAGTCAAATGACGCTTGCTCTTGCCCTCGTTTCCTGGCCGCACTCGTGATCCTTGCGCGCATCATCCTCGGGTTCCTCTCCATCGGGCCGATGACCGGTTACGACTTGAAGCGGCACTTCGACTCCTCGGCCGCGTACTTCTGGTCGGCGGACAAGGCGCAGATCTACCGCACGCTCGCCTCGCTGGTGGACGACGGTCTCGCCGAGACCGAGGTGGTGCCCGGGGACGGCGCACCCGACCGGATCCTGCATCGGATCACCCCCGCCGGGCAGAGTGCGCTGGACGCGTGGCTCGCCTCCCCGTTGGACCGTCAGCCGGAGCGCGATCCGTTCCTGGCGCGGATGTTCTTCGCCGGCGACGACGCCGAGAGGGTCCGACGGCTGGTGACCGCCCGGCGAACGGCCGTGGACAGTTTCGTCCAGGAGCTGGAGCAGGTTCGGGCTGACGCCCCACCGCTGGACCGCGGGGAGAACCCCGCCGCCTGGCTGCGGATTCAGACCCTGGAGCACGGCATCGCGGCTGGCCGGCACGAGCTGGCCTGGCTCGACTCACTTCTGGAGGAACCGCTATGACTGCCCTGTACACCGACTTCGACGAGATCCATCCGGCCACGCAGAGCCCATCCGCGCAGGCCAACGCGCCGCACCGTCCGGTGCTGATGTTGCACGGCGGGAATGTCGCCGGGTGGATGTGGGGGGCACACCTGGCCCGGCTGAGCGATCGCACGGTGCTCACCCCGGACACGCCGGGATTCGGGAAGAACGCCGAGCTGGGCTGGCCCGGTATCAAGGCGGTCACCGACCGGTTCGCCGATCAGGTGCGCGCACTCGATCAGGGGCCGGCCGACGTCGTGGGCCTATCCATGGGCGGCATCATCACGCTGTATCTCGCGGCCCGGCACCCGGACGTCGTGGCATCGGCGTTCGTCACTGGAGCCTCGGTGCTGCCCTACCCGGGGTGGATGCGTGCGAGTAACGCCGTCCAGATCGCCGTGTGGGAGTCCCCGCGATACTGGCGTGGGGTCGCGCGCGGTGTCGGGCTGACCGGCGATGATGCCGCCCACTACGTGGAGCAGGGTCAGGTGATCACCCGCTCCACGATGCGGGCGGTCACCTCATGGGTGAACCCGGGGATTCCGCCAGAGGTGCTCCGGACGATCACCGTGCCCCTGCTCGGCGTCGCCGGGTCACGGGAGCCGGCGTACTTCCGCCGCTCACTCCATGCCCTGCGGGCCGCCGTGCCCCATGCCGAGACCCGTCTTGTGCCGGGAGTGCACCACATCTGGACCGTCGAGGCCCCTGAACTATTCGATGATGTGCTCGGTGCGTGGATCGACGGCGGGGTGCACCCGGAGCTGGAACCGTTGCCGCGCCGCTGACGGCCGGCGATCGAGGATCACCGTGGTGCGGAGCTGTCTGATGAGAGCTGGCCGTCGCCGAAGAGGTCGGTGACGAGGCCGGTGTTCTCTCGGAACGTTGCGCTCAAGAGTTCGGCGACCATCGGATCGTCGCTCCGGCTCGGGAGCCGGAGCCCGAGAATCGTGCTGACCAGCATGCCGTTGGCTAGGAAGGCGGTCGCGCGGGCGGCGGAGAGGCCGGCCTCGTCCCGCAGGATCGTGTAGATGCGCAGGAAGCCCTCCCGCGCCACAGGCCCGATCACGGGGTCTTGTCCGAGGGTGAACAGGTGCAGCAGAGTGACCAGAGCGCCGCGATCCTCGGCCAGGCGCACGTACGCGTCACCGAGTCGTGGCTCGATCCGATCCTGTGCTACGTCGCCCGACTCGGCGAGGACGCCACGGAATACTTCGGCGACCTGGTCCACTACCCGCTCGGCGGTGGCGATGAACAGGGCTTCCTTCGAACCGAAGGTGCGGATCACGTAGGCCTGGCTGATACCGGCAATCTGGGCGATCGCGTCGGTAGTTGCCGCGGTGTAACCGCGTGCGCCGAAGACCTCCACTGCAGCGGCCAGGATCGATGCGCGCCGCTCGGCGGCAGGCAGGCGTTGCCGTGGTGAGTTCATCCTTCCATATTATCAGCGGATAACATACTCTAGTTGTTATTGGCTGATTACTACGGAAGGGCGGCACGTCATGACTGGGAAGATCATCGTCATCGGTGGAGGTATCGGTGGGCTGTGCGCAGCGATAGCACTGCGACGGGCCGGGATACAGGTCGTCGTGTACGAGCAGGCGGAGCAGTTCAGCGAGATCGGGGCGGGGATTCAGGTCTGGGTGAAGGGGATGCAGGCGCTACGCCTGTTGGGCGTGGCTGATGCGGTGCGAGCAGCCGGGGCGGAGGTGCACCAGCACCAGTTCTTCAACGCTGACGGCGTGCCGCTCTACTCCGCCGACCTGGCCGCCTTGGCCCGTGACACCGGTGCTCCGGCCCCGGTGATGATCGCCCGCAGTGCGCTCATCGACGCACTCGCCACCGGAATCGATGCCGACGAGTCGGTGCGGTTCGGACACCGGGTGAGTGCCGTGCAGCAGAGCGACGACAAGGTGCGGGTGGAGTTCGCCGGTGGCGGCAGTGACGAGGCCGATCTGGTGGTCGCGGCGGACGGCATCAACTCGACGGTGCGCCGTCTACTGTTCCCCGCGGCACGCATCCGCACCGCCTCCTACCGGTATGTCCGGTCGTTGGTGGAGCATCCGGCACCGTTCGGAAACAAGGTGTTCGCGATGTTCTTCGGACGGGGAAACCGGATCGCCGTCGGCGATTGTGGGGACGGCGCGCTGTACTGGCTCGTCGGGCTGAAGAGGCCTACCGTCGACTTGGGCGGTGCCCCGGAGGTGCTCAAAGCCGACCTCTTGCGGCGGTTCGAGACCTTCCCGGAGGGGATCGGATCGGTGATCGAGGCGACACCGGCGGACTCCCTCATCCACCACACGGTCCGAGATCTGCAGCCGATCGAGACGTGGGGACGGGGCCGGGTCTTCCTGCTCGGCGATGCCGCCCATGCGACGACCCCGAACCTGGGCCGCGGGTCCGGAGTGGCGATGGCCGACGCCGTCGTCCTGGCCGACCTCCTGGGTGCCACCGATCTCACCGACGCCGGCCAGCTCGCCACCGTGCTGGAGGCCTACAGCCGGTCCCGCACACCGGAAGCGCATGCCCTGCAGAGGACCTCCTGGCGGATCGGCAACATCACCTCCTGGGACAACGCGGTGATGACCCACGCGCGCGACCTGATGATGCGCACCGTGGTCGGGCGGCGCCAGGTCGCCGAGATCGGCGAGCAGTTCGTCCAGGCCGCGGCGTTGCAGCCCCCGGGTCAGCGCTGGGGCAACGTAGCGTGAGTGGCTATCAGCGCGCGATGGTCACGGGGCGCCGCCATTGACGAACTGAGTCTCCCCGTCGACCCAGCGGCCCGTCCGGCGAGGAATGCGACCATCTCGGCTACGTTCTCTGGGTCGCCCAGGCGATCGAATGGGTTGTTGCTCCCAATTTGGTCGATCAACTCCTGCTTCTTGTCTACTCGCATTGTCGGCGCTGCCGCTCTTGGACGCACCGCTACCCCAAGTGCTCCATACGAACTCCCGACCCGCGCGCTCCCGGTCTGTGAGATGGGTTTCGGTCTGGTGAACGCGAAGGATGGCTGCGGTCTGTGCCGCCGGGACCGTCGCGAAGCATTCTGCGGGTTGTTTGGCGAGCGAGCTCGCTACCCAGGCGCCGGTGTGGCAGTGAACGTCGGGTGGAAATAGTCGTACAAGCCGGGCTCGATCCGTTGGGCGAAGCGAAGTCGCATCCGCACCACGTCGAGATCGCCCATCTTGGTTTGTTCGGCCTCGTGCGACGTTGCTTGCCCGAGGTAGTAGAAGTCCGTTCCCTCCGCGTCATCTTTCTTGACGAAGACATGCAGATCGACGTCGTTGGACACGATCGTACGGACCTCCGCGCTCTGCATGGTGCGACGGCTGCGCGTGTACCAGAGCATGGTCGTTTCGTCGAGAAGAGCATCCGCATAGGCCGTGCTGACGGACACGTCGTGGGCCTTATGTAATGTCACGAAGATCGGGCATGTTCGGGTCTCCCGATCAACCTTGTATCCATACAAAGTCGACGCCCATTTTCGCGGAAGGCCGAGGTTGCGCAATACTTCCTTGCGAGAGTACTGACGACCAGCCGTAAATTTTTGCCGCGAATCATAGTTCTTGGCGATGAGAGCTAGGCCTGTCTCGACAAGGTCGTCGACTTCCTCGCGGAAGCGCGGATTGGCTCGGTAGGCCGTTGCGACCTCGGGATGCAGCGAGACGGATCCGTCAGCATCACACTCAGCGACTCCACCTCGGTACCGAATCAGATCAACCTCAGCGTACCCTTCCAAGGTAAAACTTGAAACCGCGCTGTCGACGTGTAGCCCGGTAGCGGGCAAGCCAGCGGACTCGAAGGCGTCGACGATACGGCTTGCAGGTACACGTGTATCGGCGAGGAGTTCCTTGAGCAACGTGAGTTCGTGTGCACGTTTCGCCGGGAAGACCTCAGCAGAGAGTAGCTGCAAAGCCCTGCTCTCAGAGTGCGAGAGTTCGGTGTCCTCCTTGAGTGCGCGCTCGATGAGGGCGGGATAGTGCTCCCGTTTAGTCGCCAACAGCACTGGGTCTACTGACTCGAAACGAAAGAAGTCCCACAGGCGGGGGACTGTTCCGACCCGGTTCCGCATTGCCACGATGGCAGCCTTCAGACGCGACATGTCATCGAGCCGGGTCGCTGTGATCGACCGTAGGATTCTCTCCTGGGCGATTTTGTCGAAATGCACGCTCGAGAGGCCGGATATGGCTCCCGACTCCTCCGCCGCGATCAAGTTTTGGCGTAGTGACTCCTTGTTGAGCGAGTCGTCGCCGAAGAGCGCGATCGGAATCAAGTAGTTGTTTGTGTAATTCCCAATGAAGTCGATGACGACGAGGTACTCCTTGCCGACGGACTTGCGTAGGCCACGACCGAGCTGCTGAACGAAGACGATCGACGACTCTGTCTGGCGCAGCATGACGACCTGGTTCACGGACGGAATGTCCACGCCCTCATTGAAGACGTCGACCGTCAAGATATAGTCGAGTTCGCCACCCTCGAGCCGCTTGACCGCCCCTTCTCGTTGTTCGACGGAGTCATCTCCGGTGAGGGCCGTCGTCCGCAGTGGCCGGCCTCTCAGTGATGATTGATCCAGGGCTTCTGATAGCGCGCGTGCTTCGTCCTTGCGGCTGCAGAAGATCAGTCCCTTTGGGGCGACGCCGGCCTGGCCGTAAGTCTCAAGCGCCCAGATCAGGTGATCTACACGATCCGGCGAGATGAGTTTGGGCAGGTTGCTTGTGGCTTCGACCGTAGTGCTGTCGGTGAAGGTGGCATCGGCGATGCCGTAGTAGTGGAACGGCGCGAGCATGCCTTCTTCGAGCGCATGGTTGAGGCGGATCTCATACGGAACGTTGTAGTCGAAGAGCTTGAAAACGTTGAAGCCGTCGGTGCGCTCGGGTGTCGCGGTCATGCCTAGCAGGAAGACGGGCTCGAAGTGGCCCAGAACGCGACGGTGTGACGACGCTCCCGCACGGTGTGCCTCGTCGATAATCACATAATCGAAGAGGTCCGCGGGGAGCTGGCTGAGGAAATGAGGCTGTGACAGAGTCTGGATCGTGGCAAAGAGATACCTAGCAGTGAGGTCCTTCGCCGATCCTGAGAGCTTTCCGTAGCTCTCATCGGAGCCTCCGAGAACGTATCGATACTCCTGGATGCTTCGGTCGAGAACCTGCTCACGATGCACGACGAAAAGTAGCCGTCGCGGATTGACGGCACGCACGTCTAATGCTGAGAGAATTGTCTTTCCGGTACCAGTGGCGGAGATGATAACCGCGCGTGTCTCACCGCTAGCTCGCACCCTTGAGAGGGCGTCGAGGGCGTCGCGTTGCATCTGGTTCGGCTGAATCGCGGTCGGCGGGAACGGGGGTGTTCTGTCGCCGGCCGGTTCCCCGCCTGACACGGGGTCCAATGCCGAGACGTCGGTGGGTATTCGGGGTAGCCGCCGTGGGGGTGCGGTGTATGTCTGCGCGTATGCGGCGATCCACTCCTCCGACAGGGACACCGAATCTATCAGCTGACCTTCGACGAGGCGGGCGAGCTGTGCCCCTAGGTCGCTGCCTACCGCGGCAGTGACCTTCAGGTTCCACTCGTGGTTGCGGAGCAAGGCGCTCGGCGTCAGATTGGAGCTGCCCATCATCGCAGTCACGCTGTTGGCGTGCTGGAAGATGTAGCCCTTGGGATGGAAGCCAGCCGCGCGATGGAGCCGGACATCAACGCCAAGGTTCGTTAGCGCATGCAGCTCCTCGAACGCCTCGGGCGTATTGAAGCCAAGGTAGTCAGAGGTGATGATCCGACCGCGACCTCGAAAGTCCAGGAGATCTTGCTTCAGGAGGGCAATGGCTGCGGACGAGACGAAAGCGACGGAGAAGGTGAACGATTGGCAGTGAGCGAGTTCGTCGCGAAGTGTGCGCAGGACGGTAGTGCCGTCCTCGTTGAGGACGATCAGTGGATTGTGCTTCCGGGGAGGATTCGGTGTGTCGTGACTGACGTAGCCGAAGTCGACGTCGAGCTCGAACTGCCTAGCCCACGAGAAGTCTGCGCCCATACGGCACTCAGGCCGCCAGGTCCGTCTGGATCTGCTCCACGGCCGGCACGTCCGCGGGTGCCCAGGACACTGAACGTAGGTCCTCCGCGGCGAGCCAGGCGACGTTCGTGTGTTCGGTGAGTGTCGGTGTCCCGGCGATGAGGTCGCAGTAGAAGGTCGTCAGGGTCACAATACCGAAGTCGTACTCATGGCTGGTCGTCGTGACCTCGCCGCCCACGTGGACGCTGCACCGGAGCTCCTCCTCGATCTCCCGCTTGAGGGCCTCACGGGCTGTTTCACCGGGTTCAATCTTTCCCCCAGGGAACTCCCACATCCCGGAAAGGCTGCCTGGGCCCCGCTGCGCACACAGGACCGTGCCGTCCTTGACGATCACGGCACCGACGACCTCAATTTGCTTCTTCACGCATGCCTCCTGCCCTCGGGCACAGCTTAGCCTCGCGGTCGCAAGCGAGTGAGCCCAAGACGGCCCAAGGTCTCCCCGTCCTGGCGGGTCGTGCCGCGGAGATGCTGTCGAACGCAGTGAATCGGCGCGTGTAAGGCCCGGCCAGCATCACCGAGAGCGTCAGCCGCCGTCGGTCCGCTCGTAGTGCCGGGCCCGGCCGCGGATTCCGGCGAACCGGAACGGTGCCTTGGTCACCCGCGGGGTAGCCACATCCACTCCGCTCGGCAGCTCGGTGGCATGCAGCTGCCGATACTCGGCGACGTCCAGCGGCACCCGGGCATCGAGTGCCTCCCGCACGCGGCGGGCCCGATCGGCGCTCGCGTAGCCCGGCTGGACGATCCCGGTGAGGAGCTCGCTCACCGAGCCGGACCCGTAGCTGAAAAGGCCGACTCGCTGACCGGCCAGATCGTCCTCGTGGTCCAGCAGCGCGGCCAGGGAGGCATACAGCGAGGCGGTGTAGGTGTTGCCGAGGCGGCGGTTGTACACCGACCCGGTCTGCAGGCCGACCTCGCCCAGGTCGCTGCCGGCGTGCTGGGACAGCCGCTGCTGTGCCTTCTTCGCCATCTTCGTGAACGGCTGGTGGTAGACGACGCGGTCGATCGCGGCCAGCTCGGGCCCGCCGCGGGCGGCCAGATCGTCCCAGGCGCCGGTGAGTGCATCCAGGTAGGCGCGCACGGACAGCGCCCCGTCCACCACGGCCGTGCTGGAGTCGTTCGGACGCCAGAAGTCGTCCACATCGGCGGTGTGCACCCCGGAGATCGGCTCGATCTCCACCAGCGCCGGGTTCGCTGACACCAGCATCGCCACAGCACCCGCCCCCTGGGTGGGCTCCCCGCCACTGTCCAGCTCGTACCGGGCGACATCACTGGCGATCACCAGCACCTTCTCCTCCGGGGAGCGGGCGATGATGCCGATCGCGGCCTGGAGCGCAGCGGTCGCGGAGTAGCAGGCTTGCTTCAGCTCTACGGTCCGCACGTGTGCCGGCAGCCCGAGCAGCTGGTGCACCCACACCCCGGCCGCCTTCGACTGGTCCAGACCGGTCTCGGTAGCGAACAGCAACGTACGGATCCCATCGGCCCCGTGCCGTTGCAGCAGCGGCAGCGCCGCCGAGGCGCCCATCGTCACCACGTCCTCGTCCGGCGCCGGCATGCTCATCTCGTCCTGCCCGATCCCGATCCGGTACTTGTTCGGGTCGGTGCCGTTCGAGGTGGCGAGCAGGCCGAGGTCGAGCACGTGGTGGGCCGTGGCCAGCTCGAGGTCGTGGATACCGATCGGTGTCATCAGCGCGCTACTTCATTCCGCTCGAGGCGCCGGTGCGCCGTCATGAGCTCTCCGGGATTGGTCTGGGCGGCGAGCAGCGACAGCTCCCCGCACAGGACGGTGGCCGCCATCAGTGCCGCGAGTCGACGCGCATTCTCACCTGGCTCCCGCCCCTGTCTGCAACCGAGCCGCTCCAGAGCATATTCCACATGGGGCAGGTGCTTGCCGTTGCCCACCGTCCCGACGATCAGGTGCGGCACAGTGCAGGAGAAGTACAGGCCCTCCTCGCGAACCTCCGCATAGGTGATCCCCTGCGACCCCTCCACGATGTTCGCGGCGTCCTGGCCGGTGGCCAGGTAGAACGCCAGCAGCATGTTCGCGTAGTGCGCGTTCGCCGAACGCAGCGCCCCGGCGATCGTGGACCCGACCAGGTTCTTGCGCACCACCAGGTCGGTGATCCGCTGCGCGTCCGAGCGCAGCGTGGTGCGCACCACATCATGTGGGATGAGGATCTCCGCGACCACGTTGCGACCCCGGCCGAGCACCCCGTTGACCGCCGTCGCCTTCTTGTCCGAGCAGTAGTTCCCGGAGATCGACCCGTACTCCAGGTCGAGGTTCCAGGACAGGATCCGTTCCATCAGGGACTCTGCTGCGGCTGTGGCCATATTGTGCCCGGAGGCGTCCCCGGTGGAGAAGGCGAACCGCACGAACAGCAGGTTCCCGACGATCTCCGGATGGGCTTCCAGCAGCCGCGCGAATCGGCTGCTGCCGGTGACCACCTCGGCCAGCTCGGCGAACCGGGCCCGGATCTCGGTGGCGGCCCGGTGCGCGCTGGCGGCGCCGTCCGTGGTGAACAGCACCGACCGGGTCATCCGTTCGTCGACCAGCACGGCACGGATGCCGCCGTCGACCTTCTGCGAGACCCGGGCGCCGCGACCGACCGAGGGCCACAGCGGGGTCTCGTAGGTGGCGAGCGGTACGGACACGTCCCCCTCGACGGCGTTCCCGCTCACCCGCAGCGGTCCGACCCACCGGGTCGGGATCTCGGTGGCGGGAGTCTCGGACTGGTTCACTGCGTCCTCTACCTGTCGTTGCTGAGTCGCTGGTGGATCTCGGAGCGGTGGCTGAGCCGGATCAGGTCGATCCCGCGAAGCCGGCAGAACTCACCCAGGGTGCCGCGCACCAGCAGGTCTGTTCGGATGAGCTCTGCGGGACTGGCCGCACCGAGCAGGGCGAGCAGCGCCGTCGTCTGCTCGAGCCAACCGCGCACGAGCGGGACGAGCGTGTCCGCTCCCCCGGTGAGTACGGCCTTCAGGAACACCCCCGCCACGCCGACGGCGTGTGCCCCAGCGGCGAGGGCCTTGACCACGTCGTAGGGGTTGCGCACCCCGCCGGAGGCGAGCAGCACGGGGCCGCCGGATGGCGCGTCCAGCAGGCACGCGAGGGCAGACTGGCCGAATCCGGTGAGGACGGAGTAGTCCACCACGGCCTCGCCGCTGCTGCGGGCGTTCTCGATCCGGAGGAAGTCGGTGCCACCCTTGCCGCTCACGTCCGCGATGGTGACGCCAAGGTCGCCCAGCAGGGTGAGGGTGGAGCGGCTCAGCCCGAAGCCGACCTCTTTGGCGATCACCGGCACCGGCGAGGCGGCCACGATCTGCTCCACCGAGCGGGCCCAGGCCGAGAAGTCCCGGCTGCCCTCCGGCATCGCCGTCTCCTGCACGGCGTTCAGGTGCAGCTGCAGGGCGTCGGCCTGGAGCAGGTCCACGGCCCGGACCGCATCCTCGGCGCTGCGGCCGGCGCCCAGGTTCGCCATCACGAACCCGTCCGGGTTCTCCTTGCGGATCACCGTGAAGCCGCTGGCTGTGCTTGGCTCGTCCAGCGCCACCGAGATCGAACCGCAGGCGATCGGGAGCCCGGTCTCCCGGGCCGCGATCGCCAGCTCGGTGTTGATCCGGGCGGTCTTCTCGGTGCCGCCGGTCATCCCGTTGACATAGAACGGGGTGGGCCAGCGCCACCGATCCACCTGCACGGAGACGTCGACCTGGTCGGCGCTGATGCCCGCCAAGGCGTGGTGCACGAACTCGAGATCATCGAAATCGGTGCGGGGTGCGGCCTCGTTCTGCTGCTGCTCGGCCAGGCGGACATGGTCGTCCTTGCGCGCGGCGCGGCGGTCATCAGCACTCATCGGCGCCTCCTTCCGCTGGATGGACCACGAGTCCCAGATGCCGGATATCGCGGGCCTCCCACTCGGCGAGGATACCGGTCACGGAGGCAGACGCCCGGGCGAGCACGATGCCGCAGTCGCCGCCACCGGCGCCGGAGGGCTTACCAGCGGCGCCGTGCCGTTCGGCGATCTCGCACAGGTCGCGCAGCATCTCGGTCTCGATCAAGATTCCGGAGTGCCGCTCCAGCTGGTGCAGCAGGCGCCGCGCCCGGCGCAGGACATCGACGGCGGAACTCGGGTCGGTCTCCAGGGCAGTCACCAGATCCTGCACGCAGGCACGGCTGCTGGTGAGGAAGTCGGCGTACGGCTCGCCGGTGTGCTGCACCCCGGCCACCAAGATCTCGGTGGCGGCAGGTGTGCCGGTCCAGCCGACCAGCAGCTGCAGATCACCGGGTGCGGGCAGCCGGCGGACGCGCAGCAGCTGCCAGCCCGGTGCGGTCAAGGTGGCGGTCACGCCGTGGGCGTCCAGGTGCGCCAGCAGCTCGGCCCGATCCGGTGAGGTGTAGGAGATCCAGCCGCCGAAGGTGATCGCGGCCAGATCACCGCCGGAGGCCTTCGGCGAGACGGCAATCGTCGCCAGCAGGGCGAGCTGGAACCGTTCGAGGCGGGTCAGGCCCAACCGGTAGAACTCGTCCAGGGCGGTGATCAGCGCCACGGTGACCGCGGCCGAGGAGCCGAGACCGAACTTACGTCCAGCCTGGTCCTCCAGCTCGGAGACGATCCGGACGTCGAAGTACTCCGGTGCCAGGCCGCGCTCGGCGCGGAGCCGGTCCACCGTGCGCAGCGCCGAGATCACGTAGTCCCGCGGGTCATGCTCGACGACGATCCGCCCGGTGCCCTGTTCTCTCGCCCAGACCAGCGGTCCTCGTTCGTACGCACTGGAGTGCACCCGGCCCACGTCGGCGGCGTGCTCGCCGACGTCCAGGTGCACGGTGAGGTACCGGTCGACCGCGACCAGCACGGCGGGCTGGCCGGGCTCGACCACGGCGTACTCCCCGGCGATGAACAGCTTGCCGGGTGCCTGGGCGGAGATCACGTGCCCGCCTCACCGGCAGGTGGGACCGGATCGGGAACGAGGTGGGCTCCCGGGCCCGGGCCGACCACTCGGACGTGGTCCTCGCCGAGGATCTCGCCCAGCCGGGTGGCGACTGCCGCGGCGTCTGCCGGCCGGGTCAGCACGGCCACGTTCGGGCCGGCGTCGGCGGTGGCGTAGGCCTCGATGCCGGCATCGCGCAGTGCGACGACAGCGTCCAGGACCTCGATGCTCGCGGGGCGTAGGTACCGGATCGGTGGCTCGGTGGAGGCGATCAGCGCATGCATCCGCAGCGCGTGCGACTCGGTGATCTCACCGATCTGGGTGAAGTCTCCGGCGCGGCAGGCGGCGACCATCTCGGTCAACGAAGCCTCGGTGCTGGTGATCCAGGCGACGAAGTACGGGGAGGTGCGCGCGGTGCGCCGCATCGCCTCTCGGCTGGAGACCGCCTTAGCGCTCGAGTCCACAGTGGCGATCACCATGGCGAGCTCCGGCGCCGGAATCTCTTCGGCGAACGAGGACTCGTCATCGGTGCCGGCGTGCCAGAGCGCCACGTTGGCGATGATCGAGCGGGCCGCGGAGCCGGAGCCGCGGCGGGCCAGTCGGCTCAGTGCCGGAGTGTCCAGCTCGAGGCCGTAGGCGGCGCTCGCGGCAGTGGCCAGCGCTGCGAAGCCAGCGGCCGAGGAGGCCAGCCCGGCCCCGGTGGGCGCCTCGTTCACCGAGCGGACGATGGCGCGGGACTGCGATCCCGCGCGGCTACGGACCAGGTCGAGGAACGTGGTCACCCGGTCCCGGGCGGTACCGGTGGCCAGGTGGCCGTTCAGCTCGAAGCGGTCCTGCTCGCCTGCCGGATCGAGCTGCACCGTGGTGGTGGCGGCGAAGGTGTCCAGAGTGAGGGAGAGGCTGCCCGCGACCGGGAGGATGAGCGACTCGTCCCGCTTTCCCCAGTACTTCACCAGGGCGAGGTTCGGGAACGCCCGCGCGGTGGCGGCACCGGTCTCAGCAGGGCGCACGCTGCCGGTCGGGCTCGTCACGTCCGTGCTCATGAGGCTGGCACCGTGGTGGTCCAGGTGCGCGGGGCTCCGGCCGCGCGCAGGGCGCTACCGAGCTCCTCGGCGTGTGCGGCGCCGTCAGCGAGTGCGATGATGCAGCCACCCTGGCCGCCGCCGGTGAGCTTGGCACCTGGTGAGCCGGCGCGCCCGGCAGCGGCCACCAGCGCGTCGAGCCGGTCGTCGCTCACCCCGAGACCGGTGAGCAGCTCGTGGGTCTGGCTCATCCGCGCACCGAGCGCGGTGGGATCTCCGCGGGTCAGATCAGCGGCCGCTGCTTCGGTGAGCTCGGCGATCTGGGCGATGATCGCGTCGATCCCCGCCCGGTCGGCGCTGCGGCGCTCGCGCACCTGGGCCACGGACTGCGCGGTCGATCCGGAGCACCCGGAGTCGGCGAGGGTGAACACCAGGGAGCTGCCGACCTCGACCGGTGCGACCGCACCCTGCTGGAACCGGATCGGTGCTGTGGCGGTCACCGCGCGGGCGTCCAGCCCGCTGGGGTTGCCGTGGGCGACCCGTTCGGCTTCCTGCACGATCGTGTAGAGGGTGTCCGGGTCGACGGTGCTCTGCGCCAGGTCGGCGATGGCGCGAACGACGGCGGCGGCGACGGCCGCACTGGAGCCGAGACCACGTTCGTACGGGATCGAGCTGCGGATCCGGACCGCGGCCCCGGCCACAGCGTTCTGCTGGTCGAGCGCGGCCCGTACGGCGGTCAGCACCGGCCACAGACGTGCCGGGGCGTCGCTCGCGGCTCCGGTGAACAGCTCGCTCTCCAGGTGGATCCCCTCGGCTGGTACGGCTTGCGCGGCCACGCCGAGGCCATGCAGCGGGATCGCCAGCGCGGGTGCCCCGTACACGGCAGCGTGCTCGCCGAGCAGGATCGCCTTCGCATGGGCGCCCCCGGTCCCGCTGCCGGAGGGGTGCACAGAACTCCTGCGGGCGCGCGTGGGCGTCGGCGCAGGTGAATCCGTTCCGGTCCGTTCGGTCACTGGTCCTAGGGTAGAACCGGAATGTGCACGAACTGTGAGGATCGGACCGATTCGGCGTCCTCAGGTGCCCTGGAGCCGCCCGGGTGTGTGGAACCTCACCGCCCCAAGGCCCGGCTCCGGCCGACAATGCTGGTCGCGGTACCGAGATGGTGGCAACATTCGCTGTTCCCATCGGCGATGGCCGCTCTCGAGAACCTCCTGGACCGGGTAGGGGTTCCGGATCGCGGTCGATCGGACCTGATGCAGGTCAGGCTGCCGAGGGTGCACCCTGCTCTCGCGATCTGGACCCTGCCGGTGCACCAGGGTGAGGCGTGATATCTAGAACACTGGACAGGGTTGGCGTACGGGCTCGTGTGAGCGGGGCGTCGGGGAGCGAACGGGGGTCGGTGTGTCGCGCAAGTCTGCCGTGATCATGGGGGCAGTGGCGCTGCTCGTGGCAGTGCTGATCGGGGTGTGGTGGCTCGTCGGCCGCGGCGGCGAGCCCGACCCGGTCGCGACCAGCACCGAGGAGCCGGACCAGGCGGCCGCGGCGCTCGAGGTCCTCGAGACCGATCCTGAGCGGCTGCTGCCGGAAGGCCTGACCGGATCGATCGACCTCGCGACCGCCATACCGCCGGGTACGGAGGTCGATGCCGACCCCGCCACCTGGGTGCCCTCCGCTGCAGGTGGTGGTCTCATCGAGATGACGCTCACCCTCGCGGACGGCACCACGCACCGGCTGGTGGCCGTGATGGCTGAGGTCGACGGCGCATGGCAGGTTCTGCAGACCCTCCCGATGGACGGGCAGTCATGACCACGGTGAGGAAGGAACGCTCCCTGGCGGTCGCCGTCGTGCTCTCTGTCCTGCTCGCCGGTGGCCTGGTCGCCTACCAGGCCGAACAGGCCGTGGCGGCGCCTGAGCCGCAGGATTGTGAGGACATCGCGGGTCTGGACAAGGCCCCGGCCCTGGCTGACGACCTGCGGCCCGGGGGTGATCCGGTCACGGAGAGCACACTGCAGGATGGCACCGCCATCCCGGTCGTGATGGTGCACGGCTGGACCGGTCGCAGCCAGCACAGCAGCGAGCGCACCGGCGCGTTCTCGGCCGCGATCGACCTCACGGTCGACGAGAGCAGCGACTTCGACGGCCTGCCCACCTCGCTGATCGGGGCCATTCAGGGAGTCGGCGGCGTCAGCGTGTACACCTTCGACTACCACGACCTGTCCTCGCGCTGGGTGACCGACGATGGCATCGGCCCCCCGCTCGCCGAGTCGCTCACCTGCCTGGCGACGGCGTACGGGCACCCGGCGATCACCGTGGCCCACTCCATGGGTGGCCTGGCCACCCGAGCGGCGCTCGGCCAGATCGCCGACGACGGCAGCCTCAGCGGGCCCGGCGACTACGTCAGCGACGTCATCACCTACGGGACCCCGAACACCGGATCCGACGTGGCGCGCTTCCTCGTGGACTTCCAGGAGGGACTCGCCTCCATGGAGGGTATGCCGGACGCTGAGACCGCGACGGCGCTGCACTCGTTCATGGTCATCTGCGGTACGGCGGTGACCGAGTCGATGGAGGACCCGAGCGCGTGCGGCAGCATTCCCACGCTCGCCGCGAGCGCAGGCTCCGACGCTGTGCACGGGCTTGCCACCGGCTCCGACGAGGTCACCGCCCTGCCGGCGTGGCCCGAGGGTGTCAACGTGCACGCCTATGCCGGCGACATCACTGCCAGCTTCAGCGTCGGTGCCTGGTTCCTCGACGTGTACGAGTCCAGCCGCGCCAGCATCGGCGATATCGTGGTACCGCGCAGTTCGGCTCTCGACGGCGCCGACTCGACGCTCGTCAACGAGTGCGCCTACGAGGTCGACTTCGATCTGCTCGGGCCGCTGCCCGGACTCGGGGGTGACGTGCTGTGGCCGGTCTCGGGCTACCAGTCCGGCTGCTTCCACGGCAACCTGATGCGCACGATCGAACTGACGGACAGCACCACCTCGATCATCGGTGAGATCGTGCAGGAAGCGCAGGGGATCATCGCCTCCGGCTTCCCCGCTGATCTCGCGGGCCAGTGGTGCTCACGGCAGGACCCCGACCTGGAGTGCTTCTCGGTCACCGGGCTGCTCGAGGAGTTCCCGGGCGCGTTCCTGGAGAGCAGCACCGAGTCGCCGGACACCCCCGGTGCGCAGCGCTACTTCATCTGCCTCGCAGACGACCTCGGCGACTCGTGCTCGATGGCCGCGACGATGATTCTCGAGTACTACCCGGTCGGCGTGGAGTGGAACTGCGAAGAGTTCGCCGCCGCGGACGGCTGGCCCGGCTGCGACCCCGACTACACCGAAGCGCACGACGTGACGCAGCCGCGCCTGACGATCATCCCCAACCACCAGCACAACCAGTCGTTCGTCGACGTCGAGCCGCTGTACCGGAGCTAACGGTGCTGACGTACGGCAGCGCGCGGCCACGGACGTCGCCCCCGACGTGGGGGCGGGCGTTCTCCGGGTCAGGTCAGGGCTTTCCCGGATAGTGCGCGAGCATGCGGCCGCCGTACGTTGACCGCTATGACGACCGAAGCAGTTCTCGCCGGCACCTGCGCCGTCCGGGCCGGGGAGGTCACCAAGGTCTACGGGCGAGGGCCGTCCGCTGTGACAGCGCTCGACCGGGTCAGCCTGGGCGTGACGGCAGGCGCGATGACCGTGGTGATGGGCCCGCCCGGTTCCGGCAAGTCCACCCTGCTGCAGTGCCTCGCCGGCCTGGAGGACGTCACCGCGGGTGAGGTGTTCCTCGGCGATCTCGGCCTGCACACCGCTTCTGAGGGCCGGCTGAGCATGGTGCGGCGAGACGCCGTGGGGTTTGTCTTCGACGGGTTCAACCTGCTCCCGGCGCTCACCGTGGCGGAGAACATCCTCGCGCCCTCCCGGCTGGCCGGCATGCGGACCGATCCGCAGTGGGTGCAGGCCGTGGTGGACATCCTGGATCTCGCCGGTCGGCTCGAGGAGCGCCCCGCGAACCTGACCGGTGGTGAGCAACAGCGAGTGGCGATCGCCCGCGCCCTGATCACCCGCCCGCAGGTGCTGTTCGCCGACGATCCGAGCGGAAGTCTGGACTACTCCGGCGGTGAGGAGGTGCTCGCCACCCTGCGCTCCGCCGTCGACGATCTGGGCCAGACCGTGGTGCTCGCCACCCGCGATCCGCGTGCGCTCAGCTACGGCGACCAGGTGGTGCTCCTGGCCGGAGGGCGGATCGCCGACCAGATCAGCCCTGGTGCATCGGCCCGGCGCAGGTGAGACTGGAACCATGTGCCGCAACATCCGAACCCTGTACAACTTCGAACCGCACGCGTCCTCCGAGGAGGTGCAGGCGGCAGCGCTGCAGTACGTGCGCAAGGTCAGCGGGATGAACAAGCCCTCGCAGGCGAACGCGGAGGTGTTCGAGCGGGCCGTCGCCGAGATCACCCACCTCACCGAGCACCTGCTCGAGGACCTGGTCACCACCGCAGCGCCGAAGGATCGCGAGGTGGAGGCCGCGAAGGCGAAGGCCCGCGCCGCTGCGCGCTACGGGACCGTCGCCTCCTGACCGGCGGCGGCACTCCCACCCCGGGGGTGAGTTTTCCGTCGCTGCCCCGGGCCCTGGGTGAGATTCTTGTCGCGAAACCGCGCTGGAGCGACGGTCAGGTCACCCACGGTCCCGTCCCGGTTCGAGCTCGACGGACCGGGGAAGCCCGAAGTGGTCGGCCAGCTCCGGGGTGTGGAAGCTGGTCACGGCGCCGATCCGGTCACCGGCGATGGTGACCACGTGCATCCCGGTCAGCCGGGCGAGCCTCGAGCCGGGTTCGGCGAGATAGCTGCCGAAGGCCGGATCGGTGTTCGCCCGCCCGGCCGGCAACAGGTGCAGGCGCCGCTCACCACGCCAGGCGAGGCCCGAGCGCCAGAACCCGCCGATAGCGTCCCGGCCGTCGTACCGGTGCGGCGCCGGCGGCATGGTCAGCCACGCCTGATCGCTGAGCAGCTCGAGCAACATCTCGATATCACCGGCGACGTATGCCCGGGCGAACTCCGCGGCGATGGTCTGCTCCTCGGCCGGATCGGACCGAACCCTGGGCCGGTTGTGGTCCCGCAGCCCGGCGCGGGCGCGCTGCAGCGCTGCCTTGACCGCCGTCGCACTGGTGTCCAGGACATCGGCGGCGTCAGCGGTGCTGAAACCGAGCACATCGCGCAGCAGCAGAACCGCGACCTGCTGCGGCGGCAGCTGCTGCAGCGCCGTGATGAAGGCCAGCTCGATCGCCTCGCTGCTCGCCTGCTGGGCGGCCGGACCGGGGGCTGCATCCGGGATCTCGGTGAGCAGGACATCGGGATAGGGCTGCAGCCAGGTGACCTCGCTGAGCTGGCTGGGTGCGGGAGTGGTGAACGGTGCCACCGGTGCCATCGGGATCCGACGTGCACGGTCCCGGAGGGCGTTCAGGCACCGACGGGTGGCGATCCGGTACAACCAGGTGCGTACTGAAGCCCGCTGCTCGAACCCGGCCAGGTGCTGCCAGGCGGCCAGCAGGGTCTCCTGCACCTGATCGTCGGCGTCGGTGACCGACCCCAGCATGCGGTAGCAGTGCACGTGCAGCTCACGCAGGTGCGGCTCGGTGAGTTCGCGGAAGGCGCGCTCATCACCGGCACGAGCGAGGGCGAGGATGTCGCTGTCCACGCCTGGCATCCTGCCACTTGAACGCAGCACCGGTCCGTTTGCGCGGGTCGCGGTGTCTGTACAGAGTAGGCGGTGCCACTGTGGTGTTGCCTCCGGCTAGCCGTTCGGCACCCGGAACCGAGAAGGAGAGCTCCATGAGCGCACCAGCTGAGACATTTGACCCGACCACCGCGTTGACCCGCGCGCTGTTCGCGACCGAGGAGATCGTCACCGGGATCGACGCGGACCAGTGGAGCGCGGACACTGTCTGCACCGGCTGGAATGTGGGCGAGCTGCTGGACCATCTGGTGGCAGGAAACCACCAGTTCATCGCCGCGCTGGGTGGCGAGCAGGCAGTGGACACCTCCTCGGACGAGGCTCTGGAGGCGGCTTCAGCCGGCCAGACGGCGGCGGCCGGCGACCTCGACGACGATCCCGTGGCTGCCTACCGGCTCTCTGCCGCCGGGCTGCAGCGGGCCATTGCGGTGCCAGGTGTGCTGGATCAGCTGGTCACCGTGCCGTTCGGGACGGTGCCCGGAGCGGTGGCCCTGCACTTGCGGCTCACCGAGATCCTGGTGCACGGCTGGGACCTCGCCCAGGCCACCGGGCAACCGACCACGGACTTCCCCGCGGACATCGCCGTGGTGGAGCTGGCGTTCTCCAAGGATGCACTCAAGGAGATCCCGACCGGGGAGAGCCCGTTCGACTCACCCCAGCCGGTTGCCGCCTCCGCGCCGGCGATCGACCAGCTCGCAGCCCTGCTCGGCCGGCGGCCGTGACTCCCTGACCGCTGCGGGACGCCTCGCTCAGGCCGGCGGCGTCCAGGCCGGGTCGCGTCCGCTCAGGGCGACGAGCCGATCCAGGAGCGGCGCCTCGGCCGGCACCGGTAGCGGGGGTCCGAACAGTCCGGGGCTGCCCTCCGGGCTCTCCTGCGCTGTGGCCTGCACGAAGCCCAGGGCTGCTTCGGCGAGCGCCGGGTCGGCGGTGAACTGCTGGCCAGTGGCGGCGGCGACGTCCCAGCCGTGCAGCAGCACCTCGTCCAGAGCCACCACCCCGGCGACCTCGCCGGGCAGGTCGACGCCGCCGGCGTGGGTCATCCCCGTCCACGCCGCGTCCGCACGCCAGGCCGCCGCCAGATCTGTGAGCCGCTGCGGGATGCGGGTGCGCCAGCCGGTGTCGAGAGGCGAGCTGGCGGTAGGCGGGTTGTCCTCGTCCGGTGTGCCATCGTCGCCGGTCGGTGTGGTTTTGGTTGCTGCCGCAGTGAACGCCAGCGCCAGCTCGTCGATGTGGACGAGCAGCTCAGCCAGGCTCATCTCGGGGCAGGGCGTTGGCGCACTCAGCTGATCGTCCCGGACTGCGGCAACAAGGCCGGCGAGGACTTCGGTGGTGGGTGCGAGGTCGTGCATGGGATGGCTCCTCTTCGGTGGCGGTGCTCACCAGTCGGTGGCGGTGCGCACCAGTCGGTGGCAGTGCTCACCAGTCTGGACTCCGGTGAGCACCGATTCTCTCCGGTACCGGCAGAACCCGCTTGACCCTGACACAGTGAGAGGGCCTCTACTTCTCTGGAGGAGGTGGTCCGAGATGAATACACCACACACTGACATCGTGAACCGACACGTCACCGCCCTGAGTGACCCGCGATCGTCTATCCGCCTGCGCGCCGCGATGGCGATCGGCACCGAGCCTGCCGACGAACTGGTCCCCGCCCTGATCGAGCGGTGCGCGCTCGAGCCGGACTTCTACGTTCGGGACATGCTCACCTGGTCGCTGACCCGGCACCGAGCGGCGGTCGTTGTACCGCGGCTGCTCGCCGAGCTGGAATCGACGGTGCCGCAGGCGCGCAGCCAGGCGCTGCACACGCTCTCCAAGATCGGTGACCAGGCCACCTGGCCGGCGCTGACCGCTGCCTTGCTGCAGGATGGGGACCCCGAGGTGGCGCGCAGCGCCTGGCGGGCAGCCGTCGCAATCGTGCCGGCGGGGTCCGAGCCCGAGCTCGCTGCCTTGCTCGCTGGTCAGCTCGGCCGCGGTGATGTGGAGACGCAGCGCAGCCTGAGCCGCGCTCTCGTCGCTCTGGGCGAGGTCATCCTGCCTCAGCTGCACCTCGCGGCGCGGGGCGACCGGGCCGAGGTGCGGGCGCACGCCCTCGCGACCGAGCGGCTACTGCAGGACCCCGACGCGGCGTTTACGCTCGACGTCGATGAGGCCATCAGGATCATGGCGCTGAACAGGGAGGACGAGCGGGAGTGCTGATCGGTGAGGTCGCCCGGCGTTCGGGGGTCAGTGTGCGCATGCTGCGCCACTACGACTCCCTCGCGCTGGTGCGCCCCACCGACCGCACCGCAGGCGGGTACCGGGAGTACACCGCAGGTGATCTTCGGCGCATCTTCGCCGTGGAGAGCCTGCGGTCTCTCGGTCTCAGCCTGCGGGAGGTGCAGCAGGCGCTCGAGGACCCGCAACTCACTCCGGACACTCTGGTCGCCGACTTGGTCCGGCGCACCGAGGAACGGGTGGCGAGCGAGCAGGAGTTGCTCGCCCGGCTGAGGCAGATCGAAGGTGCCGCCCCGGAGCAGTGGACCGAGGTGCTCCGGATCGTCGAGCTGCTCCGCGGGCTGAACGCCGGAGATGCGAACCGGCGTCTGCGCACTGCGCTCGCCACCTCGGCGGGGGCACCGGGGCCGGCGGACCAGCTGGCCCATGCTGCACTCAGCGAACCCGAGCTGAATGCGGCCGGTGCGCTGCGCTGGGCCCTGGCTCAAGCCGGCGACGACGTACCGGCACCTCTCGCAGAAGGTCTCACCTCACCCTCGCCTCGGGTGCGAGAACGCGCCGTCCAGGCGGTGGCCGAACTGCACAGCGGGAGCGCACAGCAGCTCCTGGTCGCCGCGCTCGCCGACATTGTTCCGGTGGTCCGCCGCCGGGCCGCCCTGGCGCTGGGCGCTCGCGGGGTCAGCGACGCGATGCCGATCCTCCTCGAGACGGTCGAGCACGGCCCGAACGACGTCGAGGCAGCGGAGGCGCTCGGCGTGCTGGCCCGCGACGGCAGGCAGGCTGAGCGGATCGTGGCTGATGTCCGCGATCGCCTGGTCGCGCCGGCCACCGAGCCCGCCGCCCGGCTGCGTCTCACCCAGGCGCTCGCGGAGATCCCCGGCCCGACTGCCGATCGCGCGCTGACTGACTTGACCGGCGACCCGCAGCCCGACGTCGCCCGCAGCGCCGGCTACATCCTCAGTCTCCGCAGTCGCTGACCCGCAGCACCGCGCCCTTCGGGGGTGGCCCTATGGTCGCGATCTGGCCGTTTCGCGCCCACCAGCACACCCTCACGAACCGCGAGCCACCGCCCGTGGGCCGCTCAGAGGTAGTGCCGCTGCTTCTTCCGGAGCTGCTGATAGGCGGCGTAGGCGGCCTCGGCGGATTCCAGCCGGGTCACCTGGGCCACCGGCACGTCCCAGCCATTGCTGGCCGGCGGCCCTTCGGCGAGCGGGTCCGTCCTGATCACGATCACCGTGGCCCGCTCCGCAGCCGCCGCTCGACCATAAGCCTCCCGGAACTGCGCGATGGTGGCCACCTCCTGGGCGGCCACCCCGTAGCTGCGAGCGTTCGCCGCCAGATCCACCCCCACGTAGTCCCCGGACAGCAGCCCGCTGCTCTCCTCCCGCTTCCGGTAGGCGGTACCGAACCGCTGCGAGCCCACCGACTCCGACAGGGCACCGATCGAGGCGAACCCATCGTTGGCCAGCACGATCACGATCACCTTCAGCCCCTCCTGTGCGATCGTCGCCAGCTCGCTGGGCATCATCTGATACGTCCCATCGCCGACGATCGCCACTACCTGGCCGTCCGGCCGGGCCAACCGCACCCCGATCGCCGCCGGGATCTCATAGCCCATGCAGGAGTACCCGTACTCCAGGTGGTACTGCCCCGGGCCGGCCGCCTGCCACAGCGCCTGCAGGTCCCCGGGCATCGATCCGGCCGCATTGATCACCACGTCCTCGGCGCCGAGCAGCTCGTTCAGTGCGCCGAACACCTCCACCTGGGCCGGAGGCGTCTCGCCAGAGGTGGCCGTCACCTGCGCGCGCACCTCTTCCCACGCCCGACGGCGGTCGGTCACCTCCTCGGCGTAGGTCGCCGGCACGCGGTAGCCGGCCAGCGCCTCGGTGAGTGCCGTCAGGCCGCGCGCCGCGTCCGCCAGCACGGTGGTGGCTGCGTGCTTGGCCGCATCGAAGCCGGTCACGTTCAGGTTCACGAACTGCACACCGTCGGCCGCGAACGCTGTCCGCGAGGCGGTGGTGAAGTCCGAGTATCGGGTGCCCACCCCGATCACCACATCAGCGTCGGCGGCCAGCGCATTCGCCGCCGCCGATCCGGTCGAACCGACCCCGCCCACGGCGAGTGGATGCGCCCCCGGCAGTGCCCCCTTGCCCGCCTGCGTGTCCGACACCGGGATCCCGGTGACCTCCGCGAACGAGGTGAGCTCCGCCGTCGCCCCGGAGTAGAGCACGCCACCACCGGCCACCAGCAGTGGACGCTCGGCAGCAGCGATCACCTCCGCCGCCCGGTGCACCGCTTCCGGCTCGGGAACAGGCCGGCCCACGTGCCAGGTGCGCTCCCGGAACAGCTCGACCGGCCAGTCGTGCGCCTCCGCCTGCACATCCTGCGGCAGACACAGGGTGACCGCACCGGCCTCCGCCGGATCGGTGAGCACCCGCATCGCCTCCAGCAGTGCCGGGACCAGCTGCTCCGGCCGTTGTACCCGGTCCCAGTAGGCCGAGACCGGGCGGAACGCGTCGTTCACACTGAGGTCCCCGCTGCGCCGGTCCTCCAGCTGCTGCAGCACCGTGCCGGCGCGCCGGGTGGCGAAGGTGTCTGCGGGCAGCAGCAGCACCGGTACCCGGTTGATCGTGGCCAACGCCGCGCCGGTGACCATGTTCGTGGCACCGGGCCCGATCGAGGAGGTGCAGGCGAGGGTCTGCAGCCGGCCGCGGGACCGGGCGAAGCCCACAGCGGTGTGCACCATCGCCTGCTCGTTGCGCGCCAGGTAGTACGGCAGGGGCGGTTCCTCGGGGTGGGGTTTGGTCGCATTCTGCAGCAGCGCCTGGCCCACACCGGCCACGTTCCCGTGCCCGAAGATGCCGAAGGTGGCGGGAATGAGGCGCTGGCGCCGGCCGTCCCGCTCGCTGTGCTGCACCGCCAGGAAGCGCACCAGCGCCTGGGCCACGGTGAGCCGGATGGTCTCGGACATGTCAGCTGCTCTCGGTCATCGGCAGGCGGTCGTCGACGGCGGAGCCCACCCAGGTCTGCCGCACCCAGGTGTAGTCGGGGTCGTCGGTCATCAGCCAGACGCCGTCGCGCTGCGGTCCGGCCATCACGTTCAGGTAGTACATGTCCTCGCCCGGTGGGGCGATGCAGGGGCCGTGGTAGCCGTGCGGGACCTGCACTAGATCGCCAGAGCGCACCTCGGTGAGCAGGTCCACCGGCTCCGGCCGGGTGCCGGCGCTGTACTGCCGGTGGTAACCCACCCCGTTCTCCCGGCGCATCTGGAAGTAGTAGATCTCCTCAAGCTCACGTTCGACCGCACTGTGGGTGTCATGCTTGTGCGGCGGGTAGGAGGAGAAGTTGCCGCCCGGGGTGATCACCTCCACCACCAGCAACCGGTCCGTGACCACCCCGTTGCCGAGGGCGTAGTTGCGCGGTTCCCGGCTGGCGGACCCGGCGCCGCGCAGCGTCACCTCCACCTGCTCGGCGCCGTAACGGCGCGGCTGGAGCCGTTGTTCTGCCCTGGCCGTGGCGATCGCGAAGCGACCGCCTGCTGAGCTGCTGAGCACGGCGCGGCACTCCCGGGGCAGGTAGAGGAAATCGGTGAGCGAGGTGAAGACCTCCCGACGGCCGTGCAGAACCTGAGTTCCGCCGTCGACCTCAGCGCTCAGACCACCAGAGAGCGGCAGCACCAACGCCTCGTCCTCCCCGGTGTCCAGCTCGTGCGATTCGCCGGGGTGGAGAGCCAGAGTCTTCAGCCCGGAGTAGCCCCAACCGGCGCGCTCCGGAGTGAGGTCCAGCTCCAGCCCGCCACCGGCCAGACTGCCGGCGGGATGGAACACAGCGGTCATCTCAGGCCTCCAGGTCAGAGCAGAGCGACGGCGGCGTCGACCGCAGCAGCCACGTCACCATCCGGTGGGTACAGCATGGCCCGGCCGATCACCAGGCCGAGGGCGTTCTCGCAGGCCAGAGCTCGCTGCCACAGGGTCAGGGCAGCGTCCGGATTCTCCGGGACCTCACCGCCGAGCAGCAGACAGGGCAGCGTGGTGGCGGCCAGTACCCGCTCGATATCGTCCACGGCGGGCAGCTTCAACCAGGTACGGGCCGAGGTGCGGCCCAGCCCGCTGGCCACCGTGATGGAGCGGATCACCGCATCGGGGCTCAGGTCGTTGCTCAGCCGCCCGCCGGAGCGGGTGGACCAGAACGGTTCCACCATCGCGGTCAGGGACCGCCCGGCCAGGTCGTTGACGGCGCCCGCACACGCGGCGAGAGTGCGTGGGGTGGCGGGGTCGGCCGGGTCGAGTCGGAGCAGCATCTTGCCGCCGTCGAGCCTTGCCTGGGCGACCCCCTCGGCGTCGTAGCCGGTGAAGCGGTCGTCCACCTCGAACACCGAGCGGGCCAGCCCGCCGCGGTTCATCGATCCGAACACCAGCTTCCCGTCGAGCGCACCGAGCACCGCGAGATCCTCGATCAGGTCCGCGGTGCCGAGGAAGCCGTGCACCCCCGGCCGGGCCAGCGCCTGCGCGCAGCGGGCCAGCAGGTCGGTGCGGTTGGCCATCGCCAGGTCGTCGCTGCCGGCGCCGAGCGAGGCGCGGGCCGGGTGGTCGGCGGCGATGATCATCAACCGGCTGCCCGGTGCGGGCATGCTGCCGGGTGGGCGGGCTGCGAGCGCCTGCGCGATCCGCTCCGGGTGGTGCGCACGCAGTTCGGCCAGGTGTGAGGGATCGGGTACGGCGGTCATTCCGGTCCTTCTGCAGTCGCGGCGGCACGGGCGCTGAACGTGGCGGCCGTGGCCGCACCGGCGCGGGCGTTCACCTCGGCGACCGGTACGCCGGCCAGAACATCGGCGATCTCCGCCGCCGTGGGCATCGCCGTGGAGCACTCCAGGCGGGAGGCGACGATCGCGCCGGCCACGTTCGCCGATTCGATCAGGCGCTGCAGCGGCCAGCCGGTGAGCAGACCGTGGCACAGTGCACCGGCGAAGGCGTCGCCGGCGCCGAGACCGTTCACCACCTCGATCGGCGCCGGGGGAACCACTACCCGCTCCGTAGCGGTCTTGGCCAGCGTGCCCGCGGGACCTTGCTTCACGATCGCCAGCTCCACCCCGGCCGCCAGCAGCGCGTCGGCAGCCCGTTCCGGGTCGCTCTCCCCGACGGCGATCTCGCACTCCTCCCGGTTGCCGACGGCGACGGTGGCATGCGCGAGCGCCTGCTGCAGCTGTGCCGTGGCCTGAGTGGGGTCCGGCCAGAACATCGGCCGATAGTCCAGATCGAGCACGGTGTGCCCGCTCTTGGCCCGGCGGGCGAGCGCGGCGTGGTGGGCAGTGCGGGACGGCTCCATGCACAGCCCGGTGCCGGAGACCCAGAACAGCGCTGCGCCGGTGATCAGGTCCAGCGGCAGCTCCTCGGCGCGCAGCTGCAGGTCCGGTGCACTGGGCTGGCGGTAGAAGTACAACGGGAAGTGATCCGGCGGGAAGATCTCGCAGAACGTGACCGGCGTGGGCAGGTCCTCCACGGTGATCACATAATCGTCGCGGACCCCGAGGCGGCGCATCTCCGCGCGGACATACCGGCCGAAGGGATCGTCACCCACCCCGGTGAGCACTGCCGCGGGAGTGCCCATCCGAGTGGCCGCGACCGCCACGTTCGTGGGGCTGCCGCCGAGGAACTTGCCGAAGCTGGTCACCTCGTCCAGGCCCACGCCGATCTGCAGCGGGTACAGGTCCACACCGGCCCTACCCATGGTGACGACGTCCACGTCGAAGACCTCCTGATCAGGCCGCGCCGCAGCGGCGGCGGTCACGGCACTAGCTATGGATCACTGCCCAGAGTCTGCCCCATCTGAACCCCGCAGCGCATCCTTATGTCCTAACATATGAACCTATCAGTACTGATTTGTCAGTTCGCCGGGACGCAGGGAGGGCGATGATCACCGACGATCCAGCAGTGGTCCGGGTGGAGCTGGACCGCAGCAGCCCGGTGCCGCTGTACCACCAGCTCGCCACGGCGATCGAGCACGCGATCGAGTCCGGGCAGCTGGTGCCCGGCCGGCGCCTGGAGAACGAGATCGCACTCGCTCAGCGGCTGCGCGTGTCCCGGCCGACGGCCCGGCGCGCGCTGCAGGAGCTGGTGGACCAGGGGATGCTGGTGCGTAAGCGCGGGGTCGGCACCCAGGTGGCGCCGGTGCGGGTGCGGCGCAAGGTGGATCTGTCCAGCCTGCACGATGATCTGCAGCGCAGCGGCCGGCACCCGAGCACCACTGTGCTGGAGTACAGCGTGGCGCCGGGCAGGGCAGAGGTCACCGAGGCGCTCGAGCTGGCCCCGGACGCCGATGTGGTGACCATCCGCCGGATCCGGCTGGCCGACGGTGAACCGCTCGCGCTGATGACCAACCACCTCGCCCTGGAGATCGCCCCCAGCTACGAGGAGCTCGGCGAGTCCGGGCTCTACCACGCACTGCGGCGGCGGGGGGTGGAGATCCACATGGCGCACCAGCAGATCGGCGCCCGGATCGCCACCGCCGCCGAGGCGCGGCTGCTGGCAGAGAAGCCGAAGGTGGCGCTGCTGACCATGGAGCGCACGGCCTACGATGCGGCCGGCCGCGCGATCGAGCACGGTCAGCACGTGTACCTGGCGTCCCGGTACAGCTTCGCCACCACGCTGTTCGCCTCCTGAGCGCGCCCGCCGCACCATCCCCTGCCCGCGCCAGCCCCCGCGCCCGGCCCGCACCGCGCCCATTGTCGCGCCCGGCCCCCACCCTCCTCTCCCCGCGCGTGAATCGATTCACGCGTTACTTGCTGCACGGGGTCGTGCTCTGCGGTATCGACCGGACGGGCGAAGTATCGAACTGCCCGGGCAGCCGGGCAGCCGGGCAGCCGGGCCCGCCGTTGGACCTCGCCCGCTCAGCACCCCCGTGCCAAGATCGATGCTGTGCGTACCTCCCGGACCGGCCGCCCCACCTTGCCCCGGCTGTTGCTGCCGCCGTGGGCCTACCCGTTGGTCGGGATCGGTGCGACGCTGATCGGTCTGCTGCCCTGGTTTCGGGGCGGACTGCAGCTGCCGTTGCAGAACCTGTGGGCCACTCCCACGCTGCCGGGGGATATGCCGCTGGTCCTGGTGCCGCTGAACCAGTACTACCTGGACACCATTCTCGGCCTGTTCGTCACAGCGGGGGTGGTCGGTGGGGTAGTGGCTCGGGCGGCCCCGCCGGCACACCGCGCGCTCAGTGGTGGGCTGACCGCGGCCGGGGCGTTCCTGGCCTTCGCGTTCGCCTGTGTGCAGTCCGCGCTGGTTCTCGCCGAGGGTCTTGCTGAGCAGGACGATCGGTCCAGCACCTATCTGGTCCTCGTGGTGGCCTGGGCGGCGGCCAGCGGCCTCGCCGGGTTGCTGGTGCTGATCCTGCTGGCTCGGGCACCGAGGGCCGGAGCTACGGTCGCGATGGCGATCGCGGCACCGGCGGTCGGCAGCTGGGCGCAGACCCTCCTCGCGCCGTCGATCGCACTGGCCTCGCCAGCGGCGCAGACCGCCGTCGGGTACCTGCACTGGCTGCCCGCAGTGCTCGTGGGGGTAGCACTGGCATGGTGCGGGGTACGCACCTCCGGCCGGATCGGCGCCTGGGTGATGAGCCTGGTGCTCCTCTGGGTGGTGCCGGCGGTGCTCACGGTGATCGGGTATCTGGCCGGCTTCCGCGCCAGCGGCGGTGTGATGGAGAGTCTCGGCTCGGGTCTGGACCTGCTCGGTCTACTGCTCGCCCCCGATATCGCCGGCCCGCCGGTACTTCTGGCGCTGGCGATCGGCGTGCTCGGCTCGGTGAGCATCTGGATCGTGCTGAGGATCCGGGCACGCCGGGCGGACCGCTGGGCACGCGGCACCATCGACGAGAACGAAGAAACGGCCCGCGACCACCAGTGATCGCGGGCCGTTCCAGGCAACCGTTAGGCGACGCCGAACGTCTCCGGTAGCCACATCGACAGTGCGGGGACGAACTGGATGATCAGCAGCATGATGATCAGCGACACGTAGAACCACATCAGCGGCCGGAAGACCTTCTCCACCTTGACCTCGGCTACCTTCGCACCGACGAATAAGACCGGCGCCGAGGGTGGACTGATCACCGCGATGCACATGTTGAACACGATCATGATGCCGAAGTGGACCGGGTCGATCCCGTACTCCACGGCGATCGGCAGGAAGATCGGCGTAAAGATCAGCACAGCCGGGGTGGCGTCCAGCGGGATCCCGATGATCAGCAGGATCACCATCATGATCAGCAGGAAGACGACCTTGGAGTCGGTGATCGAGGTCATCCACTCCGCGATCAGCTGCGGCACCCGCGCATAGGTCATCGCGAACGACATGATCGTGGACAGGGCGATCAGGAAGATCACCACGGACGAGGTCCGGGTGGCCTGCAGCAGGATCTGGTAGAAGTCGCGGACCTTCACCGCCCGGTACAGCAACGCGAGTACGGCCGAGACGACCACGGAGACTGCGGCGCCCTCGGTCGGGGTGAAGAAGCCGAACATGATGCCGCCGATCACGATCAGCACCAGCAGCAAGGACGGGATCGCGCGCCAGAGAACCAGGAGGAAGAGCCGGAACGTGGGGTAGCCGTCACCGCGCAGGTTCGGGCGTTTGCGCGCGTAGAGCCAGACGATCACCAGACAGGCGAAACCCCAGAGGATGCCGGGGATATAGCCGGCGAGGAACAGCGCCCCCACGGAGGTCTGGGAGACCAACGCGTAAACGATCAGCGTGTTCGACGGCGGGATCAGCATCCCGGCGGGGGCGGAGGCGACGTTAGCTGCTGCCGCCCAGCGCATGTCGTAACCATCGGCGCGCTGCCGGGGTGCGATCGAAGATCCGACTGCGGCGGCACCGGCCAGCGCCGATCCGGAGATAGATCCGAACAGCATGTTCGCGACCACGTTGGTCTGGGCGAGGGCACCCGGTGCCCGGCCGGTCACCACTTTGGCCAGGTCGATGAGTCTGGTGGCTATCCCGCCGTTGTTCATGATCGCGCCAGCGAGCACGAACAACGGGATCGCGAGCAGGGCGAAGGAGTCCAGACCGTTGAAGATCTTCTGCGCACTGGTGAATGCGCCCTGTTCCGGGCTCTGCAGGATCACCAGGCTGATCGCCGCCGGGAGACCGATCGCCACGGAGACCGAGACGCCGATGGCCATCAGGCCGAACATCCCGATGATCAGGATGCTAGTGACGAGGAATGCGTCGTTCATGGTCTACAGCCCCTCATCCATCAGCTTGTCCAGGTCGGTGTCGTCGCCGCCCTCGGTGATCGCCTCTGCGGGCGTGCGGAGCAGATCGATGATGTGCAACGCGCTGTAGATCGCGATCAGGGCTCCGGCGATCGGCACCACCAGGAAGATCTGGCCCTGGGTGACCGGAAGGAGCTGGACGATGCTGGTCCAGCCGGCGGAGACGTTCGCGTACCCGCCGTAGATCATGATCCACACGGCGAAGAAGGCAACGATCAGGTGCGCAAGGATCGATACCCCACGCACCGCCGTCACCGGCATCTTGCGTACCAGCCAGTCGATGGCCACGTCATCCTTCTCGCCGATCACGTAGGCAGCGCCGATGATGCCCTGCCAGATGAAGGCGTACCGCGCGCTGACCTCGGTCCAGGGCGCGGAGATGTCGAAGAACCGGGTAACGACCTGTGCCAGGACCAGCGCCACCATGGCCGCGAAGAGGATGACGCAGAACCAGCGGAGGAAGACGTTGAGTCCGTGGTGGAAGGCGTCGAGTGCTCTCACTCATCGCTCCGATCTCTTGTGGTGTCCCGTCTGCGGACGCTGAGGCGGGAGAGCATATCGGTAGCGGCGGTTCGGGGGCCGGTGCATGGGCACCGACCCCCGAACCGTCACCAGGAAGTGGCTCAGCTGCCCGAACTCGCCGGGAACTCCTCGTTCGCGGCCTGGACGGCGTCGAAGAGGCCCTGCCGGACGTCATTGTTGATCGACTCGTCGATCAGCGGCTGGACCGCCTCACGGAAGGCCTCGATGTTCACGTCGTCGTTGAACTCGGCACCGGCCTCCTCCGAGGCAGCGCGAGACTCTTCGGCGTAGGTGATGAAGCCGGAGTTGGCCTGCTCCACCACGCCCGGGATCAGGTCGGTGAGAGCCTGCCGGTCCTCGTCGCTCATCCCATCCAGGGCGGTGCTGCTGATCAGCAGGTAGTCCGGGATCATCAGGTGCCGGGTATAGGAGTAGTACGGCGCGACCTCGTCGTGCTTGAGGGCGTTGTAGACGGTCTCGTTGTTCTCCGCACCGTCGAGCACACCGGACTGCAAGGCGGTGTAGACCTCACCCTGACCCATCGGGGAGGCGACTGCGCCCATCATCTCGATCATCCGCACCTGGGAGTCGGACTGCTGCACGCGCAGCTTCAGCCCGGACAGGTCCTCGGGTTCCACGATCGGCTGGGAGGCGTTGTACACGTTCCGCACACCGGAGTACACGCCGGCCAGCACGGAGATGCCCTCGGAGTCCTCGAGCGAGCTGTACAGGTCACCGATGACCTCCTCGTCACCGAGGACGTCGGCCTGCGCCTCCTGGCTGTCGAACATGTACGGGAGGTTGAAGACGATGAAGTCCGGGTTGAGGGACTCCAGCACCGGGGCGCCGACCCACATCATCTCGACGCTGCCGTCGGAGACGTTGTTGATCACGTCGGACTGGGTGCCGAGCAGCTCGTTGGCGTAGACCTCGATACCGTAGCGGCCGTCGGTGGCCTCGCACAGATCTTCGCCGAGCTGCACGCCGGCCTGGTACTGCGGGTGCTCCTCGGTCTGGTTGAACGCCAGCCGCCAGGTGGTTTCCGGGTCGCAGGAGCCGGCGTCGCCGCCGCCTCCGCCACTGTCCCCGGAACCGCACGCGGCCAGTCCGAGCGCAACGGACGCCGTGGTGACCGCTACGGCGAAAGCTTTCTTACGTGTCATGGCAATTCTCCAGACCCTAGAGGGGAAGGGTGGCGCAGGTGCGCCGTGGGGGACGGGGGTGGATCCGGCCAGAGAGCCGGCCCCGGATCGACGCCGACCAGGGCGAGGACGCACCACCAACAGGTGGGGGAGTGGAGCGTTCCATAGGAGACCTCTTCGTCCGGTGGTCGTCGGTTCTTTATGACTGCGGGTATCCGCATCGATCTCGGGAACATAGCCAGCCGATCCCGACAACGTCAATAGTCATACCATATTGTAGCCAATAGTGATACCAAAGTGTGACCAACGCGGACAGACGAGTGTCCGAGCACCACGACAAAGGGCCCGAAGACACCATCAGCGTCCTCGGGCCCTGCGCGTGCTCGCGGCTACTTGCGGATGACCTTCTCCACCGACATCACCAGCACCACCCGGTCGGGCGAGTCCGGCGGCGGCTGGGTGTCCGGCATCCCGTAACGGCGGCCCAGCTCGACGTAGAACGCTCCGGTCGGATCCGGCTCGGCGGATACCAGGGTGCCGAGCACCTCGATGAACTCGTACGGGTTCGACGGGTTGCTGACCTCGAGTGCCATCCCCGGGTTGGCCTGCAGGTTGCGATACTTCCCGCGCTTGGTGGTGTGCGTGAACTTCACCCGCTCGCCATCGAAGGCGAACCACATCGGCTCCACCTGCGGGGCGCCGTCGGGCCGGACGGTGGCCAGATGGCCCACGATCGGGTCCTCGAGCAGGAACAGCAGGTCCGCGGGAATCTGTGCCATGCCCTCAACCCTACGACGGCGGTCAGCCCCGGGGTAGGAGCCGTCGCCGTGATCTCAGCGCGTGGCCACCTCCGCGGGGCGGCGGCTCACATCCGCTCGGGTGCGGCGATCCCGAGCAGCTCCAGCCCCTGAGCCAGGGTGCGCCGGGTCAGGTCCACCAGGGCCAGGCGCCGCTGGCGGACCGGGTCCGGCGAGGCCAGCACCGGGCAGGCTTCGTAGAAGTCGGTGAAGGCACGGGCCAGGTCATAGCAGAATCCGGCGAGCCGGTGCGGCTCGAGGTCGTCGGCGACCGCATCGAGGACGTCGGTGAGGGAATCGGCGGTGAGGATCAGCGCCCGCTCCGCCGGCTCCAGCGCCGCGCCGTCCAGCGCAGGGGCACGCTCGGGAACGTGCAGTCCGCGTTCGGCAGCCCGGCGCAGGATCGACGTCAGCCGAGTGTGCGCATACTGCAGGTAGACACCGGTGTTGCCGTTGAATGCGGTCATCCGCTCGGTGTCGAACACGTAGTCCTTCACCCGCGAGCCGGACAGATCGGCGTACTTGACCGCGCCGATGCCGGCCTGTTCGGCGATCCGCTGCAGGGTGTCCTGGTCCAGCGCGGTGCCCTTGGCCTCGGCGCCTTCGGCCACCACCGTCTGGGCGGCGGCAACCGCCTGGTCGAGCAGATCCATCAGCCGCACCGTCTCACCGGACCGGGTCTTGAACGGCTTCCCGTCCGGACCGAGGATCGAGCCGAAGGACACGTGCACGGCCTGGACGTCGTCGGTGAGCCAGCCGGCACGCCGCGCCGCCTCGAACAGCAGCCGGAAGTGCAGCGCCTGCCGAGAATCCACCAGGTACAGGATGCGGTCCGCCCCGAGCTCGGTGATCCGGTACCGCAACGTCGCCAGGTCGGTGGTGTCGTAGCCGTAACCGCCGTCCCGCTTGCGCACCATCAGGGCGGCGGGCTGCCCGTCCGGCCCGGTCACCTCTTCGGAGAGCACCACGAGCGCACCGTCAGAGGTGACCGCGATACCGCTCTCGGTCAGCTCGGTGGCAACGTCGTCGAGCAGGTCGTTGTAGGAGGACTCCCCGCGGGAGTCCCGAGCACTCAGCTGGATGCCGAGCCGGTCGTAGACCCGGTCGAAGTAGAACTGCGACTCGGCCACGATCTCCCGCCAGACCGCGAGGGTCTGCGCATCCCCGGCCTGCAGAGCGACCACCCGCTGCCGAGAGCGGTCAGCGAAGGCAGGGTCAGCGTCGAACTGTTTGCGTGCCTCCCGGTAGAGGGTGTCCAGCGCGGACACGGTGCTCGGCTGGTGGCTGACGCTATCGATCTCGTCGTGGCGCCAGGGCTGGTCCGGGTTCTCGGTGATGTACTGGATCAGCATCCCGAACTGCGTGCCCCAATCGCCCAGGTGGTTCTGCTTGAGCACGTCGGACCCGAGGAACGTCAGCACCCGCACCAGGCAGTCGCCGATCACCGTGGAGCGGATGTGCCCCACGTGCATCTCCTTGGCGATGTTCGGCCCGGAGTAGTCGATCACCGTGCGCACGCCGGCCTGGCTGGACGCCACTCCGAGCGAGCCGAGGGTCGGTCGGCGCGCCGCGCCTCGGCCTGGGCCCACAGCGCCTCGTCGGCCAGCGTCAGGTTGAGGAAGCCTGGTCCGGAGATCTCCACGTGCCCGACGGCGGAGCCTCCCGGGATCGCCTCGCTCACCGTGGTCGCAACCTCGCGGGGGTTCGCCCCGACCCGCTTGGCCAGGGCGAGGGCTGCGTTCGCCTGCAGGTCGGCGTGGTCGCTCGGGCGGATCAGCGGGTCGGCACCGGCCTGCTCGGGGTAGGCAGCGGCGATCGCGGCGCCGACAGCGTCGGTGAGCTGCTGGGCCAGAGTGGGAACGGCGTGAGGATCGGAAGCAGGCACCCGGTCATCATCCCATCCTTGGCGGCCCTGAGTGATCGGTGCCCTCGTGGGCACCCGACCCCGGCGCGGGCGGACATGAATCGTCGGCCTGGTCGTGGAGCAACCAGGCCGACGACTGTGCGGCTGTGCCGCGGCGTGCTCAGTCCTTGTTCTCTGGGCCGTCCGCGGCTTCGTCGGCAGCGTCCTTGGTGTCCTCAGCGGCGCCCTTGGCGGCCTCCTTGGACTCCTGCGCGGCCTCGGTCACGGCGTCGCCGGCTTCGGCTGCAGCCTCTTTGGTGTCTTCGGCCACATCCTGGGCAGCGTGACCGGCGGAGTCCTTGACCTTGCCAGCCTGTTCGCCCACCTTCTCGGCGGCGTTCTTCACGGCTTCCTTGGTCTCCTCCGCCGCACCGGCTGCGGCGGCACCGGCCTGCTCCGCCACGTGCTTGGCCTTCTCCACCGGCGTCGCGGCGGGCGCGTCGTCCCAGTACTCCTCGGCCCACGGGTCTTCGGTGGGCTGGGTGCGCTTCCAGATCAAGACGCCGGCTCCGGCGACCGCTGCGCCTACCAGCACCCAGCCGATCGTCTTGCCGACCTTGGAGCCGCCCTTGGCCTTGGCCTCCTGCTTCTTCACCGCATCGGTGGCGGCGCTGAGCACGGAGTCCGCCCGGTCGGCGGCAGCATCCGCGCCGTCGGTAGCAGCCTTGGCGGCGTTCTCCATCGCCTCGACCACTCGCGGGATGACGGTGCCGGTGATCGTGTCGTGCGCAGCGTCTACTGCGCCACGGCTCTTCTCGGCGTACTCCGCCACCTTGGGCGCAGCGGTCTGCACACCGGTGCGCAGCGCCTTCTCCACCCGAGGGCTGGCCCAGTCCACAGCGGCGTCCACCTTCGGGGAGGCCCAGTCCCGGGCGGCATCCACCCGAGGCCCGGCCCACTCCAGGCTCTGATCGGCGAGCTGGCGTGCCGCCTTGCCGGCGTCCTCGGCCTGCTCACGGAGGCGCTCGGCGTTGATCTTGTCTTGACGCGACATCTAACTCCCCTAGCTCATGGACCGCGGGCGGGCCACGGTGGTCGGTGATAGTGAGGTTGCCCGCCCCTATCGTGCCACCCGTTCGGCCCTAGTGCATACGCCACCACTCAACGGGTGCGGTCCACCAGTGCTCCAGAAGTGCGAAGATGTGCTCATGGACGCGATTTTGCACACCTCCGCCGGCGACATCCGTGTCGAGCTGTTCCCGAACCACGCACCCAAGACGGTGCAGAACTTCACTGAGCTCGCGACCGGGGCGAGGGCCTGGACCGACCCCGCCTCCGGTGAGGAGAAGAACGAGCCGCTGTACAGCGGCACCATCTTCCACCGCGTGATCCCGAACTTCATGATCCAGGGCGGGGACCCGCTCGGCACGGGTCGAGGTGGCCCCGGGTACCAGTTCGACGACGAGATCCACCCCGAGCTGAACTTCAACGCCCCGCACGTGCTCGCGATGGCGAATGCGGGGATCCAGATGGGCCGCGGCACGAACGGCTCGCAGTTCTTCATCACCACGGCGAAGACCCCGTGGCTGCAGGGCAAGCACACCATCTTCGGTGCCGTGAAGGACCAGGCGAGTGCCGCCGTCGTGGACCAGATCGGCGCCACCTCCACCGATCCGCGCGATGACCGTCCGGTGGAGGACATCGTGATCACCTCGATCGAGATCGTGGACTGAGCAGCACTGCGCTGAGCTCATCCGGCGTCGATGACGAACTACCCCTCCGCTCCGCAGCCGAATGCGGGTACCGGCGCGCCCACCTGCGCGCGACACCCTGACCGGGTCTCCTATGTGAACTGCCAACGCTGCGGGCGCCCGGCCTGCCCGGAGTGTCAGCGGCCCGCCGCCGTCGGGGTGCACTGTGTGGACTGTGTCCGCGAGGCGAACCGGTCGGTGCGTCCGCAGCGCACAGTGCTCGGCGGGCGGGTGAGTGCCAGTTCCCGGCCGGTGGTGACGATGACCTTCATCGGCATCTGCGCGGTGATGTTCCTGGCCGACTATGTAGCGCCGGTGTACCAGCTGTTCGTGTTCTCCCCGGCGATCGGCGAGTATCAGCCCTGGCGGATGCTCACCTCGGCCTTCCTGCACGCCGGCTGGCTGCATCTGCTGGTGAACATGTACGCGCTGTGGATCGTCGGCCCGTTCCTGGAGCAGATGCTCGGACGGTGGCGGTTCGTGGCGCTCTGGCTGCTCAGTGCGCTCGGTGGTTCGGTGGCGGTCGTGCTGCTCACCGATCCGGACTACTGGACCACTCCGGTGGTGGGTGCTTCCGGTGCCGTCTTCGGAATGTTTGCCGCGATCGCGGTGGTGCTACGGCGTACCGGGCGCGATGCGCGGCAGATCCTCGTGGTGATCGCGATCAACGTGGTGTTCTCGCTGATCGTCGCGCGGATCTCCTGGCAGGGGCACCTGGGCGGGCTCATGGTCGGCGCCGCACTGGGCTTCCTGTTCGCCTACCTGCCGACGGAACGCCGCACCACAGGTGCGGTGGTGGGGGTGTCGGGCACCGCCGTCGTGCTGGTGGGCCTGACTTTGCTCGCCTACGCCTGACTTTGCTCGCCTACGCCTGACGCTGCTCGCCTACGTCCGGCCCTGCTCGCCTCACTCCATCGGATTCCGTGGTGCGGGGGGCCGCGGACCCCAGGGTCATGTGCGGTTGTGCGAGCCGATCGGCGCAGGAAAGTGCCGGCCGGCCGGGCCACGAGGAGCGGATCCCGACCGGCCGGCGGACCCGGCTGAGGAAGCCGGGGGCTCAGGCCGTGGCGCGGACCTCGATCTGGGTCTTCCACGGGTCCTCGAAGCGGATGGCACTGTCCTCGGTACGGACCGGCACGCCGGCGGTGGTCAGGCGCCCGGTGAGCGCCTCCAGATCGTCGCCGTTCGGCAATTCGATGGTGAGCTGACCCAACCCGAGCGAGGCGGCCCGCGGTCCGGCGCCGGCGCTGTGCCATGTGTTCATGCCGATGTGGTGGTGGTATCCGCCAGCGGCCACGAACAGCGCCTGGCTACCGAACCGGTTCATCACGTCGAACCCCAGGGTGTCGACATAGAACGCTTCCGCGGTGGCGATGCTGCCGACCTGCAGGTGCACGTGACCGATCTCGGCCTGGGGTGCCGGTGAGTCGGCACTGCGATTGCGGTCCAGGTGGCGGAGCACGAACTGGTTCGGGTCCAGCGGGAGCGAGGACATCTCGACGCCGCCGCCCGCTGTGCGTGTCCACTGCTGGCGGGGCCGGTCCACGTACAGCTCCACCCCGTTGCCCTCAGGGTCGTCGAAGTAGAACGCTTCGGAGACGAGGTGGTCGGCCGCTCCGGTATAGCTCCGGGGGGCGTAGCCGGCCATCTGGTTGACGGAAGCGGCCAGCCCGGCCTGATCAGCGAACAGGATGGCGGTGTGGTAGAGCCCGGCGCTGCCGCGGTCGAACTGGGGAAGGTGGGTGCGCTGCTCGAGCCGCATGATCGGGGTACTGCCGCGGCCGAGCGTGGCGGTGCCGTTTGCCATGCTGATGAGGTCGAGGCCGACGCCGTCGGTGTAGTAGGCGACCATCGTGTCCAGGTCACCCGCCAGCAGGTCGACGACACCCATCGCCGTGTCCTGGGCTAGAGCGTCGCGCTGAGTGAGCGGTGCGGTCATGGTCGTGCCCTCCTCGGTTAGTTGATGCTTCAACTACTATAGCGCGGGTCGGCCGCTCTGACCAGGGGGCGGATGGTGATCGCCGCCACTCTCGGCCGTGCGCCCGGGCCAGGGAGAGAACTACATGGCTGTAGTTCTCCACAGGGATATCCACCGACGGTGGACAACGCTCACCCCGGCGGCGGACCGCGGGGCATCTGGCTGTGGATAGCTGCTGCGTCGGGGTGACACCCGTGTAGTTCTCCACAGCCTTGTCCCCACCTGGGGAGTCACATCGGTGTCATTCTCCCCAGCTGTGGATGTAGCTGTGGATAACTCGGCAGTGGGTCCCGGCGCATGGCGGGCGGGAGAGCCCTGGTCACGGCTGGGTGTTCAGCGGCGAGACGCCTGTTGTGGCGGGTGTTGGGCGCTAGAACCCAGCACAACTGCCAGATCGGTGCGGCGCCGCGCGCTGGAACCCGGCACAACGGCGCGGCGTCGGGCGCATGTGGGTGGGGCGTCGGGGGCGAGGTGGACGCGCGCCGTGGGTGGAACCGCGGTGCAGCGCGCGCACGGGTGGAGCAGGGTGTGCGGCGTCAGCGCCAGCGCATGGTCATGACGAACCCGATCATCATGACACCGAACCCGATGGCCAGGTTCCAGTTGCCGAAGCCGGGAATCGGCCCGGCGGACTGCATCAGATAGGTAGTCACCACCCAGACGAGGCCGATGATCATCAGCGTCACCATCGTGGGCGCCCACCAGCGGGGGTTCTGCTTCGGCCCCGACGGGGCCGGCGGTGGAGTGTAGGCCGGTTTCTTCCGGCGCTTCGACTCGGGCATGACGACAACTCTCCTCGGCGATGGTCCTGGCCCATCCTAGGGCCCTTTGCGGCTGAGCTCGGCCAGCGGGTGCAGCCGCCGCGCTGCGACTTGGCTCCCGGCGCTCTGAAGGCTCAGCACCGCTCCGGAGGCTCAGCCCGCTCTGAAGGCTCCCCGGCACCCTGAAGGCTCAGCACCGCTCCGGAGGCTCAGCACTGCACGGGAAGATCAGGCCAGGCCGGTCACCCCGGCGTAGTCCTGCACGGGTGCGGCCCCCGTCACCTGGTACTCCAGCAGCAGGCCACTGGCGGTGCGGCTCTGCTCGGTCAGCTCGAGGCCGACGGCGCTCGGCAGCTGCGGAAACAGGACGCGACCGGTGCCGACGAGAGTCGGCGCGAGGGCTAGCCGCACGACGTCGACCAGACCCGCCGCAAGGAGGGTGGCAGCGAGGCGAGCGCTGCCGTGCACCTGCAGCTCCCGCCCCGGCTGCTCCTTTGAGCTCGGAAACCGCTCGGACCGGGTCGCCACCGAGCACGGTGGTCGGGCTCCACACCCCCTCGGTGAGCGTGGTGCTCACGACGTACTTCGGCAAGCTGTTCATCCGTGCGGTGAAGGGGTCACCGGGATCGGTGATCTGCGGCCAGTCGCGGGCGAAGGCCTCGTAGGTGCGCCGTCCGAGCAGCAGCCCGTCCGCGTGGTCGAGCCATAGGGAGGTCTGGTGCACCAGGTTCGGCGTCCAGGTAGGGCACGAACCAGCCTCCGCGGGAGAACCCATCGGTGGTGTCCTCATCGGCAGCTCCCGGCCCCTGGCTGACGCCATCCAGGGAGAGGAACTGGCTGATCGCGATCTTCACGCGGCCTCCCCTTCGGCGACCTCGGCCAGGGCAGCGGTGACCGAGCCCCAACCGTCGAAGAAGCCCAGCTGCTCGTGCCGGCGTCGCTCCGCCGGGTCGCCGTGGCGGACGATGACTCGGTAGTCGGTGCCCTCCTCGCGCTCGGTGAGCAGGACCTCAGCGGTCATCGCGACCGGGGCGGGTGCGGCGGGGTGCCATCCGCTGTCCACGGCATTGGTGAAGACCAGCCGCCGGTGCGGCTCGACCAGGAGGAATATCGAGTCGGTGTGCGGGACGTACTCGTGACCGTCCTCGCTCATCCGGGTGACGAACCCGCCACCGGGCTGCACCTCGAGCCGGTCCACCCTGGTCAGGGTCGGTGCCGGGGTCCACCAGCGCTGCAGCAGCGACGGCGTGGTCCACGCGTCCCACACACGGTCGAGCGGAGCACGGATCACTCGCTGCAGAGTGAGATCTCGGTCGGGGTCGATCACAGGTCCTCCATCGGTGGTGACACCAGAGCTTCGAGCCGGTCGGTCCGCTGCTCCCAGCGGCGGCGCTCCTCGGCAAGCCAGTCGTCGAGGAGTCCGAGGCGCTCGCGGTCGAGCGTGCAGGTACGGACCCGCCCGCGTTTGGCGCTGCGCACCAGCCCGCTGCTCTCCAGTGTGCGGATGTGCTTCATGAACGAAGGCAGCGTCATCTCGAACGAGCCGGCAAGTTCGCTGACACTGCATGGCCCGCCTCCGAGCCGACGAACTACTGCCCGCCGGGTGGGATCCGCCAGGGCAACGAAGACGCGATCCAGCTCGATCGAATGCTTAGCCACCTGGCACAGTATTGTCGATCGAAACACTTAGCGCAAGGGCTAAGTGTTTTCGCTCAGCTGCGACGGTAGATGACGGCGAACCCGTCCCACCCCTTCATCCCGACGGTCTGCAGTGCCGTGGCGTCCAGCCGCGGATCCTCGGCGATGGTGCGCAGCGCGGTCCGCACGCCGATCACGTCGGGAGCAGTGGACTCGGAGTCGGCGACCCGACCCTGCCGGGTGACGTTGTCCAGCACGATCACGCTCCCGGGCCGGGTGAGGGCCATCGTCGCTTCCAGATAGGCGGGATTGTTCGGCTTGTCCGCGTCGATGAACACCAGGTCGAAAGGCTCGGCCGGTTCCGCGACCAGTGCAGCCGAGGTCGCGGTCGCCGGACCGACCCGGATCTCCACCCGATCGCTCATCCCGGCAGCGGTGAGGTTCTCCCTGGCCACGGCGGCGTTCTGCTCTTCCAGCTCCAGGCTGACCACCCGCCCCTGCGGGCCCACCGCACGCGCCAGCCAGAGCGTGCTGTACCCGGCGAGCGTGCCGAACTCCAGCGCCCGGCGGGCACCGATCATCTCGCCGATCAGCGAGAGCAGCTTGCCCTGCGGCGGGGAGACGGCGATCCCGGGGGCGGTCGTCCGGGCGTCACCCCGCGCGGTATCGATGAGCGCCTGGTCCTGGCGGACCAGCTCGTCGGTGAAGTAGTCGTCGACGGCGGTCCAGTCCCGGGGAGAGTCCATGCGGTCATCCTGGCATCAGCAGGCGGCTCGCCGCGAGCAGGGATGGTGGCCCGCACCGCTGTGTGGGGTCTCATCCGGGCGGGCGCAGCGCCCGGTGGTCGGGATGGTCACCCGTGCGGACGGCCACCGTATGCTTCTGCTATGGGTCAGTCACCCGAACAGCCACCGCAGCCGCCGAACCGCACGGGCATGTCCCTCGGTGTCGCTGTGGTCGGTGTGCTCGCCGGACTGATGTTCGCCACGAATGCGTCTCTGTTCGCTGATTCCTCGGGCCGGCAGCCGATGAATCTGCAGGAGCTGGTCCGCTCCGAGAACGATCGGCTGGAGGAGACCAATACCGAGGTGCGGGACCTGCAGGCCCAGGTGGACGAGCTGGTGGCCGCGCAGTCTCGAGCGAACCCGGACGTGGCCGCGAGCCCGGAGCTGAGCTTCGCCTCTGGTCGCACCGCCGCCGAAGGTGCGGGAGTGACGGTCTCGCTCTGGGATTCGCCGCTGATCCATGACATCCCCGAGGGTTTCCATGCCGATGACCTGCTGGTGCACGAACAGGACCTGTGGGCGGTGCTGAACGCGCTCTGGGTCGGCGGTGCCGAGGCGGTCACCGTGCAGGGGCACCGGGTCGGTCCGCTGACCGATATTCGCTGCGTCGGCAATGTGCTCCTGCTCGACGGCTACACGTACTCCCCGCCGTACACGCTCTCTGCGATCGGGGATCAGGACGAGCTGCGCACTGCACTGGACGAGTCCGAAGCCGTCACGGCCTACCGCACCTATGTGGACGCCGTCTCCCTGGGCTGGTCCGTCGAGCAGCAGGACTCGCTCACCATGCCTGCGATCGAGGGCGGTCTGTCCATGCAGTACGCCCGGCTGCCCGGTGACGAGCCGATCACGCTGGACGCTCCGCCGGGCAGTGGGTCGTGAGCACGTTGACCGACATGCTGGACGAGGCGCAGCAGGATCCGCCACCGCGGCGGCACGGGCGCAAGTCACGACCGTCGGTGGGCGCGGCGATCGCCGGTGGGCTCGGGGAGCTGCTGATCACCGCAGGGGTGCTGCTCGCGCTGTTCGTGGTGTGGCAGCTGTGGTGGACCGACGTGGAGGGCGCTCGGTCCGCGAACATCGCGATCGAGCGGTTCGAGGAGACCATTCCCGAGGCCCCGGACAACGTCGGGGGCCCCCGGACCGATGAGCCACCTGAGGAGCTCGTGCCGGCCGAGGGGGATGTGTTCGGCACGCTGTACGTACCGGACTGGGGCCAGGACTACCGGATGCCGATCGCGCACGGGGTGGACCGTGCCTCCGTGCTGGACGCCGGCCGGGTGGGGCACTACCCGGAGACCGCGATGCCGGGGCAGATCGGCAACTTCTCCGTGGCCGGGCACCGGCAGACGCACGGCAAGCCGTTCTACTCCATCGACACCCTTGCCGAAGGGGACTCGGTCATCGTGCAGACGGCTCAGGCCTGGTACGTCTACACGGTGACAGCTCATCAGGTCGTCCGCCCCGATCAGGTGGACGTGATCGCTCCGGTGCCGGGGGACCCGGGGGTGGAGCCGACCGAGCGGATGCTCACCCTGACCACGTGCCACCCGCTCTGGTCGATTGCCGAACGCTACATCGTGCACGCTGAGCTGGACCACTGGATCCCGCTGGACGATGGTCACCCCGCCGAGCTGGAAGGAGGCCAGTGATGTACGGCTGGATCTGGCGTCATCTGCCGGGACCTGTGCTGGTTCGCCTGGTGCTCGTGCTCGCACTGCTGACAGCAGTGGTGGCGGTGCTGTTCCTCTGGGTGTTCCCCGCGATCGCCCCGCACATGCCCTTCAACGACCAGACCGTAGGAGGGTCGGCGTGAGCGTGAGGAGCCCCCGCGGAGGGACGGCGAGGAACGAGCTGTGCCGGAGCGAGGCACCGCAGCGCTTAGGCAAGGAGAAATCGACATGAGCCGCATTCTGGTGATCGACAACTACGACAGCTTCGTCTATACGATCGTCGGCTATCTGCAGGAGCTCGGCGCCGAGACCACCGTGCTGCGCAATGACGACCCGGCGCTGCGTGCGCCGGAGGTGCTCACCGGTTATGACGGTGTGCTGATCTCCCCGGGCCCGGGCACCCCGAAGGAGGCCGGGGAGTCGCTGCACCTGGTCGACCGATGCGCCCGCACGCAGACCCCGTTGCTCGGCGTCTGCCTCGGCCACCAGGCTCTCGGGGAGTACTACGGTGGCACGGTCGGGCACTCCCCTGAGCTGATGCACGGCAAGACCTCGCAGGTCGAGCACGAGCAGGAGGGGGTGTTCGACGGGCTACCCTCCCCGCTGACGGCTACCCGCTACCACTCGCTGGCGGTGCTCGCCGGGACCGTGCCGGACGTCCTGACGGTGACTGCCACCACCCATGGGGACATCATCATGGGTCTGCAGCACCGCAGCCTGCCGCTGCACGGGGTGCAGTTCCACCCGGAGTCGGTGCTCACCGAGGGAGGTCACCGGCTGTTGGCGAACTGGCTGGCGATCACCGGTGACGACGGCGCACCCGCCCGGAGCGTAGGACTGGCTCCGTTGGTGGAGGGGTCCGCTATCCCCACGAACTGATCCGCACCACTGCTCCCGCAGCACTGGTCCAGCGTCCGGCCGGACGGCTAGCCGCCGTTGTTGCCGTTGCTGTCCGCGCCCGCGTCGGTCTGGTCGTTGTTGTTCCCGCTCGCATCGGCCTCGCCACTGGCGTCCGCGCCGGCGTCATCGCTCGGTGACTCGGTGTCGCCGGACGCGTCATCACTCGGCGACTCCGCGTCGCCGGACGGGTCATCGCTCGGCGACTCGCTCGGCTCATCGGTCGGCTCCGGCACCGGTATCGAGACCACCAGATCGACTGTGGTGTTGTTCGGCACCGTGCTTGCACCGGGGTTCTGGTTGAGCACTCGACCGGCTTGTCCCTCGTCCTCCTGCTCGGTGATGCTCGAGCTCAACCCGAGATCGTTGAGGATGTTACGGACTTCTTCCAGGTCACGGTCCACCAGGTCGGGCAGCTCCACGTTCCCGGTGGCGATGACGATCTCGATCGGGTCATCGGGGTGGGCCATCGTGCCCGCCTCCGGCTCGGTACGGATCACATCGTCCTGCGCCACGTTCGGCACGTCCTCGGTGGCCACAGAGAAGCCTGCCGGATTGAACCCTTCGCTCTCCAGCCGCTGCCGCGCCTGGTCCTGGCTCATCCCGGACACGTCCGGTAGCTCCAGCTCGCCGGGACCGGAGGAGAAGACCACCTCCACCGAGCTGCCCTCGTCCACCATCGTCTCGGTCTCCGGGGTCCAGCTGACCGCCTGGTCCTCGGGGACGTCGGGATCAGCGACCGGGTCTCCGACCACCAGCTCCAGGCCCTCGCTGCCGCCTTCGGGCACGACTTCCAGCAAGGCAGCTCGGGCCTCGTCCTGGGTCATCCCAGCCAGGTCGGGGACGGCCACCTGCGCCGGTGGCGGTGGCGGTGGTTCCGGTCGGTTGATCAGCAGGATCGCGATCGCCGCGGCGGCGAGTACGGCGACGATCGCCAGCACCCACACCAAGGCCTTGGACCGCTTCGGCTTGTCCTCGTCCGTGGCGTCGCCCAGCGTCTCCCGACGGCTGGGGAACACGTCCGGCGGTGCGGTGCCTGCGGCGCCGAGGACCTGGGTGGCGGGGGCGGCGGCTGCCGCCGCCGCGAGGGACGGGGCCTGCACCACGCCGTCGGAGATCGCTGCGTCCAGGTCGGCGCGGAACTCCGCCGCGGTGGCGTAGCGGGCGTCCCGGTCCTTGGCCAGGGCCTTCATCACGATTCGGTCCAGCGGCTCCGGAACGTCGCCGGCCACTTCGCTGGGCGGCTTCGGGTGCTCGCTCACGTGCTGGTAGGCCACTGCGACGGCGGAGTCTCCGCTGAACGGGGGCTGTCCGGTGAGCAGTTCGTACAGCAGGCAGCCGGTGGAGTAGAGGTCGGAGCGGGTGTCCACCACCTCGCCCCGGGCCTGCTCCGGGGAGAGGTACTGTGCGGTACCGACCACGGCCTGGGTCTGGGTCATCGTGGCCGAGGAGTCCGCCATCGCGCGAGCGATACCGAAGTCCATCACCTTCACCGCTCCGGTGGGGGTGAGCATCACGTTCGCGGGCTTGATGTCCCGGTGCACGATGCCGGCGTGGTGGGAGTACTCCAGCGCGGCCAGAACGCCCTGGGTGATCTCAACGGCCTCGTCCAGCGGCAGCGCGGAACCGTCCTTGAGCAGGTCGCGGACGGTGTGCCCCTCCACGTACTCCATCACGATGAACGGGATCGCCACCTCGGCACCATCCACGCCGGTGGTCGCCTCGTCCCCGGTGTCGTACACCGAGACGATCGCCGGGTGATTCAGCGATGCGGCGGACTGGGCCTCCCGGCGGAAGCGGGCATGGAAGCTCGGATCGCGGGCCAGGTCCGAGCGGAGCATCTTGATGGCCACGGTTCGGCCGAGCCGGTTGTCGCGCCCGATGTAGACCTCAGCCATCCCGCCACGACCGATCGGCTCGCCGATCTCATAACGACCGGAGAGCACTCGGGGAACGTCGTTCACCACTTAGCGTTCCTTCACTTTCTGTGGCGGGCGGGGCCCGATAGGTCGATGGTGGTTGGCAGGACGAGGGCAGCGCTGAGTGCCCACGCGGCGTTGGCAGCGCCCAGCCTAGTGAACCACAGCGCAGCGATGGTGCCGATAGCAGCCAGAGCGATCACTACCAGGGGCCACCACCAGGCGGAACCGAACTGCGCCGACAGCGCGCTGACCAGCGGGTTTGCCTGATTATGGCGGCGATGGGCGCCCGCCGCCCGGCGAGAATCGTGACGTGATCGAGATGACGCCGCGCCGCCGCCGGCCGGTGCCCCGTCGGGATCGTTCGGGAGCCGTCGGGTGCGTGCCGTACCGGCCAGCGGTCGCCAGAGGAGGGGCGAGTTGTCGTCGTCCTCGTCCGGGGCGTCGTCCTCGGCGCCACCGCGCCGGGTGCCCGCCGCACCCGCCCCACCCGCCGCCTCGGCACCGTGCTGCACAGGACGCCCCCCGCCCCCGGTGCGGGATCCGACCGAGGGCTGTGCCGCCGTCGGCGGGCCGAGCGGAGCGCTGCCTGGCTGCGGGGAACTGCTCGGCTGCGCGGCCGAACTCGCCTGGCCCCCGGACGGGTTGCCCGGCCCCGCCGGGCCGCCCCCAGAGTCCGCTGCCGCTGCGCCCGCGGTACCACCGACCGAGGTGAGCGGATCGCTCGAGCCAGGCTCCGCCGTCGTCATCCCGGCAGGCGGCGTGCCGCCGACGCTGGTGGCAGGCCGTTCCGGCTCGATCACCACCTCGAGCGCGGACGCGATCGCCTCCAGCGTGCGGGCCAGTGAGGCCGCGGACCGGGGACGGGCCTCTGGATCCTTGGCGAGCATCTGCTCCACCACCTCGCGCACCCGCGGATCGAGGGAGTCTGGCAGCGGCGGCAGCGGCTGCTTCACATGCGCGAACGCGATGTCCACCTGGTTGGTGCCGGTGAACGGCCGCTTGCCCACCAGCGACTCGTACGCCACCACCCCGAGGGCGTAGATGTCCCCAGCACCGGTCGCCGCGCGACCCATCGCCTGTTCCGGAGGCAGGTACTGAGCGGTGCCCATCACCATCCCGGCAGCGGTCATCGGGGCCTGGTTCGAACCGAGGGAGATCCCGAAGTCGGTGATCTTCACGTTCCCGTCCGGGGTGATCAGGATGTTCGAGGGCTTCACGTCCCGGTGCACCACCCCGGCGCGGTGCGCCGCATGCAGCGCGCGTGCGGTCTGAGCCAGTACCGGCAGCACCTGTGACGGCTCCAGGGTGTGCTCGCGGCGGAGCAGCTCCTCCAGCGACTCCCCGCGGACCAGCTCCATGATCAGATAGCCGGAACCACGCTGCTCCCCGTAGTCATACATGGCGGCGATGTTCTGGTGGGTCAGTGCCGCCGAGTTCACCGCCTCGGCCCGCAGCCGCCCGAGAAAGTGCTGGTCACCGGCGAACTCCTCGCGCAGCACCTTCGCCGCGACGTGCCGACGCAGGTTCAGGTCGGTGGCCACCCACACCTCACCCATCCCGCCGATGGCAAGCCGCTCGGTGAGCTCGTAGCGCTCACCGAGAAGGAGGCCGGCCGCCGGTTTCACTCCTCGAGCACCGCCTCGATGATCTCTCGGGCCACGGGGGCGGCGACGGTGCCACCGGTGCCGGCGGCACCGAGCTGCTCGTCGCCTTCGAGCATCACGGCGACTGCTACCTGCGGATCGTCGGCCGGGGCGAATGCGGTGAACCAGGCGTTCGGCGCCACCACCCCGTCGGGGCCCTCGACCCCGGTCTCCGCGGTACCGGTCTTGCCCGCCACCTGCACACCGGAGATCCGAGCGTTCTGCCCGGTGCCGTTGTCCACGACGTTCACCATCAGGTCCGTCATCGTCGCCGCCGTCTGAGAGGAGATCGGCTCAGCGAACACGGTGGGGTCGGCCTCGCGAGTCACCTGCAGGTCCGGCCCGCGCTCGGTGGCTACCAGGTACGGGGTCATCAGCTGACCGTCGTTGGCCACGGCGGCGGAGACCATCGCCATCTGCAGCGGGGTGGTGCGCACATCGAACTGGCCGATCGCGCTCATCGCCAGCTGGGCGTCGTCCAAATCCTCACCGAAGATGCTCGGAGTGACCGAGAGTGGGATGTTCAACCGCTGCCCGAACCCGAATGCCTCGGCCTGATCGGCCAGGGCCTCCTGGCCGTGCTCCACGGCGAGCATCGCGAACGGGGTGTTGCAGGAGACCTGCAGGGCGTACTCGAGCGTGGCCTCACCGCCGCTACCGCACGTGGCACCGCCGGGGTTGCGGATGTAGGTGTCCTCAGTGCCGGGCAGCAGGTACTCGGTGGGTGCGGGCACCATCGTGTCCGGTTCGTACTCGCCGGTCTCCAGCAGCATCGCCAGGTCGATCAGCTTGAACGAGGAGCCCGGGGCGTACAGGTCACCGGCGATCGCGCGGTTGAATAGCGGGTTGTTCGGATCCTCCAGGAGCTCGGCATAGGCGGCGTCCACCTCGGCGCTGGAGTGCCCGGCCAGCTCGTTCGGGTCGTAGCTGGGGCTGGAGACCATCGCGAGGATGGCCCCGGTGCTCGGGTCGATCGCCACCGCGGCGCCGTTGCGCCCGTCGAGAGCGTCCCAGGCGGCCTGCTGGGCCTGAGCATCGATGGTCAGCTCCACACTGCCGCCGTTGTTCTCCGCGCCGGTGAACATCGCACGTATCCGGGCCAGCAGCAGGGAGTCGTCGGTGCCGTTCAGCACGCTGTGCGTGGCCCGCTCCAGCCCGGTCATCTGATACATCCCGTACCAGCCGGTGACCGGGGCGTACAGCGGGCCGTCGGTGTAGACGCGCTGGAAGCCGAACGCATCGTCCACCGGCTCCGACAGTGCGATCGACTCGCCGTTCACCACGATCGGGCCGCGGTCCCGGCCGTAATCCTCGTAGAGGGTGCGCACGTTCCGGGCGTCGCCGTTCAGGGACTCCGCCTGCACGAACTGGACGTAGGTGGCCGAGCCCATCAGAGCGAAGAACATCACCAGCATCACTACCGAGAGCCGGCGCAGCGGAGTGTTCATTCGCCTCTCACCACCTGGGTCGGTTCGTCGCCGTTGCCAAAGCCGTCGTCGTCCTCGTGCGGGCTGCGGTGGTCCGTCTCGTCCCGGCCCTGGTCGCGGACCGGAGCCAGGCCGACGGCGGTGGCCTGGGTGTCGGAGTCCGGCTCACCCTCCGGGCCGTGCGGCCCGGACTCGGGGCGGTGCTCGCGTTCATCGGTGGCGCCGATGATCTCCATCGCGGTCTCGGTGGAGACTCCGCCGCCGACCTCGCTCGCCGGGCGGCGGGAGGAGTCGGAGATGCGGATCAGCAGGCCGACGATGATCCAGTTCGCCACCAGGGAGGAGCCGCCGGCGGCCATGAACGGCATGGTCAGCCCGGTGAGCGGGATCAGCCGGGTGACGCCGCCGACCACCACGAAGCACTGGAACGCCAGGGTGAACGCCAGACCGGACGCGAGCAGCTTGCCGAATCCGTCCCGCACCCCGATCGCCATCCGCATCCCGCGCTGGGCGAGTACCAGGTAGATCAGCAGGATCGCCATCAACCCGGTGAGTCCGAGCTCCTCGCCGAGGGAGGCGATGATGAAGTCGGAGTTGGCATAGGAGACCAGGTGGGGGAAGCCGTCGCCCCAGCCGGTGCCGAGCAGGCCGCCGAGTGCCAGTCCGAACAGCCCGCGCACGATCTGCCCGGATCCGCCGTACTCCCGGTTGTAGATCTCGTTGTCGAGGGCGTTCAGCCAGATGTCGAACCGGTCGGCGACGTGCGGGAAGACCATGATCGCCACGGTCGCCCCGACAGCGAACATGATCAGACCGATCAGGATCCAACTGAACCGTTCGGTGGCCACGTACACCATGGCGACGAACAGCCCGAAGAACATCAGTGAGGTGCCGAGGTCGCGTTCGACCACCAGCACCAGGATGGCCCCGGCCCAGGCGACGACCAGCGGGCCCAGGTCGCGCAGGCGCGGCAGCTGGAGGCCGAGGAACTTCGGCCCGGCCAGGGTGAGCACGTCCCGGTGGGAGACCAGGTAGCCGGCGAAGAACACCGCGAGCAGGATCTTGGCGATCTCGGCGGGCTGGAAGCTCATCCCGGCTACCCGGATCCACAGCTGGGCGCCGTTGATGTTCACCCCGAGACCCGGGATCATCGGTAGGAGCAGCAGGACGATACCGGCCACCATCGCGGTGAAGGTGTAGCGGCGGAGCAGCCGGTGGTCCCGAAGCAGCACGATCACCAGACAGGCGGCGGCCACCCCGATGATCGTCCACATCTGTTGCCGCGGACCGAACCCGGCAGCCAGACCCCGGCCGGTCAGGCCGATGTCGATCCGGTAGATCATCGCCAGGCCGATGCCGTTCAGCGCCATCACCAGTGGCAACAGCAGCGGGTCCGCGTACCGGGCGCGCCAGCGCACCACCAGGTGCAGCACCAGCGCCAGGGCCACCAGGACGCCGGCGAATCGGAGGAGGTCTCCCGGCAGAGCGCCGCCGGTGTTCAGCCCGACCAGGGCGTAGCCGCCGACGCCGAGCAGCACGGAGAGCAGGAACAGCCAGATCTCGGCAGCCCGGCCGGTGCGGATCCGGACCGGTGCGACGGTGGCCATTAGAAACCGCCCCCGGTGGTGCCGCTGGTCTGGGTGCCGGAGTGGGCCGGTGCCGGTGCCCCGGCGCCGTCCGAGGGCCGGTCGCGGCCGGTGGGCGTCTCGCTCGGGCCGTTGCTCGGGCCGGTGCTGGAGTCCTGGCTGGGGCCCCCGCGCGGTGACTCGCTCGGATCCTCGCTGGGGTCCTCGGTGGGTTCTTCCGGTCCGCTCTGCTCCGTGAGCCGCTCGACGATCTGCTCGGCGTCGGCCAGGTCGTCCGCGCTGATGCTCGCCTCCACCCGGGACTGGACGAACGGTGGCAGCTCCGCCAGCTTGAGCTCGGTCACCTGGTGCTGACGGGACAGCTCGAGCGGGCCGAGCGTGGTGGGCACACCCTGGTAGATCACCACATGGCTGCCGTCGGTGCCGACGTAGTACTGACTCTGTGTCCACCGGTACCCGATCGCGGCGGCACCCGCCAGCAGTGCCAGCACCACCACGACGGAGATCGCCCAGCGCAGCGCCCGCCGCCCCGGTGGCTCGCTCTCGTCCAGGTCTGGTGGTATCTCCTCGCGGTCCTCGTCCGGACTGCGGGTCAGGGCCGCAGCGCGGGCCGCCGCACCGGTGCCGCCGCGGGTGGGGCGGGTCCGGTCCGTCTCCGCGGCGCCGACGATCTGCGGTGCGGTGGCGGGCAGGTCCGTGGTGTTCACCACATCGGCGACCACCACGGTGATGTTGTCGGGTCCGCCGGCGCGCAGCGCCAGGTCGATCAGCTGGTCGGCGCACCGGCCTGGGTCGGCTTCGGCGAGCATCGTCTCGGTGATGGTCTCCGGGGAGACGTAGGAGGACAGCCCGTCGGAGCAGAGCAGCCACCGGTCGTCCTCGCGAGCCTCGCGGATGGACTCGTCCAGTTCTGGCGCATCCGGGTCGTCACCGAGCACCCGGAGGATCACCGACCGCTGCGGGTGGTGCTCGGCCTCTTCTTCGGTGATCTGGCCGGTGGCCACCAGGTGTTCCACCAGGGTGTGGTCGGTGGTGACCTGGGAGAGCACACGGTCGCGCAGCAGGTAGGCGCGGGAGTCGCCCACATGGATCATGCCGATCTTGCTTCCCGAGCGCAGCAGAGCTATCACCGTCGTGCCCAGCCCGGCGGCCTCGGGCTTCTCCTCGGAGTACGCCATCAGATCGTGGTGGGCACCGGCGACGGCGCGGCGGAGCTGGTCGAGCAGATCGTCACCACCGTGGGCCTCGCCGTCCAGAGGCGCCAGGTGCCCGACCGCGATCGAGGAGGCGATGTCGCCGCCGGCGGCCCCACCCATGCCATCGGCGAGCACGAGCAGGTGCGGCCCGGCATACCCGGAGTCCTGGTTCGTGCTCCGCACCAGGCCCACATCGGAGCGGGCGGCGTAGTTCAACCCTACGGACACGCCGACTACCGCTGCAGCTCGATGACGGTCTGGCCGAGGTGGATCGGGACGCCGGTCTCCACCGGGACCGGGTCGGTCACCTGGGCCGAACCGAGGTAGGTGCCGTTGCGCGAGCCCAGGTCCTCCACCCACCAGCGGCCATCTTGCGGGAAGATGCGGGCGTGCCGGTTGGAGCAGTAGTCATCGTCGAGCACCAGGGTGGACCCGGGCGCCCGGCCGATCAGGATCGCCGAGGGGCCGAGTGCCAGCGTGGTGCCGTTCAACGGCCCGGCCGTGACCCGGAGCCGAGTAGGCCCGCCCCGGGTGCGACCCCGGGAGGGGCGTCCTCCGCCGTCGGACCGGGACTTGCGGACCACGCTGCCGTGCGCGAGCACGCGGGTGCCGAACACGTCCCGGCGGAGCACTCCGATCGCGGCGAGTACCAGCAGCCAGAGCAGCGCCAGGTAGGCCACCTTCATCACGGTGACGATCAGATCGCTCATTGCCGTGGGTTACCGATCGCCTGAGTCGTCTGCTCCGGACCAGAACAGGATGCGGGTGCGGCCGATGGTCAGCGTGTTGCCGTCCACCAGGGTGGCGGCGTCCACGTGGTGGCCCTCGATGTAGGTGCCGTTGGTGGAGCCGAGGTCGCTGGCGATCACACCGTCGGAGGTGATCCGGATCTCCAGATGCCGGCGGGAGACACCGGTGTCGTCGACGATGATGTCCGCTTCGCTGCCGCGCCCGATCACGGTCACGGCGCCGGTGAGCAGGTAGCGCTGACCGTCGATGTCCAGGATCGGGTGCCGGCGGCTGGCCCGACTGGTGGTGGCCGGGGCGACGGCGCCACGGCGGGAGGCAGAACGGATCCGGAACCGCCCCGGCTCCAGGTCGTCAGCCTCGTCGAACTCCACTTCGACCGGCCCGACGAAGACGTACTCCTGGCTGGTGGCGTGGTCGGTGGCGGCGGTGATCATCTCTTCCGCCATCGCCTCCTCGCCCCAGCCTCGCACCTGCTCGTAGTCCTTGGTGGCCAGTTCCACGGTGAACGTGTTCGGCACCACAGTGCGCCCGCGGGAGAGTGCGGCCGTGCGTTCGTCCATATCCCGGCGGATAGCACTAGCGATCTCCACGGGCTTGAGGTCGGAGCGGAATGCCTTGGCGAAGGCGTTGTTCACTACCCGCTCGACGCCCTTCTCGAAGCGATCGAGGACTCCCACAGCGCACCTCCCTCTCCTGGTCTCGTGGCCGGTGACGACCCGACAGCCTGCACGTGGCTGCACTGGTCCTCACGGAATCGTAAGCCGAATCGCGCGCGCGTGGGTTCAGGCGTGCCGGTCGAGCACCTATCCTCTGCCCACGCAAGCGACCTTTGATCGTGTCCGCCGAGCCCTCAGTCTGGCGGGGTGGAAGGCCGCTGCGCCTCCCACTGCTGCGGGTTCGGCGCGCCTGCAGCGGGCCGGTTTCGGGTGACTGAGCACACGTGCCCGGTTACGTTCTGGCCCGGTGCGCGTGCTAATCTGCATGCGGCGATCAGCACGGCCAGGGTCGAGTTAATCGCCAACAAGCGCGAGTGGCGGAATAGGCAGACGCGCACGGTTCAGGTCCGTGTGCCCGCAAGGGCGTGGGGGTTCAACTCCCCCCTCGCGCACAGTAGGAAGCCGCAGGATCCCAACGATTTCAAGGGTGCTGCGGCTTCTTTCTGCCCGAGGCATAGATTCATGCACAGAGTGTGGAGCCGACCCTGCCTTGCCCGCCAGTGACGGCGAGGCAAGGCGATGACGACGAGAAGTTGCCGCGGCTTCGGCGTTCGCCACCGTTGCTGGAAGCACCGATACCGGGAACCATGCGTAGATTGGCCCGCCCGCCCGGAAGGGTGGCGGGCGGACGGGATCGGCGCAGCGTATGCAAGAGCCCGCACATAGTCGGATGTGCAAGTACTTGCACTTCCGACTATGTGCAAGTACCGTTACATCATGGCTCGAAGCATCGACAGCGTCCCTCGGCTCGGCACCGCGATCCGTGATGCTCGCGCCCGGAGCGGTATGACCCAGGAAGCCCTGGCGCACGCCGCCGGAGTGTCCCGGAGATGGCTGATCAACCTGGAGACCGGCCGAGGCGAACGCAGCGAGATCGCGATGGTGATGGCTACCGCCCGCGCACTCGGGCTGAGCCTGGTCTTGGCATCGGCCAGCGAACCCGAACTGACTGACACCGAGCGGGAGCTGCTTGAGCTCTACGCCGAGGACGGCTAATGGCGTCCGGGCGGAGCCTTGCAGTACTGCTCTACGGTGAGCACCTGGCCGACCTGCACCAGACCGGTGGCGGGGCACACCGCCTCCAGTACCGAGAGGTAGGCCGCGGCGCCGGAATCTCGCTCGCGATGCCCCCGCGGGAGCATCCGTACACCAAGCGGCAGGTCGACCCCTTCCTCGAAGGGCTTCTGCCCGATCGGGAGGAGACGAAGGAGGCGCTCGGCAGGAAGTTCGACGTCTCCGGGCGCAATCCGTTCGCGCTTCTGGAGCACATCGGCCTTGACTGCGCTGGGGCAGTGCAGTTCTGTCGTCCCGACCAGGTGCCCGACGTCCTCAACCAGGCCGGAGAACTGATACCGCGCGAGGAGCGCGAAATCGGAGACCGGCTGCGCGAGCTGCGGGCTAACGATGCCTCGTCGTGGACGGCTGCGCGCGAAAAGTGGTCCCTTGCCGGTGCGCAAGGCAAGTTCGCTCTGCGGGTTGAATCGGGTGCCTGGTGCAGCGTGACAGGGGCAGAGCCCACCACCCACATCATCAAGCCAGGGGTATCGGAGTTCGGAGCACAGGCCCTGAACGAACATATCTGCCTTGCCACAGCACGCCGCCTCGGACTGCCTGCGGCCACGAGCCAGTACCAAGAGTTCGACGGGCAGCCCGCTATCATCGTGGATCGCTACGACCGGCGTCGCACTGAGGACGGCCGGGTACTGCGCGTGCATCAGGAGGACCTCTGCCAGGCCCTGAGTGTCTATCCGCGAGACAAGTACGAGAGTACGGGCGGTCCGCGGGCCGTGCAGATCATCGACCTGCTCCGCCGAGCCTCGACCACTCGTGGGGGGCTCGATATACACCAGTTCCTGGATGGCCTGGTCCTGAACTACCTGCTCGGCGCCCCGGACGCCCACGCCAAAAACTACAGCGTGCTCCTGATCGGAAGGACGGTGCGGCTAGCGCCGCTCTACGACATCGCATCCGGGTTCCCCTACGACGCCGACGACCAACATGGGCTGCGCAGCGCGGCCATGAAGATCGGTGGCGAGAGCCGGTTCGGTCGAGTCGCGCGACGGCACTGGGAACGCTTTGCCACCGAGATTGCCTACCCGGCCGAAAGACTCATCGAGCGCGTGGAAGAGCTGGCCCGCCAGCTGCCTGATGCGCTGTCCTCGGTGCTGGATGCCGAGCGGGAGGTCGCAGCCGAGCTGCGGAACAGACTCCTCGATCCTGTCGCCACGAACTGCCAGAAGACCAGGCAAGACCTCAGATGAACCAAGGAGTCGACATGCCCCTCACCGTTGCCGGTGTCGCTGGCAATGTTCCCCCCCGGCGCGGCCAGGATCATCCTGGCGCTCGAACCGGCCGGCCACCGCACGTCCACTGGCGCCATCAATGAAGTTCACACGCCGAACATGCACTGCGGCACGCGAGCCTCGTGACTGGGGAGCGAGAATGTACCACTGGAGAACCGGGACCGATAGTGGCCAGCTCGCGCGCATACAGGAGTTGGCTAGCCGTATGTGGAGCTGGTCCAGCAGATGGCACCCAGGGGAGCTGACGTGGTTCTGGTGGGAGACGAGCCGATCCTCATCGGCATGGTGGGTGTCCACCTGGGTGTCCAACGGGCAGGCGGTGGCGTGGGCCTGGTCCCGGTCCCCGGGGCGGTTGGACCTGCAGGTCGACCCCGTGCATCTCGCCTTGTTGCCAGAGATCCTCGGTCGGTACGCAGAGTCGTGGGGCGGCTCCGGGTGTGTCATCACGGTCATGGACGCCGAGGTCGAGCTGATCGACGCGCTCAGCCAGTGGGGGTATCGGCGGGACGACAGCGGTCCGTACTTCGCGCATCTGCGGCGCAACCTCATCGACCCGCTCGTGGTGCCACCGGTGCCGCAAGGATTCACCCTGCGGGCGGTGCGCACTCCCGACGATGCGCAAGCGCGAGCAGCGGTACACCGCGCAGCGTTCGCCGACTATGGCGGAGAGCATAGCCTCACGACGGATGTCTACAAGCAAGTGATGGCCGGCCACCCCTACCTCGCCGACCTGGACTGGATCGTCGAGGATACGGAGGGAACCGTTGCCGCATTCTGCCTGTGCTGGGTGGATGTGGAGAACGCCACAGCAGTCTTGGAACCGGTGGGCACCGATCCGCGGTTCCGACGGCGCGGCCTCGCGCGCGCAGCGGTCGCAGCCTCGCTGCGGGCCGCGAGAGAGCGCGGAGCGCGGTACGCACGCGTTTGCGCTCGCGGCGACAGCGCCTACACCGCCGCAGCGGCCACGTATGAGGACATCGGCTTCTCCCGCTATGCCCGCAACATTCGTCTGATCGATGACGGCCCGAGGTTGGCGGCGGGCGGGGCCTGATACGCGGCAGATCGCAACGGAGGTACCTGGTGCGGTCGGAGGTAGTCCGTGCCAACCTCAGACGGTCGCACGTACCTCCGATGGAACGCTGCGGCCATCACCGGCAATGTTCAGACAAGCGGACATTAAAGCACCCCTGCTGCACCAGGCCCTGGATGTTGGCAGCGGACCATGCGGCCGTCGCCAGTCCTGCACCACCAGGCATCATCGCAGGTCAGCGCGTACAGCACCGGACCCTGGTTGCTGTGAACGGGCGTGAGGCGTACCTCGGTGACAGCACCGGTTTGACAGGACGTAACCCCTTGACCACAAGACATGCGTGTGATCGACTGGAACCCGTCGCGACACCCGAGTGACGGGCGAAGCTGAGTGGCTCCGCACCGCCGTCGGGCGTACGCAGCAGCGCCTGCCCCGGATGCCCGGTACAGGCGCCTGGGCACTGTCCTGCCCACCACGACCCCCTCGATCATGGAGAACCACCATGCGTAGGAAGACGGCAGCCGGCGCAGTCGCCGGTATGACGATCGCGGCCCTGACCCTCGCCGCCTGCAGCGGCGGTGACGACGGCGGCGGCGATGGCGACAGCGGCACGCTGACCATCGTCACCAACGCGATCAGCGGCGGGAAGAACGAGGCCGAGGCGGACTGGATCAACGAGTGGGTGATCCCGCAGTTCGAGCAGGCAATGGCCGACGAGGGCCAGGACGTCACGGTGGAGTTCGAGGCCCAGGGCGTGGACGACGAGGACTACAAGACCAAGATCGCCCTGGACCTGCAGTCCGGCGGCGGCGCGGACATCATCGGTATCGACGGCATCTGGGTCGGTGAGTTCGCCGAGGCCGGCTACATCAACCCGCTCGAAGAGGTCGGTGGCGACGCGGTCACCGACTGGGAGGGCTGGGAGCAGATCCCGGACGCCGTCCAGAACGGTCTCTCCTTCAACGATCAGGTCTACGGCGTCCCACAGGGTGCCGATGGCCGCGTGCTCTACTACAACAAGGAGCTCTTCGCCCAGGCCGGCCTGCCCGAGGACTGGCAGCCGACCAGCTGGGAAGAGGTCCTCGAGGCCAGCCGTGCCCTGGCCGGGATCGAGGGGGTGATCCCGATCCAGCTGAACGCCGGAACGGCGATGGGTGAGGCCACCACGATGCAGGGGCTGCTGCCGATGCTGGCGGGAACCGGCGCCGAGGTGTACTCGGGCGACCAGTGGATCGGCGCCACCGACGAGATGCGCGAAGTGCTCGACCTCTACCGCACCATCTATGTGGACGAGGGCCTCGGTGATGCGGTGCTGCAGCAGGAAGCCTCCGGCCGGGACACCTCGTTCAGCCTCTTCGCCGAGGGCGAGATCGGCATCCTGCTCGAAGGCGACTACTTCTGGCGCTCGGTGGTGGACCCCGAGGTGGGCACCGCGCCGATGGAGAACCGGGACGAGGTGGTCGGTTACACGATGATCCCCGCGCAGACCCCGGGCTCGGGCGTCAACGGGCAGGACTTCGTCTCCATGTCCGGCGGCACCGGCCGGGTGCTGAACCCGAACTCGGACAACCCGGAGCTGGCCTGGGAGCTGCTCGCGTTCATGAACTCTGCCGAGGCCTATGAAGCCCGTGCCGAGTACGGCGGCTTGAACATCAGCCCCCGTACGGACGTGAACGAGACCCTGCTCGAGGGCAACGACATGCTCACCTTCATCAGCGACGAGGTGCTGCCGATCACCACCTATCGGCCCGGTCTGGCCGCCTACCCGGAGGTCTCGGTGGCCCTGCAGGAGGCCACTGCCGCGGTGGTCGGCGGAACATCCGTGGATGAGGCGTTGACCGGCTATTCCGATTCGGTCGCCGGGATCGTCGGCGAAGAGAACGTCAACAACGGCTGATCGAGGTCGGTGGTGAGCGTGAGCACCGCGTCCGCGCGCGCGTCCGGGCGGCGCACCAGGCGTCGTCCGGAGGACGTCGCCGGGCTGGGCAAGGCGGGCGCCGGCACCTTCATGACCCCGGCGCTGGCGCTGATCGGGCTGTTCCTGATCTTCCCGGCGCTGTGGACCATCTACCTGGGGATGACCGACTACCGGCTCACCGGGCTGGCCGCCGCGGACCCCTCGTTCGTCGGCGTGGAGAACTACACCCAGATCCTCGCCGATCCGGAATTCTGGAACTCGCTCCGGCTGACGCTGATCTTCGTGCTCGTCTCCGGTGTGCTCGGCCAGACCCTGCTCGGGTTCTCGGTGGCCTGGTCGCTGCGCCGATTGCCGCGCTGGGCCAAGGGGATCGTGGAGACCCTGGTGCTCGCCGCCTGGGTGGTGCCCACCTCGGTGGGTTCCTTCCTCTGGCTCGCGCTGCTGGACCGGCGGGACGGCACGCTGAACTGGCTGCTGGACACCCCCGGGATGGCCTGGCTGATCGAGTACCCGATGGCCAGCATCATCATCTTCAACATCTGGGTGGGCACCGCGTTCTCGATGCTGCTGTTCTCCTCCGCCCTCGGCGCGGTCCCGCCGTCACAGATGGAGAGCGCCCGGATGGCCGGCTCTTCCACCTGGCAGCAGCTGCGGGACGTAGTGATCCCGAACATCCGGGGGCACATCCTCACCAACACGTTGCTGATCACGCTCTGGACGTTCAACACGTTCACCCCGTACCTGCTCACCGCGGGCGGGCCGAACGGCGCGTCGGAGATCCTGCCGGTGTATATCTACCGCACCGCCATCCCCGGTGGGCAGCTCGGGGTCGGCGCAGCGATCTCGCTGCTGATGCTGCTGATCAACCTGGTGATCGCGCTGGTCTACATGCGCATCGGTAGGGGGCGGAAGGCATGACCGCGCAGACCGCAAAGCCGCTACGGCCCGCCGCCGCGCCGGGGCGCACCGTGAAGAAGTTCCTCGTCCGGATCCTGTTCGTGATCGCCATGGTGGTGATCGGGTTCTTCTTCGCGCTGCCGCTGGCGTGGCTGGTCACGGCGCCGTTCAACTCCACCCCGAGCCTGACCGTGTCCTGGCCGGACTGGACGCTGGACAACTTCTCCGTGCTCGCGGAGAACCCCTACGCGCTCACCTCGATCGGCAACTCGCTGATGCTCGGGCTGGGCACGATCGCCGTGGTGGTCACCACCGGGTCACTAGCCGCCTACGCGCTCTCCCGGGTGCGCATCCCCGGCCGAGACGGCCTGCTCTACGGCCTACTGCTGCTCTCCTCGGTGGTCACCGGCACCGCCGCGATGGTGCCGCTGTTCCAGTTGATGGTCACCACCGGCCTGATCAACACCCAGACCGGGGTGATCCTCGCCCTGTCCGGCGGGGTGCTGCCCACGGTGATCTTCATCCTCAAGGACTTCATGGACTCGATCCCGAAGTCCTATGAGGAGTCCGCCCGGCTCTACGGCGCCAAACCGCACCAGATTCTCATGCACGTGGTGGTGCCGATCGCCCGGCCCGGGCTGGCGTTCGTGGCGGTGTGGGCACTGGTGCAGGTGTGGGGCAACTTCCTGCTCCCGTTCATCCTGCTCCGCTCCCCGGAGTCCCAGCCGGCCGCGGTGATCATGTACACCTTCTACACCGAGAGCGGGCAGGCGGACCTGAGCCTGATCTCCGCCTTCTCCCTGGTGTTCTCCATCCCGGTGATTCTGCTCTACTTCCTCGTCAACCGCCGGTACGGCTTCCGTTTCCATGGAGGGATCAAGTCCTGATGGCCACCATCGCCACCACCGCCCTGGTGAAGGAGTACCCCGGCGGGGTCCGTGGGGTCGACGGCGTCGACGTCACCATCGCCGACGGTGAGTTCTTCGCCCTGCTCGGCCCGTCCGGGTGCGGGAAGACCACCCTGTTGCGCTCGATCGCCGGACTGGAGGCGATCACCGAGGGCACCCTGCAGATCGGCGACCGGGACGTCACCCAGGCCGAGCCCGGTGAGCGCGGGGTCGCGATGGTGTTCCAGGACTACGCGCTGTTCCCGCACATGGACGTGGCGGACAACATCGCCTACCCGCTGAAGATCAAGAAGGTGAAGAAGAACGTTCGCCGGGACAAGGCAGTATCCGTAGCCGACGGGCTCGCGCTGGACGGGCTCAGCCTGCGCCGCCCGGCCCAGCTCTCCGGCGGTCAGCAGCAGCGCGTGGCCCTGGCCCGGGCGGTCTCTACCGAACCGGAGGTGCTGCTGCTGGACGAGCCACTGTCCAACCTGGACGCCCGGCTCCGGCTGGAGGCGCGCACCTTCCTCAAGGAGCTGCAGCGGGACCTGGGCGTGACCACCGTGTTCGTCACCCACGACCAGGCGGAGGCACTCGCGCTCGCGGACCGGCTCGCGGTGATGAAGTCCGGCCGGCTGCAACAGGTGGGCACCCCGCAGGAGGTGTTCCAGCGCCCCGCCAACACGTTCGTCGCCTCGTTCATCGGATCCTCGCCGATCAATCTGGTCGCCACCACGATCGCCGACGGCGCAGTGCCGGTGGGCGAGGGCAGCGTTCCGCTGCCGGAGGGGGTCACCGTGGCAGACGGGACCGAGGTGATCTGGGGCGCCCGGCCCGAGTACCTGCGCTGGTCCGCCGAGGAGACCGCGCTCGGTGTCCCGGTGGAGGTCAGCGTCACCGAGAACCTGGGCGCCTCCACCCTGATCACGGCGAACTCCGGAGCGGAGAAGCTCCAGCTGGTGGTGCCCGAGGAGGATGCCCCGGCCGCGGGGGACCACGGCTGGGTGATCTCTTCGGCGCGGCGTAGCCTGCTCTTCGACCCCGAGTCCACCGAGCGGATCAACTGAATGCGGATCGACTGAATGCCTCACACCGAGGAACGCTTGCACCTCACCCTCGATGACCAGATCGCCACCCGCTACCTCCCCGTGCCGTTCGACGTGCCCAGGGGCGCGCCGTCGGTCTCGGTGCAGCTGAGCTATGACACCTCCGCCGGCGTGATCGACCTGGGCTGCGAGGGCGCGTCCGGCTGGCGCGGCTGGTCCGGCGGTGCCCGGGACCGCTTCACCATCACCGCCGAGGCCGCTACCCCCGGCTACCTCCCCGGCGAGCTGGAACCCGGAACGTGGCAGGTGATCCTCGGTCTGCACAAAGTGCCCGCGACGGGACTGGACGTCAGGCTACGAATCGCATGCCCCGCCGTCGAGCAGCCGGAACGCGAACGTGAGGCACCACCGCAGCCCCGGCAGGTGCGCGGAAGCGAGCGGAACCTGCCCGCCCCGGCCGGCCTGCGCTGGTACGCCGGCGACTTCCACGCCCATACCGTGCACTCCGACGGCAGTCTGAGCATCAGCGAGCTCGCCGCCACCGCGGTGCGCGCCGGGCTGGATTTTCTTGCCGTCACCGATCACAACACCGTCAGCCACCACGCCCATCTGCCGCGGGTCGGCGCCGCCCACGGCATCACTCTGCTCCCCGGCCAGGAGGTGACCACGGCACGCGGGCACGCGAACGCGTTCGGTGACATCGGCTGGATCGATTTCCGAGAACCGGCCGATACCTGGGTGGCCGAAGTAGAACGGCGCGGTGGAGTGCTCAGCATCAACCACCCGATCGACGGCGACTGCGCTTGGCAGCACCCGCTCACCGCGCTGCCCGCCGCGCTCGAGCACTGGCACATCTCCTGGTTCCGTGATCTGACCTCGACCGCTCCATGGGCGTTCCACCAGCGGTGGGACCCGGGTGCGGTGCTCCTCGGCGGCAGCGACTTCCACTCCCCGGACCACGGCTACGCGCTCGGCACCCCGACCACCTGGGTGGCCGCCGAGGACGACTCCCCGGAAGCGATCCTGGCCGGTGTGCGGGCGGGGCGGACCGCGATCAGCGTGGGAGTGGGCGAGGACCGGGTTCCGCGTCCGCTGCACACGCCGATCCTGCTCCGGGTGGAGGAGGATCTGCTCGCGATCGACGCCGAAGGCCTGGTGCTGGCCGACGCCGAGGGACGGCGCCGGCGGATCACCGACTCCTACGAACGCCTCCCGGCCAGCTGGGGCAGCGGCCGGCTACACCTGCAGGACGCCACCCGCCGCGTGCTGGCCATCGCCTGAGCCGGCCTCGCCTGAACCTGGCCGTCGCCTGAACGTGACGGTCGCCTGAACGGAGAAGCTATGACGGACGCCGACCCCGCCGCACCCGGACCGACAGATCCGGCCTCGCCCACCGACGCGGGGATCGCTCTGGTCCCACACACCCATTGGGACCGGGAGTGGTACGAACCGCACGAGGTGTTCCGACTCCGCCTGGTGCACGTGCTCGACGACGTGATTACCCGGCTGGAGGCCGATCCGCAGTTCCGGTTCACTCTGGACGGGCAGACCGCCGCGATCGAGGACTACCTGCAGATCCGCCCCGAGATGCGTGAACGGGTCGCGGTGCTGGTGCGCGGCGGACAGCTCGCCGTGGGCCCGTGGCTGATCCTGCTGGACGAGTTCTGCTGCGACGGCGAGACCATCGTGCGCAATCTGGAGCTCGGCATCGACCGGGCCGAGCGGCTCGGCGGGGCGATGGGCGTGGGCTACCTGCCGGACATGTTCGGGCACACCGCGCAGATGCCACAGATCCTGCGCGGGTTCGGGATCGAGCACGCTGCGCTGTGGCGCGGGGTCCCGGCTGCGGTCACCGAGCACAGCTTCACCTGGCAGTCCCCGGACGGCTCGAGCGTGCGCACCGAGTACCTCTTCGATGGCTACGGCAGCGCCCTGGACCTGTTCGCCCTGCCAGATCGCCTCGCCGAGCTCGCTACCGCCTACCGCGAGCAGACTCGCCCCTGGTACGGGCAGGATCCCGTGCTCGGCATGTTCGGCACCGACCACATGGCCCCGCCGCCGGAGCTGATGGACCGGGTGCGCGCCCACAACGCTGGTGCGGACGCCCCGCAGATCCGGGTGGCCACTCTCTCCGAGGTCGTCATGTCAGAAGTGCGTCATGGCGCACCTCTGACAGGACGACCCGAGGTGGTGGCGGGGGAGCTGCGCTCGCACGCCCGCGGAAACCTGCTGCCCGGGGTGTTCTCCATCCGCACCAACCTCAAGGCAGCGATGGCGGAGGCGGAGCTGACCCTCACTCAGGCCGAACGGCTGGACGCGCTGTACTCGGCCGAGGACCACCGGTCCTTCTTCGACCTTGCCTGGTACCGGGTGGTGGAGTCCACGGCACACGACTCGATCACCGGCTGTGGGGTGGACGAGACCGCCGACCAGGTAGCCGCCCGGCTCGCCTCCGCCGCCCAGATCGGCCGCGCCGTGAGTGAGCGAGTGCTCGATGGCCTCGCCGCCGACGTTCCCTCCGATGCCTACCTGCTGGCAAACACCCTGCCCTGGGCGCGCACGGTCCAGACCGAGGTGGTCGTGGCAGGTGACGACGGCGGCGGCTCAGGCGGGCAGGTGGTCGGCGAGCTGGACACGGCGCTCGGGGACGAGACGATGACCTCCGCGGAGCTGGTGAGCATCCTTCGCCGGATCCACGGCCGGGAACTGTTCGGACAGCAGATCAACGGTTACACCTGGGGCGCGGACTCGTTGCACTTCACCGTCGGCGAGGTGGCCGAGGGGCCGTTCGACCTGGCTACCCTGACCGCGGAGATCGAGGCCGCTGCCACCGCGGATCCCGAGGGTCGGCGCCACTGGCAGGTGGTGACCACGGCGCAGCCGCGCCGCCGGGTGATCCTGGCCGCGGAGGTGCCCCCGCTCGGGCACGTGAGTATCCGCGCGGCTTCCGGTGCCGGGTCCATGACCACCTCTGGCGCCGAGGCGACCACGAGTCCTGCCCAGGTGCGCGCTACGCCCCGGAGCGTGACCGGGGACCTGGTCTCCGCCGTCGTTGATGCGGATGGCACGCTCACGCTGACCGGAACCGACGGCACCACCTTGACCGGGGTGGGTCGGCTGGTGGACGAGGGCGACCGCGGCGACTCCTACAACTATGGGCCACTCGCGCACTCCCCGGCGCTGGAGACGCCCACCTCGGTGCACACCGACGTGGTGGCCGAAGGCCCGGTGCGCGCAGCGATCGAGGTCACCCGCCGCTATGACCTGCCGCTGGGTGTGGACCCGGCTGACCGGGACCGGCGGCTGGAGAAGACCGAAGAGCTCGCCGTCCGGATGCTGGTGGAGGTGCGCGCCGGCGAACCGTTCGTGCGGCTCACCCTGTCCGCGGTGAACACCGTGGGTGACCACCGGTTGCGGCTGCACGTGCCGCTCGGGGAGCAGGTGGACACCTCCTTCGGTTCCGGGCAGTTCGACGTCACCCGGCGGGGCCGCACGGCCGAGGGTGGCTGGGGCGAGTACCCGCTGCCCACCTTCCCGGCCACCGGCTTCGTCTCCGCGGGGAACGCGCATGTGCTGTTGGCCAAGCTCACCGAGTACGAGGTGGTGGGCGGCGCGGCCGGCGACGAGCTGGCCCTGACCCTGCTGCGCGCGGTGGGAATGATGAGCGTGAACGTGCACCCGCTGCGGGACGAGCCGGCTGGGTCGGAGATTCCGGTGCCCGGCGCGCAGTACCTCGGTACCGAGGTGAGCACCCGGCTCGCTGTGCTGCCGCGCGCAGGTGGCTGGGAGCGGGCGGAGGTCGCCCGGTGGGCGGAGCACTTCCGGCACGAGCCGTTGGTGGTGCGCGGACATGCCGCAGCAGGGGGTGCGCTGCCCGCCGCTGCGGCCGGCCCCGAGCTGACCGGTCCGGCGGTGCTGAGCAGCCTGCGCCAGGTCGGCGACGGCGGAGCTTCCGTGGTGGAGGCGCGTCTGGTGAGCATGAGCTCGGCCGAGCAGGACGTGCGCCTCACGGCGCCGGACGGGGCGGCCTGGCAGGTGACCGACCTGCGGGGGCGGCCCTCCGGGGTGGCCCCAGACGCACCGTTGCGTGCGGGCGAGGTGCGCACGCTGCGGGCCTGAGGGCGCCGGTGCCCCTCGTGCTGGTGCGGAGAGCAGGAGAACAACGCTGCTGGGCTACCGTAGTGGCGGCCCGGTGAGGCGCGGCGGGGTGTCGAGACGGCGAGGAAGGTACTGATGGGACGAAGCCCGCAGCATCCGACCCTGCTGATGATCGCCACGGAGACGGGCGTCTCCGCCTCGACGGTCTCCCGGGTGCTCAATGCCAAGACCGATGAAGCGGCTCGACGATGGGCCTCGGCGGAGACCATCCGGCGAGTACGTGAGACCGCCGCCGAGCACGCCTACCAGCCGAACCCGCAAGCAGTGAGCCTGCGGACCCGCCGGTCGAATTTCATCGGCATGGTGGTGCCCAGGCTGCAGGACTATGTGCTCGCGACCATTCACGAAGGCGTCGACGAGGCTGCCACTGCCCATGGGTACGCCACCTTCGCTGCGAACTCCCTCGACGACCGTGGCAGGCAGCAGCGTGCGGTAGAGCTCCTCCGGTCGCGGCGGGTGGAGGGGATCATCTTCGGCGATGCGTTCTACGACGGGGAGTTCCTCCGGTACGTCCGGCAGCAGGGCGCGAAGTTCGCTCTGGTCTCCCGCCGGGTGCCTGGGTTTCCCTCGGTCACCTGCAACGACGAGCTCGGCGGGCGGCTGGCCGGAGTGCACCTGGCCGCGATCGGCCGGACCGACGTGGCGGTGCTGTCCGGGCAGCCCTATGCCTCCACCAGCATCGACCGCACCCGGGGCCTGGTGTCCGCGCTCGCCGTGGCGGGGATCGACGTCCCGGCGCACCGGATCATCCATGGCCCATTCGATGCTCAAGGGGGCCGGGCCGCCACCGAGGCGCTGCTGGCCCAGGGCCGGCCGTATCCGGATGCCATCTTCGCCACCAACGACTTCGCCGCCATCGGCGCGATGGGTGCGCTCCGGGACCGGAAGCTGAGCGTTCCGGACGACATCGTTCTCATCGGGTACAACGACACCGCCCTGGCCGCGGAGCTGCCCACCCCGCTCACCTCGGTGCACTCGCCGATGCACGAGATGGGCAAGCAGGGGCTCCAGATGCTGCTTCGGGTGCTCGACGGCGAAGATCCCGATCCGGTCCAGCTCACCCCCACGCTGGTGGTACGCGAGTCGACCGCCGGCGGCTGAGCCGAGCCCCCCGCCGTTGTTGAACCCATCCGTGGCGGTTGAGCCGAGCACCGGCAGTTGACATGTGACTGCGCTCACGATTAGCCTCCCGATCGTCGTACTCAAACGTTTGTGGACATCGCGACGAGCACCACACAAACCTTTGGGTACCGGAATGGACCGGGCAGCACAGTGGCCACGACCGAGGAGCGAGCACATGGGAGCAGTTCCCACCGAGCCTGCGGGTAGCCCGCCGGCCAAGGGCCAAGAGCCCTGGAACCGGGTGATCAGCCGCAAGGACATCACCGCCGTCAGCGTCATCGCGTTCCTGGCCTGGGTGGCCTCGGTCTACGACTACACGCTGTTCGGCACTCTGCTGCCGGTCCTGGCCGAGGACTTTGGCTGGAGTACCGCCGAGTCCACCACGATCAACACCCTCGCCACTGTCGGGGTGTTCCTGGTGTCGATCGCCGTGGGACCGGTGCTGGACAAGCTCGGCCGCAAGCGCGCGCTGATCATCCTGATGCTCGGCGGCACGATCGCCTCCGGGCTGACCGGTCTGGCGATGGGGGCGGTGAGCGTCATCCTCATCCGGTCGGTGACCGGGCTGTCGCTGTCCGAGGAGGTGGTGAACTCCGTCTACCTCAACGAGATGCTGAAGAAGGTCAAGAACCGGGGCTTCGTCTACAGCCTGGTGCAGTCCGGCTGGCCGGTGGGCGCCCTGCTCTCCGCCGGGATCACCGCCGTGCTGCTGCCGGTCATCGGCTGGCGCTGGTCTTTCCTCGTGGCCGGCGTCTTCTCCATCCCGATCATCCTCGCGGCGATCAAGTTTCTGCCGGAATCGCCCACTTTCCTCGCCATCAAGGAGATCAAGCGGCGGCAGGCGGCCGGGGAGAAGGACGCGGCGCGCGAGCTGGCGGTCCAGCACGAGCTGACCGAGCTCACCGACTCCGAGCAGATGTCCGGCGGTCTGAAGGACATCATGGCGCCGGCGCTGCGGCGGCACACGATCTGCCTGTCCGGTGCCTGGCTGACCAACTGGATGGGCATCCAGGTCTTCTCCGTGCTCGGCACCACGGTGCTCGTCGGGGCGAAGGACGTCTCGTTCGAGAGTGCGCTGGTGGTGCTGGTGCTGTCCAACGTTGCGGCGTTCGCCGGCTACCTGTTCCACGGCTGGGTGGGTGACCGGCTCGGCCGCAAGCTGACCGTGACGATCGGCTGGACCCTCGGTGGTCTGGTGTCCATCCTCATGCTGATCCTGCCCACGGGCCAGGGGATGACCATCTTCATGTATGCGCTCACCCTGTTCTTCCTGAACGGGCCGTACGGCGCGATGCTCTTCTACATGGGCGAGTCCTTCCCCGCTCACGTGCGCGGCACCGGCGCCAACGTGGCCCACGTGATGGCCCCGGTCGGCGGAATCGCCGGATCCGGTCTGCTCAGCGTGCTCCTGGCCGCCGGCCTGCCGATGACCACTGCGGCCATTGGCGCGGGCTCGGTGTTCATGCTCGTATCGGGGGTACTGATGCTCGGTACCCGCACCACCAACCGCATCGGCGACCACGCCCGCGAGAAGATGGAGGCAACCCATGACCAGCCGTGATGACGGACTCGAAGGCAAGGTCGCACTGATCTCGGGCGGTGCCAGCGGTATCGGCCGAGCGCTCGCCATCGCCTATGCCCGCGCCGGGGCGAGCTCGGTAGTCGGCTCCTACCCCGGTGACCCGCACGATGTGGACGAGACCGTGTCCGCGGTCGAGGCGGCCGGTGGCCGATGCCTGGCCGTGGAGCTGGACGTGCGCTCCTTCGAGCAGACGGAGCAGTTCGCACAGGCCGGGCTGGACGCGTTCGGCCGCCTGGACATCGCGGTGGCCGCCGCAGGCATCCTGCGCCGCCAGCCGATCGAGGAGATGACCGACGAGGCCTGGGACGACATGATGGCCGTGGACCTGTCCGGCGTCATGCGGATCTTCCGGTCCAGTGCCGCCCGGATGGCAGACGGCGGAGCTCTGGTGGCGACGTCGTCGATCGCGGGTGGCGTGTACGGGTGGGAGGACCACGCGCACTACGCCGCCGCCAAGTCCGGGGTGCTCGGCCTCTGCCGCTCGCTGGCGGTAGAGCTCGCCCCGCGAGGAATCCGCTGCAACGCAGTGATCCCGGGTCTGATCGAGAGCCCACAGTCCCTGGACGCGGAGAACTCGCTCGGCCCGGAAGGGCTGAAGGCAGCGGGAAAGATCATCCCCCACGGCCGGGTCGGCACCGTGGACGAGTGCGCCCGCGCGATCCGCTTCCTCACCAGTGACGATTCGGCCTATGTCACCGGGCAGGAACTCATCGTTGATGGCGGCCTGACCATCCGCTGGCCGAGCTGAGCGAAGGAGAAGAACCATGGGACAGCTTGATGGGCAGGTAGCCGTCATCACCGGAGCAGCCAGTGGGATCGGCGCCGCGATCGCTCGACTGTTCAGTGCGGAGGGTGCCGCGCTGGCACTGTTCGATCTCGCGGAGCCGAGCGATGAGCTGCAGCAGCGAGGCGACGTCAGCACTCACCGGGTCGATGTCACCGACGCCGAGTCCGTCCGCAGGGCGGTCGAGGAAGTGATCGAGCGGCACGGCCGGGTCGATGTCCTGGTCAGCGCAGCCGGCATCCTCGACGAAGTGCCGTTCCTGGAGATGAGCCCGGAGCGGTGGGAGAAGACCATCGCCGTAGACCTGCGCGGGGTATTTCTTGCCGCGCGCTACGTGGCCGAGCACATGGTCGAGGCCGGTGCGGGGCGGATCATCAACATCTCCTCGCAGCTGGGGATCAAAGGTGGGGTCAACCTCGCCCACTACGTCTCGGCGAAGGCGGGAGTGATCGGCCTGACCAAGGCGCTCGCCCAGGAGCTGGCGCCGAAGGGCGTGCTGGTCAACGCGATCGCGCCCGGACCGGTCTACACCCCGTTGATCGACGGCCTCTCCGATGACTGGAAGTCCGCCAAGTCCGCGGAACTGCCCCTCGGCCGGTTCGGCCGGCCGGAGGAGGTCGCCCCCACGGCGCTGCTGCTGGCCAGCTCACCGGGCGGGGACCTCTACGTCGGCCAGACGCTCGGGCCGAACAGCGGCGACGTGATGCCGTAACGGCAGGCACATCGTAAGTTCGAAACCAGGAAGGGGACCTGATGGCACGAGTGGTCGTTCTCGCCACCGGCGGGACCATCGCCTCCGCGGCCGGCCCAGACGGCGGCGCCGTGGCGCAGCGCACTGTCGGTGAGCTGATCGGGACGATGGGCAGCAGCAGCAGCGTCGAGGTTGAGGGCAGAGACGTCGTCAACCTCGGCTCCTATCTGATGCGCCACCGAGACATCCGAACGATTGCCGAGGCAGTGGCTGAGGAGATTGCCCGCGCCGACGTGGACGGTGTGGTGGTCACGCACGGCACGGACACGATGGAGGAGACGGGGTACCTGCTCGACCTGCTGCACGACTCGGCGAAGCCGGTGGTGCTCACCGGTGCGCAGAGGCCGGCCGACCAGCCCGACACCGACGGTCCGCGCAACCTCCGCGACGCCATCGCCGTCGCGGCGGCGCCCCAGGCACGCGAGCGCGGTGTGCTGCTAGCGTTCGGCGGACGCCTCTTCGCGACAGCCCGTACCCGGAAGTTCTACACCGTGGCAGCGGAGCCGTTCGTGACCATCGGTGGTGGACCGATCGGACGAGTGGCCGCCGGCGAGGTGGTGCTGACCGCTCACCCGGTCCGTCCCGCACCGCTGCCGCCGCTCGGCGAAGGCTTCGACAGCACCCGCGTGGACGTGGTGGTGGCCTATCCCGACGTCGACGCCGCGCTCGCGGAGGCCGCAGTGGCGGCCGGGGCGCGCGGGGTGATCCTCGCTGCGCTGGGTTCGGGTAACGGCAACCATGCGCTCCTCGACTGGGTGCGCCGGGCAGCCGCGGACGGGGTAGCCGTCGGCCTGTCCACCCGAGTGCCCGAAGGGCCGGTCGTGCCGATGTACACCAACGGTGGCGCCGTGGATCTGATCGCCGCCGGTGCCCTCAACCTCAGATCCCTACCGCCCTTCCACAGCCGCATGCTCTTCGCTGCGCTGTTGTCGAGCGGCAAGCCGGTCGACGAGCAGGCGATCGCGCCGTATGTCTGACCGGCACACGGAGTAGCTCGTCTCGGCAGTCGACCGTGACCCACTGGAAAGGATGGATTGTGGCAAAGGAAATCTTCGTAGCACTGGGAATCGACGTGGACGCCGTCGGGGGGTGGCTGGGCTCCTACGGGGGCGAGGACTCTCCCGATGACATCTCCCGCGGCATGTTTGCCGGCGAGGTGGGCGTCCCCCGGCTGAACAACCTGTTGAAGAAGTACGACCTCCCGGCCACCTGGTTCTGGCCCGGGCACTCCATCGAGACGTTCCCGGAGCAGTTCGATGAGGTGATCGCGGCCGGGCACGAGATCGGAGTGCACGGCTACAGCCACGAGAACCCGATTGCGATGACCCGCGAGCAGGAGTCGACCATTCTCGACTACTGCATCGACCTGATCAAGGCGCGGTCCGGGCAGGATCCGACCGGGTACGTCGCTCCCTGGTGGGAGTTCTCGCCGGTGACGAACGAGCTGCTGCTCGAGCGGGGGATCAAGTACGACCACTCGCTGATGCACCGTGACTTCGAGCCCTATTACGTGCGCGTCGGAGACAGCTGGACCAAGATCGACTACGAGAAGCTGGCCACCGAGTGGATGAAGCCCTTGGTGCGTGGGCAGGAGACCGACCTGATCGAGATCCCGGCCAGCTGGTACCTGGACGACCTGCCGCCGATGATGTTCATCAAGTCCAGCCCGAACAGCCACGGCTTCGTCAACCCGCGCGATATCGGGCAGATGTGGCAGGACCAGTTCGACTGGGTGTACCGCGAGATGGATTACGCGGTCTACACCATGACCGTGCACCCGGACGTCTCTGGCCGTCCGCAGGTGCTGCTCATGCTGGAGCGCCTGATCGAGCACATCAACTCCCATGAGGGTGTGCGCTGGGCGAACTTCAACACCATCGCCGACGACTTCAAGCAGCGTCGGCCGCGGTCCTGACGGAGCGATGAACCGGTGCCGGTATCCGGGCTCTGGTCCCGTGCCGGCAGCGGGCCGTACGTCGTAGTTCGAAGGGTGACTCATGTGTGGTGCGTGTGGTGGCGCCGGTCCGGACTGGTCCCTGCCCTTCGTCTCCGGGGTGCAGCGGCGCTCGTCGATCGCGAAGTTCCTCACCGCGATCTGCCGAGGGGTTGCGGTGGGGACGATGTCCCAGGGCTGGACCGTGCGCACGGCCACCGGCGGATGGTCGGTGGCGCGGACGTTGGACGAACTCGTGGAGGCCACGGCGCGCCGGGCTGTGTGCACCTCGTGGCCGGACGTGCAGGCGGTGGTTCGTGCCCGCTCTAGCGCCGACGGCGGAGCAGCCAAGGGCGGGCACGCGCGGCCTGCCTCTGTTCGACCGTTCCGCAACGAGGACGACGGCCGGCTTGCCGTGCTCGGGGCAGTCGCTGAACCGGTGCTCCCCGAGGGCGACCTGCACCTCCGGCTGACGGGTTTCGTGCTGGGCGTGCGCGCCTTCGAACGGGGCCCTGTGGCGATCGACATTCTCGACGGCGGCTCTAGTCGGCGCCTTGTCGGCGCAGAAGGCCGAGTTCTCGGTCTGGTCGGTCAGAGTCTCACCGCACACGCATTGCTGCGGACTTGAGGTGATCCCTGCCGCGGATACCCCGCTTCAATGCAGGCGACGTCACCACGTTCGCCGCCGCAGAGCGGGATCGGCTCGACCTGCGCATCGATTGCGAGACCGCTGAGCGATACCCGCCTCCCGTCGTCGGCGAACCGGAGAGACTGGCCGGCGAGGCCGCTCACGGCAACCTCTGCACGCCACCTACGGCGCCGCCGCGCCGGGCTGATCGCTGGTCCGGATCCCGGATCGGCGGATCAGCGCGGCGGTCGCCCCAGCCGAGAGGACGTAGAAGGTGAGCATCGTGACCGACAGTGCGACCGCCGTCGACCCCACCAACCCGAGCAACGGTGCGGCGAGGGCGCCCGCCAGGCTCATGCTGGCGGTCAGGAACGCCGCGGCCGTGCCGCTGCGTTCGCCGTGGTGGGACAGCGCGATCGTCTGACTGTTCGGGATGATCAGCTGCTGGCAGGCCAGCGCGCCCCAGACCGGGATGAGTAGCCCCCACATGCCCCCGGTGCCCGAGGCGGTCAGTGCGGTCATCACGGCCCCGCAGGTGATCACGCCGGTCAATCCGAGGATGAGCACCTGGCCGGTACTCCGCCGGCGCAGCAGCACCGGGTTCACCTGGCTCATCACGATCATGCCGATCGTGCCGGCCGAGAACAGGTAGCCGAACTCACCGGCATCCAGTCCGTAGCCGTCCTGCAGGATGAAGGACATCCCCGAGACGTACGAGAACGAGGCGGAGAACATCAGCGCCTGGGTCAGCAGCGCGCCGATGTAGATCCGGTCCCGCAGCAGCCTGCCGATCGTGCCGGCCATCGCACGGGGCCGGGCGGGGATGCGCGCCCGTACCGGCAGCGTCTCCGGTAGTGCCAGCGCGCACACGGCCACCACGACCAGGGACGTGGCGGCGAGCACCAGGAAGATTCCTCGCCAGCCGGTAAAGGACATCATGAATCCGCCCACGGCCGGAGCCAGAACCGGCGCGATCCCGGTCACCAGCATCAGCCGGGAGAACATCGTGGAGGCGCCGCGCCCGGTGAACAGGTCCCGGACGATCGCCATCGCGGTGATCGCGCCAGCCGCTGCGCCGAACCCCTGCAGTACCCGGAGCGCCATCAGGACGCTGATCGACGGGGCGGCGATCATTGCCAGCGAGGAGAGCACGTGCACGCTGACGCCGAACAGTACCGGGCGGCGTCTGCCCACAGTGTCCGAGAGCGGGCCGATCACCAGCTGACCTGCCGCCATCCCCAGCAGCGACCCGGTCAACGTGGCCTGCACGCTCGCGGTCGAGGTGCCGAACTCGTCTGCAAGCTGCGGTAGCGCCGGCAGATACATGTCCACGGTGGCCGGTCCCAGCCCAGTCATGATGCCGAGCAGCACAGTGATACGGATCAGCTGCCGACGGGAGAGTTCCAAACCACGCGGCAGCGTCCGGGGAGGCGTCAGCCGGGGCAAGCGGGTGACACGGCGCGCGGAAGTGCGCCGAGGCGCGCGGAAGCGCACCGAATGAGGCATGGGGCATCCAACGATTGCAGACAGGTGGACACGAGGACCTGATCATCGTGTCATGGCCCGCCCCGGTCGGTGATTCGCGCCAGCGTCGTCACCCTTGTGTCGTCGGTCACCTGTGGGTTGGCCGAGGGAGGGACCTGGCGGATCGATATCGCCCAGGGAGTGCGTGCCCTCTGGCGCGCTCTACCGCCTACTTGCAGGGCCAGGGTGCTGACGCACCTCTCTGCGCGGGCGTCGCTCCTGAGGCTGCTACCCTCCGTGGACAGAATCGGGGAGGGGCCTGCGGGGGGTCGCGGGCTGCCTGTTCCACGGGGAAAGAGGGGTCCTGTGTTTGTTGTGTCCACGATCGGCCTGGTGGCAGGCCTGGGATTGGCGGCTTGGGCGGTAGTCGAGCCCCAGCTGACGAGGTACATCGTCGGGGTGGTTCTGCTTGCGGCAAGCGTCGCAGCGTTGCTCTACCGGTGGCGGCGCCAGCGGGTGGAACGCACCGAGCCTGGCGGCGGAGCTAGGTGGCGGTTCCGGTTGAGCGCCGGCGGCCTGAGCGCAGCGGTGGCCGTGCTGCTTGCCGGCGTGGCCCTAGCAGTGCCGTACCTGGACCACCGATCCGAGACCGAGGACGGTGTGATCTGGCGAGCGGACAGGTTCGGTGGCCAGGTCGCGGTCGCTGCCGGCACCGCCTTCGTCACCGATAGGCCGGACGGTGAGGTGACCGGCGCCGTCGACCTCGACGATGGCTCGCTTGAGTGGTCTATTCCGGACGGCCGATGGCTGACCCAGGAAGGGGACGTCATCGCGGCTGATGCCGACGGGCTCCGCTACTACAGCTCGGCGGGCGAGCAACTGTGGGAGTTCGATGTCGATGGTGGTCAGGAAGCCATCGATGCGGTCCTTGCTGCGCGGGAGGGGCACATCGCCTTCGCCAGCTGCGGTTCGCAGGATGAGCGTCGGTCCTGCCACCTCGTCGGTATCGATCCGTCCGGCCAGATGACCTGGGAACGGGAACTCGATGTCGCAGGTACGTTCCTCGGGAACTTCCGGGCCTGGGAGGGTGAGTTGCTGCCCGAAGTGGTGACCGTGGCGCCGCTCGAACCCGAGGTCGGACTGATGATCGATCCGGAGTCTGGCGAGCCCATGGGTGACTTTCCACGGACCGGAACGCTGCGTCACTACGGCTTTGGTGAGGTTCTGGTGGTCGCGAGTCCACCTGATACTGACTGCCGGCTCCACGGTTACCGGATCAGCGACGGGGAGCAGCTCTGGAGCGTCGACGACCTGTGTCCCGGCGAGGAGCACCTCGAGCCGGTGCCGCCGAGATGGGCCGGAACGGAAAACGTCATGTACGTCGAGGTAGTGGGTGACGACCAGGCGGAGTCGGTCCTCGCGGTCAGCACGGCCGATGGCACAGTGCAGGAATTGCCCGCCCGGGACGTCGGCAGGGTCACGTCGCAAGGCCTCAACATCGAGGACGCCTCTGCGGGTGACCTCCTGTTCCGCTGGCGGACCACGAACGTCACCGCGGCTCATGCGTCGACCTTGGAACAGCGCTGGCAGGTCGAGGTGCCGGGGCTTCGGGTTCGGACCGTGGGCGGCGACCGCGAGACGGTGACGATCGTCAGTGATGCGGCAGCATCGGAGCACAACCCGTGGGTGCCTCCGCTTCCTGATGACACCGACAGGGGCATGCTGGAGTACCCCACCTACGTCACGGTGGTGGACGCCGAGACCGGGGAGATCCTCTCCACGACTCTCGTACCGGAGGGCGTCAGCGATGTCCAAGCGCTGCCCGGTCAGCGGGCGCTGGTGACGACCTACGAGGGCATGGTCCTGGTGGGAGCGGCCTAGTGGCGCGAGTTCACCAGATGGTGCGGCCGGTGGCGAGAATGACGGCGAGGTCGAGTGCCGAATAGCTCGGTCACCCGCCGGTCCAATGCTGGGATTCAGCGGCTGTCCTGAACGAATTCGGCCATCGTGGCGGGGCGCGGTGGCCCCTCGAAATGAGCGGCGATCGACCATCCATTTCCCATGACCCAGCGTCACGCCGATGTTGAGGGCATTCCTACGTGAGGCACCGAGGACGTTTCGCGGGCACCTTCCGTGAGTTTCGTCGAAGAGGTTGCAAATCAGTGTGATGTGGGTAACATGGCGCACAGCAAGCCGGAGATATTTAGGGGAGAATCCAGCATGCGTCACAGAGCAGAGGGGCACCAAAACGGTGTAACCCGGTCGCTCCGATGGGCGATGCGGGGCGCTCTGAGTCTTGCTGGCGCGGCGCTTCTAGGGGGCGCGTTGACTGCGGCAGCTTCGGCCGACGATTCCCTCGTCGGCGGTCTGCTCGAGGATGCCGGTGAGGTGGTGGAGGACACCACAGGGATCGTCGGATCTGTCACCGATGTGTCTGAGTCGGAGGGCCTCACAGTTGACGTGGGCGAGTCCACCGAGAACGAGCCAACGGACGAGTCGGCGTCCATCGTGGCGGAGGTTGTCCAGCCGGTGGTGGAGACGACCGAGGCGGTGACTGAGGCTGCTGAGCCGGTGGTGGAGACCACGGAGGCGGTGACTGAGGCTGCTGAGCCGGTGGTGGAGACCACCGAGGCGGTGACTGAGGCTGCTGAGCCGGTGGTGGAGACCACCGAGGCGGTGACTGAGGCTGCTGAGCCGGTGGTGGAGACCACCGAGGCGGTGACTGAGGCTGCTGAGCCGGTGGTGGAGACCACGGAGGCGGTGACTGAGGCCACCGAGCCCCAGGCTGACATCGACACAAGCGCGGCGTCACAAGCCCCGGCTCCCTCTGCCACAGAAGGTGATGAACAGGCTGAACCGGTTGTATCGGAGAGCACCGTAGCCGTGGAGGACTCGGGGTCATTGCTCCGCGAGGTCACCGGATTGCTCGCACCGGTGACATCACCGATCGACGATGTTGTCGAGCCGGTGACCGGTGAGCGGATCACATCCACCGTGGGGCGGGTCGCCGACCGTGTACGCGTTCCAGTTGTGGACGAGCTGGCCGCTCCTGTGGTGGACGACGTGGTTGCCCCGGTCCTCGCCCCAGTGGTGGACGACGTGGTTGTCCCGGTGGTTGATGGAGTCGCTGCCCCCGTTCTTGCCCCGGTGCTGGACCAGGCTGCCCCGGTTCTTGCTCCGGTTCTGCAGGATGTCGTGACGCCGGTTGTCGGTTCGGTCGCTACTGAGGTGGCAACTCCGATCGTTACCTTCGTGGCAGGGGAACCCTTCGCCGCGGTGGTGATCGGTGCACCGATGGATGTCGATGACTACTCATCTGCACATCTCGTGAGCGTTTCACCGTCGATACCGCTGGATGTTGATCCTCCCGCGGCGGAGTGGGTTGACGTCGAGACTCCGGTGTCAGAAGCGGGAGACGTGAACGCCGGGCGAGTGTCCGCGCCTTCGGCCGAGCTTGCTTTCGTTGCTCAGCCTTTTGCCGAGGTGGACGCGAACGCCACTAGCGCGCCGAACGGAACTGCCGTTGCGGCCGCGGCCAGCAATCCTGGTGCAGGTGAGGCTGGCGGCCAGAACGCACCGACCCCGGCGGGAGCCCCCACGTCCGCGCCGACCACCGCAAGTTCGGCCGGTCAGGCGTTCGGGGCGGGATACGCCGACGCTGTCGGCGGGCTGTTGCTGCCTGCAAACGCTTTGAGCACTGACTTGGCGGCGTCAACGCTGCCGACTGTCGCTGAGGTCATCCTCAAGGTCGCTGTCGCTCCTGACTGACGGGTGGACGGCTGGATTAGTTATCCAGCACGTCACCATGCGCCCGATGGGCGCATTCCACCCAACCAGTCAGGAGTATTTCCATGCATACCTACTTAAGGCGCGCGCTGTATACATCGCTGCTCGCCGGTGGGCTTACGATCGTTGGATCGGCAGGAGCTCAAGCTGTTTCCGATGGGCCCCCGATAGTGATGGAAACCGTCCAAGGGACCATCGCGAATGATGCCGGCATGACCGGCCCTGCACCCACCACAGTCGAAGCGTGCGACGCGCCTTCGGATGAAACTTCCACGAATGACAGCGGGGACGCCAGCGACGCTGGTGGACTCGTTTCTTCAGTTGTCGGCACCGTGGAATCGGCAATCGACCTTGAGGATGGCGGGATCCTTGAGGGGTCCTCCTCCGTTGAGGATGAACAGGCCGTGGACGAGGGCACAGTTGAAGCGTGCGCCACGGCCGAGGCACCAACTGACGCCCAAGAGGACTCGTCCTCGCCAGACGCTGCCGATCAGACCGAGCCGAGCGCGACTACAGCCTCGACCGCGGTAGTCCAGCCGGACGATCAGGCTGACAGCTCAGAGCCTGATGCTCAGAATGCGGCTTCAGACAGCGGTGAGAACGCAGAGGCGAATCACGATGAGTCGGCAGTGGCCGTCACCGCCGAGTCCACTGAAACGGTGGCCGAGACGGACGACGGCCAGGACGAATCGGTGACTGCTACCGCTGGTACCACTGCTGAGACCAACCAGCCTGTGAGCGCGGAAAGCACTGACGATTGCTGCTCGGTGGAGGATGTCACCAGCGAGGGCGCCGATGGGTCTGACGGGTCCGATGGGTCTGATGGCACGGACGGGTCTGATGGCACGGACGGTTCCGATGGCACGGACGGTTCCGACGGCACGGACGGTTCCGACGGCACGGACGGTTCCGATGGCACGGACGGTTCCGATGGCACGGACGGTTCCGATGGCACGGACGGTTCCGATGGCACGGACGGTTCCGATGGCACGGACGGTTCCGATGGCACGGACGGTTCCGATGGCACGGACGGTTCCGATGGCACGGACGGCACCGATGGCACCGACGGCACCGATGGATCTGACGGGACAAGCGGCGGCGATGAGGCGAAGCCGTGCTGCACGATCGATGACGTGACCGGCGAGGAAAGTGATCGGACCGACGGTCTCCTCGGAGGTGTCACTGACGGTCTGCTTGGTGGTCTGCTTGATGGTGGACTTGGTGGTTTGATCGGTGGGTCTGATGGCACGGACGGTTCCGATCGCACCGATGGCACCGATGGCACCGATGGCACCGACGGCACGGATGGTTCCGATGGCACTGATGGCACTGATGGCACTGATGGCACTGATGGCACCGACGGGTCTGATGGCACCGATGGCACGGATGGCACGGATGGTTCCGACGGGTCTGATGGCACCGATGGCACGGATGGCACGGATGGCACTGATGGGTCTGATGGCACGGATGGTTCCGATGGCACCGACGGGTCTGATGGCACCGACGGGTCTGATGGCACCGACGGGTCTGATGGCACCGATGGCACGGATGGCACGGATGGTTCCGATGGCACCGATGGCACCGATGGCACCGATGGCACCGATGGCACCGATGGCACCGATGGCACGGATGGTTCCGATGGCACCGATGGCACCGATGGTTCCGATGGCACCGATGGCACCGATGGCACCGATGGCACCGATGGCACCGATGGCACCGATGGTTCCGATGGCACCGACGGGTCTGATGGCACGGATAGCACGGATGGCACCGATGGCAGTGATGGGTCTGACGGGTCCGGTGGTCTGCTCGGTGGTGTGACTGGTGGTCTGCTTGATGGTGGACTTGGTGGTTTGATCGGTGGTTCTGATGGCACGGACGGGTCTGACGGCACTGACGGCACCGATGGGTCTGATGGCACCGATGGCGCTGATGGTTCCGATGGCGCTGATGGTTCCGATGGTTCCGGTGGTCTGCTCGGTGGTGTGACTGGTGGTCTGCTTGATGGTGGACTTGGTGGTTTGATCGGTGGTTCCGATGGCACCGATGGGTCTGACGGCACCGATGGCACCGATGGCGCTGATGGGACCGATGGTTCCGATGGTTCCGGTGGTCTGCTCGGTGGTGTGACTGGTGGTCTGCTTGATGGTGGACTTGGTGGTTTGATCGGTGGTTCCGATGGCACCGATGGGTCTGACGGCACCGACGGCACCGACGGCACCGACGGCACCGACGGCACCGACGGGACCGGTGGTTCCGATGGGACCGATGGCACTGATGGTTCCGATGGTTCTGACGGCACCGGTGGTTCTGACGGCACCGATGGCGCCGATGGGACCGACGGCGACTCCGACACGGTGGTATTCACCGTGGACGAAGCCATCCTGGAGGCGGAAGGTTCCGGCGAGCAGGTGCGGATGACGATCGTGGTGACCAATAGCAGTGACACTGCGGTCGAGAGCCTGATCGCTCGGTCGGACGTTGGTGAGCTGACCTGTCAGTCAACGACTTTGGCAGCCGGTGAATCCACTAGCTGTTCGGTCACATTCACCCCAACCGACGGTATGGATACCGTGACCGTGGCATTCGTCGATGAGGCGGATCCGACAACGGCCACGACGTACCAGTTCGCGTACAACGGCCCGAGCGGCGCCGGAGACGGGACCGCGGGAGTAGTAGGTGTCTCGGACGTGACTGGTGGCGTGACCTCGCCGAGTGGCGGGTCGATCGTGACTGGTGGCGTGACCTCGCCGAGTGGCGGGTCGATCGTGACCGGTGGCCTCGTTGGATCCATCGTCCCGGGCGATAGTGGTCTCACGGGCTACCCAATCGGGGTAGAGATGACTCCTCAGCTCGCAGCGACAGGTGCTGGCACGTATTACCTTGCTGGGATCTCGGCCATGTTGATACTTGCTGGCCTGGTTCTGATGCGTCGTCGTCGGACAGTAACCAACTGATCCACTGACTCTGAAAGCTCGCCGTTCGCTTGCCAAGGCAAATCGACGAGCTCCCGAGAACACCCTCTTATCGGACGGCTGATGCGCCGTCCCCAGAGCGGCGTCAATCAGCAACAGATGACAAACCCTTCAGTATCCCTTCGACCCATTGAGGGCTACTTGATTTGAGACTGGTGCGATCCATCGGCCTCATGAACACCTGAGAAATCACGATGATGAGAATGGAGAATGAGAATGTCCTTCACTACCTGGGGTCGCCGACAAGGTGACTCCGAACACGGAAGGGTCGAGAGGAAGTTGTCTCCGGCACTCGCACGCCGCACGACACGGACTGCGGCATCGGTCGTCATTGCCGCAGCCGCGAGCGTGGGACTGATGTCCTCCGCGATGGCAGCACCGGATGACCCGGATGATGCACAACTGGTGAGTACCACCGGTGCCGCCCAGGATGGCACGGGGTCTGGAGGCCAGGACAGCGGCCACGGTGGGCACGGGAGCGGCGACGCTGAAGAGTCCAGTGGTGGGCATGGGAGCGGCAACGCTGCCGGAGAGTCCGGTGGCGAACACGGAGGCCACGGGGGTGGAGACGCCTGTACGTTCTTCCTGGACCACATGTGGGCCAACGAAGACGGCATTCCGCTGATCGGGACGTTTTCCCACTTCAACGAGTTCCACACAGATGACGCCTACGAAAATCTGGTTCTTTCGCTGGCCAGCGGCGCCATTGGTAACTCCGACATGCCGGTGATTGACATCTACGGCGGTCCGTTGGGCTGGATTCCCGTCTTCAATCCCTCGCACGTGAAGGGGCACGGTACCGACTACGTCACCTTGCTCACCTCGTGTGGCGGGATTGGTATCCCTCTGGACACCAATGACCTGACAACTCTGAATGTCCCGTCGGTTGAGGAACTGACGAACCTTTCAGACTTGATTATTCCGGGTCTGCCGAGTCCAGAAATGCTGACGGATCCCAGCTACATCTGGGAGACGACGGACGCGTCTGCCATCCTGGATCGGCTCGATCCTGAGACGATGCTGAACGTGAATGACTACGTGAGCTTCGCCGGTGATCATCTTGATACCTGGCGACTGCTTTGGGAAACGGCGCTGGAGAGTGTATCTAGCGGCAACCCCACCGAAATTCTGGAAGTCCTGCAGATTACGGAGAACATCAACACCCTCTCATCGCTCTCCACCGTTCTCGGCGGAGATGCGTCGAGTGACACTGGCGACGGTGAGGGCGGCCTGCTTGGTGGTCTGCCGACGGATGACCTCCTTGGTGATTTGCCGGTCGTGGGTGGCGATCCGGCCGACGGGAGCGATGAAACCGACGGCACCGATGGGACCGACGGCACCGATGGGACCGACGGCACCGATGGGACCGACGGCACCGATGGGACCGATGGGACCGACGGCACCGATGGGACCGATGGTGACTCGGGCACGGTGGCTTTCACTGTGGACGAGGCGATCATGGAGGTCATTGCGGCTGCTGATACCCCGGATGGTGTGGGGGAGCAGGTTCAGGTGACGATCCCGGTGACCAATAACGGTGACTCGCCGATCGCGACTCTGGCTGCTCAGTCTGATGTTGGTGAGGTGACCTGTGAGGTCGCGGAGCTGGCTGCTGGGGAGTCCACCACCTGCTCGGTGACGTTCACGCCGACTGAGGGCGAGAACGCGGTGACGGTGACGTTCGTCGACGAGACGGACGACTTCAAGACTGGTTCCTTCCAGTTCGTGCTCACCTACGAAGGCACAGACGGGACCGATGGTTCTGACGGCACTGACGGCACTGACGGCACCGACGGCACCGACGGCACCGACGGTGACTTGCTGGGTGGTCTGCCCACTGGTGACCTGCTCGGTGGTCTGCCCACTGGTGACTTGCTGGGTGGTCTGCCCACTGGTGACCTGCTCGGTGGTCTGCCCACTGGTGACTTGCTGGGTGGTCTGCCGACCGGTGACCTGCTCGGTGGTCTGCCGACCGGTGATCTGCTCGGTGGTGACTCGGGCGAAGGGACTGATGGCGGTTCGGGCACGGTGGCTTTCACTGTGGACGAGGCGATCATGGAGGTCATCGCGGCTGCTGATACCCCGGATGGTGTGGGGGAGCAGGTTCAGGTGACGATCCCGGTGACCAATAACGGTGACTCGCCGATCGCGACTCTGGCCGCTCAGTCTGATGTTGGTGAGGTGACCTGTGAGGTCGCGGAGCTGGCTGCTGGGGAGTCCACCACCTGCTCGGTGACGTTCACGCCGACTGAGGGCGAGAACGCGGTGACGGTGACGTTCGTCGACGAGACGGACGACTCCAAGACTGGTTCCTTCCAGTTCGTGCTCACCTACGAAGGCACCGACGGGACCGATGGTTCTGACGGCACTGACGGCACTGACGGCACCGATGGCACCGACGGGACCGACGGGACCGACGGCACCGATGGTGGATCGGGCACGGCGGCTTTCGTTGTGAATCAGCCCACCCTGCAGGTCGTTCCGGCCGCTGATACTCCTGACGATGTCGGGGAGCAGGTCCGGATGACCATTCCGGTGACCAACAACGGAGACACCACCGTCACGTTGGGCGCTCAGACCGAAAGTGGTGAGGTGACCTGTGAGGCGGCGGAGCTGGCTGCTGGGGAGTCCACCATGTGCTCGGTGACGTTCACGCCGACTGAGGGCGAGAACGCGGTGACGGTGACGTTCGTTGACGAGACGGACGACTCCAAGGTCACTTCCTACCGGTTCCTCTGCAACTACGCCAGCGCGGCCAGTGCTGGCGGGAGCCACTCCTGATTCAGGTAAGCGCCTGAGGAATGGCCTTCTGTTGCAGGTCCATGGGCAGGACGCTCTGTACCGAGCGTCCTGCCTGTGGATGACCGATCTGTCGGCGGCGCTGGCTGTGTGCCAGCGTCGCCGACAGGGGGCCGATGGTTCTGGGGCCGGGTTGTAGCCCAGAGGTCATCGCGGGCCCCCCTTCATGGGACGAGATCGCGATCGTCCCACTTCGCCGTCTTCGGGCGTCTACGCGCTCTTGCGGCCTAACTGGGACACCCCGGAATGTTGTCTCGGGCACCGCGATGAGTCCGGGGACCCAGTGCCGACGACCGTCGGCTGAAAATGGGCCCTCGCGTCACACGCACAGGTGCTCGCTCAGCGGGCCAAGGAGGGCGAGGTGGGCCAGAGGAAAGGGAGACACGATGACAACACGACGCACGAAGAGGCCCTTGCTGGTCGGAGGCGGAGTGCTTGCGGGCGTTGCCGCACTGGTTCTGGGGGGCGCGGTTGCTGCAAGTGCGCACGTGGGCATTGCGGAAGAGACCGTCGAAGCTGGCGCATACGAGATCCTGACCGTCAGCGTCCCGCATGGGTGTGAGGGCTCTGCCACCAACGAGGTCGCCATTCAGATGCCCGAGGGAATCAACGCCGTCACACCGACCCGCAACCCCCTGTACACAGTTGAGGCGGTCATGGAGGATCTTGATGCGCCAATCACCGATAGCCATGGCAACGAGGTCACCGAGCGGGTAGCGCAGGTCGTGTACACGGCGGAGACGCCGCTGCCGGACGAGCAACGAGATGCTTTCGAGCTCTCCTTGCAGATCCCGGAAGACGCGGCAGATTCCACGCTCTATTTCCCGACGGTGCAAGGCTGCGAAGAGGGTGAGGCCGCATGGGTACAGATCCCCGAGGACGGCCAGGATCCCGACGATCTGGACGCCCCCGCCCCCAGCGTCGACGTTGTCGCAGCCAGTGAAGATAGCTCCGAGGTGAGCGGTGGGACTACCGACACCACGAGCGATGCTCAAGGCCCTGAGGAGGCCTCCTCGGCAGCGGATCAGACGCCGCTGCTGGTTACCTCGCTCGTGGTCGGCGGCCTCGGTCTGGTTGTCGCGGTGATTGCCCTGCTGAGGGGGCGCAAGAAGGCGTGATGACCTCCATCGCCGGGAAGCGACAGCCGCCACACGGCGTTTCGGCGGCCCGCTACCTGCTGGCGGCGATTCTGCTGGGCGGCTTGTTGGTTCTCACCGGCGCGCAGTCCGCGTCCGCGCACGCAGAACTGTTGAGCACCACGCCCGAGGACGGCGCAGTGCTCGAGCAGGCCCCCGCGGACGCGGTGCTGACGTTCAACGAGCCGGTGCAGCTCATCGACGGCAGCATCCGCCTGTTTCCCGGCGATGGAGATCCCCTCATCCTCGACGCACACGTCAGCGACGCCAACGTGGTCGCGCCACTTCCCGCCGATGCGGAGAACGGTCGGTATGCGTTGAGCTACCGAGTCGTCTCCGCAGACGGACACCCGATCTCCGGCGCGATCACCTTCACCATCGGCAATGCCAGTGATACCACCGCGGCGCCGGTCGTCGATACGCACACCTCGGCGGACGCCCAGTTCGCCCTGAGTGCCCTGACCGCGATCCAGTACCTCGGACTGCTCGTCTTCGCCGGACTGATCCTCTTCGACCGCGCGGTGCTGCGTAACCTCGGGGCGGCGGACCCACGAACCGTGCGCGTCCTGCGCTGGACCGGTATCGGCGCAGCCGGCGCATCGATCCTGCTGGTTCCGGTGTCCGCCCTGAACGTGACAGGTGACTCCCTGTCCGCCCTCGCCACGCCATCCGTCTGGTGGGCCGGTGTGCTCTCGGCTCCGGTCACCGCAGCAGCCGTCGTGCTCGTGGGCACGGTCGGCGCATACCTTCTGGCGACGCGCAGCGCCGAACGCAGCGCCGCACGCCTACTCGCACTGGTGCCTGCCCTCCTTGCTCTTGCCGCTCCAGTCTTGGTCGGCCACACCCGACTCGTCGAGCCCCGAGCACTCGTCGCCGCCGCCGATCTCGGACATCTCCTCGCTGGCAGTTTCTGGGCGGGAGGAGTCGTGGGTCTGCTCTTGCTTCTGGCCTCGGCACGCGCCGCGGGCGACGGCGCGGCCAGCCCTGATCCGATGGGCGCCGCAGCGGTCGTCGCGAGGTTCTCCCGACTGGCGATCTGGAGCGTCGCGATCCTCGCGATCAGCGGCACCGTCATGGGCATCCTGATCGTCGGAAGTTTCGCGACGCTGTTCACCACGGGATATGGGCTCACCCTTCTGTCGAAGGTCGGGATCATCATTCCCATCGTGGCGATCGCCGGCTACAACCGATTTCGGGTCCTCCCCAAGCTCTCCACGCATCCGAGGGCACACAGGTGGCGCCACCTCAGGCGAACCCTTGGCTGCGAGGCTGCGCTCCTGGCCGTTGTCCTCACGCTCACCGGTTTCCTCACCAATCTCAGCCCGACGCACGAGCGCCACGGTGACGCCATGGGCAACACGGCGGCCGCCGAGACAGCCACCATCAGCGCGGATACCCAAGGACTCACGATCAACGGTGCTCTCGAACCTGCGTTGGCCGGTACCAACACGCTCTCGTTCACGCTCCAGTACGAGGATGAGCCGGTCACATCGGACGAAGTCACGATCCGCGCGAGCCTGCCTGAACACGAGCTCGGACCCTTCGAGATCACCCCCGATCTCGACCCGGCGAGCGGCGAGTACTCCGCGCAACTCGCCCTACCCGTCGCAGGAACCTGGCACCTCCAAGTCATCGCTCGAGTGTCGACGTTCGCTGAACCGATCGTGTCGGTACCTGTCACTGTGCGCTGAGTCTGCCAATCTGCTCCTTCGCGGCAGGGTTCAGCGGGAGTCGAGCTGGCCGGTCCCGTGCATGGTGGACTCGACCGGTTCGTGCAGCAGGGTGGGATCGCGCTGCAGGTACGTCTTCGTCTCCCGAGCGATCAGACCAGCGCAGATCACCAGCCCGATCAGGTTCGGCAGCGCCATCAGCCCGTTCATCACGTCCGCGAAGCTCCAGACCACGGACAGCTCGGTGGTGGCCCCGACGAAGATCACCACGCTGAACACCACCCGGTAGGGGATGACGCCCTTGATACCGACCAGGCGCTCGAGGCATCGCTCACCGTAGTACGCCCAGCCGAGCACCGTGGAGAAGGCGAAGAACACCACTGAGATCGTCACGATGTAGTGGCCCCAGTCGCCGACCCCGCGGTTGAAGGCCTCGGCCGTCATCTCCGCACCCTCCAGCCCGCTGCTCCAGGCTCCGCTGATCACGATCACCAGACCGGTCATGGTGACCACGATGATGGTGTCGATGAACGTCTGGGTCATCGATACCAGGCCCTGACGCACCGGGTGGCGGGTCTGCGCAGCGGCCGCCGCGATGGCCGCTGACCCCAGGCCGGACTCGTTCGAGAACATGCCGCGGGCCACACCGAACTGGATCGCCGCCGCCACTGTGGCGCCCACGAAGCCGCCGGTCGCCGCGGTACCGGTGAACGCATCGCTGAACACCAGGGCGAGGGCACTGGGGATCTCGCCGACGTTCAGCACGAGCACGAGCATTCCGCCGGCCACATAGAGCACGATCATCAACGGCACGAACCCGGCCGTGACCCGTCCGATCGACTTGATCCCGCCGATCAGGACCACCGCGGCGAACACCGCCATCACCGCACCCGACACCCATCCAGGCACTCCGAACGTGTTCTCCACCGATGCGGCGACTGTGTTCGCCTGGGTCATGTTCCCGATGCCGAAGCTGGCGAGCACGGCGAACACAGCGAAGAGGATGGAGAGCACCAGGCCGAACTTGTTCGGGATCGCCTTCGCGAGGTAGTACTGCGGCCCGCCGGAGATCTTGCCCTTGGCATCCTTGGTGCGGAACCGCACCCCCATGAACGCCTCGGAGTACTTGGTGGCCATCCCGAGTACACCGGTGACCCACATCCAGAACAACGCGCCCGGTCCGCCGAGGTAGATCGCGGTGGCGACTCCCGCGATGTTTCCCACACCGACGGTGGCCGCGAGCGCCGTCGTGAGCGCCTGATAGTGGGAGATGTCCCCCTCGGCGTCCTTGTCCCTGCGCCCCACTAGGGCGAGCCGCATCGCCCGGCCGAGGGTGCGCAGCTGCAGCCCCTGCAACCGGATCGTCAGGTAGATGCCGGCGCCGAGCAGCAGGGGGATGAGCAGCCATGGCCCCCAAACGAACGTGCTCGCCGCGTCCAAGCCCTCTTGCAGCGTATCCATGGAAGACGACCCTAGAGGTGATGTCCATCACAGTACAGACCCACGGGCGTCGACGCGGCGATGGCGAGTGCGGTTCGGCCTCGGGTGGCGGGCTGAGACAATCACCGGGTGAGCAGCGGTCAGCCGGGGACACAGCGCGCTGTGCCGTTCCGTCGCCTCGGCGGGCTCACCTGGGCGCATTTCCTCAACGACGGCGCCTCGAACTACCTGCCCGGTGTGCTTCCCGCGGTGCTGGTGACGATCGGGCAACCGGTACAGATGGCCGCGGTGCTGGTCACCGCCCTCACCGTGGGCCAGGCGCTGCAGCCGGTGGCGGGCCGGATCGCCGACCGCCTCGGCGGAAAGAGTCTGGTGCTGATCGGACTGGCGATGACCTCCGTGGGTGGCGGTCTGATCGGCGTGGTGCGCTCGACCTGGCTGCTGGTGGTGCTGCTGGTGCTGATCGGAGTGGGTAACGCGTTCTTTCATCCCCAGGCGATCGCCAGTGTGCGGCAGATGATCAGCGGCCGGCAGGGTTTGCTCACCTCGGCCTTCCTGGTCGGTGGTGAGCTGGGTCGCGGCTTGTGGCCCACGATCGCCAGCCTGATCGTGGCCCGCGCCGGCCTCGAGTACCTCTGGCTGGTGGCGGTGCCCGGTGTGCTCACCCTGCCGTTCCTGGTCCGATGGCTGCCCGCTCTGCCGCCGAAACGTGCCCGCGGGCCGGCGATCCAGCTCAGCGTTCATGCCCGACCGATGGCGCTGCTGATCGGCTACCAGGGCGTACGGATGGTCGGCATCTACGCCTTCGCCACCTTCATCCCGGTGCTCTGGAGCCAACGAGACCAGCCGCTGGTGGCCGGTGCCTCGCTGATCACGACGATGATGACCGTGGGCGTGATCGGCAATATCGGCGGCGGCTATCTCACCGACCGTATCGGCAGCCGCGCCACGCTCATCATCTCTGCTGTCGGCAGCGCCGTGCTGATCGTGCCCACCGCGTACCTCACCGGACCGATGGCCTGGGCGGCCGCGGGCCTGCTCGGAGTGATGATGTTCCTCAGCGCCTCCACCACCGTGCTGCTCGGACAGGACATCTTCGCTGAGAACCCGTCGATGGGCTCCGGGATTGCGATCGGCCTGGCGAACGGCATCGGGGCCGTGCTGGTACTGGTGATCGGCATCTGGGTGGGCGATTCGGTGCAGCCGGTGTTCTGGTTGCTCGGCCTCCTCAGCCTCGCCTCCGCAGCCCTCGTGCCGTTGTTCGACCGTCGTCTGGTGGGCTGAGATCGCTCCAGTGGCCCCGCGATCGCTGCAAAATGCCTTGGCCACCGACAGGCGCCCCATGCCAGCCTGGGCTCCTCGCCGCCCGGCCGGGTGGGCGAGGAGGGGAAGAGGGGCCTGTGCGAGTGTGCGCGCCGACAGAGGCGCTCCGCACCGTGCTCATCACCGATGGAGGAAGAGATGACTGAAACCACAACCGACCAGGCCGGGACCGAGGACCCGCTGCCGCTGCCGGGCACCGGCGCGATGTTGACGATCAACAGCCCGCTGTCCGAGGAGTCCGTGCACCGGCTGGCCCGCGCCGCAACAGCGCACCACCCGGCATCGATCCTGGATTATGGCTGCGGCTGGGCCACCATGCTGCTCGCCTGCCTGGACCAGGCCCCGCACGCCCGCGGCGTGGGACTGGACGTGCACCAACCCGATATCGTCCGCGGGAGCGCCGCCGCGCAAGCCCGAGGGCTCAGCGACCGGGTGGAGTTGCGCGCGGCGGAGGCGGCCACGAACACCGATCGGGCCGATCTACTGATCAACCTCGGCGCCTTCCACGCCTTCGGCACCATCGGCGAAGCCCTGACCGCACTGCGCGGCCGCCGCACCGAGGGCGGGCGCCTCCTCTTCGGGTGCGAGTACTGGGTCACGCCGCCGACCACCGACGAGCTCGCGCACATGTGGCCCGAGGCATCGGTTGCCGACTGTGACAGCCTCCCGGAGATTGCCGATGCCGCGCTCGCGGCCGGCTGGCAGATCCTGGACCTGCATGACAGCACCCGGGCCGAGTTCGACGCCTTCGACCTCGGACACCTCCGTGAGCGGCAGGAGTGGCTCACCCGCCATCCCGAGCACCCGGAAGCCGGCCAGATCTCGGCCGAGGTCACCGACTGGCTGCGCGGCCACCGCCGCCCGATGGGATTCGCCACCTTCCTGCTCGGCTGACGCGGCTGGTGAGTGAACCAGCCAGGGGATGACCCCACGGAGTTCACTCACCAGCCGTCAGACTGCCACTAGTTGGCGTAGAGCCAGAGGCCGTCGATCGTTGTCAGGTTGACCCAGCCCGCGGTTCCCGCCGTCAGCTCGAACTGGTATTCCGGCAAGTCACCAAGGGAGATGACGTTCGCGCCGCCGCTCTGGTTGTTCACGATGTAGTGCGGCCCGAACTCGTTGTAGAGCTGGTGCTTGCCGTAGCTCCAGTAGACGTGCTCGGGCGTCTGGGTAGCCTCCCCAGCGGGGTTGTAGATGCAGACGGCACCGTACGGACACCCGTTGTGCGGGCTGCCTTCGGCGCTCGGCGAGTCGCTCGCGTGCGCTGTGCCCACCATGGTCGCCGAGAGCGCGACAGCGGCGCCCGCGCTGGCCACGGCCCTGCGGAGTCGATGTGTGCTCATATCGAATGTTTCCCTTCGTGTCGTCGGAGTCTCTGGTCATGCCCTGAAGTCGGGTCGAGACCAGATCTGGTGGACCGTCGGGCAGGCATCGGCTGTGCTCAGCCACAGGGACCGGCGGCCGGTGCCACGCCTGATCGGCCCGATTCGGCCCAGTGGCTGAGCCGAATCGACTGGATGGGACACCGGATTCGCCCTGCTCGGTACCCCCGCAGCCCTCGCTCTGCCGCAAAGCGCTGCCGTCGGCGTCCTCAGAGTCGGTGGCCCCAGGCTCGCAGTGTCAGTTGTTGTCGTCCGGCGAACTCGCGGCGAGATCAGCCGGTCCGACGATGCTAGGAGGAGTCCGGGATCGGGCCCAACGGAATTTCCGTGGCGGTTCAGTCTCGCCGCAGGAGCACCAAAGTCTCGAAGTGGCCGCTCTGCGGAAACATGTCCAGCACCTGCGCGCGCACCGGGTGCAGCGAGCCCATCACGGTGAGGTCCTTGGCCAGGGAGTCCACGTGGCAGCTGGAGTAGAGCACGTGCCGCACTCCGGAGTTCTCCAACCAGCTGGCCAGCTCGGTGCCGAGGCCGCGGCGCGGCGGATTCACCACCACCAGGTGAGGTGGCTCGCCTGCCCGGGTGGCGAAGTTCGTGGAATCGCCGACGGCGAAGCTCACCTGGTCGCTCAGGCCGGCATCCGTAGCACTGCGCTGGGCGCTGGCGATCGCCTGGTCGCTGATCTCCACCCCGGTCACTGTGCGGCCGGAGTCGGCCAGGTGCAGAGCGAAACCGCCTACCCCGCAGTACAGGTCCCACACTGTGCGCACCCTCAGATCGTGGATCCAGTCCTGTGCTCGCTGGTAGAGCGCCGTCGCGATGGCGGTGTTCGTCTGGAAGAAGCTTTGCGGGCGCAGGTGCAGCACTACGTCGCCCAGGTCGAACGGCAGCGTCTCGGTCTCGGTGAGCACGATCTCGCGATCACCCTCGATCACCGCGGCATGCGCCGGCTGCAGGTTCACCGAGGCCACCACCAGGTGCGGAAGCGCTGCCTGCAGTGCCGGCAGGTGCTTGCGAATGCGCGGCAGCGCCTCAGTGGAACGGAGCACGAACCGGACCATGAGCTCCCCGGCGGGGGACGCCGTCACCAGGAGGTACTTGAGCTCTCCACGACGGGACGGCACCTCGTACGGGGTGAGTCCCGCCGTCGTGATGAACGAGGCGAGAGGCCCGAGTGCGGTGACGATCGGCTCCTCGTGCAGCCCGCACCAGCGCAGGTCCACGCCGGTGCCGTCCGGTCCGAGGATGCCCAGCGTGGGGGCCGCCACCGTTCCGCCGACCACCATCTTCGCCCTGTTTCGGAAGCCCGACTCGGTGGAGGTGACCGGTTCCAGCCAGTCCACTGCGCCGCTGCCAGCCGTGGCCACCGCTGCGCGGGCGCGCGCATCTTTACCGGCGAGCTGCTCGGCGTACGGAGTCTCGATCAGCGTGCACGAACGACATCGGCCGCTGTCGTAGTACCCGCATTGCACGCACCGAGCGTACGCCGGGCCGGCGCCGACGCCAGATTCAGCAGGACATCGCCAGCAGATCGCTGGAGAATCGGTGCTGGTGCGGCGCGCTTGCCGACGGTGACGACGGATCCGCACCGAACGGAGCGTGAACGATGGGACTGACCGTTGGTTTCGACGACACTGAGCAGGGCCGGGATGCGCTCGAGCTCGGCGTGCTGCTCTCCCAGGCGTTCGGCCGCACGCTGACCGTGGCCACGGTCTTCCCGCGGGAGGACAACGGGGTGCTGCACGGGGCTGCCGACAGCCAGTGGCGCGCGGCAGAGCGAGCCAAGGCCGACGCCGTGCTCGCTGTCGCGCGGGACCGGGTCGGCGACCGGGTGCCGATCGAGACGATCGCCCTCGGCCCGGGCTCAGCTGCTCGCCTGCTGTACCAGTACGCCGAGGACGAGCAGCCGAGCGCGCTGGTGCTGGGGTCCAGCGCACAGGCCTCGTTCGGCCTCGTCTCTCCGGGCAGCACGGTGGAGCGGCTGCTGCACGGGATCTCCTGCCCTGTGGTGGTGGCGCCGAAAGGCTATACCGCCGATCCCGGACTCGCCGGCCCGATCGCGGTTGCCTATGACGGCAGCGAGGAGGCGGAGAACGCGGTGGAGTTCGCAGCGCGGCTGGCAGCTGAGGCGGGTGCTGCCATCCGGGTGGTCGCCGTGGCTGAGGGTGCGATGCGGTCGGGGCTGGAAGAGCAGGTTCCGGCGGTGGCCGCCAGCCTGGATGTGCCGGCGACCGGTGAGATCCTCCCGGTGCGGCGCAGCGTGGCCGCTGTGCTCAGCGATCTGCCGGGGGAGCGGCCGAGTGCGCTGGTCTGCGGCTCGCGCGGGTACGGTCCGGTGCGCCAGGTGTTCCTCGGCTCGGTGTCCGTGCGGGTGGTGCGCGCTGCCGCCTACCCGGTGGTGGTCGTCCCGCGGCCCTGACCGCGCCCGCAGCGCTCCGCTGCCACCGGACCGCGCGCATCCTGGCCGACCGGGACCTTGCGGTCCTCCTGACGCGCCACCAGACACCCGATGTCCCGGTCGGCGGGCACCTGGCAGAAGTTCTTTGGCGAGCATGTCGATTTACTCGATCCCCCGTCGACGTCATAGTAAGAGGGCGCAACCGGCGCTCTCTCGACGCACAGGAGTGAGAACAATGAAGTACATGCTGATCATGCGCAGCACCGCCGAAGCGGCCGCGGAGTTCGAGAACGTCGACTTCGAGGAGATCATCAACGCGATGGGCCGCTACAACGAGGAGCTGATGAACGCTGGCGTGATGATCGACGGCGCCGGACTGTCCGACGCCAGCGAGGGCGCCGTCGTCAACTTCGACACCGAGGACCCGGTAGTCACCGACGGCCCGTACGGGGAGATCCACGAGCTGTTCAACGGCTACTGGACGCTCGAGGTACCCACGAAGGCCGAGGCGATCGAGTGGGCGCGCCGCGCACCGCTCGGTAAGGGCGGACGGCTCGAGGTCCGCCGGGTCACCGACGAGTCCGACTTCGAGGACTTCTCCGACAACGAGTACATCCAGAAGGAGGAGGGCTGGCGCGCCGAGCAGGAGCAGCGCCGCGCGCAGGCCACCGAGGCGTGAGCGAGGACCTCACCGACCGGCTGGATGCCGTCTGGCGGATTGAGGGCTCCTCGGTGATCGCCACGCTCGCCCGGATGACCGGGGACGTGGCGTTCGCCGAGGACCTCGCCAGCGAGGCGGTCGTCGCCGCGCTGAAGCAGTGGCCCGCCGAAGGTGTTCCGAAGAACCCGGGCGCCTGGTTGACCGCTGTGGCCAAGCGCCGGGCGATCGACACCTGGCGCAGAGATGAACGCCGCCAGGACCGGTATGCCCAGCTCGCGTTGGCGCAGACCGCGAGCATGACCCCCGAGTGGGAACCGATCGAGGATGACGTCCTCCGGCTGATCTTCATCGCCTGCCACCCGGTGCTCTCCCGGGAGTCCCAGGTGGCGCTGACGTTGCGGATCGTGGGCGGGCTGACTACCTCCGAGATCGCCCGAATGTTGCTCACCTCGGTGCCCACCGTGCAGGCCCGGATCACCCGGGCCAAGCGCACGCTCAGCGAGGCGGGGGTGCCGTTCGAGACCCCGGAACCGGACCAGTGGGGCGGGCGGCTGGTCGGCGTGCTCGCCGCGGTCTACCTGGTCTTCACCGAGGGGTATGCCGCCACCGACGGCGCAGCGCTGGTCCGCCGGGATCTCGCCCGGGAGGGGCTCCGGGTGGCGCGGGTGCTCGCCGGCCTGGTCCCGGCCGAACCCGAAGCGCACGCTCTGGTGGCGCTGATGGAGCTGCAGTCCTCCCACTTCCCTGCGCGCATCGACTCCGGCGGGAATGCGGTGCTGCTGCAGGACCAGGACCGGCGCCGCTGGGACCGGGCGCAGATCCGGCGCGGGCAGGCTGCGCTCGCCCGGGCGGACGCTCTCGGCCGGGGCCGCGGCCCCTACGGCCTGCAGGCGGCGATCGCACAGTGCCACGCGGTGGCGCCGAGCGTGGCCGCGACCGCCTGGGACCGGATCGTGGTGCTGTACGAGGCGCTCGGGCGGCTGGCGCCCAACCCGGTGGTGGAGCTGAACCGGGCGGTAGCGATGGCGATGGCCGGCAGCCCGGAGGAGGCGCTCAAGGTGGTGGAGCAGGCGGCCGAGGCGAAGGGGCTGAAGAACTCCCATCTGGTGCCGAGCGTGCGCGGAGAGCTGCTCAGCCGGCTCGGCCGCACCGCGGAGGCCCAGCGGGAGCTGCTCACTGCCGCGGGCCTGGCCGGCAATGAGCAGGTGGCCCGCACCCTGCGGGCGAAGGCGGCCGAGCTGGAGTCGCACTGACCGATGGCGGGGCTGACCTGCCTCCCCGTGGTGCTACGAGGAGCCGGGGGTAGTCGGGGCCTGCTCGCCGAGAAGGGCGGGAATGCTACCGGCGTACAGCGCATCCAGAATGCGGTCCGGTACCTCGGCGTCGACGATCTGCACCTGCACCCAGTCGCCGCTCTCGGTCACTTCGGTCGCGCCGAGCAGATCCTGCCACGGCTGGCCGTTGCGAGGGTCCACGCCGTTGGCCAGCGACTCGCGGACCGTGTCTGCCATGGCTGCCGGGTCCTCGCTGCGCACGCACAGAGTGCTGGCGGGCTCCTCGGCGGTTCCGCTGAACCCGATGGCTAAGGAGGTGGCCGGCGCCGCCCGCTCACCTGAGTGCAGCTCGGCCGCCACTACCTCGCCCAGGCAGTCCGTGACGCCGGTGTAGACCTCGGCGTCGGAGACACGGTCGTCGGCGCCTTCGACCAGGGAGACCACGGCGCCTTCGGTGGTCGCTCCGATCAGGGTGGTCTCGCCCACCCACACGGTGTTCATCGTGGCCATCACTTGCGGTGGGAGGGAGTCGTCCGCGAGGTCGACCTCTCCGTCAGCGCGCCGGACCAGCAGGCTGCCGTCACCGAGATCGCTGCGCTCACCATCGGCATCGGCGAAGAAGTCCTCGGCGGCCGCGCCGTCCACACCGTCGAACCGGACGGCCGTGTTCGGCGGCTGGCCCACCCACAAGGCCGATGCGCCGTCGGAGTCGGAGGCCGGCAGGAGCGCCGGATCGAGCTGGGAGATCACCGGGGCGAGGCCGCCGTACCCGACCCGGCCGGCGGTCGCGAACGGATTCGGGAAGTCCTCGTACGCGCCCAGCTCGGTCGCTGCCGAGACGTCGGTGTAGGCGATCATCAGCAGGTTCTGGTCAGTTGCCGGGATCGCCGCGAGTGCGTCGCCCAGGCTGCTCGGCGGTTCCTCGACCGGGCTGCTCGGGGAGCAGGCGGCCAGCGTGAGGGTACTGGCCAGGGCCGTAACGGCGAGCAGAGCGGGAGTGCGGGTGCGCATGGTCTCATCCTGACAGCCGGGGAATGAAAAGCAATGGGCGCAGCAGGTCACCTCAGCACCGGTGTGCCCCGCGGAGGTCACCGCTGCGGTCTGAGGCGCTCCGCGCCTACCTCCGATCGCCCCACGTCCCTGCGATGGCGGCGCTCAGCCGCTGTGGGTCCGCGAGCACATTGATCTCGGTGATCCGGCCGCCGGCCACCGAGAACGCCATCACCGACCGCACCTGGCCGCCGACCACGACCACCACCCCAGGTGCTCCATTGATCCAGGCCGGCCGCAGGTTCGGCGCGAGGCGGCCATACATCGTGGCCTGCGAAGCGACGTCCCGCTGCCCGCGTAGCAGCAGGGTCAGCTCGCTCGGCCCGTCCCCGCCGTCGCAGCGCAGCAGGACCTCAGGGTGCAGCACGCGAACCAGCGCTTCGAAGTCACCCGCCTGCGCGGCAGCGAAGAATGCGCTGACCGTCTCCTGACCACCTGAGCCTGCGCCGTCGGGACCTGAGGACTCCGCCGGCGCCTCCAGCTGCACCCGGCGGCGAGCTCGCGAGGCGAGCTGGCGGGCGGCGGCGGGTGACTTCTCCAACAGGTGGGCGATCGGGTCGAACGGGACGTCGAAGAGGTCATGCAGCACGAAGCTGACCCGTTCGTCCGGGTTCAGCCGGCCCATCACCACCAGCATCGCCACACTGACCGACTCCCGCCACGCCACACGATCGGCGGGGTCATCGATCGGCGAGACCACCGGGTCGGGCACGCTGGTCTCCAGGGAGACCTCGGGGCGGCTGCGCTGCCCGCGCAGCATGTTCAGGCAGACCCGCCCGACGGCGGTGGTCAGCCAGGCGGGCAGGCTGCGGATGTCCTCGTCGCCGGTGCGCGCCAGGTGCAGCCACGTGTCCTGCACGGCGTCCTCGGCGCCCTGGTGGGAACCCAGCATCCGATAGGCGATGGCGTGCAGGCGTGGCCGCTCCTCCTCGAAGGACTGAGCCAAGGTGTCGGTCGGTGTCACATTCTTCGGTTCTGTCGGTTCAGGTCAGTGAAACACACACAGAAGCCGCGGCACAGACCCGGCTCGACCTGAGGAGAACACTTGATGGGCATGAACATCCTGGTCACCGGTGGCACCGGACTGCTGGGGCGGCAGGTCCTGCCGTTGCTGCAGCAGGAGGACCACACGGTGCGGGTACTGAGCCGCACGGCGGCATCGCTACCTGACGGCGTGCAGCATGTGGCGCAGGACCTGCGCTCGAGCGAGGGTCTGGACGAGACGCTGGCCGGTATCGACGTGGTGCTGCACCTGGCTGGCGGCGCCTCGGGTGATGACCAGACGACGCAGAATCTGGTCACCGCGGCGGAGCGGCAGGGGGCCTGGCATCTGGTGCTGATCTCGGTGACCGGTGCCGATGCGATGCCGATCGGCTACTTCGGGATGAAGGCTCGCGCTGAGCAGATCGTGACCGACTCGCAGGTACCGCACACGATCGTGCGGGTGGCTCAGGTGAACAACCTGTTGCTGCGGGCGGTGCGAGCGATGGTCAAGCTGCCGGTGGTGCCGACACCGGGCGGGCTGCGGGCGCAGCCGGTGGACGCTCGGGACGTGGCCGCCCACCTGGCTGCTCTCACTCTGGCGGCGCCGGCCGGCCGGGTCCCGGACCTGGTGGGCCCGGACGTCTTCGAGATGGGCGACCTGCTCCGGTCCTACGCCGAGGCCGCCGGTAAGCGCCGCCTCTTCATGCCGATGCGCCTGCCTGGGAAGGTGGGCGTGGCCTACCGGGAGGGGCGCAACCTCACTCCTGGCGTCGATGCCACCGTCGCTCCGCGTACCTGGGCCGACTTCCTCGCCGAGCAGGACGTGGCCGGACGACGAAAGCAACCGCAGCGGTGATACCCAGAGGTTGACCCCAGGGACGGTAAGCAGTACCTTACGTAAGTGGCAACTTACGGAGAGGCGTTGACGGCGCTGGCCGACCCCACGCGTCGGCTGGTATTTGAGCGGGTGGCCGATGCTCCGAGCTCGGTCACCGCTCTGGCGGCCGAGCTGCCGGTGAGCCGGCCAGCGGTGTCCCAGCATCTGCGCGTGCTCAAGGATGCCGGACTGGTGGCCGACCGAGCCGAAGGCACTCGCCGGATCTATTCGGTGGACCCGCAAGGAGTTGCCGGCCTCCGCGACTATCTGGACGGGTTCTGGAACCGGTCACTGGTCGCCTTCAAGCGTGCTGCGGAGGCTTCCGCACCCGAGAACGAACCAAGGAGCACTGATGACCAGTAGCGAGCAGGCCACGAGCACGACGGCCTCGATCCTGGTGGACGTAACGGTGGAGCATGCGTTCCGGGTCTACACCGAGCAGATCCATACCTGGTGGAATCCCGACCATGTGCTGCTCGACGCGCCGCTGGCGGCAGTGGTCCTCGAACCCGGCGTGGGCGGGCGGATCCTGGCGCGGGGTACGGACGGTAGCGAGTGCGCCTGGTCCCGGATCCTTGACTGGGACCCACCTCACCGGCTGCTGTTCAGCTGGGACATCACCCTGCAGTGGACGATCGAGACCGATCCGAACCGGTGTAGCGAGGTGGAGGTGGCCTTCACGCCGGTGACCGAGAGCCGGACCCGGGTGCAGATCGACCACCGCCACCTGGATCGCCACGGCGAGGGCTGGGAGTCGATGGCGCACTCGGTGTCCGCAGCCGACGGCTGGGCGCACGACCTGACGCTGTTCGGCGCTGCCGCCCAGGCGTGATGCCCAGACCATTCGTCGGGCACGGCTTCGCTGAGCAGGGAAGAATGTTCGCGTCCGGATGTCTGGAGAGAGGAAACCCACGATGACCACGTTCACCGCGTGGAAGTTCGACACCGCCGACGCAGCGGAGACCGCCGCCCAGACCCTCAAGCAGGCCTGGAGCGAGCGACTGGTGAAGATCGAGGACTACGCGGTGGTCCAGTGGCCTGCTGATGCCGACCAGCCCAAGGTGAAGTACGAGGACCGGGACCAGTGGCGGGCCGCCGGCTGGGGAGCGCTCATCGGCGCCGTGGTCGGTTCGTTGCTCCTGCTCCCGACGATCGGGGCCGCGGCGGGGGCCGCGATCAACCTGTTGCGCAAGCGCGCCCAGGATGTGGGCATCACCCAGGACCAGCTCGATGCCATCGGCCAGCAGGTGGTCGCCGGTACCTCGGCGTTGTTCGTGGTGTCTTCCGACGGCGATCTGGACCGGCTCGCTGAACGGTTCCGCGGGCAGAATGGTCGGCTGATCGCGAGCAACCTGGTCAAGGGCGAGGTCGAGGACGTCAAGCGGGCGTTCGAGGACTGACCCGCTCGCCCCGGTCGCTGTCTCCCCCAGCGTGGCGCAGGTCGCATCGCTCGTAACCGGCGTGTGAGGACAGGGTAAGAAGTGGGTGAGAACCTCCGGCGGCATCGGGCCGGCGTTCCTCCTGCGCCGTAGGCTCTGACACGTGAACAAGCGTGCGGGATCCTCGGCCCGTCGGCTCCGGCCGGCGCGGGCGCTGCGGCCTGCCCGCACCGGCCGGCCAGAGCCCACAGCGCACGTCGGAACCGGGGAGCACGAAGCTGCCGAGCTGGTCGACACCGGTGGCGTACCGGTCCCCCCTCCGGTCCCGCCACTGCGGGCGCCAGCGAAGGTGGCCACGCGTCCCGATGCCCCGGGACGGTTCCTGAAGGAGAAGGCCCGCCGGATGGTGCTCGGACAGGGCCCACCCACGATGCCGCTGGCTCAGCTGCGACGGGAGACCGGGCTGAGCGCTGCCGAGGAACGTTCCGTGCTCGACCTCGTGCTGCGGGTGGGGGAGGCGATGATCGGCACCGGAGCCCCGGTGGCCGCGGCGACCGTGGACATGCTCCGGCTCGCGGATGGTCTCGGCGTGAAGAACCTCACCGTGGACATCACCTTCACCTCCCTGACCGCGACCATCGACCGCGACGATGACCCGGTCACCAAGGTGCGGGTGATCTCTGCCCGTACCTCGGACTACAGCCGGCTCACCCAGATCTCCCGCCTGGTGGCAGACGTGGCCGCCGGGGAGATGGACATCGCGCAGGCGCACGCCCGGATGGAGACCGTGCTCGCCACGCCGCACCCGTACAGCCGCTTGGTGGTCACCGGTGCGCTCGGGTTGATGGCTGCCGCCGTTGCCGTGCTCCTCGGCGGCGGCTGGGCGGTCTCCCTCGTGGCCGCCGTGACCACGATCCTGGTGGACCGCACCCTGCGGTTCCTGCGCCACCGCGGGCTGCCCTACCTGTTCCAACAGACCGTCGGCGCCGCGATCGCCACCCTGGTGGCAGTGCTTCTGCTCTGGGGGCAGGACGCGTTCAACTGGGACTCGGCGCTGTTGCCGCCCTCGTTGGTGGTGGCCTCCGGAATCATGGTGCTACTCGCCGGACTTTCCCTGGTCGGTGCTGCCGAAGATGCGATCGCCGGGTTCCCGTTGACGTCGGCCGCCCGCTCGTTCGAAGTGGTCCTCTCCACGGTCGGGATCGTGGTGGGCATCGGTGTCATGCTGGCGATCGCTCAGCGACTCGGGGTGACCCTGAGTATCGGCGACCTCGAGGCCCGCGGCGGCGTGTCCCCGCTGGTCACCATGGCGGCCAGTGCGGTGATCGCCGGCGCCTGGGCGATTGCGTCCTACACGCGGTTGCGGTTCGTGGCTCTGATCGCCGTGGTCGGGGCGGTCGCCTCGGCGATGTTCAGCCTCGTCTCCGTGGCCGGGCTCAGCCCGGCCAGCGGCCCGTTCGGGGTGGCCGTCGCCTCGTTCGCCGCTGCGCTGACCGTGGGGCTGATCGCTGGCGGCCTCCGGGACAGGCTGCGGGTGCCGGCGATGGTGATCGCGGTCTGCGGGGTCACCCCGTTCCTGCCCGGCCTGGCGATCTACCGCGCGATGTACAACATCGTCGACTCCGGGCACCTGTTCGAGGGGATGGACCTGCTGGTGCGGGCGCTCTCGGTGGGGCTGGCTCTGGCTGGCGGTGTCACCCTCGGTGAGTACTTCGCCCGGCCGCTGACCGATGAGGCAGACAAGTGGCAGCGCCGGATGCGCCGGCAGGCCCGCGGCACCAGGATCTAGCGGGCCACGGATCAGCCAGCCGGGCACGGGCCACGCGCCAGGCGGCCACGGATCAGCCAGCCGGGCACGGGCACGGGCCACCGGCCACCAGCCACCAGCGACCCAGCCAGCCGGTCAGCGGGAACCGCCGAGACCGGCCGGGAGGTCGGCAAGGCCGCCGGCGAGCAGATCGAGCGCCGCGTCCGTCGCCGCTGCCACCTCCGCTGCGAGTCGGTCCACCGGTTCACGGGTGAGCAGGCTGCGGCGTACCCGGAGCACGAGCGCGCGGTGCATCCCAGTGATCGCCGCGGCCGCCGTCCGCGCCACGATCTCTTCCCCACCGGGGCCCGCCTCCTCGAGCAGCGCCGCGGTCAGTGCCGCCGTGGACCGCTCCATCGCGGCTAGTTCGCGAGCCTGCAGGGCAGGACTCTCCTCGACTACCCGGTTCAGCGTGCGTAGCCGGACTGCCGCGGCCTGATCACCGGTAGCGGCTCCGGCGAGCAGGCCCCCGGAGTCAGCGAAGAAGGTGCGCACCGCAGCCAGCACCGAGGTACCCACCGGCCGCTGCGCTACCTGCGCCACCAGCTCCGCGTTGAACTCCTCAAGCCGGGGGAAGAACAGGTCCTCTTTGGTGCCGAAGTAGTTGAACACCGTTGCCGGGGCCACGCCGGCCGCAGCAGCGACCTGCTGCACCGTGACGGCGTCGTAGCCATGATCGGCGAACAGCTGCCACGCGGTGGACAGGATCACCGTTCTGGTGCGTTCCTTCTTCTCCTCACGCAGTCCCATGAGCTCCTCGATCTCCGAACGCCGCAGGGGTTGCGGCGGACGATCTTCCTGAGTCACTATAGACCCACTCTAAAAATAGAGTGACTCTAAATAAAAGGAGGGGTCGATCATGCGATTCAGCATCAACGCCACCAATCACAGCTGGTCGAGTCCGGCCATCGAGCTGGCGGAGGTTGCCCGCCGGGTGGACGACTCCGCAGTGCACACCCTCTGGGTGGATGATCACCTCGTGCTGGTCGATCCCACCGCCGATCCCGACGGCGCAGGTCACCTGGAGGCGTACACCCTCCTGGGTCATCTGGCCGCCCGGACCTCTCGGGTTCGACTGGGCACGATGGTCTCGGCAGCTACCTTCCGCGCTCCGGCGCTGCTGATCGCGGCGGTCACGACGTTGGACGTGCTCAGCCAGGGACGTGCCTGGTTCGGGATCGGTGCCGGCCATCACGCGGACGAGGCCACCGACCTAGGGCTGGATTTCCCGGGTGTCGGCGCGCGGATGGACCGGCTCGACGATGTGCTCGCTCTCGCCGAGCAGATGTGGCGGGGTGATCGGAGTGAGTTCATCGGCACCGGGATCCGGCTCCGCGCACCGCGCTGCCAGCCGGCCCCCGTGCAGCCTGGCGGCCCGCCGGTGCTGATCGGCGGCACCGGCGAACGCCGCACTCTGCCGCTGGTGGCGCGCTACGCGGATGCGTGCAACCTCTTCGACATTCCCGACGGCGGTACGACCGTGCGAAGGAAGCTCGCCGTGCTCGGTCGGTACTGCGTCGAGCAGGGCCGCGACCCCGCCGAGATCGAGGCGACGATGAGCACCCGGCTGAGCCCGGACACCAGCACGGACGATCTGCTCCGCAAAGCCGAAGAGGCCGCTGGCTGGGGGATCAGCCATCTGGTGCTGATCACCGGCAGCCCGTGGGCCCCGGAGGCGCTGGCGACTGTGACCGGTGCTGCTGCCCGGGTATAGCAGCGCCCGCGTCAGGGCCGGATGGCCTCCGGTGCCTGGGGTGGGACCTCGACCACCTCGCAGCCGTCGCGGCGAAGGCGTTCTCGCCCCCACACCCCGAGCGGCCCGAGGGCTTTGTTGAGGGAGGCGCCCGTCTCCGTGAGGGAGTACTCGACCTTCGGCGGCACCTCGGCGTAGACCTCGCGGCGGACCAGACCGTCCTCCTCCATCTGGCGCAGATGCTGGGTGAGCACCTTCTCGCTCACCCCCGGCAGCGCACGGCGCAGCTCGGCGAAGCGTCGGGTGCCGAGCGCATCCAGCTCCCAGAGGAGCAGGCCCTTCCACTTGCCGCTGACGATGTCCAGCGCAGCGTCGATCCCGCAGATGTACGGTCCAGATCGGTTCTTGGCCACCGAGTCCTCCATGCTTACTTCGCGGTAAGTACCGCAGTTTGAAGTGGGTACTTCCCGCCGCGGGGGTGTCCCGCTCAGGATGAAGGTATGCCACCACCATCCGCAACTGACCACCAGAGCCCCGGTACTACGATTCTCGGGCTCGGCGCCATGGGCAGCGCCCTCGCGGCGCGGCTCCTCGATGCCGGGCATCCGGTGACCGCGTGGAACCGGACCCCTGGCCGCGCCACCGCACTGGCCGAGCACGGCGGCGACCTGAGGACCAGCATCAGTGCTGCGGTCAGCGCCCAGCCGCTGGTCGTGGCGTGCCTCCTTCCATACTCCTCCGTCCGAGAGACTCTCGGCCCGGTCGCGGGCGAGCTGCGCGGGCGGACAGTCATCAACCTCACCACCACCACGCCGAACGAAGCACGCGAGCTGGCTGCCTGGGCCACTGCGCACGAGATCACCTACCTCCAGGGCGCGATCCTCGCCGTACCGGAGATGCTCGGATCACCGGCGGCACAGCTCTTCTACAGCGGATCGCCGCAGGCGTACGAGCAGCACCGCCACATCCTGGACGTCTGGGGGACCAGCAGCTACGACGGAGCGGACGTCGGGATGGCACCGCTGATAGACCTGGCGATGCTCTCCGGGATGTACCACCTGTTTGCCGGCTTCTTTCACGGCGCCGCCATGGTCGGCGCCGACGGGATGCGGGCAGCACACTTCGCCCACCGGGCGGCTCCGTTCCTGCGGGCCATGACCGAGGGGCTTGCCGGCTACGCCGAGACCATCGACTCCGATGACTACTCCGGCCCTGGGCAGCAGAGCTTGGAGTTCTCCGATCTCTCCGACCTGCTGCGCGCTAGCGAGGAACAGCAGGTCAACACCTCGACGCTTGCGTCGATACAGGCGCTGATCAGCGAGCAGGTTGCCGCCGGACACGGCGGCGATGGCCTGGCGCGCAGCTACGAAAGCCTCCGGGCCCCGGCTCGGGCTCGAGCTCAGGCTGTGGCGATCGGCGGTGCGCGATGACCCCCCGGGCGGTCACGGTGATCGGTCTGGGCCCGATGGGCCAGGCGATGGCACATACGCTGCTGGCCGCCGGGCGCCCGGTGACCGTCTGGAACCGGACACCGCAGCGCGCCGAGGCACTGGTCGCTGCCGGCGCGCACCTGGCAGGCACCCCCGCCGACGCAGTAGCGGCCAGCGAGCTGATCATCGTCAGCCTGACCGACTACGACGCGATGCGGGCCGTGTTCGAGACCAGCGCCGCCTCGTTCAGCGGGCGCGTGCTGGTCAACCTCAGCTCGGACACCCCGGACAAGACTCGTGCGGCAGCCGAGTGGGCGCTCGGGCACGATGCCGCCTTCATCTCCGGCGGCATCATGGTGCCCGCACCGATGGTCGGCACGGACCATTCCTACGTCTACTACAGCGGCGACGAGCAGTCGTTCGACACTCATCGCGACACCCTCGCCCACCTCGGCGAACCACGCTTCCTCGGCGACGACCCGGGCAGCGCGCAGCTCATGTATCAGGCGAACCTGGACGTCTTCCTGACCGCGCTGGCCGGTATCGCCCACGGCACCGCGATGGCCGGTGCTGCGGGGATCACTGCGCGCACCTTCCTCGCTGAGGCGATCCAGCTGTTCACCGCGATACCGGACATCATCGCCGCGGACGGGATCGAAGCGTTCGGCGCAGATATCGACGCCGGCCGACACCCGGGTGCGGACGCCACCACTGTGATGATGGCGGCCAGTGCCGACCACATCGCCGGCACAGCCGCGGCTGTGCGGATCGACACCGACCTGCCCCGGGCGGTGCAGCGGCTCTACCATCAGGCGATCGAGGACGGCTACGGCGCCGACGGGTGGACCCGCACGATCGACGCCGCCCGCGTCCCGTCAGAATCCGCTTGACCCCTCGAAATCCCGTCGGAAGCGGATTCCCAGAGGTGAAGTGGGTTCCGCGGCCGGGGAGAATCTCGCCGGGCCGTGACGGCGCGCCGACTTTCCCGGCCGCCGTCCTGCGCTCATGATGGAGCCAGAGGCGACGCTGAGGAGGGCCCGTGCGAATCGTGGTCACCGGTGGCTCGGGGGTACTGGGCAGCAAAGTCGTCGCGCGGGTGCGCGAGCTCGGGCATATCGCCATACCAGCGAGCCGGCGATGGGGCGTGGACCTGACCACAGGCCAAGGCCTGGCCGCTGCACTCACCGGATCGGACGCCGTCGTGCACTGCGCGAGCAGCCCGGTACGCCCCGGACGCACCGATGTGGAGGGCACGCTACAGCTCCTCGGAGCGCTCGCTTCGATGTCCCCACCCGCCCACCTGGTGCACGTGTCCATCGTGGGCTGCGACGCGAACCAGCTGCCCTACTACCGGGCGAAGGTGCGGGCGGAGGAGGCCGTGCTCGGCAGCGGCCTGGCGGCCACTGTGGTGCGCGGCACGCAGTTCCATACGCTCCTCGCCTCGATCGCCCGGGTGGCCACCATCGGGCGCACCCGGCTCGATCTCGACTTCTCGGCACAGCCGGTGGACGTGGCCTGGTACGCCCGCGAGCTGGTCGACCACGCCCTTGGTACCCCGCCGGCCGGATCGGTCCGGGCGCGGGACGTTGCCGGTCCGGAGCGGATCACCCTCGCCGAGGCTGCGGGGGCGGTTCGCGAGCACGAGAGCCGGCCGCTGGGCCGGGGGATACGGGTGCCGGCCCTCGGCCGCACGCTGCGTGCGTTCGCCGATGGGTCCAACCTGCCGGGTCCGGATGCGCGGATCGGCGGCGTCGGGTTCACCGAGTGGCTGGCTCGCGGGCGGGTCAGCGCAGTGTCCTGAGCCGCGGCAGCCCCCGGTCAGCCGGTGGCGATCAGCTGGTCGCCCTGCTGTACCTCTTTGCGGGACATTCCGGGCAGGAGGACGCCGACCGTCTCCCCCGCCTGCGCGCTCTGGATCATCTTCCGGGTCATCTCGATGGCCTCGATCCGGGAGAGAGCTACCACTGCTCCGGCGCGCTGAATGGTGACCTGGTGGCCGACCTGCAAGGTGCCGCTCTCGATCGTGCCGGTCACCACAGTGCCGCGACCGGTGATCGTGAAGGACGCCTCGACGGGTAGGACTCCCACCCCCGCGCTGCCGCCTGACCCGGTGTTGACTGGGGGCGGTGGAGTGGACGCGATCGTCTCGGCGCCCGCCGGAGCAAAGCGGGCGTCGTCGAGCGGATCGGAGGTCTTCTTGCGTCGCCAGAACACGCTCTCACGGTATCAAGGGCCCGACGGCGGAGCCTCGCCTTCCGTGAGTAGCTCGGCTCGGGCGTGGCGTCCGATGGCAGCCAGCTCCGGGTGATCGTCGCTGCTCGCCAGCAGCACCCCGGCGAAGCTGGCACCCCAGGCGCGTGCGCGGGACCAGGTGGCGGCATCGGCGCCGGTGCCCGCGGTGTACCGGTCAACGAACACCGACCGGCCGGCGGCAGTGAAGGTGAGCCATGCGGTGCCCAGGTCGGTGGCCGGGTCGCCGCTGGTGGTGTCGCCGAAGTCGATGACCGCAGTGAGTCGGTCGCCGGCGGCGAGCAGGTTCAGCGGGTGCAGGTCGCCGTGCAACCAGAGCGGCGGTCCGGAGTGCACCGGTGCGCTCGCGGACTCCTCGAACAGCTCGCGCAGCTCGCGTGCACCGGCGAAGGTGCCCGCATCGAAGCGTGCGCGGATAGCCTCGGCCCGGTCGGCCAACGGCACCCCGCGCACCGGGTTCGCAGGTGCATCGGCCTCCGCGGGGGTGTGCAGGGCGACGAGGAACTCCGCGAGCTCGCCGGCCCACTGGTCGCGTTCGCTCGGCAGCTGGGCGGCGGCGGGTGCACCGGGCAGCCAGCGCGCCACCGTCCAGGACCACGGGTAGTAGTCCGTAGCGCGGCCGACGCGCACCGGTTCTGGCACGGCGACGGGCAGGCGGTCGGCCAGCCGGGGCAGGACGAGCTGCTCGTGCTCGACCAGGGCGGCCGCCGCCTGCCGGCGCGGGAGCCGGGCAACCAGCTCCTCGCCGAGCCGGAGCATCACGTTGTCCCAGCCGTTGGCCACCACCTCCATCGGCAGGTCGGCCAGGTCCGGGTGCTGGTCGGTGAGCAGCCGGTGGACGAGGGGGAGGTCGACGTCGACCTCAGCGGCAGGCATCCGGGCCATCGGGGTCTCCTTCGCTGGTGGTGACGGGTGCGAACCCGCAGCGCTCGCAGAGGCGGCGGGTGCGAGGTACGGATTCGATACTTCGTCCGCCCGGGCGATACCGCGGAGCACGCCCGGGCGCGCCAAGTATCGCGTGATTCAACGTGCGCAGGGCCGGGCGGGCGGTCGGAGCCGTGCGGGGGAGTGGGGTTAGGCGTCGATGTCAGCGGTGCCGGTGACCGGCGGCTGGGCGGACCAGGGGAACGAGATCCACCGGTCAGTGCGCCGCCAGGTGTAGTCCGGCTCAATGATCGATCGCGGTTTGGTGTACAGCACCGCCGAGCGCGCCTCGCTCGGCAGGTGAGCGACCCGCAACGGTGCCGGACGTTCCGAGGAGGCTGCGCCGTCGGGCTCTGGAGAGGGCACCCCCTCCTGCAGCAGGTTCATCACTACCTGCAGGGTGCGCCCGGAGTCGGCGACATCGTCCACCACCAGCACCTTCGCCCCGGCGAGCACACTGGTGTCCAGTAGCGGCGGCAGTACCACCGGGTCGGGCAGGGTCTCCTCGATATCGGTGTAGAACTCGACGTTCATCGTGCCCATCGCCTTCACCCCGAGCGCATAGGCGATCGAACCGGCTGGCACCAGCCCGCCACGGGCCACCGCGATCACCAGGTCCGGCATCCAGCCGCTCGCATGCACCGTGCGGGCCAGATCTCGGGCCGCCTCCCCGAACCGTTGCCAGGGGAGTACTTCCATCGCGGGCGGAGGAGTCGCAGCGGTCATACCCGTGACCTTACCTGCGCTCGCCGTTCTGCCGCTGCCACCCCGGCCCCCTTCGACTTGACTGGAATCAGGCGATACCTGGCGCGCCCGGTCGTGCTCCGCGGTATCGCCCGGGTGGACGAAGTATCGAATACGTGGGCTGTTGGCGCTGCTGCCGCTGCTGCCGCTGCTGCCCTCGGGCCCGTGCGCCCCGGGTTACGGTGCGGGAATGAGTATCCGGCTGATCGCCACCGACCTGGACGGGACGTTGTTGAGCGGACCGACCACGATCTCGGCGCGCAACCGTGCCGCCCTGGATGCCGCCCGAGCGTTCGGTATCGAGGTGGTGCCGGTGACCGCCCGGCAGCCGCTCGGGCTGAGTCCGATCGCTGAGCTCGCCGGATTCACCGGGTGGGCGCTGTGCGGTAACGGCGGGCAGGGCATTCACCTGACCACCGGCGAGGAGCTGTTCTCTGCCTACCTGGAGGCCGGGACCCAGCAGGCGGTCGCTGCGGCGCTGTTGAAGACTCTCCCGGAGGCGATGTTCGCGAGCGTTCGCGAGGGCGGGCGGGTGTTCGTGGCGCAGACCGAGTACGCCCGGTCGGCCACCTTCTCCGACCACAAGCGAGACCCCGCCGAGATGGAGGTGCAGCCGCTCACCGAGGTGCTCGCCGAGCCCAGCCTGAAGCTGATCGTGCGCCACCCCGAACTCGGTAACGACGATCTCCTCGGCCTGATCGCCGGGCTCGGCCTGGACGGCTTCGCCGCCACCCACTCGGGCGCCCCGTTCGTGGAGGTGCTTGCGCCGGGAGTGTCCAAGGCGTGGGGCCTGGGGCAGCTCTGCGCCCACCTGGGGATCGACCGGAGCGAGGTGCTGGCGTTCGGGGATGCGCCCAACGACGCCGAGATGCTCGCCTGGGCCGGCCGCGGGGTGGCCGTGGCGAACGCCGAGCCGGTCACGTTGGCTGCGGCGGACGAGTTGGCGGCGAGCAACCTCGATGACGGCGTTGCTCAGGTCATCGAGAGTGTGCTCGCCGCCCCTGTCGAACCGGAAGGTCTGCTCGGCGGCGCCTAGTGGCGCGGCGATTCCTAGCGGCTCAGCGGTTGAACGCGTCCTTGATCTTCTCGCCGGCCTTCTTCACATCCGAGGCCGCCTGGTCCTTACGACCTTCGGCCTGCAGCTCTTCGTCGCCGGTGGCCTTCCCGGCAGCTTCTTTCGCCTTGCCGGTCGCGCCTTCGGCCGTGTTCTCGAACTTGTCGCCTAGTCCCATAGTGCCCTCCTGATTGTGCGGTCAGTGTCCTCAGGCTGCGGCCAGGGGTCCGCCACGGCAACCGGAACGCCGCCGGCCAGGGGCTCGCACGGCAACCGGAACGCCGCCGGCCAGGCGCCCCGCACCGCAACCGGAACGCCGCCGGCCATGGGCCCTCTTCGCCCGGAGGGAGACAGCGCGGATCGGGTATCGGTGACAGCGAGCGACGCGCACCGGGTGCTGCGCTCGGCCCAGGGCTGGGCCTGACCGTCCGTCGGCTGCGTCACATTCCCAGTCGGCGCCCAGGGAATTCCCAGATCGCTCGGGTAGGTTGGGGAATTCATGCGAACGCGCCGATGAAGGACTGAGGATGGCCACCCGAACCGTCACGATCGGATCCCCTGTAGGCCTGCATGCACGCCCCGCTGCGGTGTTCACCCGAGCGGTGGAGGATACCGGCGTCAACGTGCGGATCTCCAAGGACGGGTCCGTACCGCAGGATGCCGCCAGCATTCTCGGCGTGATGACGCTTGCCGTCGAGCACGGCGATACGGTGACCCTGCACGCCGACGGCCCGCGTGCCGAGGAGGTCCTCGCTGAGCTGGCGGATCTGCTCGCCCAGGACCTGACCGCCTGAGCGGCACCGAAGGGAAGATGCGCGTGGCACGTGGAGGGCAGGTCGACCAGAGGATCCACGAGGCCGCGATGGCGTTGCTGCGTGCCTACGGTCCGGCGGCGGTGACCATCGAAGCGGTGGCCGCAGAGTCCGGGGTAGCCCGCACCACCATCTACCGCCGGCACCGGGACCGCGGTGAGGTGCTGGAGTCGGCGTTGAAGGAGATCGCCGCGACGAACGTTCTGGTGCCCACCGCCGACGTCTGGGCGGATATGCGCACCGCGATCGAGATCACCATCGCCACCTTCCAGCAGAACAGGGGAGTCGGGGTGTTCATGGGGCTGGTGCAGAGCGGTGATCCGGAGCTGGTGGAACTGATCCGGGAGAAGCTGCTCCGGCCGCGGATGGAGCTGGGGGTGCGGCGACTGCGTGCCGGTATCGCCACCGGGCAGGTGCGCGCCGACGCCGAGGTGGAGACGGTTGCCGATCTGGTGCTCGGGGCGGTCGCCGCGCGGTTCGCGCACGCCGGCACGTTCCCACCGGAGTGGATCGACTCGGTGGTCGCGCTGATGCGCCGAGCGCTCGAGCCCGACGGCGGACGGTAGCCCGCCGGAGGTCCGGTACGGGGCCAGGTTGCCCCACCGGAGGTTGGCTCGTCGGTTGCTCCACGGGTTGGCTCGTCGGCGCAGCCGGCCAGTCGACGAACGTGGCCCGGTCGGGCTCGCGGCCACCGTGCGGCGATCAGGTTGTCACGAGGGTTGGACCCCGCGCGGTCAACGTCGTAGGCTGACCTCAACGAACGCTACAGTCCATGTAGCGTATCGGTACCGAACCCCGGCTGAGACCCATTTCGATGACCACAGCAAAGGACGGCGCGCATGGCTTTCGACATTGAGCGCTTCGCCCGTGACTCTGTCCGCGTGGGCTGGGACGACCTTGACCTGGAGGTCTTCCGCACCGACCCGTTGCCGCCGGAGTCACTGCGCACCCTGCGTTACATGTGCGATGTGGAGTACCACACGGTCTGCTACCTGCGGGACATGCTGGTCACGCGTTCCCGCCGGGAGACCGAGGTGAACGCGTTCATGACGATGTGGAACCGGGAGGAGTTCTGGCACGGCGAGGCGCTTGCGCACGTGCTCTCCCTGCACGACATCACCGTCTCCTATGACGAGCTCAAGGCGAAACGGGTCAAGCTCGGCTGGAAGGATCGCCTCGCACCGTTGAAGCAGTCGATCATGTCCAACCTGGTGGGCAAGGACTTCGTGGCGGTGCACATGATCTGGGGCGCGGTGAACGAGTGGACTGCCGCTGCGGCGTACAAGCGACTCGCGGTGCTCGAGGGGCACCCCGGCCTGGCAGAGCTGCTCCGGCGGATTGCCGCCCAGGAGGCCCGGCACGTGGCCTTCTACGCCACCCAGGCGCGCAACCGGCTGACCAATAGCCCCAAGGCACAAAAGCTCGCCCGGCTCGCCCTGTCCACTGCCTGGCGGCCGGTCGGGTCGGGAATCGCCAGCGACGACGAGGTGACCCACGTGATGGGCCATCTGTTCGGCGGCGCGGCGGGGCGCAAGGCGATCAATGCCGTCGACCGGCACATCGCCAAGCTGCCCGGGATGGAAGGGCTCGCGGTGGTGGCGGATGCCTTCGACGCCCGCGGCATTGCCGCAGCATGAGCGTGCCTCACCAGCTGCTGTGCGCATCGGAACACCGTTGGCGCCTTCGAACCACCGTGCAACCTGGTTCTCATCCGCGAAGGGTGTTCCAACGCGGTGACGGTGGGGCCGGCCGGTGACCTTCGACGTGAAGGCGTACACCCGCGCGCCGATCGACCTGCGGCCGACGAACCTCGACCTGACCGCGTTGGCCGGCTTGGACCCGTCTACCCTCGCCACACTGGGCTACCTCTGGCAGGTCGAGCACGCCGTGCTCGACCTGATGCGGGATGTCCTGGTCACCCCCACGCACGCCGAGTCGGAGGTCACCGCCTTCCTGGTGACCTGGGGCTACGAGCAGTACTGGCTCGCCGAGACCCTCCGCGAGGTGCTCGCCACCAATGGTGAGCGAACAGACCACAGCCGGGACGCCGTCGTCGGCATGATGCTGCGTGGCTGGGACGACCGGGCTCGCCCGATGCTGCACTCCTTCCGCACCAATCTGCTCGGCGAGCAGGTGGTGGCCGGGCATTTGGCCACCGGCTGGTTGGACACTGCTGCGCTGGCGCTGTGCTACCGGCGGCTGGCCGCTGTGGTGCCGGCCTGCAGCAGGCTGACCGAGGCCGTGCTGCCGATGAAGGAACGGCACCTGGCCTTTCACGCCGCCCAGCTCCAGCAGCGGATCGCCGACCCCGCAGCTGCCCGGCACGCCCGGCGCGCCGCCCGCGCGTGGCGTTGGCCGGGAACCCGGTACGGCGGGTACGCCGCGGTGCACCCGGTGGTCGAGTTCCTGTTCGCGGACCGGGCAGCACGCGCCCCGGTGCGCGCCGTCGACGAGGACGTGCAGGCCCTGCTGGACGTGGCACCCCTCACCCCGGTGCGCTCAGCACTGGGCCGTTTCGTCCGCTGAGCTGGGACGACGTCACACGCAGCAGCCGCCCCGGTGATCGCGGCGCTTGCCGGGCAGCGAAATAGCGCAGGTGCGGACCCTGCTGGACGTGGCTCCGCTCACATCTGTGCGCTCAGCACTGGGCCGACTCGCCTGCTGAGGCCACGGCAGTGTCCGCTTCCGCGTACAGTAACCGGAGTGTCGGACCCATTGAAGAACGCCCACGTCCTGGTGACGGGTGCCACCGGATTTGTCGGACAGGCTGTCGTCGAGAAGCTCCTGTCCGCCTATCCGTCGACCCGGATCACCGTGCTGGTACGCCCACGCGGCGCCCTCAGCGCGCAGGCGCGAGTGGACAAGCTCCTCCGTAAGCCGGTGTTCGATCCGTGGCGAGAACAGGTCGGTACTGAGGCCGCACAGCGGCAGACCGCCGAGCGGCTCACCGTGCTGGCCGGGGACCTGGGCGACGTCCCCGCACTGCCCGACGACCTGGACGTGGTGATCCACTCCGCCTCCACCGTCTCCTTCGACCTGCCCATCGATGAGGCCTTCGCCTCGAACGTCGGTGGTCCGGTGAACCTGTACCAGGCGATCACCGCCTCCGGGTCCGACCCGCACGTGGTCCACGTGTCTACCTGCTATGTGGCCGGCCTGCGCAAGGGCCTGTCCGAAGAACGGAGCCTGGAGCACCAGGTGGACCGCGAGGCGGAGATGACCCGGGCACTCGCCGCCCGGGCGGACACCGAGACCGCCTCCCGCCGGCCGCAGCTGCTCGGCAAGCTGGTGGCCAAGGCCCGTTCCCAGCACCGCCGCGCCGGGGCGCAGGCGGTGGCCAAGGCTGCCGAGGAAGCGCGGAAGGCATGGGTCACCGACCAGCTCGTCGACGCGGGCCGCACCCGCGCCACCTCGCTGGGCTGGCCGGACGTGTACACGTTCACCAAGGCGCTCGGCGAACGGGTGGCCGAGGACCTGTGGGCCGGCACCGGGCACCGGCTGTCGATCGTCCGCCCGACCATCATCGAGAGCTCGCTGCAGCACCCGTTCCCCGGCTGGATCGACGGCTTCAAGGTGGCCGACCCGCTGATCGCCGCCTATGGGCGCGGCGCCCTGCCGGAGTTCCCGGTGCTCGCCGACGCCATCCTGGACGTGATCCCGGTGGACCACGTGGTGAACGCGACGCTCGCCGCCGCCGCCTCGCCGCCCCCGGCCGCCGAGGCGCAGTACTTCCAGGTAGCCTCCGGTAGCCGCAACCCGCTGCGGTTCGGCACCATCGTGCGGCTGCTCCGCGGCTACTTCAGCAAGCATCCGCTCACCGACGCCGACGGTTCGTTCGTGCAGGTACCGAACTGGACCTTCCCGAACGGCCCTGCCGTGCAGCGCTCGCTGCGCCGACGCGAGCTGGCGGTGGATGCGGCCGATTCCGTGGTGGGCCGTCTCCCCGCGAACAACACCACGCGGAAGTGGATCTCCACGATCTACAAGGCCAAGCGAGACCTGGGCACCCTGCGCAAGTTCACCGACCTCTACCAGGCCTACACCCAGACCGAGGTCGTCTTCGACGACGCCAACACCCGGGCGCTGCACGAGGCGGTCGCCGACGAGCGCAAGGCGGAGCACGGGTTCGACGTCACCGCGATCGACTGGACGTACTACCTGCAAGAGGTGCACGTGCCGAAGGTCCCCGGCCTGATGCGCGAGCGCCGTCCCTCCGTGAAGCCCTCCACCAGTGCCGACAACCTGCCCCAGCGCGACGATGTGCTCGCCGTGTTCGACCTGCACGGCACTGTGGCGGCAGCGAGCCTGATCGAGCACTACGTCTGGGTAGAGCTGGCCGCCAAGGGCATGCTCCCGGCCGTCCGCGAGCTCGGTGGGATGGTTGCGACCTCCGGCACGTACCTGCAGGCGGAGCGCCGCGACCGAGGCGACTTCATCCGCTCGTTCATGCGCCGCTACGCCGGGGTGAACGAGGCCGAGCTGCGTGAGGTGATCGCCACCAAGGTGACGCCGTCACTGCGTGCCCGGGTACACGCCGAGGCCACCGAACGTATCGCCAAGCACCGCGCCGCCGGGCACCGTACCGTGCTGGTCACCGGTCAGATCGACGTATTCGTGGAGCCGCTGGCGGATATGTTCGACGTGATCCTGGCCGGCGAGATGGAGAAGGATTCCTCGGGGAGCTGGACCGGGCACCTGGCTACCTCTCCGCTGGTGGACGAGGCCCGTGCCGCCTGGCTGGTGCGGTATGCCCGGGAGGAGGGTGTCGATCTGGGCGCCTCCTACGCTTACGGGGACACCTACTCGGACCGGCCGTGGCTGGACGTCGTCGGCCACGCGAACGTCGTCAACCCGGATCCGAGCCTGTACCGGTATGCGCGGGAGAAGCGCTGGCCGGTGCACTCCTGGACCACGACGGCGGAGGGTCGCCTCTCCCCGGTGGTCCGCTCGATCACAGGCGCGGGGCGCCGATGACGGGCCGTACCCGCAGGAGCATCGTGCCGATCATCGGCACGGCGATGGTCACCGGCGGTACCTCCGGTATCGGTCTGGCGTTCGCCCGAGCGCTGGCCTCCCGAGGCTGCGACCTGGTGCTGGTGGCGCGCAACCGGCAGCGGCTGGACGCTGTGGCCGAGGAGCTGCGCGCCGAACACGGCATCGCCGTGGAGACCATCGAGGCGGACCTGACCGACCACGCCGAGACCGGCCGGGTCGCCCAGCGGTTGGAGGACACCGCAGCACCGGTGGACATCCTGGTGAACAACGCCGGCAACGGCATCCATGCGCCGCTGACCGTCGAGGACATGAGCATCCATGAGGTGTCCATGGACCTGATGGTCCGCGGCGTCCTCCTCCTCGGCGGGGCGGCCGGGCGGACGATGAGTGCACGTGGCCGTGGTCTGATCATCAACGTCGGCTCAGTGGCCGGGCTGGTGCCGATGGGCACCTACTCGGCGATCAAGGCGTGGGTGAACATGTACTCGGAGAGCCTGAGCCTGGAGCTGCGGCGGGACGGCGTGCAGGTGATGACGCTGATCCCCGGTTGGGTGCGCACCGAGTTCCACGGCCGGGCCAGTATCCGGACCTCGGCGATCCCGGGCTTCCTGTGGCTCGAGCCGGACCGGTTGGTGGAAGACTGTCTGCGTGATGTGGAGGCCGGGAAGACCCGGTCGGTACCATCACGAAGGTTCAAGGTGATTGCCTGGTCAGCGCAGCGGGCACCTCGCGCGTTGGTGCGCAGGGCTACAGCCCTGATCAAGAAGGGACGAGCATGAGCGAGCGGCGCAGGACCGGCCGGTACCACTCCCGGGTACACCGATGGTTGCGATATGTGGCCCAGCGACTCATCCTTCGCCCGGTGATCGCCTCCAGCGTGCGGGTCACGGTCGAGGGTGAGCGGAACCTGGCCGGGCTGGACGGCCCGTTCATCCTGGTGGCGAACCACTCCTCGCACCTGGACGCACCGCTGTGCCTGACCACGTTGCCGTACCGGGTGACCAAGAACATCGCCACTGCGGCGGGTGCCGACTACTTCTACTCCTCGAAGTGGCGCAGCTTGCTCACCTCGTTGTTCTTCAACACCTACCCGGTGGAGCGAGGTAAGGCGCGCGGCAAGTCCGCCGGCCTCTCGGTGAGTCTGCTCCGCCAGGGTGTCCCGCTGCTGATCTTCCCCGAGGGCACTCGTTCGCGCACCGGCGAGATGGCCGACTTCACCCCCGGAGCGGCCGCACTCGCCCGTGCACTGCGCCTGCCGTTGGTGCCGGTGGCGCTGGTTGGCGCGCACGATGCGATGCCGGTCGGGATGTTCTGGCCGAAGTCCGGCCGGATGCCGGTGAAGGTACTGATCGGCAAGCCACTGCGGGTGCGTGCGGGGGAGAAGCTGCCCGAGTTCAATGCACGAGCGCAGGCGCGGGTGCGGGCGATGCACACGATGCAGACGTCCTACGTACTCGTTCCCGAGGACAACGCGACACCGAAGCCGGGCAGCAACGACCTGCCCGAGGCACAGGAAGGGATCTCATGACCGACGTCGTCCACCAGAAGTGGTGGGGCTGGGGTGTGGAAGGCATCGCCTTCCAGCACGAGAACAAGCCCGGGTTCGCTCCGTTTGTACGCGAGGCGATCGGGCTGGACCTGCACTCTCCGGCCGGCCGACCGCCGTCGTTCGAGGACCTGGACGTTCCCGCCTCGCAGCTGGACGACTCGCTCGGTGCGCGCCTGCGGGAGATCGTCGGCGACCACCAGGTCAGCAGCGAGGACATGAACCGGGTGGTGCACACCTACGGCAAGGGCCTGCGGGACCTGGTGCGGGTGCGCGCCGGTGACCTGCCCCGGGTGCCGGACGTGGTGGTCTACCCGGCCAACTCCGATGAGGTGCGCGCGATCGTGGATGCCGTGGTCGCTGCCGACGGCGTGCTCATCCCGTTCGGTGGCGGTTCGAACATCTCCGGCTCGCTCACCCCACAGGCGGGGGAGAAGCGGGTGGTGGTCTCGCTCGACATGGGCCGGATGAACCGGGTGCTGGAGATTGACGCGGACGCCGGTCTCGCCCTCATCCAGGCCGGTGGCCTGGGTCCCGACCTGGAGGAGCAGCTGAACGGCCAGGGCTGGACGATGGGGCACCAGCCGGACTCGTTCAAGCACTCCACGCTCGGCGGCTGGATCGCTACCCGGTCCTCCGGGATGCAGTCGGACAAGTATGGCGATATTGCCGACATCACTCGCGGGATGACTGTGGTGCTGCCGGGCAAGGTGGTGCAACTGCGGCCGTTGCCGAGCACCTCCACCGGTCCGAGCGTGCGGGAGATGATCATCGGCTCCGAGGGCCGGCTCGGCGTGATCACCCAGGCCTGGGTGCACGTGCACCGGCTGCCGGAGAACCGCGAGGTGATCGCCTACCTGTTCCCGAACTGGGCAGCCGGTCTGGCCGCGATGCGGGAGATCTCCACCTCCGACGCCACACCGAGTATCACCCGGGTCTCCGATGCACCCGAGACGGGCTTCTCCCTGGCGACCCGCAAGGAGTCGAACAGCCTGTCGTCCAAGGTGGGCGAAGGGCTGTTCGAGGTGCTTCGCCGCCGTGGCTGGGACCTGGAGAAGGTCTGCATCTCCTACATCGGCTACGAGGGCGGCTCAGCCAAGGTACGTGCGGACAAGTCCGTGGTGGGCAAGATCGTCAGCAAGAACGGTGGCATCAAGCTCGGCAAGGGTCCGGGAGCGATGTATGACCAGAAGAAGTTCGACACGCCGTACCTGCGGGACTTTCTGTTGGACCGGGGGGCCCTGGGCGACGTCTCCGAGACCGCCGCGCCGTGGTCCCGCCTCGGTGAGGTGTACACCGCCACGGTGCGCGCCGCCCGTACCGCGTTCGATGAGCTCGGTGTGCACGGCTTCGTGATGTGCCATCTCTCGCACTCCTACCACTCCGGTGCGTGCCTGTACTTCACCTTCGCGTTCCCGCCCAAACCCGATGCGGACCCGCTGGCGCAGTACGACGTGGTGAAGTCCGCGATCCAGCAGTCCTTCGTGGACCATGGCGGTACGCTCTCGCACCACCACGGGGTGGGTACCGATCACGCGCCGTGGATGGAGCAAGACATCTCCGAGCCGGGGGTGGACCTGATGGTGGGGCTGCTGTCCTCCGCGGATCCGGGCCGGAACCTGAACCCGGGCACGCTGATCCCCGAGCACCGGGAGTGGTGAGCTCACCCTCAGCTGGCTTCGCCGGCCCGCAGTGCTGCTGAATCCATTCACTCGTTACCTGCTGCACCCAGGCGTGCTCTGCGGTATCGCCTGGGCGCAGCAAGTATCGAACGGGCGGAGCCGACGAACCTGCGGACCCGGCGCGCTGACCCCGCCGCCGGCCTGGGCCGCCGCCGGCCCGGTCCCCCGCCGCCGGCCCGGTCAGGCGTCGTCGAGCTGGGCGACGGCCCGCGATGCCGCCTGGACGGGCTCGTCCAGCCAGTGGGGGATGTCCTCGCCGATGAGGCTACGCACCATCCCCAGCGGGGCGTCCCGAACGGCGAGCGAGACGAGCTCGATCCCGCGCTGCCTGACCCGGCCGTAGCGCTGCTCGGTGAGGTGGGTGATCAGTCGGCCCACCGGCGCGTTCAGCTCGAGGAGCACGTCCGCCAGCCCGGCCGGCGGCTCGGCGAGTAGGTCCCGGTAGCGAAACACCGTCAGCATCCGGGCATCCTGAGGGTTCGCGCGGCAGAAGCGTGGGATGAACAGGCCGGTCTCCACGATCGCCTCCAGCGGGTCCACGAGCTCGTAGATCGCGTCGAACTGCGCGTGATAGCGGTGCACTGCGCGGATCCACGCTGAGGCGAACAGGGCGTCCCGCGAGGCGAACCGGTGATAGATCGAGCCCGATGGTGCTCCCAGCCGTGCGGTGACGTGCCCGACGGTGGCCGTGCGCCAGTGCTCATGAACGGCCGAGGTGGCCGCGTCGAGAATCTGATCGATCGTGAATCTGGAGGGCTTGACCATCGGACCAGTGTAGGCAATCCTAGAGACCGACATCTAGAGATTCCTCTCTAAAAGGAGCCGAGTATGCATTCCCGTACTGAGCTGATCGCTTTCGGTCTGATCATCGTCGCGATCGTGCCCTACATCGGGCTGAAGGCGCTCTGGCTCACCGGGTCTACCGTCGGGCTGCGCGGAACCGCGGCCGCAGCGGAGATGCACAGCGGCCGGATGATGGTCGGAAACAACATCACCATCGTCCTCGAACTGCTGGCCGTGTTGCTTGCCCTGGCGTTTACTCGGCCCTGGGGTCGGCGCATCCCCGCCTGGATTGTGCTCGGGCTCGGCGCCGGAGCGACCGGCCTGCTGGCACCGGTCGTGCTCGGCGTACCACTCGGCAGCCTGCTGCAACTGGCGATCAGTGGGTCCGTGCGGACCGGGGGCATGTCGGAGATGAGCCCGTGGGCATTCGCCCTGGTGTACGGCGGATTCGGTCTGCTCGCCGTGGCGCTGGCGATCCTAGGCTGGCGCTATGTCCGAAGCCGCTGGGGCGACGTACTGCAGCACCGCCCACCGCGGCCGCCGCACTGGGCCACCGCCGCGGGAACCATCGGGTTGCTGCCGTTCGGACTCGCCATGCTCTGGTGGGGTGTGTTCGGTCCTGGGGGCACCGGACCGCAGGGCATGGGCGCCTTGGCGCAGCGGCTACCGCTGGCAGCAGCGGGAGCGCTGGCCCTGTTGGGCCTGGTGTCCCCGTTCCTGGCCGGCCTCGCCCGGTGGCCGGGCCTGGCATGGCTGGTGGTCTGGACCGGCTGCACCACCGCTGCGCTCCAGGGCCCGACGGCGCTGCTGCTCGCCAATGACGGCCAGATCGCGCCGATGGTGCTCGCCCTCACCCTCGTCGCGACACCCGGCGGCGCCGTCTATGGGCTCGCCGTGCTCCGTGCTCGTCGCCGCGAGCTCCGGACGGCGGAGGTGGCGCCGGCTTTGGCCGGTCCCCACCCGTAGTCGGTCGCCCACAGGTAGTCGGTCGCTCACTGGTAGTCGGCCGCCCACAGGGCAACCATCGAAGCCCTGATTGTATACATGCCGATATGGGTATATATTATCCGCCATGGCACGAGCAGCAACGACCTCGGACGTCTTCAACGCCATCGCCGAGCCGCGGCGCCGGGAGATTCTGGTGCTGCTGCGCACCGGCGAGCGTCCGGTGACGGAGCTGTCTCAGGAACTGGGCATGCCTCAGCCGGGGACGTCCAAACATCTTCGAGTGCTCCGGGAGGTCGGGCTGGTGCGCGACCGCCGGGCGGGGAAACAGCGTCTCTACGGCCTGGATGCTCGTGGACTGCGCGCCGTTCATGAGTGGGTCGGCGGGTTCGAGCAGTTCTGGACCGAGAGCTTCGACCGCCTGGACGCCTATGTGCAGGAACTCAAGCAGGAACGACAGGAGGAGTAGCTGATGACTGCGACTGGACCAGGTGAGCCGGTCACCGACCGGGAGACGGTAGTCTCTCGGACGGTCGCCGCCCCGCGAGAGCTGGTGTTCGAGGCGTTCACCGAGGTGCGTCACCTCTCCCGGTGGTGGGGGCCGGAGGGGTCCAGCACCACGACGCGGGCCTTTGAGTTCCGCGCCGGCGGCGAGTGGGTCTTCACGATGCACGGTCCGGATGGGACCGACTACCCGGAATGGATCTCCTGGACCGAGATCACGCCGCCCGCGAAGCTCGCGATGGTGCACGGCGAGTATCGCGACGATCCGAACGCCTTCGAGTCGGTGCTGACCTTCGAGCCGGACGAGGCGGGAACCAGGATCGAGATGCGGACCGTGTTCGCCACCAAGGAACTGCGCGACGAAGCGGTCGAGAAGTACCACGCGATCGACGGCGGACAGCAGACGCTGAGCAAGCTGGCCGGTTACGTCACCGAGACCCTGCAGCCCACGGCTGACGGCTGATCACCGCCGAAGGTCGCCGTCGGTGGCGACTGCCCTGTGCGGTGCGGGGTGCCGCCGCCTGTGCCCGGCCCGCGAACAGTTCGGCCTCAGTCCGCCTGGACGACCGGCGAGCCGTCCGGGTTCACCAGGACGGTGAGGCCGCCGCCACTCATCGTCCACGCATACAGGTAGCAGACTCCCGTGGCTGTGTCCCGCAGCACCCGGGTGAACTCTCCGATCTGTTTCTCCTCATGGATGATCTCGAACCGCTTCTCGCTCTGTGTCATCCGCCCACGCTACGTGCTGACCGGTCTGAGGTCAGACCCATGACGAAGGGTGTGGATTACCTCACCCTGCGGTGGATCGCGCGGTGGAGTGCGACCGGCCTTCGGGTGCGCCGACCTGGGTGAGCTGTGGACAACCCGAGCCGATCTGTGGATGGAGGCTGCGCCGTCGGCGGCTATCCACGGCGATACCCACAGACCGCCCGCGCGAGTACACAGGAAGGGCCCAGAAGTCCACAGCAACACGCCGTCAGGCTGTGGATGACACGCCCGCGACACGACACGCCAACACAAAGTGTTGGGGTCTGCCCATCCGCTCACCACAAGGTGTAGTGTCTAAGGAGTCGGAAGTTGCCGGGGCACCAGCAGCGGCTCCGACGAATGACATGACTGTAGTTTCACGGCGGGGACTCACCGCAGAACCGCCTCTGACGAAGGAACTGGAAGGACGTTCGATCATGACCATCACCGTCTTCAGCAAGCCGGCCTGTGTGCAGTGCGACGCCACCTACCGAGCGCTGAAGAAGCACGGCCTGGATTACACGGTGGTGGATATCAGTACCGACGCCGAAGCACTCGAATCGGTCAAGGCCCTCGGCTACCAGCAGGCTCCGGTCGTGTTCGCCGGTGGCGACCACTGGTCCGGCTTCCGTCCCGACAAGATCAAGGCGCTCGCCGCGGTCTCCGCAGACAACCAGGCCGCACTGGCCTGAGTCCCGGTGCCGCAGGGAGCAACCAGTTCCCGACGGCGTCGCACCAGTTTCATAACGCACTCGCCTCCCCGTCCGGCTTCGGCCAGGGCGGGGTGGCAGTGCATCCGCACCGTTTCGTGAAGGCGTGATCGATCGTGACCGGCATCGTGTACTTCTCCTCCGTCTCGGAGAACACACGGCGTTTCGTGGAGCGGGTGGACCTCGCGTCCGAACGCATCCCGCTCCGACCGGCGGACGGGCACCTGCGAGTGGACCACCCGTACGTGCTCATCACCCCCACCTACGGGGGCGGGAACGGCCAGGGGGCTGTACCCAAGCAAGTGATCAAGTTCCTCAACGACACTCACAACCGATCGCTGATCCGCGGTGTGGTGGCCGCGGGGAACACCAACTTCGGTGCGGCTTACTGCCTGGCCGGGCGAATCGTCGCCCGCAAGTGCAAGGTGCCGCACCTGTACGACTTCGAACTACTAGGAACCGCTGAGGACGTCATGCACGTCCGCGAAGGAATGGGGCACACGTGGCTGCAACAGTGACCGAGGACGCCGTCGAGATCGACGCGCCTGAGATGGACTACCACGCGCTGAACGCGATGCTGAACCTGTACGGACCGGACGGGAAGATCCAGTTCGACAAGGATCGCGAGGCGGCGCGGGCCTACTTCCTGCAGCACGTCAACCAGAACACCGTGTTCTTCCACAACCTCACCGAGAAGCTCGACTATCTGGTGGAGAACGGCTACTACGAGACCGAGGTGCTGGAGAAGTACTCGCGGGAGTTCGTGAACCAGCTCTTCGACCACGCGTACGCGCAGAAGTTCCGGTTCCAGACCTTCCTCGGGGCGTTCAAGTACTACACCTCGTACACGTTGAAGACCTTCGACGGGAAGCGGTACCTGGAGCGGTTCGAGGACCGGGTCTGCATGGTCGCGCTCACCCTCGCCGACGGTGACGAGCAGTTCGCGATCAATATGGTCGACGAGATCATCTCCGGCCGGTTCCAGCCGGCCACGCCCACGTTCCTGAACTCGGGCAAGAAGCAGCGCGGGGAGCCGGTGTCCTGCTTCCTGCTGCGCATCGAGGACAACATGGAGTCGATCTCCCGGGCGATCAACTCCTCGCTGCAGCTGTCCAAGCGCGGCGGTGGCGTGGCCCTGCTGCTGAGCAACATCCGCGAGTACGGGGCGCCGATCAAGCGGATCGAGAACCAGTCCTCCGGAGTGATCCCGGTGATGAAGCTGCTCGAGGACTCCTTCTCCTACGCCAACCAGCTCGGTGCGCGCCAGGGTGCCGGTGCGGTGTACCTGCACGCGCACCACCCGGACATCTTCCGCTTCCTGGACACCAAGCGGGAGAACGCGGACGAGAAGATCCGGATCAAGACCCTTTCGCTCGGTGTGGTGATTCCGGACATCACCTTCGAGCTGGCGAAGAAGAACGAGGACATGTACCTGTTCTCCCCCTATGACGTCGAGCGCGTCTACGGGGTGCCGTTCGCTGAGATCAACGTCTCCGAGAAGTACCACGAGATGGTTGACGACGGCCGGATCAAGAAGAAGAAGATCAAGGCCCGCGAGTTCTTCCAGACCCTTGCCGAGATCCAGTTCGAGTCCGGCTACCCGTACATCATGTTCGAGGACACGGTGAACCGGGCGAACCCGATCAAGGGCAAGATCACCCACTCGAACCTGTGCTCGGAGATCCTCCAGGTCTCCACCGCCTCGACCTACAACGACGATCTGTCCTACAACCACGTGGGCAAGGACATCTCCTGCAACCTCGGCTCGATGAACATCGCGGCCACGATGGACTCCCCGGACTTCGGCAAGAGCATCGGCACCGCGATCCGTTCGCTGACCGCGGTCTCGGACCAGACGCACATCTACTCGGTGCCCTCGATCGAGGAGGGCAACAACGACTCGCACGCCATCGGGCTGGGGCAGATGAACCTGCACGGCTACCTCGCCCGGGAGCGGATCTTATACGGGTCCGAGGAGGGCATCGACTTCACCAACATCTACTTCTACACGGTGTTGTTCCACGCCCTCGCCGAGTCGAACAAGATCGCCAAGGAGCGGGGCAGCGCGTTCAAGGGGTTCGCCGACTCCACCTACGCCAGTGGTGAGTTCTTCGACAAGTACACCGACCAGGTCTGGGAGCCGGCCACTGAGCGGGTGCGTGAGCTGTTCACCGAAGCCGGCGTGAGCATCCCTTCTCAGAGTGACTGGCACGAGCTGAAGGCTTCGGTCCAGGCGCACGGCATCTACAACCAGAACCTGCAGGCGGTGCCGCCGACCGGCTCGATCTCCTACATCAACAACTCGACCTCGTCGATCCACCCGGTCGCCTCGAAGATCGAGATCCGCAAGGAAGGCAAGCTCGGCCGCGTCTACTACCCGGCGCCGTACCTGAGCAACGACAACCTGGAGTACTTCGAGGACGCCTACGAGATCGGCTACGAGAAGATCATCGACACCTACGCCGCGGCCACCCAGCACGTGGACCAGGGGCTGAGCCTGACGCTGTTCTTCAAGGACACGATCACCACCAGGGACGTCAACAAGGCGCAGATCTACGCCTGGCGCAAGGGCATCAAGACCCTCTACTACATCCGCCTGCGCCAGCTCGCGCTGGAGGGCACTGAAGTGGAAGGTTGCGTCAGCTGCATGCTGTGACGTCCCCACTCCCGCCGCACCCATCACTGAAGCATTCGAAGGAAGACCAATGACCGTCTCGGAGAAGCTCCCGCTCGTCAGCCGGGTGACCGCCATCAACTGGAACCGGATCGAGGACGAGAAGGACGTCGAGGTGTGGAACCGCCTCACGAACAACTTCTGGCTGCCGGAGAAGATTCCACTCTCCAACGATGTCCAGTCCTGGGCCACCCTGACCGATGACGAGAAGTGGATGACCACCCGGGTGTTCACCGGGCTCACCATGCTGGACACGATCCAGGGCACTGTCGGTGCGGTCAGCCTGATCCCGGACTCGCTCACGCCGCACGAGGAAGCGGTGTACACCAACATCGCGTTCATGGAGAGCGTGCACGCGAAGTCCTACTCCTCGATCTTCTCCACGCTGATCTCCACCCCGGAGATCGACGAGGCGTTCCGGTGGAGCGAGGAGAACGAGCACCTGCAGCGCAAGGCCGAGATCATCCTCGACTACTACCGGGGCGACGACCCGCTGAAGCGCAAGGTCGCCTCCACGATGCTGGAGTCGTTCCTGTTCTACTCCGGCTTCTACGCACCGATGTACTGGTCCTCCCGGGCCAAGCTGACCAACACCGCGGACATGATCCGGCTGATCATCCGGGACGAGGCGGTGCACGGGTACTACATCGGGTACAAGTACCAGAAGGGCCTGGAGAAGGAGACGGCCGCGCGCCGCGACGAGCTCAAGGACTACACCTTCGGGCTGCTCCTGGAGCTCTACGACAACGAAGAGGACTACACCGAGGCCCTCTACGACCCGCTCGGCCTGACCGAGGACGTCAAGGCCTTCCTGCGCTACAACGCGAACAAGGCGCTGATGAACCTCGGCTACGAAGGCCTGTTCCCCAAGGACCAGACCACGGTGAACCCGGCGATCCTCTCCGCGCTGAGCCCGAACGCCGACGAGAACCACGACTTCTTCTCCGGCTCCGGCTCCTCCTACGTGATGGGCAAGGCGGAGAACACCGAGGACGACGACTGGGACTTCTAGGTCGCTGAGCCCACTCGTGGCCTGTCAGCGTTAACCGGAGGGCCCGGAACCGCACTCTTCTGCGATTCCGGGCCTCCGGGGCCTTCTCGGCCTTGCGGGCCCTGCGGCCTCAAGCCCGGCGCCTGGCGGTGCGATGCGCTCGGACCACCAACGCCGCCACCACCAGCGCGAACACGGCGAACCCGAGCCAGATCATCGCCTGCGTGAAGGTGAGGGGCGCGCCGTCGACTCCGGGGGTGCGCCCACCGTCACGGCCGGTTGCCGCCACGATGAGCAGGACCAGGATGGTCGCCGTGGCGGAGATCCGGGCTACGAGCCGGCCGAGCCGGTCTCCGGCCGTCGCCCCCGGTCGGTAGGCCGGACGCAACAGCCGAACGAGGAGAAGTCCGGCGATCGGTAGCTGCAGCAACCAGATGGTGGTCCGGAAGGGACCGTCGTACCAGACGCTCGTTCCGTACAGCAGGGTGTGCCACACGCTCAGCACGTACACGACGATGATCGAGGCGTGCAACACGCGCCACACCCGTGTCCCCAACGCCCGGCGGGCATAGAACGCCAGGCCCAGGGGGATCGCGAGGTAGAGAGCCAGCAGCCCGATGAGGATGGCGATCACCCCGGTGCCGCTGTCGTACCCGCCAGGGACGAACGAGTCGACGAACGCACGCCACAGGCGCCCAGCCCAGCCGGCGTCCGCTCGGTTGTCGCGGACCATCTCAGCGAAGAACCAGAAGGCGTGGCCGAACATCAGGGCGATGGTGGTCAGGCTCGTCTGCCGGTGCCACTTCTCGATCCGGGCGACGGACACCGGCATCCAGCTCGGGTGCCGGCTGGACCGGAGCAGACCGAGCACCACCGTGATCCAGGCCCACAGCAGGCCCGACCATCCGAAGGCCTGAGATAGCCAGTACATCCAGTACCCGGGATCGGCCAGGTCTGGCATCACCACGATCGTCGCGGACGTTCCTGCCTCGATGCGCCACGCAAGGAGCACCAAGATCGCGAGGGTGACCACCAGAGCCACACTCGCGTCCAGTGCGGCCCCCCGGACGTCCTGTTTCAGGGCGCGGACGTCGAACCACGCCCGCTGGCGCGTCCGCGTCGAGTCAGTCATCGTTGACGGTCCTATTCCTTGCTGGCAGGCGGGTTGCTCGAAAACCTAGCATCTTCTAGTGCAGAGCATACAAAAGAGTCCAACTATCACCCCGAAAGTGTGGACTCTGACTAACATAGTGAGTCGCGGGCACAACCTCAGGCGTGTGTCCCGACGTCGGGCGGTACCGGCAACAGGCGCCGGTTCCGCGGGGCCGCCGACATCTGGTCCACGGAGTCGCAAGAGCAGCCCGGGCCCCGATTTACGCAACTTTTTACTAGCAAAATTGTCGTAAATGTGACATAATCGAAGCAGTCACCGGAGAAGGGAATAGCGTTGCAGTTCGCCAAGGGTCAGGTCGTCGTCCACCCCCATCACGGACCGGCAACGGTCACACGTCTGGCTTTCCGAACGGTCGGCGAGCAGCGCAGCCGGTACCTCACCCTCCGGATCCGCCGCGATGATCTCGAGGTGTCGCTGCCGGTCGAGCGCGCTGAGGACATCGGCGTGCGATCGGTGCTCGATGCTGCAGGCGTGCAGAAGGTCTTCAAGATCCTGGCCGGTCCGGGTCAGGCGTTCGACAAGGTCTGGTCCCGCCGGGTCAAGGACTTCACGGAGCGCCTGCGTTCCAGCGACATCTTCACCGTCGTCGGTCTGGTGCGGGACATTACCCGCCAGAACGAGGAGAAGAAGGTCTCCTACGGTGAGATGAACCTGCTGAACGAGGCCCGCGCTCTGGTGACCGCCGAACTCGCGGTCGCGCTGGGCCTGGACGATGAGGAGATTGCGGAGCTGATCGAGCCCGCCGTCCTCGAAGGCACACTGCCGACCCTGTCCAAGCAAGTCCTGGCCCGCGCGAGCTGACCGCGGCCGCGCGCTCCGGGCGGTGGCGCACTCAGCCCTAGCGCACTACGTCGTAGCTCAGGCACGCGAAGTCCCGGTTCCGGGCAACTCCGGTCAGCCGGAGCTCGACCTGCCGGGGCAGCAGCGGCGCACCCGCGCCGAGTGTCACCGGTGCCACCGAGACCTGCACGGCGTCGAGCAGACCGCGCTCCGCGAACTGCCCGGCCAAGTCACCCCCACCAACCACCCAGAGGTCCTTGCTCGCGGCCGCGGCCACCATCTCCGGGTGCAGCTCGGCCACGTTCCCGCTTCTGAAGCGCACGTCCACGCCATCGGCGGGAGTCGGAAAGTCCCGGTGGGTCAGCACCCAGGTCGGCTGATCGTACGGCCAGTCGCCATCGAGCTGCTCAGTCACCCAGGCATAGGTCGACGCGCCCATCACCAGGGCACCGATCTGGGCGAAGAAGACGTCGTAGCCCATCGGCCCGGCGGGGTCGTTATCGCGGCTGACCAGCCAGTCCAGGGAGTGCTCCGAGGTGGCGATGAACCCGTCCAGCGACGTGGCGGTGTAGTAGAGGGTGCGAGTCATCGGTGATCCTCCGTGTCGGGTGCGGTGGCGACTCCATAGTCACGGAGCCACTCGATCGGATCCCCGTGGTCCAGTTCCAGTCCGGCCTGGCGAAGTAGCTGCCGGGCGAGCTGGCGGCGGTGGGCGGCGAAGGTGATCACGTGGGTGACCACGCTGCTGAGTACGAAACTCTCCGGCGGTTCGCAGAGGGCATCGATCAGTCGGTCTCCCCAGATGCCCTGGCGGTCGATCTCGCGCACCGTGTCTACCCACCGCGGTCCGATCTGCTCCTGCCGGGCGAGCAGAGACTGTGGGTCGTCGGCGCCACGTGCGGGGAACTCGCCGCCGTCGATCGATGCCAGCCAGACCTCTTTGGCCCAGACCTGATGCTCCAGGATGGCCGCGATCGACTCCTCCGGACCGTCCCACTCGAGCACGTAGAACCCCGGCAGCCGCACCCGCCGGAACTCCTCGTCGGTGAGCGCACCGGCGCTGCGGATCAGATCGGTCGTATCGTCCAGATCGTGCTGCACCAGCTGGGCGACGAGCTGCATGCTCGCCGGGGGCGCCTCGCGCTCGCTGACCCACAGGTGCATCGGCGGGTGGAAGTGGATGCCGTTCGGTGCCGGTAGCCAGTGCGCCCGCGCAGACCCGGACTCGTCGGCCGAGGGCACACTGCTCGGCGGGTAGCCGAATGACCGCGCGAAGGCGCGAGAGAAGCCCTCCACCGACTCGTACCCGGAGCCGAAGGCGACATCGGTCACGGACGCGCCCTGGCGCAACTGCCAGGCGGCGCGCTCGAGCACCACCCGCCGCCGCAGAGCCACGGGTGGTTCACCGGTGCCGTGGCTGAGCTGGCGGCTGAAGTGCCACGGTGTCGCGAAGGCGCCGGCTGCCATCGCGCCAAGTTCGTCGTGCTCGTCGGCGAGGACGGCGTCCAGCAGTTCACGCAGGCGGTCACGGCCGAGTTCGGGCATGCCCACCAGTGTGCCGGGCCGACCCCCGGGCGCGCCTGACCATTCTTGCTCAGCACGGCATGCCTCATGGTGCCTGCTGCTCTGCTGCTCTGCTGACCAGAGGCGTACGACGGTGAACATCGACGAGCACCTTCTCACCGAAGCGAAGGTATGTGCGGCGCGTTCCCGCCGGTCGATGACTCTCGTCGCGAAGACGCGTTGCGCCGGTACCTGGAGGGCGAGGCCAACGCGGAGCATGCGCCTGCGTGGCCACGACGTGCCGGGTGCCTACTTGGCCGCCCTGGCACTCGAGAATGGCGCCTCGATGGTGACGCTCGACCAGGGCTTCCGGCGGTTCGGGCAACTTCGGACGATCGACCCGCTCGGCTGACTCGTTCCGTGCGGTATGCGGGAATTCCTAGACCAGCCGCCGGCTGATCGCCTCGGCGAGCACATCCGCGTGCAGCACATCGTGCTTCGCCAGCTCGGCCACGGCTTCGGCGGGCGGCAGCGCGGTCACCGCCACCACCTGCTCACCGTCGTCAGGGTTCGTGGGCGGGCCGGTCACCACTACGTCGGCGACGGCGTAGGCCCAGTACGCGCGTGGGTGCGGCAGGTGTGGGCGGTAGGGCTGGTCGAGCCGGCTGATCGCCTCATGTGCACCGAACAGCCGGACCGGGCCGCGCAGCTCAGCGCCGGCCTCCTCCAGCAGTTCCCGGCGGGCCAGCGTCTGTACCTGCTCCTCGGGTTCGCGGGTTCCACCAGGCAGGAAGCGCCACTCCTCCACACTGCGGCAGACCAGCACCTCGCCGGCCGCGGTCCGCGCCACCAGATGCAGCCGGGAGACCCGGTCTTCCGGCGGCGGCTCCGGGCGGTACTGGATGTCACAGCCGGCATAGCCGATGTAGGTCGGCTGCAGCAGCCGGGTCTGCCAGGTAGGAGCGTCCACGCACCTGAGTATGCCCCTGCGTCGGAGGTACTCGCCGCGGACCGAGGTACGCCGCGCCAGCCTCCGACCGCCTGGGCTCCCTCCGATGCGGCGCCGTCAGCGCAGCTCGACCGGCCCGTCCGGCCCGGCAAGGGTGGCAACGATCGCTACCTGCTCCGCCGGCACCACCTCCACCTGCAGTCCGAGCACGCCGTACTTGGCCGCCAACGCCGCCGGGTCCGGGTGCTCGATACGGAACGCAAGGAGCTCGAGGGTGGGGATATCGGCCAAGCCGGGCTGCGCCGTCGTGCCCCAGTCGATCAAGAACGGCACCGCCGGGTCGGGGTCGCGGTCCTCGCCGCGGGTCAACCGCCACTCGAGCAGCTCCCCGGCGGGGGTGCGTCGAGACAGCGGCCGGATCTCGCCGAGGGACACACCGGCGGCCGCGGCACGCTCAGCGGTTCCCTCGAAGTCGGCCGGGTGGATCGCGAACGTGGCCACTGCGGGTTCGGATCGGCCGGAGATGCCGAACGTGGCGATCTCGCTCGCCGGGGTGTCCCCCTCCGGGTCCGGGCCGATCACCTCAAGGTAGTGCGGCAGCCGCCGCCCGCCTACGGTGAAGGCGATCAGTGCGTTCGCGGTGCCGGTCGGGTGCTTGCCTCCCGGCGCTGCGCGCACCCCGGTGAGATTCTCGACGGCGTCAATCGCCTCGGCCAGGTCCGGCCCGGCGTAGATCACGTGGTCGAGCGCAGCGGGAATGGCGGTGGTGTCGGTCATGGCGGGCTCCGTAGTGGTCGACGGCCAGTCAAGGGGCGGGCGGATGGTCAGGGGGCGGGCGGGTGATCAAGGGCGGGCGGGTGCGCGGTGGACGGGAGTCACCCGGCCGGAGCAGGCGCGGCGGGGAAGTCCGGCCACTCGGCGAGTGGGACGAGATCGCCGACTCGCACCGGCTCCCCGGCCTCGGCGAACGTCGCCCAGGCTTCGGCGCGCAGCGCATCGTCGGTGAGCACGTCGGCGGCGGTGCGCGCCAGGCCGATCGCCGAGTCGACGATCGCGCGCTGCCCGTCGGGGGTGAGCGTGGAGTCCGCGCGCTCGCGGGAGTGCCCGGGGATGTCCGGGTCGCCGATGGCCACATACGGCTGGATCGTCGGCACCACGTGGGAGACGTTTCCGATGTCGCTGGAGCCGCCGGAGGCCTCCGCGACCACCGGCTGCACCGCCCGGCGATCGGCGAGGTTGGCGGAGTATCGCTCGGCGAGCACCGTGTTGATTCGTTGCGGCAGGTAGATCGGTTCAGCGTCCCACGCCACGTCCACCTCCACCCCGGCGGCCAGCGCGGCACCGCGCAGGGCCGCCTCCACCCGCTCGGAGAGAGCGAGCACCCCCTCGATAGTGCGGGACCGGAGGAAGAACTCCAGCACCGCCCGCTCCGGCACGATGTTCGGCCGGGTGCCTGCCTCCAGGAATACCCCGTGCACCTTGTCGGTGGCGACGATGTGCTGGCGCAGTTGCGCGATCGCCTGGTAGGCGGTGACCGCACCGTCCAGAGCATTCCGGCCCAGATGCGGATTGGCAGCAGCGTGCGCTGTGCGCCCGGTGAACGTGGCGACCACCTGACGCTTCGCCGCCGATGGGCTCGCTGCGATGTCCGCAGCGCCCGGATGCACCATCACCGCTGCGTCATAACCTGCCAACGCGCCCGCCTGGATGAGCAGCTCCTTACCACCGCCACCCTCCTCGGCCGGAGTCCCGACCAAGGTGACGCCACCCGGGAGCCGGGCATCGCCGTCGAACAGGGGCGCGAGCGCGAGGAACGCGCCGAGCGAGGAGGCGGCGATCACGTTGTGCCCGCAGCCGTGCCCCACCCCGGGTAGCGCGTCGTACTCGGCGGTGATCGCCACCTGCGGACCGGAGGCGCGGGTGCCGAGCTGGGCGGTGAACGCGGTCGGGATGCCGCCGGTGCCGCGCTCGATCGCGATTCCGGCCTCGGCCAGTGCCGCGGTGAACGCCTCCACGGCGTAGAACTCGCGGTAGCCGAGCTCCGGGTGGGCGTACAGGTCGCGGGAGAAGGCGTCCAGGCGGCCGGAGAGGCCTTCTGCGCGCTCGCGGATCTGCGCGTGGTGGCCAGGTGGTTCGGGGAGAGTCATGATGCGACCGTAGAAGCCGCGCGACCACCGTGCCGAGCGTGGAAGAGGAAGTCTCAGCAGCTGAGACCTAGCTCTCCTCGAGCGCCCGTCCGGTCAGCTCCGGCAGCAGCAGCGCCGCACCGCAGGCGAGGGCGAACGCCACAGCGAACACCGCGAAGGCGAATCCCGCGCCGCCGATACTGAGCAGCAGCGGCACGCTCAGCGGCGCCAGGATCGAGGCGATCCGCCCGAACGCGGCCGCACTGCCGGCGCCGGTACCCCGCAGTGCGGTGGGGTACAGCTCCGGGGTCACCGCATAGAGCGCACCCCAGGCACCGAGGTTGAAGGCGGAGAGTGTCATCCCTGCGGCGATGATCATCCCGACCGAGTCCGCCTGCCCGAACCAGATCGCTGCCACCGCGGACCCGGCGAGGAACACCGCCAGCGTGGCGCGCCGGCCCCACTTCTCGATCAGGAACGCTGCCGCCGCGTACCCGGGGAGCTGGGCGAGAGTGATGATCAGCGTGTACCCGAAGGAGTGCACCAGGTCGAAACCCTTGGCCACCAGCAGTGAGGGCAGCCAGATGAATGCGCCGTAGTAGGCGAAGTTCACCCCGAACCAGACCAGCCAGATCGCCCCGGTCCGCCGCCGCAGCCGGGGCTGCCACAGATCACGCCAGCCGGAGCGCTCACCTGCGCCCGGAGCAGGTGAGGCACCAGCGGGACCTGTCGCTGCGCCGTCGACCGCTTCCGCGGAAACCTGCTGCCCAGCCGCTTCCTGAACCGATGAATGTGCTCGTCGACCTGGCTGCCCAGCGTGGCCAGATCGACGAGGAAACTCCGGGGACTGCTCGAAGCTGCGGACCACCGCCTCGGCTTCCGCATGCCGGCCGGTGCGCTCGAGGAACCGCACCGACTCCGGCATCTTCCAGCGCACCACCAGCGCCCACAGCGCCGGCACCGTGCCGATCAGCAGCGCCCAGCGCCACCCGTTGGCCGCCGGCACCACGAAGTAGCCGACCAGCGCGGCCGCGATCCAGCCGAACGCCCAGAAGGCTTCCAGGATCACCACCACCCGGCCCCGGATCTTCCGGGGTGCGAACTCGCTCATCAGGGTGGAGGCCACCGGCAGCTCGGCACCCAGCCCGAGTCCGACCACGAAGCGCAGGGCGAGCAGCATCACCAGCCCGGTCGAGGCGGCGGAGGCACCGGTGGCCAGCCCGTAGATCAGCAGCGTCAGCGCGAATACCTGTCGGCGGCCGAGCCGGTCCGCGAGCAGCCCGCCCACGCTGGCGCCGATCGCCATCCCGACGAATCCGATCGAGCCGATCCAGGACTTCTCCGCATCCGAGAGTGCCCACTCGGCGCCGAGAGCGGCCATGATGAACGAGATCAGTCCGACGTCCATGGCGTCCAGCGCCCAGCCCACTCCGGAGGCGCCGAGCAGCTTGCCGTGCGCACGGGTGAACGGGAGCCGGTCGAGGCGCTGCGTGCGCGTGGGAGTGTCAGGCATCGGACCTCGATGAGACGGTGGGGCGGGGACTGACTGAACTCTATTGCTTCGCCCCGGCGGCGGGCTGGCTGAGAGGATGTGCGGCTATGGATACCACCGCTCACACGCCCGAAGAGATCGCTGCGCTGGCTGGCTCGCACGGTCTGGACGTCGACCCGGCGAGCATCCGGGTGAACGAGGCCGGCCTGGACTACCGGGTGGCCCATGCGCGGGAGGTGACTGGCACGCACTGGGTGCTGCGCATCCCACGCCGCGCCGGACTGGTAACCGGTGCCCGGGCCGAGGCGCTGATGTTGGACCTGGTGCGCGACCACCTCGAGGTCACGGTGCCCGAGTGGCGGGTGCACGCCGAGGACCTGATCGCCTACCCGTTGCTTCCGGGTGAGCCTGCGCTCACGATCGACGACGGCGAGCCCACCTGGCACCTGGACGTCGCCTCCCAGCCCTTCGCCCGGGCATACGGGCAGCTGGTCGGCCAGCTGCATCAGATCCCGATCAGCGACGTGGCCCGTGCCGGACTGCCCACTCCGACGATCGATGACGTCCGTGCCGCGCGAGCCGACGAGCTGGCCCGGGTGGCCGGCGAGTTCCGGATCGCCGCGGATCTCCGTGAGCGATGGGACGCCTGGCTCGCGGACACCGAGTGCTGGCCCGAGCAGCCGGTCTTCACCCACGGTGAGCTGTACCACGCGCACATTCTGGTGGCGGACGAGGGAACCATCACCGGGGTGCTGGACTGGACCACCGCCGGGGTCGGGGATCCTGCGAAGGATCTGGCCTTCCAGGCCAGTTTTGCGCCGCCGGAGGCATTCGCCACCTTCCTCGACGCCTACCGGGGCGCCGGTGGGAGTACCTGGCCCGGGCTGGCGAGGCACTGCGCCGAACTGCACTCGTTCACGCCGGTGAACTACGGCTTGTACGCACTGGTGACCGGGGACCAGGAGCACCGCACCGCCGCGCAGGCACTGCTCGACCCGTCCTGATCACTGCCTCGACATGCCACCAGGGCAGGGTGTCGTGCGTTCACACCCAGCACCACTGGCAAGTCGGTGGCCGGGCGGGGTAGCTGTGCGGCGGGTCAGGGGGCGCGTGGTGGTGGTCAGTCGGGCTGTGGGCCGGTGAGCCAGAGCAGCACCTGGTCGAAAGCCGAGACCAGCTCGGTGCGCCGGGCTGTGGCCAGCACCGGGAGGCAGGCCCCCTTGCACAGGGCGATCAGCATCGCCGCCGTGGCCCCCGGGTTCACTGGGACCGCCCAGCTGCCGTCAGCGACGCCCGCGTCGAGCAGGCCCTGCAGCTGGCCGAACCAGGTATTTTCGGCGGTCGTGATCGCCGACTCCAAAGCCGGGTCGCGCCGCGCGCGGAGGGCGATCTCGGACAGCACGCCGCGCAGCGCATCGTCGCCGAGCAGGATCTCGCGCACGTCGAGCAGATGCTCGGTGAGCCGTTCGGCGGCCGTTCCTTCGGGGCGGACGGTGGCGCGGAACCGGGCCTGCAGCTCGTCATAGGCGGCATGGATCAGCTGTTCCTTGCTGCCGTAGTAGTAGTGCACCGTCGCGATGTTCACCTCGGCCCGCTCGGCGACATCGCGCATCCGCAGCCCTTCGAAGCCACGCTCGGCGATGCTGGCGAACGCCGCTCGCGAGATCTGCTCCCGACGATTCACTGCTGCGTCCTTTCAGTCGGTCAATCACTTGATTGTAGGTGGGTGAGGGCCTAGCGTGGTATCAATCAAGTGATTGATGGGTGCCCGCTCGAAGCGTGTGGAGGACGAACGATGAGTGAGACGGTTTCCGGTGGCGGAGCGATTCGGGACAACAGTCGGGACCGCTCGCAGCGGACGTTCAACCGCCTCGTGCGGTGGGTGCTCGCGTCACCACTGCACCGGATGATGAGCGGGAAGCTGATCATCATCGAGGTGACTGGTCGCCGCACCGGCACCCGGTATTCGGTACCCACGGCCTATGCCCAGCGCGGCGAGCAGGTGCTGGCCGCTTCGGCCGGTACTTGGGTGCGGAACCTGTCCTCCGAGCGTCCGGTGGTGCTGCTGCACCGGGGCCGCCGCCGGCCGATGGTGCCGGAGGTCGCCACCGATGCCGAGCAGGCACTGCAGCTGGCCGCTGACCTGCTCCCGGGCAACCCGATCCTGCAGCGCAACATGGGCGTGACGCTCGGAGCCGACGGGCAGCCGGACCGGGCACAGTTCCAGGCGGCCCGTGACCGGGGCTGGGTGTACTTCGCCTTCGACCCACAGGCCTGACGGCAGCAGACTGACCCCGACCGGGCCGCGAACCCCCAGTCCGGCAGGGTGCCACGCGCTCACACCCACGACAACTGCGGGCTCGCCGCGCTGCGGTCAGTCAGTCAACGGCGCCATTGAGCGCCGGCCGGCCATGAACCAGGCACCGGCCCCGAGTAGCGGGAGGAGAAGGATCGCCAGGGACCACCCGAGCGTCGTAGCGGGTCCGAGTCGGCGGCCCGAGCGCCCGACCGAGACGAGCGCCGCGACCACGAGGCCCAGGTAGCACAGCAGCGCCAGCGACCAGAGGAGGTCGTAGGCGGTGGGTAGGAGCGGGCTCGGCATCCCCGTCACGCTACCGGAGGAAGATCAGGGCCGGCCGACGAATACTCTGCCGGCTTACGGCGCTGGCACCGCTGGTCGGGTGGCCTTGCCGTCCAACCAGAGAGTGTCCGAGACGTCGCGGTGGGTCCCGGTCGTGCCGACATGCTTGGTGCTGATCTGCTGACCGTTCTTGATCACGTGCCACAGGGCCATCGCGTGACCGCGGCCAAGACCGTAGTCGTCGGCGAACCAGGTGACCACGTCACCGGCGCTGGAATCAGCGGTGATGCCCTTCTGCGCGGCGATCTCCAGCAACTCGCGCGGCGTGTGGCCGGTCTTGTCCTCGATCGTGTCGAGATAGGCCTGGAATGACATCGGGGCTCTCCTTCGGTGAACCTGCTGAGCTCGGCACTGTGCCCGCGTACTCATGATGCCCTGGGAACTCAGCCGCGCAGCGCAGTGACGATCGGAGCGAGCATACGCGGGTCGGTCTGCAGGATGAGCGTGGTCACGCAGCTCGCCTCCCAGGTGGCCAGCTGGGCGCGGAGCGCTTCGGGCGGGCCGACCAGCGCCACCTGCTGCACCAGCTCTGTGGGGATCGCAGCGGCGGCCGCCTGCTTGTCCTTCGCGGCGTACTTGGCCTGCACCTCGGCACACACCTGCGCATACCCGAGCCGCTCGATCGCCGCGCGGTGGAAGTTCGTGTTCTCCGAACCCATCCCGCCGATGTACAGCGCCAGGTGCGGGCGTACCGCATCCGCGGCGGACTCCAGATCCGGGCCGATCACCGCGGGAACCGAAGCACTCACCTCGAACTCCTCGACCGGCGAGCGCGCCGGATCGCGCCGGGCGAACCCGTCGGCCAGGTTCTGGCGATACCCGGCGTCCAACGCCGGGGAGATGAAGGCCGGCAACCAGCCGTCGGCGATCTCGGCTGCCAGCGCGGTGTTCCGCGGACCTTGCGCCGCGAGGTGGATCGGCAGGTCGGCTCGCAACGGATGCACAGTGGACCGCAACGCCTTGCCCTGGTGAGCTCCGCCGTCGTACGGGAGCACGAAGTGCTTTCCGGAGAAGGTGACCGGCGCTTCCCGCGCGAGCACCTGACGCACGATCGCCAGATACTCCCGGGTACGCTCCAGCGGGCGCGGGTAGGGCTGGCCGTACCAGCCCTCCACCACCTGGGGACCGGACGCCCCGAGCCCGAGCACGAACCGGCCACCGGACAGGTGGTCCAGGGTGAGCGCGGTCATCGCGGCGGCGGCCGGCGTGCGGGCAGACATCTGCGCGATCCCGGTGCCGAGCCGCACCCGCTCGGTGCCGGCACCCCACCAGGCCAGCGGGGTGAAGGCATCCGACCCATAGGATTCCGCTGTCCAGACGGAGTCGAGTCCCAGCTCGTCGGCTGCCGCCACTGCCTCGGCAGCCCCTGGCGGCGGCCCGGCCGCCCAGTACCCGGTGTGAAATCCGATGCGCATCCCACCCATCATGCCGCAGTGGGACCGGTCAGAATCCGAAGATCTCGCTCCCGGCCTTCAGCGCCAGGATCGCGCCGCCGATTCCGATCAGCCAGCCGATCGTCTCTCCGGCCTCCCGCTCGAGGAAGTCCCCGAGCCTACGGAGCGCACCATCCAGGCGGGTACCGACGGCAAGACGCACAGTCAGGAGCACTGCTGCGGGCGCCACCATCACCAGGCAGTAGCCGAAGAGCACGCCCGCCTGTGCCACACCGCCGAGGTCCGCGGCGCTGAGCAGCCCGATCCCGGCCAGGTACGGCAGCATCGTCGGGATCTCGGCAGCGGCCGCCAGGACCGCCAGAGCCGCCAGCGCGACGACGCTCTTCCCGGACCGCTGATCGGTCATCGCCCGCTCGCGCCACCGGTCCAGTCGGCCGCGGGGAACCTCCTCGCCACGTTTGCGGGCCTCCTGCCGGGCAACCGCTGCCTTCTTCCCCGGGATCTTCCAGGAGATGCCGAACAGGGCGAGCCCCACGAGCAGGAGCAGCCACGAGCCACCTTCGGTAGTCAGGAAGGCCTCGATCTGGTCTCCGAAGGTCACCGCGCCGGCGAGCAGCGCCAGGCCCATCGCCCAGTAGAACAGGGCAACGACCAGCAGAAACGCGCCGATGCGCCCGGCGAGCAGCCGGCCATGCTGCAGCATCAGCCAGATCGGCAGCACGAGGGTGCCGATGCTGGTGGAGTCGATCAGCGCGAGGACCGCTAGGCCGCCGGCGAGGGAGAGGGACATGGTGTCAGCCTGGTTGCCGATGAACCTGCGGCGCGTCAGCAGGGTGGCTCATCTGGCCGCGGCGGCATACATCCTTCGGCGGATGCGGGTGAGGGAAGTGGGTTCCTTCGGCCGATGAGCCCGGGCCGACCGGTCGCCCAGGATGGTCAGCATGGAAGGAAACTCGACGATCCTGGTCGGCGGCATCATCGCCTCAGAAGTGCTGTTCTGGGTGTTGCTGTTCGGCGGTCTGGCCGCGCGCTACCTGCTGCGTGCGAAGCGACTGAGCACCGCTCTGCTGTTCGGGGTGCCGCTCGCGGACCTGGTGCTGGTCACCCTCACCCTGATCGACCTGACCGGAGGGTCCACGCCGGGGAACGTGCACGGGCTGGCCGCGATCTACCTGGGCGTGAGCGTGTCCTTCGGGCACTACATCGTGGGCCGGGTGGACGGCTGGTTCGCCCACCGGTTCGCCGGCGGCCCGAAGCCGGCCACGCTCCCGGCCTCCGGCCCGGAGCGGGTGCGGCACGAGTGGCACAGCTTCAAGCGGATGGCGATCGCGTGGGCACTGGCCGTACCGCTGCTGCTGGCGATGGTCGCCGTCTCCGGCTGGCGGGTGCCTAGTTCGCTGGTCGAGCTGTTCGGCACCGACCCGATCTGGGCGTGGATCGGGCGGCTGACCGCGGTGCTCGTGCTCTGGTTCGCCGCCGGCCCGGTGTACTACGGGCTGTTCCAGAGCAAGCCGGCCGGCGCTGCGCCGGATGCGCCGCCGGTCAGAACGGGAGCGCCGACGGCGGTCACGCCAGTGGAGCAGGACGAACTCGACGAGCACGCCGAGCAGGCAACGCGTGCGGCTCAGGCCCCCGCGGGCGCGGGCACGTCCTCGCCGCGCTTGACCGGCTGACCGCCGGGGCCCTCGAACCGCCGGCCCCACCCGGTGGCCACCGCCACGATCAGCACCACGGTCAGCAGCAGCGGGTACCAGGTCGCCCCGAAGAGCTGCGTGGTGGAGATCTCGGGCGCCTGCTCGTGCCCTGCGGTGAGCATCGCCCCGATGAACAGGAACGCGCTGAACACCGGCACCACGCAGGACAGCCCCATCGCGAAGCAGTCCATCACGTTGGTGCGCCGGTACGGGTGCAGGCCCTGGCGGGCGCCGATCTCGTCCGCGACCGGTCCGAAGGTGAGCATCGAGGCGGAGTTCACCCCACCGAAGAGCACGGTGGTGGCGCTGACTCCGAGCCCGATCGCCGCCTCGGCGCCACGCGGTGTGCCGGCCAGGCGGCCCTCGGTGAGCGCGGCAACGATCCGCTCCAGCACACCGGCCGCGCGGAGCACACCCATGATCCCGAACACGGCGATCACCAGGGCGACCGTGGGCAGCATTGCCGAGACCCCGGTCACCAGATAGCCGGTCGGGGCACCCTCGGTGACCCCGAGCACCCCGGACGGTTCCAGGAGCCCGGCGAGCAACGCCGTCGCCGTGCCCAGAACCAGACCGACGGTCACGGCGAGGTAGATGTTCCGGGAGAGGAACGCCGTCAGCAGTAGTGCTGCGACCGGGGCGAGCATGATCAGCCCACGCGGATCGGCCTGGTCGGCCAGGTCCACCGAGGCCGTGCCGCCTGCGCCGGTGCCGCCGAAGACGAGGTAGCCGATCCCAGCGAGAGCGGCCGCCACCAGGGCGTACCGGGCTCGGCTGGTGACCACGCCGCCGATGTCCGCCGATCCGTCTTTGTGCCGGAACCGCTGGGTGGAGGCGGAGATGATCGTGGTGTCCGAGATCGGGGCGAGGTTGTCGCCGAAGATCGCGCCGGAGACGATGGCGCCGGCCAGCATCGCCGGGTCCGCGCCGAGCAGCACTCCGGCCGGGTAGAAGATCGGGAACGCGGTGAACATCGTGCCGATCGAGGAGCCGGTGGCCATCGCGATCAGACAGCAGGCGAGGAACACGAACAGCGTCAGCCCACCGCCGTGCAGCCCGGCCTGGTCGGCGATCCAGACGAACCCTGCGGAGACGTCGGAGTCCTTGATCAGCTGCCCGAGCATGCCGACCAGCACCAGGATCATCACGATCGAGACCGAGGTCGCACTGCCGATCCCGGCGATCACCGCGTCCCAGAACTTGCTGTAACCGCGCGCCAGCAACGCACCTACGAGCAGGGCGATGAAGCCGCCGGCGGCCAGCGCCGTCATGTCGAAGGCGTCCAGCACCACGAAGTAGACCACGCTGAAGATCACGAAGATCACCACGGGGATGAACGCCATCGTCCAGCCACCGCGGAACGTCAACTGGGGTGCAGTGCTCATCGGGACGACCTTTCCTCGCCGGCGGGCCGCTGCGGGCATCGGCGGCCTGGCCGGGAGAGTACACGGCGCGCGGCTGCGGTGACCGAGGTGTCCACGCCCGGGCCGGTGGCGAGAGGGTCGGCCGAGTCGCGCGATACTGGGGCCAGGAGGATGTGATGAGCGAGAACAGGGAAGTCGGCGAGGATGTGGGCGCCGAGCCCGGCGGCGCCCGGCGGCGCACAGAGCTGTATGACCTGCGCGTGGTGGTGGACCGGATCGAGGGGCGGTCGGTGTGCGGTCTGCAGGCCGGCGACCATTTCGACCTGACCTGCTCCAGCCGGATCTCGCTGCCGGAGGGCGGCCACTTCTGCCTCTATGCGCTCTCCGCCGTGCTGCCGCTGCTGCCCGCGGCACAGCGCGCTGTGGCCGCCGGGGACTGGCTCGCCACCGATAACGAAGTGGCTTGCCCGGACCCCGAGGAACGGCTGATCATGCGCATCGAGCGCACTGGCCGGTCCAGCATTCCCACGGAGGAGCTGACATGAGCGTGGCGCTGACGATCGCGCTGCAGTCGGACAAGACCGCCGTCGAGTACGCCCGGCAGGCGCGCGAGGTGGAGGCCCGCGGATTCGACGGCCTGTCGGTGTACTCCGACCTGGGGTTCCAGCCGCCGATGGCTCCGCTGATGGTTGCGGCCGACGTCACCGAGACCCTGCGGCTGGGACCGTCCTGCCTGAACCCGTACCTGCTGCACCCGGTGGAGGTCGCCGGTCAGGTGGCCGCCCTGGACGAGGCCAGCGGCGGGCGGGCGTACCTGGGTTTGGCTCGCGGGTCCTGGTTGGGTCAGGTGGGCGTGCGGCAGGACCGTCCGCTGGCGCACCTGGAGGACACCGTGCACATCGTGCGTCGGCTGCTCGCCGGGGACGACTCCGGGTACACCGGGAAGGCGTTCACCCTCGAGCCCGGTTTCCGGCTGCACTACGAGCCCGTGCGCACCGACGTCGATGTGCTCCTCGGCGTCTGGGGGCCGCGCGGGGCGGCACTGGCCGGCCGGCTGGCGGACGAGGTGAAGATCGGCGGCTCCGCCAATCCGGACATGGTGCGCCAGATGCGCACCTGGGTAGATGAGTCCGCCGCGGCGGCGGGCCGGCCGGCAGGGTCGGTCGCGGTGTGCGCCGGGGCGGTCACGGTAGTCGATGCCGACGGCGATCTGGCCCGGGGCGTAGCCCGGCGGGAGGTGGCCATGTACGTGGACGTGGTGGCGGATCTGGATCCGACGGTGCAGGTGGAGGAGGAGCTGCTGGTGCGGTTGCGCGCGCTGCTCGCCGAGGGCCGTGCGGACGATGCCGGCGCGCTGCTCAGCGACGACCTGCTGGACCGATTCTCCTTCGCCGGCACCCCGACCCAGATCGTGGACCACACCCTGCGGGTGGCTGGCGCCGGGGCCGACCGGGTGGAGTTCGGCACTCCGCACGGGCTCACCGGCGCTGGCGGGATCGGGCTGCTCGGCTCGGCGGTGCTGCCGGCGGTGCGTGCGGAGCTGGCGGCGGCCTGATCAGCGAGGGGTCGCACTAGGGGTTCAGGTAGTAGAAGACCTCCTCGCGGATGATCCTGCTTGCGGCCACGGTGCACAGCGAGAGCTTCACGGTCCGCAGCGGTGTGCCGGTCTCGCGGTCTCGCTCACCGAAGGTGAATCGAAGCGCGAACTTGTCACCGGCAACCAGCGGATCATCGACCTCGACCGATTCCAGCTCTGCGGTCTCGAACTGGCGGTCGGCGTTCTCCGCGATGGCGGCCAGACCCCGCACCTCGCGCTCGATACCGCCATCCTCCAACGGCGCGATGCGGACCACGTCCTCGGCCAGGAGTTGCGCCGCATCGTCGAGCTGACCGGTACGGAAGGCGCCGGCGTATCGGCGGCCCACCTCGGCGGTGGTGAGCCGTTCGAAGTCTGCGCGGTGCAGGCGCACCCAGTCCTCGTAGTGCCGAGGTGACCGCCCCAGAATCTCCTCGATGCCGGTGGTCACCGGTTCCGGGTTCTCGACCAGGGTCGCCCAGTAGCTGAGCGCCATGTCGGCGAAATCGGCGCCGAGCATCGCGGCATACTCCTCGCGAACTTGGTCGGGATCAAGGTTCGCCACCGTCAGGTCCCTGTCGAGGACATGACCGATAGTGGCGACCTGCTCCCGCTGGGTGAGAGTCGCCGGGCCGGTGAGGGAGTAGGCGCGACCGGCCAACGAAGGATCCAGCAGTGCCCTGACCGCGGCCTCGGCCAGGTCGCGCTCGTCCACGACGGACCGCCCGGCGTCGGGGTGGAGCACTTCCGCCGTGTCTCCGGAACGGATCTGTTCGGCCCACTCCAGCGTGTTGGCGGCGAATCCGCCACCGCGCAGAAAGGTCCAGGTGCTCGCGGTGGCCTCGAGCGCGCGTTCTACCTCGGCCCAGATCCCGGCCTGGACCGTGCTCTCGCTCGCACTGCTCAGGTCTGCCGCGGACAGGTAGGCGACGTGACGCACGGACTCGGTCAGCGCCTCGATCACTTCCGGGATCATCGTCGGATCGTCAACGGGCCAGAGCAGAAATGCCGCGTCGGCTCCGGCTGCCGCCGCCCGGACGGCGTTGGGGTCCTGCAGAGTGCCTTCGACCACGGTTACCGCGGCGGGCAGTCCCGCCGTGATGGGGTGGCGGACCAGCGCCCGGACGGCAACATCGGCGGCGAGCAGGCCGTCGACGACATGGCGGCCGGTCCGGCCGGTGGCACCGATGACCAGGACGGTTCTCGGCTGGGTGTTCTGCTGGGGGCTCATGGAATCAGCACCGACTTTCCGACGACGCGTCGTCTCTCGATCTCCGCATGTGCCTCGGCGGCACGCTCCAGAGGAAGCTGCTGCCCGATCACCGGACGGATCGAACCGTCGGCCAGGAGGCGTAGTGCCTGCGTCGCATAGCGATGGGCATCTTCGTCCGTGAAATCCTCATTGATACCGATCACCTCGAGGTTCCGCTCGGCCGCGAGTGCCTCGATATCGGTGAAGTCGCCGGCGCTGGCGCCGTAGGCGAAGAATCGTCCGCCCCGGCGCAGTAGGGTGGCCGCTTGCTGCCCGAGGGCTCCTCCGGCACCGTCGAAGACGACGTCGACCTCACCGAGCTGTCCGGTCCAGCCGTTCTCGCTGTAGTCGACGGCCACCGCGGCTCCTCGCTCCCGCGCCAGCTCGATCTTCTGCGGGCCGCGAGCTGCTGCCAGCACCTGTATTCCGGCGGCGGTGAGCAGGGGGATCAACCAGATGCCGATGCCACCGCTGGCGGCGGTCACCAACGCCGTGTCGCCCGCCCGGAGACCGGACCGGTCCACCCGGCTGACCCCCATGGCGCCGTCGTTGACCGCGGCCAGCGCCTCGGCTGCCTCGACCCCAGCGGGGATCATCAGCGCGCGGTCGGCGACGGTCCGGGCGAACTCGGCGTAACCGCCACCCCGGTAGGAGCCCACTCCCGAGGTGCTACCGACCACCCGGGACCCGTGCCAGTTCTCGTCGACCCCCTCGCCGAGCTCGACCACAGTGCCGGCGACGCCCACACCGGGGATAAACGGGGGCTCGATCGTGAAGAAGTCGCGACCCCAGCCGCTCCGGAGCTGAGTGTCGAGGAAGAGGATCTCGGCAGCTTCGACCTCGATCACCATCTCGCCGGGCCCCGGCGTTGGCCGGGGAACCTCAAGAACACGGAGAACTTCCGGACCGCCGAAGGCAGTCACTTGCGCGCTACGCAGATGAATCACCCCTCTGGATGCTTATCGGACTGATGTTGTCCGACTAAAACTAACATAGACGGACAAAGTCAGTCCGCTAAGGTCAGGTGCATGACCTCCGCCCGCGGCCGCCAAGCCGAAGCCCGCCGCAACGACGTCCTGGTGCTTGAGGCAGCACTCGACGTGTTCAGCCACGACCCCGCCGCCCCGATGTCAGCGGTCGCGCGCCGGGCTGGCGTCGGTCAGGCGACCCTCTATCGGCGCTACCCGGCCAAAGAGGCGTTGCTGATCGCAGTGGCTCGGCACGGCCTGCAGTCGATCACCGACCGGGCAGCGTCGGCGCTACTGACGGTCAAGCCCTGGGACGGGCTGGAGGATTTCCTGGGCTGGTACGCGAACTCCGGGATGCTCCGGATGGGCAGCCTGCTCGGCACCTTCACCCCACCCCCGGAGCTCTACGAGCTCGCGCACCGCGGGAACCTGGCGATGCGGGAGCTCGTTGACCGCGCCCAAGCTGCCGGCGTCATCCGAGCCGACATCACCGGCGCCGACCTCACCCTGATCGCGACGCAGATCGCGGCGCTCGACACCGGCGATGCCGACCGCACCGCGACCCTGCGGCGACGGTACGTCGACCTGGTGCTGCAGGCCCTGGCGCTGACTGGCGCACCGGCCCTCACCGGCCCGGCCCCCGATGCCGCCGAGCTCGAAGCACCGTGGCACGAGCAGTCCTGACCTCCCCGGACCGAGGCGGATGCTCAGCTGGCCTGCGGGACGACCTCACGGGCGATCAGGTCCAGATGGTCCAGATCGTGCAGGTCCAGGATCTGCAGGTAGCTGCATGGCCCCCACACGGTGCACGGCATCGCGATGTCATCGAGCAGTGACACTGCAGCGATGTCAGAGAGCGTAGACATTGCGGCAGTGTCTGCGTCTTCCTGCTCGAGGAGGTGGACTCCCATGCCTGGCGCAGGTTCGCCGACGATGCCGGCCTGGACGCCGAACGGGTTCTGGTCCGGGTCGTCGCGATGGCTGAGGCCGTGCCCGCCGCCTTCGAGGCGGCGCTGGCCGAGGTGGACGACTGGCATGGTCAGGCGGCCGACTTGAGCGAACGCCTGCTGCCCCGACTGCGCCGGCGTGCGGCGCGGCTCGCCTGACGTCCCGACGGCGTCGACCGGCGTCCGATCGACGCCGCTGGTCCGCAACCGTTGCCATTCCTACCATTCACCCGCCCAACTGGCATCCGAAACTGTTAGGTCTCGCATCGTGCACGCGGTTGCGGTAGCGTTGCATTCTGTTGCGAAGCGGCCTCGGCCGCCCATGATCACGAGTGCGCAGGAGGAACACCATGCCGGAGCCGGTCAAGGCGATCCAGGCGGAGCAGTTGCCGATCGAGGTCTATGCCTCACCGGAGGAGATGGGCCAGGCCGCTGCAGAGCGGGCCGCAGCCGTGATCCGCGAGGCGGTCGCAGCCAGAGGGCACGCCCGGATCGTCGTGGCTACCGGTAACTCCCAGTTCGCGTTCGTGGCGGCTCTGCACGATCAGGACATTCCCTGGCAGCAGGTGACCGCCTTCCACATGGACGAGTACGTCGGTATCGACGCCGACCACAGTGCGAGCTTCCGCCGCTGGATCCACGAACGGATCGAGGAGCCGTTCCGCCCCGCGAAGGTGGAGTACATCATCGGCGACGCACCGGACGCCCAGGCCGAGGCCGACCGGTACGAGGCGCTGCTGCGGGAGGCCCCGCTGGACCTGGTCTGCATGGGCATCGGGGAGAACGGGCATCTGGCCTTCAACGAGCCCTATGACGCCGACTTCGACGACGAACGCTGGGCCCGGATCATCACCCTGACCGAGCAGTCGGTGCGCCAGCAGGTGGGTGAGGGGCACTTCCCGGACGAGGCCGCCACCCCGAAGACCGCGATCTCGCTGACCATCCCGGCACTGCTCTCCGCGGCGCACGTGCAGGTCTGCGCACCGGAGGACCGCAAGGCTGCCGCCGTGGCCGCCGCGGTCAGCGAGCCGATCTCGAACGCGTGCCCGGCGACCATCCTGCGGCAGAGCCCGCACGCCACCGTCTTCCTGGAGCCTGCCTCTGCGGCACAATTGCCGAGATGACCCTCCCGAACAACCCCGAGAGCCCTGCCCCGCTGATCCTGACCGGTGGCCGTGTCCTGGTCGAAGGCGGCCCGACCGACGCCGCAGTGGTGGTGCGCGAGGGTCGGATCGCCGAGGTGACCACGCAGCCACCCACCGGGCAGGTGCTGGACGTCGGGGGCCGGCTGGTGGCGCCCGGGCTGGTGGATATCCACATCCACGGGGCCGCCGGGCACAGCTTCGAGCAGGCGGAGGATGACGACGGCGTAGCGGCCATCCTGCACCACCTCGCCGGCCGTGGGGTCACCACAGTGCTCGCCTCCCTGGCCTCGGACGAGGTGGACACGCTGGCCGGCACGGTCCGCGCACTGCACCGCCACCGGGACCGCCCGCTGCCGCGGGCGGCCGAGCTCGCCGGAGTGCACCTGGAGGGGCCATTCCTCGCGCCGGCCCAGGCCGGCGCGCACTCCCCGGCCGTGCTGCGCGACCCGGACCCGGAAGCGGTGGCGACGTTGGCGGGCCTGTCCCCGGCGATGATCACCCTGGCGCCGGAACGGACCGGGGCGAGCTCCGCCGTCGACCGCTTCATCGCGGCCGGGACGGTAGTGGCGGCCGGGCACAGCGAAGCCCGTGAGGATGACTTGAGTGCCGCGCAGGCTGCGGGGCTGACTCACCTGACCCACCTGTGGAGCGGGCAGTCGGCCCTGGTGCGGGAGGGTCCGTGGCGGGTGCCGGGTCTGCTCGAGTCCTCGCTCGCGTCCACCGGGCTGACCGCCGAGGTGATCGCCGACGGCAAGCACCTGCCCCCGGCGCTGCTGGAGATCGCCCGCCGGTGCCTGGGCGAACGGCTGATCGTGGTCTCCGACGCCACTGCGGGCGCCGGACTGCCCGAGGGCTCCCGGTACGCGCTTGCCGAGGTGGTCTGCGAGGTGCGCGACGGCGTCGGCGTGGTCCTCGGCGCCGATGCCTTCGGCGGTAGCACCACCACGCTGGAGGCGATGCTCAGCTACCTGCACGCCGAGCTCGGCTGGCCGGTCGCTGAGCTGTTCGCGATGGGCAGCACCCGGCCTGCGCAGATCGCCGGACTGGGCGGCCGGAAGGGCCGCATCGCAGCCGGCTACGACGCCGACCTGGTGATCGTCGAGGACGATCTCACCCCGTGGGCCACTCTCGTCCGCGGCGAGCTGGTCCAGCCGTAGCTGCGCTCACCCGCCGCCCGCCACACCCGCGCCGCAGCGTTCGCGCCGCCACGGTCGCCCACCCACCCACCACCCGGCGGGTGGCCCGGCGGCCCGGCAGATGGTTCGTCACGGCGGCCCGGCAGATGGTTCGTTACGGCGCCCGATGGGTCGATACCCGGGAGCACGACTCACCGCGCCGGGTGACGAGTGAATGGATTCAGCGCGCGGGGGTCGAGGCGGGGGCGGGGGCCGGGGCGGTGCTGCCTCGGATGATCAGTCGGGTATCCAGCTGCACCAACGGTTTGGCGGCGCCGCCGGGGTTGTCCACCAGGTCCAGCACCAGATCGACGGCGGTCGCACCGGCACGCGTGCCCGGCACGTGGATCGAGCTCAGCGTGGGGTAGGCCATCCCGGACATCGGGGAGTCGTCGATGCCGATCACCGAGATGTCCGGACCCACCCGGAGGCCGCGTTCGTTCAGCCGGGCCATCAGGCCCAGGGCGATCATGTCGTCGTAGGCGATCACGGCGCTGGCGCCCCGGCTGTGCACCAGGTCCGCCGCTCGGACCCCGGCCTGGATCTGTGGCTCGAACGGGCCGAACTCGATCAGCTCGATACCCAGCTTCTCGCACGCTGCTCGTACTGCACTCTGCCGCTGCGCGTTCGACCAGGACCGGCGCGGGCCGTTCAGGTAGCAGATCTCCCGGTGTCCGAGCGAGGCGAGGTGCTCCACCGCCTCGGTCATCCCCTCGGCAGCATCGATGATCACGCTCGCCGCTCCCGGCACCTCCCGGTTGACGAACACGATCGGCTCCAGCGCCGCCAGGGCATCGAGCTGGTCCACCGGTGTGCGGGGAGACACCACGATCAGCCCGTCCACCCGCTTGCGGATCACCCGTGCGCGCTCGAGCTCGTCCGCCGGGTGCTCGTCCACGTCAGAGATCAGCACCGTCTTGCCCTTGGCGGAGGCGCGGGCCTGCACCGCCTTGATGATCGGCGGGAAGAACGGATTCGCGATGTCCGGCACGATCAGGCCGATCAGATCGCTGCGGCCAGAGGTGAGCGAGCGGGCCACGTGGTTCGGTTCGTAGCCCATCTCCCGGGCGACGCGCTTGATCCGGTCCCGGGTGGCATCTTTGACCTTCTCCGTACCGGACAGCGCCCGGGACACAGTGGAGGGCGAGACACCGACGGCGCGCGCCACGTCGGCGAGCGTCACGCTCATGGTCCCTCCCTGAAATCACTCCGGTCGGCGCGGGCAAGGTGCGTGCACAGCGTGCGCAACCGTAGCCGTGAGGTTAGCGCATCCCTGGGGTGCCCCACGCACTTCTCCCCCTCATCGTAGGCACAGGGTGCACCCTTGCCGCAAGCGGTTGCGTACCGTAGGTTCCTGGACATGACGCGCGAAGACGTGCCCCCTGCCCCGGCAACGACGCAACCCGTCCGGCGATCCCTGCCCGGCCGCGGCGCCCCGCTGCGCCTCGGAGTCATCGGAAACGGCAACCGCGGGGTGATCGCGGCGCGGGCGGCTGATGCCGATGCCGATGCCGCCGTCGTGGCGGTGGCGGACCCGCTCGAGCGTGCCCGCCACCGCGCCCGCGAGGCTTACGGGTCTGGCGTGAGCGTCGGTGAGAGCGTGACGGAGGTGATCGAGGCTGGTGTGGACGCGGCGTTCGTCACCTCTCTGGACCACCAGCACGCAGACCACACCGTCCAGCTCCTGAGCGCGGGTGTGGACGTGTTCGTGGACAAGCCGATGGCCACCACTGTGGCAGACGCCGACCGGATGCTGGTGGCCGCGCAAGCGAGCGGCAGCAAGCTGTATGTGGGCCACAACATGCGGCATATGCCGGTGATCGGGCTGATGCACGACCTGGTGGCCCAGGGGCGGATCGGCCAGGTGAAGGCCATCTGGTGCCGCTACTTCGTCGGCGACGGGGGCGATCGCTTCTTCAAGGACTGGCACGCCGAGCGGGCCAATGTGAACTCCTTGCTGCTGCAGAAGGGGGCGCATGACATCGACGTGATTCACTGGATCGCCGGCGGCTACACGCGCCGAGTGAGCGCGATGGGCGCACTGACTCTCTACGGCGACGTCGACTCCCGGCAGGATCGCACCGGACAGGTGGTGACCGAGTGGCTGGACCGGGAGAAGAACTGGCCACCGCTGGCCCAACAGGGCCTGCACCCGGTGATCGACGTCGAGGACCTCTCGATGGTCACCATGGCGCTCGACAACGGCGTGTTCGCGACCTATTCGGAGTGCCACTACACCCCGGACTACTGGCGGAACTACACCGTCATCGGCACCGAAGGCCGGATCGAGAACTTCGGCCTGGGCGACGATGGCGTGGTGCGGCTCTGGAATCGGCGCACCGAGTACAGCGCCGACGGCGACGAGCAGTTCCCGATCCCCCGGGTCGAGGGCGGGCATCACGGGGCCGACCCGGCGTTGCTCGCGGAGTTCCTGGAGTTCGTGCGCACCGGTGCTCCCACTCAGACCTCACCGGTCGCGGCCCGGGAGGCGGTGGCCACCGGAGCGGTCGCCACCACCTCGATGCGCAGCGGCTCCGGCGCCCTGGATGTGCCCGAGCTGGACCCCCGGCTGCGGGCCTACTTCGACGGCGGCCAGGTCCGCCGGTGACCGACCGCAAACAGTTTGGTGTTGCAGCAAGCGCTTGCACTCGCTAAGTTCGATCCAGGCCAACCAGAGCGATCGATCAGTGTGAGGTCTCGACGTGGACGTCTTCCCGCCTCGAGCGCAGCAGCAGACCACAGGCCGACCCCCGCCGGCCGTCAACTGAGGAGATATCGATGACGATGGACCGAAAGACCTGGGCCGGACAGCACCTGTCCCGGCGGAACTTGCTGATCTACAGCGGCGGCGGCCTGACGCTCGGCGCGCTCACGCTGGCCGGCTGCAGTGACGATGAGGCGCCCAACCCGTTCGACGATGCAGCCGGCGGCAGTGATGCTCTCGAGTCGCCGATGCTCACCGAACGGGTCGACGCGGGGGACCTGCCCTCGCTGGAGGAGCGCCTCCCCGCCGAGCCGATGGTGGTGGAACCGTGGGACGGGCCGGGCGCGTTCGGCGGCACGCTCCACCGGGCCCAGACCGACGTCGCGGACGCCGGGGTGATGCAGTCCTTCGCCGGCGTGGGACTGCTGGAGTGGGACTGGGACGCCGCCGGTGCAGTCCCCAGCATCGCTGCCGAGTTCGAGAAGAACGAGACCAACACCCAGTTCACCTTCCGGCTGCGGGAAGGGATGAAGTGGTCTGACGGAGAGCCGTTCACCTCCGAGGACCTGATGTTCACCATCACCGACTACCTCAGCAACGAGACCACGATCCCGACCGCACCGTTCTGGTTCAGCGACGGCGGGAACACCCGGCCCAGTGCAGAGGCTCCGGACGAGCTGACCGTGGTGATCACCTACACGGAGCCCTTCTCCCTGTTCGAGAAGTACATGTGCCACCCGGCGGTGAGCTACCAGTTCCTCAAGCCGAAGCACTACCTGAGCCAGTTCCATCCGGACTATGCCGACCCCGAGGAAGTGGACGCTGCCACCAGTGAGGCAGGCTTCGACTCCTGGGACCAGTACTTCGCCGACCGGGACAACTGGTGGACCAACCCCGAGCGCCCGGTGCTCGGTGCGTACCTGGTCACCAGCTCGGCGAACGCCCAGAGCGGTACGGCGGCCCTGGAGCGCAACCCGTACTACTGGAAGACCGACCCGGACGGTCGCCAGCTGCCCTACGTGGACGAGATCCAGGTCCAGGTGCTCGCCCAGGACGCCCTCGACCTGCGCGCCGCCAACGGCGACCTGGACTTCCAGGGCCACTTCCTCGGGTACAACACCGCCCAGGTGTATCTGCAGAACGCGGAGTCCAAAGGCTTCGAGATGCTCCGTTGGCAGCCGGTCGGCACGCTCGCCTCCATCTGCCTGAATCTCTCCCACCAGAACGACGTGCTGCGCGAACTGTTCCTGGACGTCGAGTTCCGCCGCGCTCTCTCCCTGGGTATCGACCGTGAGGAGATGAACTCCACCCTGGTGGGTGACCTGGGCACCATCGCCCAGCCGATCCCCACCGAGAACTCCGAGTACTTCGTAGAAGGCACCGGGCAGAACGCGATCGAGTTCGACCCGGACGAGGCGAACCGCATCCTCGACGACCTCGGCCTGACCATGGGCACCGACGGCGTCCGGCAGCGGCCTGACGGCGAGCCCCTGGCGCTGGTGCTGATGTACGTGGAGAGCTCGGCGGGGATCTCTCCCGCGGACGCCTACGGCATGGTGCGCCGCAACTGGGCCGATATCGGCGTCAAGCTCGATCTGCGTCCGGTGGACGGCGGCCTCTACGGCGAGCTGCGTGGGTCGAACGACTTCGACATCGACGGCACCACGATCCCCACCGACGATTTCGACCTGGAGCCGGTGTGGTTCATCCCGACCGCGTCGAACTCCCACAGCGCTCCCGGTTACGGCGGCTGGTATGCGAGCGCCGGGGCCGAAGGGATGGAGCCGCCGCAGGATATCAAGGACCTGATGGACCGCTGGGACGACCTGCGTACGGCGGAGACCGACGAGGACCGGATCGCGGCCGGGCAAGCCATCACCAGCCAGCACGAGGAGCAGATCTACGCCATCGGCCTGGTCGCCCTGCCGTTCACACCGGTGATCGTGGCAGGCGACCTGCACAACGTGCGCGACGACGAACCGCAGCTGTCCTACTACAAGGGCCGGGAAGGCATCACCAAGCCGGAGCAGATCTACTTCGCCGAGGCCTGAGCCGCTGCAGCGGGCCCTCTCCCGGCCCGCGGCCCACCCGCCCATGACTGGACTGGAAGGAGCGCCGTGCTGAGATTTGTGGTGCACCGCGTGCTGCACGTGCTGCCGACGCTGATCGTGGTGACGATCATCGCGTTCTTCATCATCCAGCTGCCCCCAGGTGACTTCCTCACCACTCAGGTGGCCGCACTGGAGGCGCAGGGAGAAAGCATCGACCCGGCCCAGCTGGAGGCGCTACGCGCCCGGTACGGCATCGGCGACCCGTTCTGGGTGCAGTACTTCAAGTGGATCTCGAACATCGTGATGCACGGTGACTTCGGCCTCTCCTTCGCCTACCAGCGCCCGGTGGCGGACCTGATCCTCGAACGCCTCCCGCTCACCCTGCTGCTCGGTATCGCCACCTTGCTGGTGACCTGGCTGATCGCCCTGCCGGCCGGCGTCTACTCGGCGATCAAGCAGCACACCGGCGGTGACTACGTGATCTCCACCGTGGGGTTCATCGCGCTGGCAGTGCCGAACTTCCTCGCCGCCCTGGTGCTCGCCTATATCGGGTTCCACTACTTCGGGCAGAGTGTGGGCGGGTTGTTCTCCCCCGAGTACGTGAACGCGCCGTGGAGCTTGGCCAAGTTCGGCGATCTGCTCGAGCACCTGTGGGTCCCGGTGCTGGTGATCAGCCTGGCCGGTACCGCGAGCATTATCCGGGTGACTCGCGCGAACATGCTCGACGAGCTGCACAAGCCATATGTGACCACCGCGCGCGCCAAGGGGCTGCCGGAGGGCAAGATCATCCGCAAGTACCCGCTGCGGATCGCGCTGAACCCCTTCATCTCCACCGCCGGCTGGCACCTCCCGTCCCTCTTCGACGGCGAGGTGATCGTCGCCACTGTGCTGGCGCTGGGCACCACCGGGCCGCTGCTGCTGGATGCCCTGAAGTCCCAGGACATGTACCTCGCCGGCGGCATCATCCTGATCATCGCGGTGCTGACCGTGGTCGGCACGCTGATCTCCGATGTGCTGCTCGCCGTGGTCGATCCGCGGGTGCGATTCGGGAAGGCGTGAGCAGATGACCGAGACCAGCCAGCTGCCCCAACACGATCCGGACCGCACCGACGGCCCGGAGGGCGAGCCCGATGCCGACACCCTTGCCGCCGAGTCCGGGAGGTCCCGGCAGGACGTCACCTCCGCCCCGCAGTGGAAGCTGATCTGGTGGCGGTTCCGCAAGCACAAGATGGCCATGATCGGGATGTGGATCCTGGTGGTGCTGTACGTGGTGGCGCTGTTCGCCGGGTTCTTCGCCCCGTTCAACACCTCCAGCTACTCCGCCGAGCACGTGTTCCAGCCGCCGCAGGTGCCGAGCTTCAGCTTCTCCGACGGCTTCTACGTGCACCCCACCACCGGCTCCACCGATCCGGAGACTCTGCAGCGGGTCTTCGAGGAGGACACCAGTGAGCAGATTCCGCTCGGCTTCTTCGTCCACGGCGACGAGTACCAGCTGCTCTGGCTGTTCGAGACCGACCTGCACCTCTTCGGGCCGGAGAACGCCGGTGATCGCTGGTATCCGTTGGGCGGCGATCGTACCGGTGCGGACCTGCTGTCCAAGATCACCTACGGTTCCCAGATCTCTCTGTCCATCGGGCTGATCGGGGTGGGGATCTCGCTCGTGCTGGGCATGCTGCTCGGGGGCATCTCCGGGTACTTCGGCGGTGTGGTGGACACCATCATCCAGCGTGTGATCGAGCTGATCATGAGCGTGCCCACGTTGCCGCTCTGGCTCGGACTGGCTGCCGCGGTGCCGCCCCAGTGGGGTTCCACGCCGACCTACCTGATGATCACGGTGATCCTGTCCCTGCTCGGCTGGACGCAGCTGGCCCGGGTGGTGCGCGGACGGCTGCTGCAGCTGCGCAGCGAGGACTTCGTGATGGCGGCCAGGTTCGATGGCGTGAGGACCGGGCGGATCATCTTCCGGCACATGCTGCCCTCGTTCAGCTCGCACATCATCGCCACGGTCAGCCTCGCAGTGCCGGCGATGATCCTGGCGGAGACGTCGCTGTCCTTCCTCGGCCTGGGCCTGCGCGCCCCGGCGGTGTCCTGGGGCGTCCTGCTGCAGGACGCCCAATCGGTCTCCACTGTGGCCACCACCCCCTGGCTGATCCTGCCCGGGGTGGCGGTAGTGCTCGCCGTGGTGGCATTCAACTTCGTCGGTGACGGTCTGCGCGACTCCGCCGACCCGTACGGAAAGAGGTCGGCATGAGCACGAGGAGCCCCCGCGTAGGTACGCCGAGGGACGAGGTGTGCTGGAGCGAGGCACCGCAGTGCTCAGGCATAGGAGGTGGAGCATGAGCACGAGGAGCCCCCGCGTAGGTACGCCGAGGGATGAGGTGTGCTGGAGCGAGGCACCGCAGTGCTCAGGCACAGGAGGTAGAGCATGAAGCGCCGCCGCAACCAGACCGAACGTACCGGGCACAAACAGCTCGGCGCGGCGGTGGTCGAGGCCACCGAGCTCAGCGCAGCCGAGGCGATCCTGGACGTCCAGGACCTGCACACCACGTTCCGCACCGACCAGGGGGTGGTGCGCGCCGTCGATGGTATCGACATGACGATCCGCCGCGGGACCACCACCTGCATCGTGGGCGAGTCCGGGTCCGGCAAGTCGGCCACTGCGCGGTCCATCCTCCAGGTGGTGGACGCGCCCGGGGTCGTGGAGTCCGGCCGAATCCTGTTCCGTGCCGAGGAGCAGGGAGACGTCGTTGACCTGGCCGCGCTCGACCCCAAGGGTGAGGGCATCCGCCAGGTGCGCGGGCGGGACGTCGGCATCGTGTTCCAGGAGCCGATGTCCTCGCTCAGCCCGGTGCACACGATCGGCAACCAGATCTCCGAGCTGCTGGCGCTGCACACGGATCTGAACGAGGCGCAGATCCGTGAACGCGTCGTCGCCGAGCTGGCCGGCGTGGGGATCCCGCGTCCGGCCGAACGCATCGACGCCTACACCTTCCAGCTCTCCGGCGGGATGCGTCAGCGGGCGATGATCGCGATGGCACTGATCTGCCGGCCGTCGCTGCTGATCGCAGACGAGCCCACCACCGCCCTGGACGTGACCACTCAGGCGCAGATCCTGGACCTGCTCGGGGAGCTCAAGCGCGAGCTGGCGATGACGCTGATCTTCATCACCCACGACCTGGGCGTGGTCGCCGAGATCGCCGATGACGTGGTGGTGATGCGCCACGGCAAGGTGGTGGAGACCGGGCCGGTGGACCAGATCTTCCACGATCCCCAGCACCCGTACACCCGCGAGCTGCTCGCGGCGTTGCCGCAGCGCTCGGGTGGGCTCGTTGATCAGGCCGGCGACGGCGCAGCCCCGGCGGGCAGGGGAAGTTCCGGGGATCAGGTCCTCGGCCGGGAGGGGCCGGGGCAACCCCAGGGCGAGGAAACGGACCCGGAGAAGCCCAGCTCCGCCGTCGAAGTACCGCAGGGCGGGCCGGCGTCTGCGGTCACGGGAAGCTTCGCCGTCGGGCAGGAGCTCCCGGCACCCGGCGAGCCGGTCGAGGCGACCGGAACGGCCGAGGCGACCGGAACGGCTGAGGCCGCCGGAACGGCCGGGGTGACCGGAGCCGGCGAGACGACCCACGCCCACGAACCCGGCGCCCCGCGCGCGCTGCTGTCCATCCAGGACCTGCGGATGGAGTTCGACGCCGTCTCCGGCGGTCTGTTCCGCCGGCGCCGCAAGGAGAAGATCGTCGCGGTGAACGGGGTAAGCCTGGACATTCCCGAGGGCGCCACGCTCGGCCTGGTGGGGGAGTCCGGGTGCGGGAAGACCACTCTGGGCCGGTGCGTGATGCGCGCATACGAGCCGACGGCGGGCCGGATTCTCTACCGGAATGGTCAGGGCGGCGAGGTGGACCTGGCCCGGTTGTCCGAGCGGGAGCTGCTGCCGTACCGGCGCCAGATCCGGATGGTGTTCCAGGACCCGTACGGGTCGCTGAACCCGCGAATGACCGTGCGGCAGGTGATCGCCGAGCCGCTGAAGGCTGCCGGGATGGCGAAAGGGTCAGAGCTGGCTGACCGGGTGGAGACGATGCTGGAGCGGGTCGGCCTGCGCCGCTCGATGGCGGGCCGCTACCCGCATGCATTCTCCGGCGGGGAGCGGCAGCGGATCGGCATCGCCCGCGCGCTGATCACCTCGCCGAAGCTGGTGATCGCCGATGAGGCAGTCTCCGCACTCGACGTGTCCGTGCGCACCCAGATCCTCGAGCTGCTCGCCGACCTGCAGTCCGATCTGGGGCTGACCTACCTGTTCATCTCCCACGACCTGTCGGTGATCGAGCGGATCTGCGACCGGGTGGCGGTGATGTACTACGGCAACCTGGTGGAGGAGGGCCCGACCGAGACCCTGTTCGCCGATCCGCAGCACGGGTACACCCGGGCACTGCTGTCCGCAGTGCCGATCCCGGACCCGCGGCTGCGCGGCACCCGTGAGCGGGTGGACTACCGGCCCGAGGAGGACGAGGCAGCCTGAGGCTGCCGAAGCCGCGGTGTCGGCGTCTCGGTTCGAGACCGACGTTCGACCGCTGGTCTGCCGCGGCGGCGTGGGAGCGGCTGGGGCATGGGACGATCCGGGCATGGTTTCTCCGCTTGCCCGCACCTTTCGCTGGCACGGTCGAGAGGTGGCATGGGACCGGTTCGGCCAGGGGCCGCCGCTGGTGCTGCTGCACGGCACACCCTGGTCCTCGGCGCTGTGGCGGCCGATGGCCACCGCGCTGAGCGCACGGTTCACCGTGTACCTGTGGGACATGCCCGGCTACGGGGCATCGTCGAAGGACCCGGACCATCGAGTGGACCTGGGCGTGCAGGGTAAGTTGTTCGCCGCTCTGCTCAACGTGTGGCAGCTCGACCGGCCGCATGTGCTGGCGCACGACTTCGGCGGCGTGGTCTCGTTGCGCGCCCGGCTGCTGCACGGCGCGCAGTATGCCTCGCTCTGCCTGGTGGACGCGGTGGCGCTGAGCCCCTGGGGCTCGCCGTTCTTCACCCTCGTACGCGACCATGCCGAGGTGTTCGCCCAGCTTCCACCGGCGGTGCATCGCGGGGCGGTGGAAGCCTACATCGGCGGAGCGAGCCACCGGGGACTGGGCGCGGAGGATCTCGCCATGCTGGTGGCACCCTGGACCGGAGCGATCGGCCAGAGCGCGTTCTATCGCCAGATTGCCCAGGCCGACGAACGGTTCACCGACGAGATCGAGCCGCGGTACGGCTCGATCGACGAACCGACACACATCATCTGGGGCAGCGAGGACACCTGGATCCCACCGGAGCGGGCCGGCCGGCTGCAGCAGCTGATCCCGGGCTCCTCGTTGGCGGTCATCGACGATGCGGGCCACCTGGTCCAGCTCGACGCTCCGACGGCGCTCGCGGCCGAGCTCACCCGCTGGACGGAGCAGGTGCGCTGACCCGCTCATCAGCCGCCATTCCTTGACAGAGTGAAGGAATGGGCGGCATGGTCGGGGTGTGCAACGGAGCCGCGACAGTACTGACGCACCGTCGCTCGCGACCCTCGGGCCGGCGGCTCGCGGAGTGGTGCGGGCGTTGCTGCTCGGTGGCCCGCTCTCCCGTGCCGAGCTCGCCCGACGCCTCGGACTCTCCCCGGCCAGTCTGACCAAGACCACTCGGCCTTTGCTGGTCTCTGGCTTGATCTCGCAAGGAATCGCGCTGGTTTCGGAACAACGCGGCCGTCCTGGCGCGCCCTTGGTACTCGACGCCTCCCGGCATCAGTTCATCGGAGTGAAGATCACCGCGGACGAGGTGTTCGCGGTCCGCACCGATGCGCGCGGACGCGTCGGGGCGAGCCAGAGCGCTGCGATCGCGAGCCCGGAAGTCGCGCCGGTCGTGGGCCAGATTGTTGCACTAGTGAATGAACTCAGCGGAGATCAGCGGATCCAGGCCCTCGGGATCGGCCTGGCCGGTGAGCAGACCCGCTTCGACGACACCGTCCGCCGGAACAGCCATCTCGGCTGGGACCAGGTCCCCCTCGCCCGGCTGATCGAAGAGCGGACGGGGATCCCCACCGTGCTCAGCGGCGACGCTCGGGCGCTCACCGCGGGGGTGCAGTGGTCCGGACCCGGCAAGGGGATGACCGAGCTCGCCGTGCTGACCGTGGGGGTGGGTATCGGCCTGGGCATCGTCCTCGAGGACACGGTGCTCTCCGGTCCGACCGGCCGGGTCGGCATGATCGGGCACAACCGGGTCTCCGACTCCGGGCCGCTGTGCGCGGCCGGCCATCGCGGCTGTGCGTCGAGCTTCCTCACCACGGCTGCGATCACCGGGGCGATCGGACTGCCGCACGGCCGTGCCGATGTGGATCTGGCCGAGGGCTGCGCGCTCGCCGCAGCCGGGGATCCGGTAGCCCTGCGGGTGTTCGCCGACGCCGGCCGCGCGCTCGGCGTGATCATCGCCCAGCTCGTCAACACCCTCGGTCTCCCCGCAGTGATCCTCGCCGGCGACGGCCTGGACCTGCTCGCCTACGCCGAGGCGAGCATGCACGAGGCCCTCGCCGAGCACCTCGACCCGAACGCCCGCAGCCCGCAGGTGCTGGTATTCACCTCCGGGTTCGACGAATGGGCCCGCGGCGCCGCCGTGGTCGCCTGCCAGTGGCTGCTCGATCCGCCCCGCCACCGCTACACCCACCCGTCATCACCCAGGACAACGTAGAGATCGACACTAGGAGAAACCCTTGCCCGAGCTGCCCCTCGACCCCACCACCGCGCTGGACCCAGACGCCGGCTCGATCAGCATCGGCATCGTCGGTGCGGGCCAGTTCTCCCGGAGCTTCGCCACCTTGTGGGACCGGCATCCGAACGTCAGCCGGATCGCGATCACCGATCTGCTGCCCGAGCGTGCCGAGGCACTCGCTGAGCGCTACCAGCACGTGAGCGTGATGGCCAGCTTCGAGGAGATGCTCGCCTCGGATCTGGATGCGGTGGCGATCTTCACCCAGCGGTGGACGCACGCCCCGCTGGTCCTGGCCGCGCTCGAGGCCGGCAAGCACGTCTACTCCGCCGTGCCGATGGCCACCGAGCTCACCGATATTGAGGCGATCATCGCCGCCGTCGAACGCACGGGCCTGACCTACATGATGGGTGAGACGAGCTACTACAACCCGGCGACCGTGTTCCTGCGCCAGAAGATCGCCGAGGGTGCGTTGGGCCGGGTGTTCTACTCCGAGGGCGATTACGTGCACGATATGGACCTCGGGTTCTACGACGCCTATGCCTATAGCGGCGGGGAGAACTGGAGGGCTACCGCCAGCTATCCGCCGATGCTCTACCCCACGCACGCGATCGGCGGGGTGCTCGGGGCGCTGCCGGCCCGAGCAGTGAGCGTGAGCTGTATCGGCGTGGAGGACCAGCGCGGTGACGGGGTCTTCGACCGAGAGATCAGCCAGTTCAACAACAGCTTCTCCAACGCCACGGCGTTGTTCGAGCTTTCCGACGGCGGTGCGATGCGCACCAACGAGATGCGCCGGGTGGGTTACCCCTCCCGCATCCGGGAGTCCCGGTTCCGGTTCTTCGGCACCGAGGCCAGCTTCGAGCAGCTCGCCCACCAGAGCGTCTGGCACGACAAGGAGAGCTCGCGCGACATCTCACCGGACTTCATTCCGCTCCGTGGCGCCGACGACGGCGAGCTCGCTGATGTGGCACCGGCACTGCGGGAAGCGTTCACCTCCGGGTCGGCACCGGTGCACGATCGCGGCCGGTTGCCGGCCAGCTACGCCGACGCCCCGAACGGGCACGAGGGCTCCCACCACTTCCTCGCCGATGACTTCGTCCGCGGGGTGGTCACCGGGCAGCACCCACCGGTGCACGCCTGGCGCGCCGCGCACTTCACCGCGCCCGGGATCGTGGCGCATGCTTCCGCTCTTGCTGGGGGTGAGCGCCTGACCATCCCGGACTTCGGTGACGGGCCGCGCAGCTGACCCACCCGCCGCCGAGCACCGCCTGCAACGACGCAAGGAGGACGATATGAGCGCACCACCGTTGCGAGAGCAACGGGCCGGCCGCCGTCGCGACGACACCCGGCTCGCCCTGCTCTTCATCCTGCCGGCCACGATCGGTCTGGTCACCTTCTACTTCTGGCCCCTGCTCCGCGGCATCTGGCTGAGCTTCACCTCCTGGGACCTGCTCAGCCCGGCCGAGTTCATCGGCCTGCAGAACTACCGGGACATGATCGTGGACCCAGTGTTCTGGAACGCGCTGCAGGTCACCGCCTGGTACGTGGTGATCAACATCGGGGTGCAGACCGTGGTGGCGCTGCTGCTGGCCGTGCTGATGCAGCGGCTGAGCCGGTCGACGCTGCTGCGCTCCCTGGTGCTCGCGCCCTACCTGGTCTCCAACGTGGTGGCAGCCCTGGTGTTCCTCTGGATCCTCGACTACCAGCTCGGAGTCGGCAACCAGGTGCTGGCCTGGCTGGGGCTGGACCGGATCGGCTTCTTCACCTCCGAGGTCTGGGTGATCCCCACGATCGCCCTGGTGAACGTGTGGCGATACATGGGCTACACGGCGCTGCTGATCTTCGCCGGGCTGCAGACCATCCCGCACACCATGTACGAAGCGGCCCGGGTGGACGGCGCGTCGGAGATTCGGATGTTCTTCCGGATCACCGTGCCGCTGCTGCGACCGATCCTCGGTCTGGTCCTGATCATCTCGGTGATCGGCTCCTTCCAAGTCTTCGACACCGTGGCGGTCACCACCAACGGCGGTCCGGTCGACGCCTCCCGCGTGCTGCAGCTCTACATCTATGACAAGGCCTTCGCACAGTTCGACTTCGGCTACGCCTCCGCACTGAGCGTGGCCCTGCTCCTGCTGCTGATGGTGGTCACCTTCCTGCAGTACCGCATCACGCGGGCCGGCCAGACGGATCTGAACTAGGAGGTGCGAGATGAGTGAAACCACCGTTGCCACCAGGCCCGATGAGGCCGGCACGACCTCTGCCCACTCGGTGCCACCTCGACGTCGCCGGCGCCCGAGCGTGGGCCGGATCGTGGCCTGGGTGGTGATGGTCGTGCTGCTGATCATCACCTTGTTCCCGTTCTACTGGATGCTGCGCACTGCGCTCTCCAGCAACAGCGCCCTGTACGCCGAGGCGAGCTCCTGGCTGCCGGTGGACTTCAGCTGGGGCGGCTTCGAACGCGTCTTCGGGCTGCAGAGCACCGAGGAGGCGATTGCCCAGGGGGGATCCGGAGCCTCGATCGACTTCTGGCGCTACCTCGGTAACTCGGTGGTCGTGGCCACCGGGATCACCGCGTGCCAGGTGTTCTTCTCGGCGATGGCCGCCTACGCCTTCTCCCGGCTGCACTGGAAGGGGCGGGACCGAGTGTTCGCCATCTTCCTGCTCTCATTGATGGTGCCGGTGATCTTCACCCTGCTGCCGAACTTCCTGCTGATCCGCGAGCTGGGCCTGATCGACACCCTGTTCGGGATCATGCTGCCGGGCCTGTTCATGACCCCGTTCGCGATCTTCTTCCTGCGGCAGTTCTTCATGAACGTCCCTCTCGAGGTCGAGGAGGCGGCGCTGATCGACGGCGCCAGCAAGGTGCGGGTGTTCTTCTCCCTGATCATCCCGATGTCGGCAGGCCCGATCGCCACGATCTCGATCCTGACCTACATCACCGCCTGGAACGACTACTTCTGGCCGCTGATGGTCTCCTACTCCGATGAGTCCCGGGTGCTGACCGTAGCCCTGGGCAACTTCAACGAACAGAGCCCGCAGACCGGACCCGACTGGTCCGGGCTGATGGCCGCAACGCTGGTGGCGGCACTGCCGATGATCCTGCTGTTCCTGGTCTTCGCGAGACGGATCGTCAACTCCATCGGCTTTACCGGGATCAAGTGAGGGGCATCAGATGAAGACCACGACACATCGACCGACTCTCGCCCGCCGCCGCCGCACGGCGACCGTGGCCACCCTCGCCGCTGGCGTGCTGGCGCTCGCAGGCTGTGCCGGCTCCGGCAGCGCGGAAGACTCCGTGGCGCTGGACTATTGGCTCTGGGATGCCAACCAGCTGCCGGCGTACCAGTCCTGCGTGGACGCCTTCGAGGAAGCGAACCCGGACCTGCAGGTGCGGATCAGCCAGTACGGCTGGGACGACTACTGGCGCAAGCTCACCGCCAGCTTCGTGGCTGGTGCCGGCCCGGACGTGTTCACCGACCATCTCACCCGCTACCCGGAGTTCGCCGAGCGCGGTCTGCTGCTCGACCTGACCACGCTCGAGGCCACCGCCGATGCGGAGGCCGCCGAATTCCAGGAGGGCCTGGCAGACCTCTGGGTGGGGCAGGACGGCGCGCAGTACGGGATGCCGAAGGACTTCGACACGATCGCGTTGTTCTACGACGCCACCCTGATCACCGAGGCCGGGATGAGCCCGGAGGACCTCGACGATCTGGACTGGAACCCCGAGGACGGCGGCTCGTTCGAGGACGCCATCGCCCACCTGAGCGTGGACGCGAACGGTGTGCGGGGTGACGAGGAAGGCTTCGACCCGGAGAACGTCGCCGTGTACGGGCTCGCCTCGAACGGGTCCGGCGGGACGGACGGGCAGACGCAGTGGTCCTGGCTTGCCGGCTCCACCGGCTGGACCTTCACCGACGCCGATGTGTGGGGCACCGAGTACAACTTCGACGACCCGCAGCTGCAGGCCTCGCTGGAGTGGCTCTTCGGTCTGGTGGACAAGGGATTCATGGCACCCTACGAAGAGGTCGGCACCGAGCCGAACCCGCAGCAGGCGCTCGGCTCCGGGCGCGCGGCGCTGTCCGCCAACGGGTCCTGGATGCTGCCCACCTACGCCGGTCTGGACGGCATCGACCTGGGCATCGCCTCGCTGCCGAGCGGACCGGTAGGACACCCGGTCTCGATGTACAACGGGCTCGGTGACTCGATCAGCTCCCAGTCCGAGCACCCGGAGGAAGCCGCCCGGCTGGTGGACTTCCTCGGGTCGGACGAGTGCCAGACAATCGTCGGGGAGGCCGGTGTGGTGTTCCCCGCCCGCCCGGCCGGTACCGAAGCGGCACGGCAGGCGTTCGCCGACCAGGGCCTGGACGTCTCCCCGTTCCTGGACCTGGTGGAGAACCAGAACACCTTGTTCTTCCCGGTGACGCAGTCCTACGGGTCGATCACCGCGCTGGTGACGCCGATCATGGACGAGATCTATATCGGCAGCCGGGACGTTGCCACCCTGACCGAGGTGAACGAGCAGGTGAACGACATGCTGGGGTGAGCTGCCGGCGGGCCAGGAGGTGGGTGGCCGTGAACGGTGGTCTACGTGGCCGACGAGTCGGCGCGCGGCCGGACCTGGTTGATCGCCGGTGGTCGCGGTACAGTGACGGGAATGCACGCGGTTGCTGCAATTGCAATCGGATGTCGTCTCCGGAGGAGAACTCATGGCCACCGCCTCGCCGGAGCCTGCCCGCCGCTATGCCCTGATCGGCCTCTCGAACCGTGGGGTGGCCAGCTTCGCCCGCCCGCTCCTCGGGGTGGCCGGCGGCACCGACGCCGCGCTCGGTTACGGCGCCAGTGCTGACGACTTCTCGGCCTACGGGCAGCTGGTGGCGGTGCTGGACGTGGACCGTGCACGGGCGCAGGCCTTCGCCGAGACGATCCTGCCGCCGGGGCACCCGGAGGTGCTCGTCTACACCCCGGACCAGCTGCAAGAGCTGTTCACCGCCACCCGGCCGGACGCCGTCATCATCGCCTCCCCGGACCACACCCACGCCGACTACATCGAGGCGGCTCTGGCTCACGGTGTGGACGTCATCTCGGAGAAGCCGATGGTTGCCACAGCCGCCGAGGCTGCCCGGGTGCTCACCGCCGAGCAGGCCTCGACTGCCACGGTGCAGGTCACGCACAACCTGCGCTACACCGCCCGGCACCGCCGGATCAAGGAGTTGCTGGACGCCGGTGCAATCGGCAGGGTGCTGCACGTGGCGCTCGACTACCGGGTGGACGTGCGTCACGGTGCCAGCTACTTCCTGCGTTGGAACCGCACCCGGGCGGCCTCCGGCGGACTGACCATCCACAAGAGCACCCATCACCTGGACCTGATCGCCTGGTGGCTCGGCCAGCGTGCCGACACTGTCTATGCCGTCGGCGGCCGGGACTACTACGGGCCCGAGGGCGCACACCGCCCGAGTGGAGCGACCACTGCGCAGGTGCGCGCGGCCGACCCGTACTACCAGGCTCAGCTCGGGTCGGGCACGTTCCCTGACGATGCCACGGGAGTGCGCCGGGGGCTGTTCGACCTTCCCTACGAGGTGCAGTACCCGGCCGGTGCGGACCTGTATCTCTATGACGAGGAGATCGACATCGAGGACCACGTGAGTGCGTTGCTCACGTTCGACGGCGGAGCCACCGCGGCCTACGCCGTCACCTTCTCCTCCCCGTGGGAGGGCTACCGGGCCACGATCACCGGGACGCACGGGGTGATCGAGGTGTTCACCGGACGGACTCCGGACGGGGAACACCTACCCGGTTCCGGTGAGCTGGTGCTCCGGCCGATGTTCGCACCGGCAGAGGAGATCGAGGTGGCCAGTGCCGCAGGAGGGCACGACGGTGCCGACCCGCTGATGCGCCGCGACCTGTTCGCCGGGCCGGACGAGGAGTCGGTGCGCCTCGGCCTCGGCGCAAGTGCGGTGGCGGGAGCCTTCGCGGTGGCGGCGGGTGAGGCGCTCTGGCGCTCGATCGCCGAGCAACGGATCGTGTCCGTGCCCGAGCTGCTTGGCCGCTGAGCGCCCGCTCACTACCCGCCACCCCCATCGGCCGATTCGTTACTTCGCCCGCAGAGGCGATACCGCGGAGCACTACTGCCCGGGTGAGGTATCGCGTGAAGGGATTCACGGCCGAGGCGGGGCGGTAGAGTGTAGGCGTCCCACAGCCCGAGGAGAAGTTCTGTGACCATGCCGAACACCGGCCCGCAGGCCGTCAAGCTCAATGTGGACCGGAGCACCGGTGCCACCGTCTTCCAGACGACGCCGGCACGTATCGAGTGGACCGCGCAGGACCGGATCCGGGTGATCGACGTCCATCCCAGTGGCGACCCGGCGGCCGAACGCGTCGTGTTCGATTCGGCCCCGCAGGAGATCACCAAGGCTCGGTACTGGCCTGGCAACCCGAGCTGGCTGACCTTTTGGACCGGGAACGCCCGGGTGCGGGTGATTCCGGAGACTGCGATGCCCAGCCCGGAGCCGTGGGAGTCGGAGGCGCAGTACAACGAGCGACTGTCCACGCTCGCGGTGCCCGGCTGGCGCTGGTGGATCGAGCGGCTGAAGAGCTACGGCGTCAATGCGAAAGGCTGGACCTACGGGCGCGTGTTCGGGATGACGCTCCTGGGCCTGTTGGCGCTGATCGTTGCGATCTTCGTGATCTACGTGCTCGTCGAGGCCTTCGGCTGAGGAGTCCGCGTCGACGTCCTCGGCTGGCCGTGAGGATGCGGTCGCAGCCCGATCCTGGTGGGCCCCGGTCGCGGCTCGGCGGCTGGTCGGCGGCGACTTGCGGGCATGAGCGAGCCCGCGGGCTGCTCGGCTGGCCGAACGTGCACACTGGACGAGGGTGCGCCCCGCGGGCTCATCGGTGACTACCTGGTTCTCGCTGATGCCCCGCACCTGCGAGACGGCGGTCCGTCCGTAGTTGCTGACGGGCGACTAGCTGGTAGTCACCTCACGCGTCCGATAAGAATTCACTCTTCGGATCACCTCCTTTCCCGTGTACCGACCACGCTAGGCCGCCTCCCGGTGCCGGACAAGGGAATTTCCGCCCACGTTCGCCCACGGCGTGAGGAGCGTTTTGCCGCACCCTGTCGCTCCGGCTCGAACCAAGGCGACAGAGTGGGGCAAATCGATGGAGGGGTGGCTGTCGTGGTCCGGCGGATGACCGGGTGGGGAGCCGAGCCCATCGGCCGCACCGCCGCGCTTCGCTAGGCTCGGAGCATGTCACTGATCGGAGCACACGTCGGCCAGAGCGACCCGATCGCTGAAGCGCGGGCACGGGGGGTGAACTTCGCGCAGATCTTCATCGGGGATCCGCAGGCGTGGAAGGGGCACGAGGTCAATTACCCCGAGGGCCCGGCGGCGCTCAAGGAAGCGGCGGCCGAGGCGGGCATCACCCTGGTGGTGCATGCCCCGTATGTGCTGAACGTGGCCACGACAAACAACCGGATCCGCATCCCCAGCCGCAAGCTCCTGCAGAAGCAGGTCGATGCCGCCGCCGAGATCGGCGCGATCGGCGTGGTGGTGCACGGCGGGCACGTGCTGGCCACCGACGATGAGGAGATCGGCTTCGACAACTGGCGCAAGGCCGTGGACCAGTTGGACGCCGCAGTGCCGATCTTCATCGAGAACACCGCCGGCGGGAAGAAGGCCATGGCTCGCGGGGTGGCCAAGCTGACCCGACTCTGGGAGGCGGTACGCAGCGCCGACGGAGGGGACGCCGTCGGCTTCTGCCTCGATACCTGCCACGCCTACGCCGGGGGAGAGCAGCTCGACGGTCTGGTGCAGCGGGTGCTGGCGGCCACCGGTCGGATCGATCTGGTGCACGCCAACGACTCCCGGGACGACTTCGACTCCGGCGCTGACCGGCACGCCAACCTCGGCCAGGGCTCGCTCCCGCTGGACGCGCTGGCCGAGCTGATCCGCGAGGCAGGTGCGCCCGTGATCGTGGAGACCCCGGGCGGTGCCGCCGAGCAGACCAGTGATATCGCCTGGATCCGGGGGCGTAGTGACTGAGCGGGCGCACTGGCGGCTCTACCCGGTGGGGCCGCTCGGCTCGCTGGTGCGTGGCGTCAGCTGGGCACTGAGCAGCGTCCCGATCATCGCGATGCTGATGATCCTGCCGTTCCTCGGTATGTGGTACGTCGCGGACAAGGGCTCTTTCGGTGTGGACAGCACCGGACTGGCCTGGTCGACCTGGGCGGAGCTCGCCCTCGGAGTGGCTGTGCTGGTCTTCCCGTTGACCACGCTGACAGTCTCCGTGCTGAACCTGCTGCGCACCGTTCTCACGATCGGCGCATTGCGCCGAGCCGTGCGCCAAGGCGCCCGCGGTACCGAGGTGCCGCACCCGCAGCAGTGGGGGATGGCTACCGGATGGACCGGCACGGGGATGATCGTGTCCGCACTCCTGCTGACGGCGATGCTCGCCTTCTCGTGGGTGTTCACCGCTCCGGTGCGCACCTGGGTCGAGGCGAACCTCGTGCCCGAGGGCTGGGCCCTCGTTCCTCTGCCGGTGATCGCCATCGCGGTGGTGGTGGCTTTCCGGTTGTGGCGGAAGAAGCCCCTGGCCGAGTTGGAGGGCCGGTGGACCGAGGAGCGGCGATCGGCCGCGGAGGACGCAGCGGCTGCACGTGTGCCGAACCTGCCGACTGACGCAGACGGCGACCTGGTCAACCCGGCGACCACGCATCGCCGCCCCCTGGATCGCGCCGGAGACCGGGTCAACTCTGCCGGCCTGTGGATCACCGTGATCGCGATGTTCGATGCGGTCGTCACTCTGCCGGTGGGAACCTCGATGATTGGTGGCGGATTCGCTTCCAGCACTACTGAAGCGCTCCTCCTGAGCTCGTCGGTGCTGCTGGTGGCGATCGCGATTGCGTTGTACGCGCTCGGCGCCCTGTTGCAGCACGGCGCGCAGCTGAGCGAGCTTCGAGGACTTCTTGCCGCTGCGAGTCGGCCGTATGGGCCGATCCCGGAACTGAGTGTGCTTGCTCGGTACTGGCGACCGCTGGAGTACCCCTGGGTGAACTTCTTGGGCTGGGTTGGTGCGCTGGCACTCCTCTTTGCAGTTCCAGCCGCGCTGATGACCGACTCCGGCGCGGTGGAGCGCTGGGGCATTGCCGGTGGGGTGCTGGCCGTTCTCCTGCTGCTGGCCGCAGTGGTGGTTGATGTCGCGGCGGAGAACGTCACCCGGGACCGGCGCAACCTGATCATGCGGCAGTGGCCGATCCCTGACCCGAACTCTATGAACAAGAAGGCGCAGCTGGACTCGGCCCTCGAGGCGGATGTGGTCGGGTATGGCCAGCACCTCGGCGCTGGGCAGTGGGCACCGGCTGCTGCGGCAGCCCCGCCGCCCTCGGCCATGGGTCCGGGAGCCGCCGCCCCTCCCGGAATGACCGGGGGCTACTACCCGCCACCGGCGGCCGGCCCCGCTGCGCCTCCGGGTGCGCCGTATGCGCCACCAGTTGGCACGCCGCATGCACCGGCCGGAGGAGCGTACCCGCCACCAGGCCCTTACCCGCCGCCTCCGCTGCCGTCGGGGTCACCGGCCACCCTGCCGCCACCACCACGGGCTCCCCAGGGCAGGCGACGTGCCTGGGGGCCGCCCAAGAAGCTCCGCGGCCGCGGCCTCGGTGACCTTTACCGTTAACCGTGCCCACTGACCAGCGGACCGAGCCCGCCGATGCATCGGAGCCGCCTGAAGCCCCACCCGGCTGGTACGAGTACTCCCTCGGTCCGTACGGACTGATGCTGCAGGCGCTGCGCGCCAGTGCAATCCCGGTGGGGGTCGGGGCTGGGATCGCCTTCGGCCTGGTCCTGGTACTCGGCCTGCTCGGCGAGGAGGCCGTCTTCGACAGTTCAGCGATCAACGAGGGTCTGGACCAGTTCGCTCGTCTGATGCTCGGCGTCCTGTGCGCCGTGGCGGCGGCGGCCGCGCTGCTCGCTTGCCTGTGCGGCGGCTTGCTGCCCTGGGTGGCCGCCCGTCGGTTGCGTCACGAAGTCCGGACTGGCGCTGTCCGCACCGCTGTGCCCACGCCAGCACAACAGGACCTGCTCCTCGTTCCGATCGCCAAGGGGCTGAAGGGCCTCCTGGTCGGCTTCATCTGCCTGGACGCACTGGCACTCCTGATCTTCATCCCCGCTAGCTTCGCGAGCGGGTTCGACACCGTCTCGCTGCAGGTGCTCGGCGTCACGCTCGCCATCGGCGCGGCCCTGTTCGGGGGAGTGCGGTTGATCGATACGCGGCTACGGCCAGCGCACGGGAACGTGGCGAACGGGCTGCGCTCGTTCTGGCGCCCGGCGGAGGTGGGTGGGGTCCACCGTCGGATCCGGATCCAGAGCGAGGGCACGCCCACCGGTGGCGCACCTGTCCGGCCGGTAGCTCCGGGGTGGTACCGCCTGTGCACCGGGGGGCAACGCCTCGGTGCGGTGGGCGTTCAGGCGGGGTTCGCATTGCTGATGCTCGCGGTCTACATCCGCCAGCCGGGTCGCTATGCCGACCGCCGGGAGTTCGGCCCGTCGATGGAGCAGGGCATCGATCTGCTCGCCCTCAGCGCGGCAATCGTCGGGGGGATCGCGACCGCGATGCTGGTGATCACCGCACTGACCCGAGCGCTGATCCGCGCCACTGAGCGCCGTCGGCTGCACGAGAGCGCTGCCGACCCGCAGTCTGCACGGCCGGAGACGGCGCTCCTGCAGCGCCACTCCCACTCTGGAACCGTGCTGGCGGCACAGTTGCTCAGCGGTGCCGGCGGCGTCGGGCTGATTGTCGCGATCACCGCCCGTATCGATGCCGGGAGAGAGGGCTCGCTGTTTGCCGGGGCGGAGGCGATCTTGGGCCCGATGCTGGCCGGCTCGCTGCTGGCGATCATTCTCGGATGTGTGTGTCAGGCGCTGGAGATCGGGTTCGGGCGTGCGTCCCGGAACCGCATCCTGCTCCGGTGGCCGACCCGGCGGGCCAAGGACGAGGACGAGGACGACGAATAGCTGCCCGCCCGGGGCAGGCTCGGCCGCCAGCCTCTCACCCAAACCGCCCGGGGTGGCTGACTGCCCCCATTTGGGTTGACCCTAGGGTTCGGCTGGGAGGGCGACGTTGAGGCGGAACCCATCCGGCGCGTGTTCGGCGCTGACCGAGCCACCATGAGCCTCCACGATTCCGCGGACGATCGCCAGGCCGAGCCCGGCTCCCGGCGTCCCGTCGGTCTCGACGGCCGGTGTCCGTGAGGCGTTCTCCCGCCACCCGACCTCGAACATCCTGCTGAGGTCAGCGGGCGGGACGCCCTCGCCCGCGTCCAGCACGGACAGCAGCAACCCACCGCCGTCACCGTCGGTCGCGGTGATCAGGATCTCGGAATCTGGTGGGGCATGCCGGATGCTGTTCATCAGCAGATTGACGATCACCCGGTTCAGTTCGTGTGGGTCGGCCCAGAGCGTGTGCCCCGCCACGGCGTTGGGCGTGATCGTGAGGCCCCGGGTGGCGGCCGGCCCGGCCACGTCGGCGACGGCGCCGGAGACGATGTCGAGGAGTTCGACGTGCTCCCGTCGCAACTGGAGTGTGCCGCTGTGGATCTGGGACAGAGCGAACAGGTCGTCGACCAGGCGGCTCATCGCCCGTACCTGGGCGCGGATCTGCCGGACGTAGTCGGCCGGGTCTGTGACCTGGTCTTCCTCGAGAGCTTCGGCCAGGGCGCTGATCCCGGTGAGGGGTGTGCGTAGGTCGTGGGAGATCCAGGCGAACAGCTCGCGGCGAGAGGCGTCCAGCTGCTCGATCTCCGCTCGCGCGGCCGCGAGGTGCTCGGAGGTCTCGGCGAGCTGTGTCGAGACGTCGGCTAGCTCCTTCCACGCACCGGTGTCCGCGGCCACCACGTCCCCCTGACCGACCCGCTCGACAGAGGTGCGCAGCGTGCTGATCGTGGCCCGGGCGGTCCGGGTGGTGAGCAGTGCGGCCGGGATGCTCATCACCGCAGCCACGCCGATCACCCAGAGCAGCACGGTCAGGTCGTGCTCGGAGACGTACATCTGCGCGGCGATCACCGCCGTCGAGGAGACGATCGCGGCGACCACGGTCAGCACGACGACGGCGAGCTGGAAGCGGATCGACCGGCGCCGGTTCAGCCGCAGCGTCAGCACCGCCAGCACGGTGATCGCCGCGGTGCAGGCCGCCGTGTACGCGGCCACGAGGAGCAGGTCCGTTGCGCTGAGCATCATGGTGGGGGTGTCACGGTGAAGCGGTAGCCCCGGCCCCACTCGGTGAGCAGGTAGCGAGGAAACCGCGGCTCAGGTTCGATCTTCTCCCGCAGTCGGCGCACGTGCACGGTGACTGTCGATGGCTCCCCGAAGTTCCATCCCCACACCTCGCGGATCAGATCCTCGCGGGTGAGGATCCGGTCCGGGTTCTGCAGCAGGAACAAGAACAGCTCGTACTCGCGGCTGGTGAGCGTCATCTCCTGTTCCGCCAGCCAGATTCGCCGATGTGCCGGGTCCACCCGGAAGGGGCCCAGAACGAACGGTGCTGGCGTCACGTGCACCGCCCGGCTGCGCCGCACCATCGCATCGATCCGCAGCTGCAGCTCGCGCAACACGAACGGCTTCGCCATGTAGTCGTCGGCACCGCGGGTCAGGCCGTCGATACGTTCGTCGACCGAGTCCAGCGCCGTGAGCATGAGGATTGGCGTCTGTGGAGACTGCTCGCGCACCTCCCGGCAGAGTTCGTCACCGCCGACGCCGGGCAGCATCCGGTCCAGGACCAGCACGTCCGGGCGCGTGGTACGCAACGCTCGCTGCGCGCTCAGGCCGTCGGTAAAGGCGCTGACCGAGTAGTCCCGCCGACGCAGGTAGTCGGTGACCACGTTCAGCACGGTGGCATCGTCCTCCACCAGCATCACCTCGACCCGGTTCGCCATCCTTGCAGCGTAGTCTCGCCGGCCCGCCGCACCCGCTGGTCAGTTCTTACGCTCTTGAAAGACTCCGCCGGTCGTGGCGGCCCGCTGGATACGTTCGCGGCGTCGACCTATCCGGGCCGACGTCATCGGACGATCAACAGAAGGAATCCCCATGCGTAAGAGTGCACTCACCGGCGCAGCGTTCCTGGCCCTGACCTTGACGCTGGCCGCGTGCAGCGGAACCAGCGACGACTCGATGACCGACGAACCGATGACCGACGAACCGACGTCCAGCGAGTCGATGTCCGAGGACATGGCTGGCGAGGAGACGTCCGATGAGGACATGTCGGGTGAGGACATGGATGGTGAGGACATGTCGGGTGAGGGCATGGATGGTGAGGACATGTCGGACGAGGACATGACCGCGATGAGCGGGATGTTCGAGAGCCAGGACGGCATGGTCACCGGCTCGGTAGAGATCAGCGAGACCGAGATCGTGCTGAGTGACTTCTCCTCAGGCGAAGCGCCCGACCTGCGCCTCTACCTCACCCAGGGCACCGACGAGGCAGCCGTGTCCGAAGGGGTGGAGATCGACGCCGTCGCCTTCGACGAGGAGTCGCAGACGTTCGACCTCGACGGGGTGGACGTGACCGCGTACGACACTGTGCTGATCTACAGCGACGAGGAGGGTGCCGTGTTCGGTGCCGCTGCACTGTCCTGACCGGCCTGCTGGTTCTCGCCCGCACGACCGGCTGGACGCGACCTAGTACCAGCGCCCGAAGGCGGGAGCTCTCGTGCGCTGGCTGCGCCTAGTCGGAGACCGGCGCCAGATCCGGAGGCGGGCGCAGCCGGTCGGCCACCGATGCCCAGGCGGTCACCAGCTCGTTGGCGCGCTGGGTCAGCAGCTCGGCCGGCACGTCTGGGGTGAACAGCGCGCTGCCGATGCCGAATCCGGTGGCGCCGGCCGCCACCCAGTCTCCGAGCTGACCGGCGGACACCCCGCCGACCGGAACCAGTTCCACCTCCGGCGGGAGCACGGCGCCCCAGGCTCGCACCGCGGCGAGGCCGACCTGGTCGGCCGGAAAGATCTTCACCGCCCGGGCGCCGTGCCGGATCGCGGTGAAGGCCTCGGACACTGTCGCTACGCCGGGGTAGACCGGCACCCCGGAGGCGACCGCTTCGGCTACTACGTCCGGATCGGTGTGCGGGCAGACGATCAACTGCGCGCCAGCCTCGACGGCTGCATCCACGGCGGCCGGGTCGAGTACCGTTCCCGCGCCCACCAGAGCGCGATCGCCCAGCTGCTCGCGCAGGATCGTGATACTGCGCAGCGGGTCGGGGGAGTTCAGCGGCACCTCGAGAGTGGTCAGCCCGGCGCCGACCAGCGCTGCACCCACCTCCGCGGCACGCTCGGGCCGCAGCCCGCGCAGGATCGCTACCAGTCCGGTCGGTTCTCGGGTCATCGTCGGCTCCTTCGTTCGTCGGCGTCGGCGCCGGCGCCCGCGGGCACTGCTCCGGCTTCCGGCAGTAGGTGCAGCCTCCGGGCCAGGTGCACCAGTCCGCCCAGGGCCAGATCGTCGGCGGGTCGGGTGCCGGCGATCCCCGCCAGGGCGAGCACGCGCGCGTACCGCTCGCACAGCGCTTCGTCCCCGACCAGCGTCACCCGCTTCGGCGCCTGCGGCAACCACGCCAGCGCGCCGCTGATCTCGGCGGCGATCAGCAACCCGGAGAGGTAGTCGCGCACCTGCTCGGCCGCCAGGGAGCCCACCAGCACGCGGGAGCGTGCCTCGAAGACCAGGCTCAGCACCCCCTGAGGTGCGCGCTCCAGACCGAGCCGAGCTCCGCCGTCGAACGCATCCCGATCTGAGGCACCAGGTGGTGCAGCCACCTGCGAGAGGGTGCCGTGGGCGAGTAGCAGTGCGTACAGCTCCCCGGTCATCGCGGTGTGAAAATCAGTCAACCGGCCGTGCCGCGGCGCCGCCCACTTGCTGTGCGTGCCGGGCAGCACCAACGGATCGGCGTCCAGGCCGGCGATCACGGCACCGAGCAGTTGGGTCTCCTCACCCCGCATCACTCCGGTGTCCGTGCGCACCCCGGGCACCAGGTGCACCGGTCCGGCAGGCCCGGCCGCGGTGACCACCGGCGGGTAGCAGGGGTCGGCGAGCGTGGTCAGGTGGAGCGGGGCCTTGCGGTATCCGGCGTCCTGCCAGCCGCGAGCACTGCCCACCATCCCGCAGGCGAGCACCGGCGGCGCCATGGACAGCCAGTCGCCGGCGATCTCGGTCAGCGCGCGGGCGTACGCCTCCGGCTCGGTGCCGACGGACAGGATGCCCAGGGGTGCGCTGCGCGAGTCGAGCAGCCGGCCGTCGGCGTCAAGTGCGTAGGCCCGGCACGAACTCGTCCCCCAGTCCAGCGCCACCAGGGCCACCGACTCTGTTGCGCGCATGGCTGCAGCCTACGCACCTCCCGGCCCCGGTCCTCGCGGGCAGGCCGGGGGAGGGTGGCGTTACTCCTCGGCGATCGCCTCGTTCGCCGCCTGTTGGGCCTGCTGCAGCGCATCCTCGACCGGCAGGGTGCCTGCGAACAGCTGCTCGAAGAACGGGCCCATGGCGTTCGCGGCGGCATTGGCCCGGGGGCCCAGTGGTGCGGCCGCAGCGTTCCGTTCGGCGGCGGCGATGAACTCCGACGTGTCCACCCCCTGCTCCTCCCAGTAGTCGGTGAAGGAGCTCTGTGCCTCCACCGCTGCCGGGAAGGCGGCACCGGTCGCCCCGAGCGGCACCTGACCCTCGGCGCTACCGAGCCAGCGCAGCACCTCCACTGTGGCCTCGGGGTGCTCGGTGGCCGCGTTGCCGACGGCCGCAACCCCGTGCACCACACCGACGCGCCCCTGCGGCCCCTCGACCATCGGCGCGATCGCCCAGTCGAACTCGGCGTCGGCCATCGCCGGTAGCGAGTACTGGCCGGACTGGAACAGAGCCATCTTGCCCTGGACGAAGAGCTGCCGGGCAAGGTCACCGTTGGCGTTCGTCTCCGCCGCCGACGGGCTCACGTGGTGGGTGTTGATCAGGTCCACCAGATACTGGAAGGCGGCTACACCCTCCGGGCTGTCGAAGGCGTACTGGTCGCCGTCCTGGTACTGCCCACCGTTGGAGGCAAGGAAGTCGATGTAGATGGCTTGCAGGTCGTTCTGCGCGTTGAATCCGTAGGTGTCGATGCTGTTCGGATCGAAGTCGTCCTCCGCCGCCGTGGCGCCATTGCTGTCGACGGTCAGCTCCTGGGCCGCCGGCAGGAACGTGTCCTCCTCGCCGCTGGGGTCCCAGTGCAGGGTGGCCGGGTCGATCCCGGCGTCGGCGAGCAGGTCCACGTTGTAGAACAGCGCGATCGAGTCGGTGAGCTGCGGCACGCCCCACAGTGACCCATCCCGGGTGTAGAGGTCCACCACGGACTGGGTCCACTCATCGTGGTCGTCGCCGATCTCCTCGGAGATGTTCAGCAGGTTGCCGTTGTCCACGTACAGGCCGAAGTTGGAGGTGTTCGTCCAGAAGATGTCCGCCATCGTGCCGGACCCCACGTCCTGCGGCAGTCGGTCCCAGTAGTTCGCCCACGGCACCGTTTCGATCTCGACATCGATATCGGAGTTCTGCTCCTCGAATGCCGCGAACGTCTCCTCGTAGGCAGCGGCGGCGTTCTCGTCCCAGAGCCGGAACGTGACCGTGGTGCTGCCCTCGCCGCTGCCGTCGTCATCGGAGCTGCCCGGTGAACAGGCGGTGAGCACCAGGGCGGAGGCGCCGAGCAGGGCGGCACCGGTGAACAGCGTAGATCTGCGAATCGTCATTGCTCTCTCCCCACGGAAGGCGGCGCACTGCTGCACACACGCTGAGAGCACCGTAGCGCCGCCTGGCTGGACAGCACGGCCCACGGCACCGGAGCGAAGGGAATCGTGACCACTCCGTGAGGGTCCGGCGCACCGGACCTGGGCGTCCGGCGTCATCCCGACAGTGCGAGTGACGCCGACTGACACCATGGTGCTGTCGAATCTATTGACAGTGACACCACTGTGATGTCACCATGGCGTCATGGACCTGAACCCGTACCTCAACTCTCTACGTCAGGCGCTCGGCCACGCGGCCGGCACCTCGACCCCGGAGGTGCAGGAGGCCACCGAACGCCTCGCCCAATCGCTGGAACCGGCGCTGCGACTGACCCTGATGGAGCTGGCCTCCGACGTCGCGGCCGAGGTGACCTCCCGGCTGGACGGTGCAGTGGTGGAAGTGCGCCTCCGGGGCGGTCTGGCCGAGCTGGTGGTCGATCAACAGGCCCCGACCGAGCAGTTCGCAGCGCCCACATCACCTGAGCCACCTGCGCCACCCCTGCCGCCCGAGCCTGAGGATGCCTCCCACACCCGCGTGACGCTGCGGCTGCCGGAGTCGGTCAAGGCTCGCGTCGACGACGCTGCCGCCAGCGACGGCGTCTCCATCAACTCCTGGCTCGTACGAGCCGTACAGAAAGCCCTCATCACTCCCGGCGACGCCCCCGCGGCGGCCCGTCCGACTGGATCCGGCCGGCGGATGACCGGCTGGGTCCGCTGAAAGGAAGATCCCATGTTCGACAACGTCTTCGACGCCATCGCCGCACAACACATCGGCGGCCCGCTGGAGGAGCCCACCAAGCAGTCCCGGCGCCGGCCGGGCACGGTCACCTCCTATGTTCCGCGCCGGCAGCGGCGCAGTCCGGAGCTGTGAGCATGCGCGAGCAGGACTTCCCGGTCACCGGACCGATCCAGGTCCGCGCGCGGGTGCGCGCTTCCGACGTCACCATCACCGCGACTCAGACGTCCACCGCGACGGTGCAGCTCACCGGTGACCGTGAGCTCGCCGAACGCTCGCACGTCGATCTGGTCGGCGGCACGCTCGAGGTCGACGTGCCCCAGGTGCGTGGCGGCCTCTTCTCCGGGTTCGGCAGCAAGCTACGGGCGGAGATCACCGTTCCGACCGGGTCGAGCGTGCTGGCAAAGTCCGGCAGCGGCGACCTGCACACCACCGGCGACCTGGCCGAGGTCGAGCTGCGTAGCGGCTCTGGTGATCTGAACGTGAGCGCTGCCGCTCGCGCGACCACCACCAGCGGCTCCGGTGATGCCCGGATCGACCGGGCCGCGACGGTAGAAGCCGCCGCCGGCTCCGGCACTCTGTCCATCGGCAGCGCCGACGATGTCAGTGCACGCACCGGTTCCGGCGACATCATCATCGACTACGCCACCAAGGTGAGCGGGAGTGCCGGGTCCGGTGAGCTGCGGATCGGCGAGACCAGCATTGCCACACTTCGTTCCGGATCGGGCTCCATCCAGGTGAAGATGGTGCGATCCGGCGAGATCGGAGCGACGAGCGCCTCCGGAAGCCTGACAGTAGGCGTGGCAGACGGTACCCCGACCCTGCTCGACTGCCAGGCCGTCTCCGGCCGGGTGCGCAGTGAGCTGGAACCCAGCGGGGAGCCCGGCGAGGGAGAGAACTCGGTGGTGCTGCGCCTGCGTACGGCCAGCGGCAACATCACTGTGCTGCGCGCCTGAACCGGCGCCGTCGCCGACCTGAGCCGCGACGGCTGCAGCCTGAGCCTGCGACCTGCAAATCTTGGCCGACCTGTACAGGTTCCTGGCATGGTGTGCTAGTTTTTGGCCATGCAGCCAAGAATTGATCACGACAGCCAGCCGCCGCGTTCCTTCATCGAGGAAGCGCGGCGGGAACAGATCGTGACCGCTGCCGTCGAGACCATCGCCGAGGTCGGATACCACCGGGCGTCGATGGCCAGAATCGGCACCCGTGCAGGCATCAGCCGCGGACTGATCTCGTACCACTTCGCCGGGAAGGCCGAGCTGATCGGCCAGGTCCTCACCACTGTCTACACCGACGCAGCCGCCTTCATGGTGCCGAAGATCGACGCCGAGACCACGCCCGCCGGTCAGCTGCAGGCGTACATCCGCTCGAACCTGGAGTACATGCGCGCCTACCCCGCCCGCATGGTCGCGGTCGTGGAGATCGTCACCAGCGGCGGTCTGGCCGACCTGCCCGAGGCCGACCCGGGCGCGTTCGACCAGAATCTTCTCTCGCCCCTGGAGCAACTGTTCGTGGCGGGCCAGGCAGGCGGCGAGTTCCGGGACTTCGACGTCAGCGTCATGGCGCGGATCGTGCGCAGCGCGATCGATGCCGTGCCCACGGCGCTGTCCCGCGATCCCGACCTCGACATCGATCTCTACCTGCGGGAGATCACCACCGCCGTCGACTATGCCACCCGGCCGGTGCGGCTCACTTCGGAGGAAACATGACCGTTCTTGACAACAAAGTCGCGCTGGTCACCGGCGGAGCCGGCGGAATCGGTGCGGCGATCGCCCGCCGCTTCGCCTCCGGCGGCGCGCACGTAGTGGTCGCGGATATCGATCCGGCTGGGCAGAGCCTCGCTCGGGAGATCGGCGGCGTATTCGTCCACACTGATGTCGCTCAGTTGGCGGACAACCTCGCCGCCGTTCGAACCGCGACCGAACACTTCGGCAGCCTCGACATCACCGTGCTGAACGCCGGGATCGGTGAGCAGGGCGGATTCATCGAGGAGTTCCGCCCCCAGCACTACCGGGATCTGGTCTCGGCCAATCTCGACGGCGTGGTGTACGGGGTGCATGCAGCGCTGGCGGTGTTCCTCGAACAGAAATCCGGCGCGATCCTGGCGATGTCCAGCCTGGCCGGACTGACGGAGAGCCCGATCAATCCGCTCTATGCGGCCACTAAGCACGCAGTGATCGGGCTGGTCCGCTCCGTCGCCCCGAGCGTGGCCGAGAGCGGCATCACCGTCAATGCGCTCTGCCCGACCTTTATCGACACCCCGATCCTGGGCGAGGCGGTCCCGTTCATCAGCGAAATGGGACTGGCGGTGCTCTCGCCCGAACGGGTCGCCGAGGTTGCCGAACTGGTGCTGGCGCGCGGTGTGACCGGACAGGCGTGGCCGGTCGTGGCCCATGGCGAGCCGGGACCCTTCGCGTTCGGCGATATCCCGTCGATCATGTCCGACCCGCACCCACAGGTATCGGAGTCCGCACCATGACCATCCTCGCCCGCGCCCTCGGCGTCACCCGCCGGTACAACGACACGATCGCGCTGGCCGATGTGTCCCTGGACATCCCGGCCGGGCAGGTGCTCGGACTGCTCGGTCCTAACGGCGCGGGCAAGTCCACCCTGATCAACGTGATGACCGGCCTGCTGCGACCCAGCTCCGGCAGTGTCGAACTGTGCGGCGACGACCCGCGCAGTGAGGCGACCCGGCGCGTGATCGGCGTGACCCCGCAGGAGACCGGACTTCCGGAGACCTGGCGGGTGCGGGAGCTGCTGGACTTCGTCGTCGCGCACTTCCCCGACCCGGTGGATCCGGCCGACCTGCTCGACCGCTTCGACCTCACGCCGCTGGCCGACCGGCAGGCCGGTGGCCTCTCCGGCGGACAGCAGCGGCGGGTCGCGGTTGCGCTGGCGTTCGCGGGGCGGCCGAGGCTGGTGTTCCTGGACGAGCCCACCACCGGTCTGGACGTGGACGCCAGGCGGGCGCTGTGGGAGGGCATTCGTTCTTTCCACGCCGATGGCGGAGCTGTGCTGCTGACCAGTCACTACATCGAGGAGGTGGAGGTGCTGGCCGACCGGGTGGTGGTGATGGACCAGGGCAGGGTCATCGCCGATGGTGGCGTCGCCGAGATCCGCGACCGGATCCAGCTCAAACGGGTCACGTTGACCGACCCGGTGCTGCCCGTGCTGAGTCAGGTCGCCTCGATCGAGCGCGAGAGCGACCGCACCCATCTGCTCACCAATGACGTCACGGCGCTGGTCCGGGAACTGGTGACCTCCGGTGCGTCATTCACCGACATCGAGATCGAACCCACCTCGCTGGAGGACGCCTTCCTGGCGATCACCGGCGATCGGCAGACCACCTGACGCGAAAGGCCGATCCATGTCCTCATTGACCATGACCTACACCCGGCGGCACCTCGCCGAGACGATCCGCACGCCGACGATGTTCCTGACCGTGGCGCTGGTCCCGGTAGGAGTGATGCTGTTCTTCGTCGTTCCTTTTATCGGCCAGGACACGGCGGCGATGACCTCGGCTGCTGGGATGCTGGCGGTGTTCGGCGTTCTGATGGCGTGCGTCGGTCACTTCAGCATGGTGATCGCCTCGCAACGCGAGACCGCCTGGGGGAACTATCTGCGCACCCTTCCAGGCGGAATCACACCGCAGATGCTCGGCCACCTCCTGGTCGGGCTCGTGGTCGTCGCTGCCGCGATCATCCCGATCGTGGTGGTGGCCGGACTGTTCACGGCCGCGTCGGCTCCGCCGTCCCGGGTGTTGCTGGCAGCGGGAGCACTGTTGATCGCGGTGGTGACCTTCACGCTGCTGGGGCTGGCGGTTGGCTACCTGATGTCCATGCGGGCGGCCGCTATCGCCAACAGCATCGGCTTCCTTCCGCTCGCAGTGGCTGGCGGCATGTTCTTCGACCGTGCCGACATGCCCGCGTTCATCGAGCAGATCGCGCCCTTTGTGCCCACCGGGGGCGCGAGCGACCTGGTGCTGGTGGCGCTGACCGGAGAGCCCGTCGGGTCGCTGTCCCTGGTGATGCTCGCGGTGTGGATCGTGATCTTCGCCGGGCTTACCGTCTGGGGCTACCGCCGGGATCAGGTCCGCCGGTTCGGCTGAGGCCGCGTGCTAGCCCGAGCGAACCGGATCCGCTAGCGTCGGCGCGGTGACGGCAGCGTCGCTCCGGCTGACCAAGCACGCCTGCGTGGAGCTGCAGCGAGGGCAGCACCGGATCCTCGTGGATCCCGGCGGGCCGGGCGAGGCGCCCGACCTGGCCGGCTGCTCCGCTGTGCTCGTCTCTCACGGTCACTTCGACCACGCCGACCGCGGGCTCCTCGAGGAGGCCGTTGCCGGTGGAGTTCCGGTCCTCGGACCGTCCGATCTGGGCTCACTGGTCGGTTCGGAGGCCCTCGCGGCGGGATCACCGTGCTCCGGCCGCGCTCTGCGGCTCACGCCCGGCCAGCACCTCGAGCTGCGCTGATCGGCACCCGCATCGGGGGTACCGCAGGCGATCTGAGGTCAGCCCCGCCGACCTCGGACCGCACGGGCTGCCTCCGATGGCGCCATCGATCCCCTCTAGGCTGAACCGATGCAGACCTTCACCACCCGGCCCGAGCTGCTCGGCACGTTCGGCATGGTTGCCTCCACCCACTGGCTCGCCTCCGCCGCGGGCATGTCGATCCTCGAACGCGGCGGCAATGCCTACGACGCGGCGGTCGCGACCGGCCTGGTGCTGCACGTAGTGGAGCCGCACCTGAACGGCATCGGCGGCGATATGCCCGCGATCTGCCATGACGCACGCACAGGCCGAACGTTCGTGGTCTGCGGACAGGGGACCTCGCCGTCGGCGGCCACACCCGAGGCCTACGCCACGCTCGGCATCGAGGCGATCCCGGGCACCGGCCTGCTGCCGGCCACGGTGCCCGGCACATTTGGTGCCTGGCTGCTGATGCTCGAGCGCTACGGCACGATGCACCTGCGGGACGTGGCCGAGCAGGCGATCGGCTACGCCCGCCACGGCTACCCGCTGGTGGGCCAGGCCTCGGCCACGATCAGTCAGGTGGCCGAGGTCTTTCGCACCCAGTGGCCCACCTCGGCGCAGATCTATCTTCCCGGGGGCCGGGCTCCGGGGCCGCGGGAGCGGTTCGCCAACCCGGTGCTCGCCGACACCCTGGACCGTCTGGTGGCCGAGGGGGAGGCCGCCGGCCCGGGTCGCGAGCAGCAGATCGAGGGCACTCGGCGCGCGTTCTACTCCGGGTTCGTGGCCGAGGCGATCGATGCCTTCAGCGCTACCGAGCAGCCCGACGGTTCCGTGGTGGGCTCGCCGGGCGCCGACGGCCTCACCCGGCATCGCGGTCTGCTCACCGGCGCCGACCTGGACGGTTGGCGGGCGAGTGAGGAAGCACCGCTGACCGTCGACTTCGCCGGCCATCAGGTGGCCAAGACCGGCCCCTGGGGGCAGGGCCCGGTCCTGCTGCAGCAGCTCGCCATGCTGGAGGCCGCCGGGCTGGACGGTCTCGGACCGGGATCAGCGGACCTGGTGCACCTGGTCACCGAGGTGGCCAAGCTGGCCTTCGCCGACCGGGAGGCCTTCTACGGCGACCCGGACCACTCCCACGTGCCGGTCGAGTCGCTGCTCTCCGCCGAGTACGCCGCGGAGCGCGTCCGCCTGGTCGGTGCGCAGGCGGACCTCACTCTCCGGCCGGGGTCGCCGGGCGGCGTGGCGCCCCAGCTGGGTGCGCGGGTGCGTGCCGCGATGGCCGACGGCGGAGACTGGCCGGACGGATTGGCCTCGCCGGGTCAGGGCGAACCCACCGTTGCGCGCGGGGACACGTGTCACCTGGACATCGTCGATCGCTGGGGCAACGTGGTCGCCGCGACACCGTCGGGTGGCTGGTTGCAGTCTTCACCGACGATCCCGGGGCTGGGCTTTGCGCTCGGTACCCGGGGGCAGATGTTCTGGACTGAGCCGGGACTGCCCACCTCGATCGGTCCGCGCCGGCGGCCACGCACCACACTCAGTCCAGGGATGGTGCTTCGCGAGGGGAAGCCGTACCTGGCGTTCGGTACCCCTGGCGGAGATCAGCAGGACCAGTGGGTGGTGCCGTTCCTGATCAACCACCTCGTGCACGGTATGGATCTACAAGCCGCGATCGACGCCCCGAACTGGCACAGCACGCACTGGCCGAGCTCGTTCGCACCCCGGATGGCCGAGCCGGGTGGGTTGCGCGCCGAGGACCGGCTCGGGCCGGCGGTGCTGGACGACCTGGCCGGGCGAGGACACCGGGTCTCCGCCTCCGGGCCCTGGTCGCTGGGCCGGATCAGCGCCGCCGGGATCCGCAGCGACGGGATACTGATGGCCGCCGCCAATCCGCGCGGGATGCAGGGCTACGCCGTAGGCCGCTAACTCTGCCCTGAGCGAGGTCGTCATGTCAGCCGTGCGCTATAACGCACGGCTGACATGACGACCATGCTCTGGCTGGGTCTCGACATCGACCTGCGGTGGACTTAAGACGATACGGATCAGCCGAAGGGTGGATGTGCCGAGCCGTGTGTGCAGGGCACAGTGGCAGTATCGACGCACGCTGGGGGGCAGCGGCCGTGGTGACCGGGGTATCCGGGGCAGAGCGCTGTGCCCGGTGGAATCGCCGTCGGGCATCGCGTCGCCTGCTCGGCCGCGCGTGCGGAGCCCTGCGTGAATGGAGGTGCCCATCATCAGCATCGAGACGAGCCCCGCCCTGCTACAACTCCTCGGCCCGGTCTGGCTGGAGGACGGGCCATGGCCCTGTTGGAGTGACCCGGATCTGTGGTTCGCCGAGCATTCCGACCGGGTGGAGACTGCCAAGCAGCTCTGCCGGGAATGCCCGGTGCGCCAGGCGTGCCTGGAAGGCGCGCTGGCCCGGCGTGAGCCCTGGGGAGTCTGGGGCGGTGAGGTGTTCGAGCGGGGCCGGGTGCAGCCGACCAAGCGAGGCCGTGGCCGTCCGCGCAAGTACGCCGTGGCCTGACGGCACGCTCCTACCCGCCGATCGAGGGACTGGCTGACCGGCTGGAGTCAGCGCTGCTCTCGCTCACCAGGAGAGCGTGCGCGGGGCCGCCGAGTGCCTCGAAGGTGTGCGGTTCGTCGCCGGGATAGGTGATGAAGTCTCCGGTAGCGAGTTCCACTGTGTCCTCCGCCGGGCCGACCAGCGCTCTCGGCCGGCGGCCAGGTACACGTGTTCGATGGTGCCCCGCGCGTGCGGGGCTGACTCGCGCGCCTGCCCCGGCTCCGCGGTGATCCGGTACAGGTCCCGGCGCACCCCGGGTGGGCTGGCGGTCAGCAGCGTGGCCACGTAATCGGCCTCGGAGGCGGCCACGGCCGGACCCTCGCCCGCCCGAATCACCTGGATCGGGCTCGCTGGGGGCTCGATCAGCTGGGAGAACGGGATGCCGAGCGCCACCGCCAGCGCCCACATCGTTTCCAGGCTCGGGTTGCCGGTGCCGGACTCGAGTTGGGACAGCGTGGACTTCGCCACTCCCGCGCGCCGGGCCAGCTCGGTCAGCGAGATCCCCACTCGGCTGCGCTCGCGTTGAATGCTCGCCGCGATAGCGGCCCGCGGCAGCTGTGCCTCCGCCGTCATCACCTGTGCCTTTCGTGGTCAGCCCTACCGGCCGGACTTGCCGGAACGTCCGATTAGCGTTCATCATAACGATCATGAGTTCGGGTCAGCGAACGGATGCGGTGTCACTCCGCACAGTGGCGATGATCTCGCTGTCGATGGCACTGGTGGGTGTTGCCTACGGTGCGATGAGTGTGGGCGCGGGGCTGCCGGTGTGGGTGGCTCCGCTGCTCGGTGTGGTCGTGCTGGCCGGCTCGTCCGAGATGCTCTATGTGGGGCTGGCGACTGCCACCTCGCCCTGGCTGGCGCTGCCGGCAGCACTGCTGGTGAACGTGCGGCACGTGCCCTACGGGATGGCGCTGCGCCCGGCACTCGGCCAGGGCGCGACCCGTGCCTACCGCGCACATGTGATGAATGATGAGGCGGTGGCGTTCGCGCTCGCCGAGCGGGACCCGGAGCGCTCCGGAAGCGCGCTGACCCGGATCGGCACCGGAGTACTGATCGGCTGGCCTGCTGGCGCGCTGGCCGGTGGGCTGCTCGGCCGCGGCATCGACCAGTACGCCTTCGGGCTGGACGCGATCTTCCCGGCGGTGATCCTCGCCCTCGTGCTACCGGCCCTGAAGCGGGCCCGACTGCGGCCGGCAGTGATCGGTGCGGCGATCGTGTCGGTGCCGGCGGCGCTGCTGCTCCCGGAGGGGCTGGGCCCACTGGCCGGTGTGCTTGCCCTCCCGCTGGCGCTGTGGCGCTCGCGGGAGGTTTTCGTTGGCCGCGGGGAAGACGACGGTTCGTTCGGCGACCCGGACGAGGGCAGCGGGGCAGGGCGATGAGCGAGCTGGTGGCGCTGCTGCTCGGTGGGCTGGTGCTCGCCGTCGGCACCTATGCGATGCGTGCTGGTGGCGGGGCGATCGGTGACCTGCTTCAGCCCTACCCCCGGCTGCAGCTGGCGGTCGAGGACTCCGCGGTACTGATCCTGGCCTCGGTGATGGCCACCAGCGCGCTGACCGACGGTCAGGCCTACGCTGGCTGGGCTCGCCCGGCCGGAGTGGCGCTCTCCGGGCTGCTCGCCTGGCGCGGAGTGCCGCTGCCGATCGTGCTCCTGGTCGCGGCCGGCGCTACGGCGGGCCTGCGCGCGCTCGGGGTGGCCTGACGCGGCCGGGTGTCAGTGCGCGCCGGTAGCTGTCATGGTTGCGCCGGCGCCAACGAGCTGAGGAACTCGCTGGCGCGCTCAAGCACCGTGACGGCGGCGGCCTGGTCGTAATCCGCACTGCTGGAGTCGGTGAATAGGTGGGTCTTGCCCGGATAGAGAAAGGCCTCCAGCTCCGGGTGGTCGGCCTGAACCGCGCGGGCCGCCTCCAGGTCACCGTCGCCGATGAAGAATGGGTCCTCGTCCATCCCGTGCACCTGGGCCGGGACTCCGCTCGGCCAGCTGCCCTCGAGCTGGGTCGGATCGATAAAGGCGTGCAGGAACAGGCCACCCAGGGCCTCGGGGGTGGTCTGCAGCAACTGCTGCGCGGGCATGACCCCGACCGAGAAGCCGCCGAAGACCACGCGTTTCGGAAGCGGGGCTGCCGCTTCGATCCCGCGCCGCATCACCTCGTCGAAGCCGATCGACCCGGCGTAGCCGATCCCCTCGTCGATCGTGGGGAAGGTGCGACCCTCGAACAGGTCGGGCGTGTGCACAGTGTGCCCTTGTGCACGGATCAGTTCGGCGAAGTTGCGCACACCGTCGGTCAGTCCCAGGACGTGGTGGAAGAGTACGAGTTCAGTCATGACCCCACGCTAGGCCCAGGCGGGGACATTCTGCTTCCGCGGAACACGGATCCGAACGCTCTGAGGCGTCCGATCGCCGCAACGCGGCGCTGATTGCAGCGCATCGAGGTGTCGACCGGATCATCGGGATCGACCGACCCACGATGGTCCGACTGCCGGTGGCAAACTACCCTCGAAGCCATGCGCCACCGACTCGCCGCCGTACTCCTCGCCGGACTGCTCACCGGTGCGCTTGCAGGGTGCGCGGGTGAGGGCTCCGACCCGACGGACCCTCCGACCACCCTCCAGCCCTCCACCGACTCGCCGGAGCCTTCGGACACACCGGAACCGACCGACGACGCCGCCGACCTCCCCGAGAACGTGCAGGAGGCTGTCGAGGACCTGGCCGATCGGCTCGGCGTGGCGCTGGCGGATATCGATGCCGGATCGCTGGAAGAGGTGACCTGGCCCGACGGCTCACTCGGCTGTCCGGAGCCTGGGATGTCCTATCCGCAGGTACTCACCGACGGCTACCGGGTGATCCTCACGGCAGACGGCGACGAGTATGCCTATCACGCCGGTGAGGGCGGGGAGCTGGCCTACTGCGCCGACCCGAGCGATCCGGTCGCCGGCGACACGCAAGTGTCCTAACGCTCCCGGCTGTACGACGATCGCCCGCCAACTCCCCGCGCCGACTCACCGTGCCGGCGGTGGTTCCTCCGTCGGCGGGGCGTGACGGCCATGCGTCCGTGGCTCGGCGACCGGCTCCTCGAGGAGCGGCTCCCCGGTGGCCGGATCGTTCGCACCCGGCTGACCGGCGACCGGCGGGGCAGTGGGTGGCTGCTGGACTGGCGTCCCGGCATTCTGCGGCGTCGCGCCAGCCTCCTCAGCCTCTGGTCCCCTGGCTATTGGAGCGCCCGCCCCTGGCTGACCGGCGACTGGCGCCCCGGAGCCTGGCTGACCGGCGACCGGCTGAGCCGTAGGCCGCTGCTGGACCGGCGGTTCCTGCACGGGCGCTGCTGCGCCTGGTTGGGCTGCAGGCGATGGCTGTGGGGCGCGTGGTTCGCGCACGGGCGCCCCCGCACCTGGCTGCTCCGCAGCAGGCGCCCCAGCGTTCGGCTGCCCCGCGGCGGGCGCCCCCGCACCTGGCTGCTCCGCAGCGGGCGCCGCTGCACCTGGCTGACTAGCCGCAGGCGCCCCTGCTGCAGGCGCCTCTGCACCTGATTGCCCGGCGGGCGTCCCTGCTCCAGGCCGCGGATGACCATCCGGGCCCAGATCGGGGTCGATCGAGTCGGCATCGGCGCGTTCGCGGGCAGCGTCTGCGTGGACCTCCTCGGCCGTCCTCTTCTGCTGCTGGGCCTCCTGGGCCAAGCGGTCTGCTTCGCGTCGCGTCTTTTCGGCCTCGAGTTGGGCCCGATCTGCCTCAGTCTCGGTTTCCTTGGCTGCCACCTCACGCTCGCGTGCGGCTAGCGCCTGCTTATCGGCGTGGTCGCGCAGATCCGCAGCCTGCGCCCGGTCATGTGCCTCTTGCTCTCGACGAAGCCGCGCGTTTTCCTCGGCTCGCTTGCGCCGACTGCCCACGGACATCGCGACGATGAGCACGATGATGATCGCCACGACGACGATCCCGATGACGATCCAGACCCAGGTATCCATGAACAGCTCCAGTTCCTCGGGGGTTCCCACTTAACGCGACATCACCGCCTGGTGCGACTTGAGAGCCGAACCGGCCGCCGTTATCGCGCACCCGACCGGTGCGTACGCAGCTACCGTGGGCGGATGAGAATGCTCACCAGCGAGGAGGTCCAGGACCGCCTTCGCCCGCACGTCGGCATCGATGCCCCGGGGCTGACCTGGCTGATCCGTACCGGTGGCGAAGTCCTCTCGGGTGCCCTCGGCAGCCGGGACCGCGCAGGCGAGGAACCACTCGAGACCGATGAGATCTTCCGGATCTCGTCGATGACCAAACCGATCACCGCCGTCGGCGCATTGATCTTGACCGCTGACGGCGCGATCACCCTGGACGACCCGATCGAGACCTGGCTCCCCGAGCTCGCCGACCGGCGGGTGCTCCGTACCCCGGACGCTGAGCTGGACGACACCGTGCCCGCCGAACGATCTGCGACCGTGCGGGACCTGCTCACCAACACCCTCGGTTGGGGGATGGACTTCGCCGACTTCTCCGCCACGCCGTTCACTCGGCGCTGGTCCGAGCTGAACCTGGGCGACGGTCCGCCAGGCCCTGCGGAGCAGCTCCCGGCGCAGGAGTGGCTCGCCCGTGCCGCCAGGCTCCCGCTGCAGTACCAGCCGGGCCAGCGCTGGCTCTACAACACGTCCTCGGTGGTGCTCGGTATCCTCATTGCCCGGGCGTCCGGCAGCTCCCTTGCGACCTTCCTCACCGAGCGGATCTTCACCCCGCTCGGGATGACTGACACCGGGTTCTGGGTGCCGCCCCAGAAGCAGGCGCGATTCGGCCCCTGTTACCGGGAAGGAGACGAGGTCTACGACCCACCGGAGGGGCAGTGGAGCGCTCCGCCGGTGATCGAGGGTGGAGACGGCGGCCTGGTCTCCACCGTCGCCGACTACGCCCGGTTCGCCAAGCTCCTGCAGGGCCGCGGGAGCGTGGACGGCCAGCGGCTCCTGCCGGCCGAACTGGTGCACGCCATGATCACCAACCGGCTCACCGAGGCCCAGCTCCGCGCGGGCGGACCGGACCCCGGCTCCGGCTGGGGATTCGGCCTGGCGGTGCTGCTCACCGCCGCCGAGGAGGGCCCCGGCGCCGGTAGCTACGGCTGGGCCGGCGGGCTGGGCTCCACCTGGAGCAACGACCCGGCGACCTGCCGTACCGGTGTGCTGCTCACCAACCAGATGTGGACCTCACCGGAGCCGCCGCCGTTGGTCGCGGCCTTCGAAGCGTTGCTCGGTCGGCCCTGAGCCGATCCCGGAGTACCTCCGACACACAACGGGACACCGAGACCGGGTCTCGGGGGTTCACCCAGTCTCGGTGTCCGCAGGTCTGTGGCGGCCTAGTAAGGCCTTGAGATCCCCCTGCTCAGGCGATGCCCTGCGTCCACACGCTGCACCGGTCGCTGTCGCCGATGCACACCCGGATGTAGACCCGGTAACCCTCGGGAATGTTCCCGCTACCGTCGGGGGTGCCGAGGTTGAAGGTGCTGTCGTAGGTGGTGTAGAAGGTGTCGCGGTCCACGGTGACGCCACTGCGGTTCTCTACCCTGACTTCGGCGCGCGCAGGCTGGCCGTCGCTACGGCGGTCCATCACGTGGAGCGTCTCGCCCCTGGGCCAGAAGCTCACCTGGTAGCGGTCCGAGGGGACGCTTTCGTCGTACATGATCGATTGTGCCCACCAGCCGCCGGCGTCGTTCGCCGCTTCGTCCCAGATGCTCTGGAAGCACCAGGCCCCACTGCAGTGGTGGATGTTCCCGGTCGGCCTCACCCCACCGTCGGGAGCCGCCAGGGCAGCGGTACTGTCCGGTGCCTCGACCAGGATCGGGCCGATGGTGTCGGTGCTGCTCGGGGCCGCCGTGGCCGGCATCGCGCCGGCCAGTACCCCGGCGGTGAGCGCTCCGGCCGCGCCGAGTGCTGTCAGTGTGCGTCGTGTCTTCTGTGTGATCCCCATCCGGCCAGTGCAGCAGAGAGCCCTTACACCGGTCTTTCACCGCGCGCAGCAGAACACCGAGACCGGCGCTTGGGGATCTATCCGGCCTCGGTGTCCTGGATCGTGGGTGGGGGCTCAGGCGTAGCCGAGCACCCACGGCGCGCAGTGGTCGGTGTCACCGACGCACACCTGGATCCACACCTGGTAGCCCTCGGGGATGTTGCCGGTGCCGTCCGGGGTGCCGAGGTTGAAGTCGGTGTTGCTGCTGGTGTAAAAGGTGTCCCGGTCCACCACGTTGTCGTTGCGATCCCGGACCTCCACGTTCGCCCGAGCCTGGTGACCGTCGCTGAGGTTGTCCAGCAGGTTGAGCCGCTCGCCTCGCGGCCAGAAGGATGCCGTGTACGTGTCCAGGTCATCGCCACGTACGTGGAGGATCGACTGTGCCCACCGGCCCCCATCGTCGTTGGCCGCGTTGTCCCAGATGGTCTGGTAGCACCAGTTCGGTGAGCAGTGATACGTGCTCCCGTTCGGGGTCACCTCGCCGGCGGGCGCGGCCAGGGCAGGCCTGCCGTCCGGTGCCGCGATCGTGGCGGGCGTGTTCGGGTCGGAGCTGCTCGGCGCGGCTGCCACCGGCAGAGCGCCGGCCAGCACCCCGGTGGTGAGCAGGCCGGCAGCACCGAGTGCGGTCAATGTCCGTCGTGCGTTCTGGGTGATGCTCATCCCAGCAGTGCAGCACCGCGTTCTTGCATCGTGCTTACATCAACCGTCACTCACCGCACCCCGGTTACCCCGAGCGAGGAGGTGATCTGCTTCTGGAAGATCAAGAACAGGATCACCAGCGGCGCCAGCGCGATCGTCGTGGCGGCCATCACCAGCGTCCAGTTGCCCGCGTACTGGGTCTGCAGCGCCGCCGTGGCCACCGTGATCACGTTCCACTCCTCGGCGGGCGCGATGATCAGCGGCCACATGAAGTTGTTCCACTGGCTGACCACAGTGATCAGCAGCAGCGTGGCGAGGATCGGCTTGTTCATCGGCACCATCACCTGCCACAGCCGCCGCAGCACCCCGGCGCCGTCGATCGTGGCGGCGTCCAGCACATCCGACGGCGTGGAGCGGAAGTTCTCCCGGAGCAGGAAGATGGCGTACGGGGAGCCGAACATGAACGGCACCACCAGTCCGGCGAAGCTGTTCTTCAGCCCGAGCGAGGTCATCATCGAGTACAGCGGGATGATGGTGACCACCACCGGGATCATCAAGGTCGCCACGTACACCCAGAACAGCGTGTCCCGGCCAGGGAAGTCCAGCTGCGCGAACGCGTAGGCAGCCAGGATCGAGGAGACCATCTGCCCGAGTACCAGCACCACCACCACCTGCACGGTGACCGCGATCGGCACGATGAAGTTGTACTCCTGCGAGAACAGCGCGGCGAAGTTCTCCCCGGTCACCGGGTCCGGCAGTGCGGTTGGCCAGCTGGTGTTGAACTGGTGGGAGGTCTTGACGGCGGTCATCACCGAGAACACGAACGGCCCGAGCATCAGCAGGGCGCCGCCGAGCAGGAAGGCGTAGGTGAGCAGGTTCGCGCCCAGGCGCGAGGAGGCCCACGACGGCGCAGCTCGCCCGCCGCTGGCACGTCGCCTCGCGCGGGGCGTGGGTGAGGCCCCCGGCGGCGCGGAGGTGGTCGAGCGTGAGGTCGGCTGGCTCATGACATGTCGTAGGTGATGCGTCGGCGGAAGTAGCGCTGCTGGATCAGGGTGATCAGCACGAGCACGGCGAACAGCACCACGGCCATCGCCGCGGCGCGGCCGAGGCGCAGGTTCACGAACGCCTCGTCGTAGATCCGACTGGCGATCACGTCGGTGCGAAACGCCGGCCCGCCGCGGGTCATCGCGTAGATGGCGTCGAACACCTGGAACGAGGCGATCACCGAGGTCACGGTGACGAAGAACATCGTCGGCCGAAGTAGCGGCAACGTCACTGAACGCAGCATGCGAACGCGACCTGCGCCGTCGAGCGTGGCTGCCTCATAGACCGCGGTGGGGATCTGCTGCAGACCGGCGAGGAAGAACAGCGAGATGTACCCCACCGTGGACCAGACCTGTACGAACACCACCGACGGCAGCGCCAGCTGCGGGTCGGTGAGCCACTCCACCCGGCGGCCAAGCAGAGCGTTCACCGCGCCGTAGGAGGGATCCAGCAGCCACTTCCAGACGACCCCCAGCGCGAGCGGCGCACTCACCCACGGCAGCACGTACAGCACTCGGAGCCAGGACGTACCCGGCAGCTTCCGATTGATCGCCAGCGCGAGCAGCAGACCGAGTGCGATCGCCGTGGGGATAGTCATCACGGTGAAGGCGACGGTCACCCACATCGAGTTCAGGAACTGCCCCGAGGTGAAGACGTGGGCGTAGTTCGCCAGCCCGACCCATCGTGGGGTGGAGATCAGGTTCCAGCGCAGGAGAGACAAGGCGAGGACACCGAGCACCGGCAGAATCAGGAACAGGCCCACCCCGATCAGGCTCGGCGTCAGCATCACGTACGCAGCCCGAGCCTCGTGGCGTGCGCGTGCGTTCACCCCTGGCCGACCTCTCCGTTGCTGGCTCCTGGCAGGGAGCCTAGCGGCCGGTCACTCGTGGTCGGCGAGGAACTCCTCGATGTCCACGGCGATCTGTTCCGGGTACTCGCCGTTGATCGCGTGTGAGGCCTCCGGGTAGACGCGCACCGTGCCGTCGGTCAGGGCTTGTTCTGCCGTCTCGGTGGCCGTCGGCGGATCGTGCATCACCGACTCCCCGGCGATGAGCGCCAGCACCGGTATGTCCAACGTGGAGAGCTGATCGGGACTGATCCGCTCCGGCTGCGGCAGCTTCATCCGGTAGTGCTGCATCCCGGCCTCGATCATCTCCGCCACCGGAACCTCCTCCACCGGAGCGCCACCGGCAGTGTAGGAGTTGAAGCCGTCCCGCCAGGACTTCGGCAGCCACGGAAACGCCGCCGGGATGGAACGTACGATCGTCTCCAACGGCATGTCGTCGAACACGTTGACCGGATCCATCAGGGTCAGGGTCTCCACCCGCCCAGGGGCATGCAGTGCGAGGTTGACTCCGGTCCATCCGCCGATGGAGAGCCCCACCACGTGGACGGTGTCCTCGTCCAGCTGGGCGAGTGCTTGGTCGAGCCAGTCGGCCTGTTCGGCGGAGGAGGTGATCGGGCGCTCCTGCACGCTGCGGCCGGGCTCACCGAGCAGGTCGATCAGATAGACGTCTCCGATCTCGAGCAGCGATGGCAGGTTGTCGGCCATCACCGGTGCACCCGATGCCGTCCCCGGCAGGAGCACCATCGGCGCCTCGGCATCCCCCGTCCCCTCGAACCGGTACACCCGCACGAACCCGTAGTCGGTACGAAGGTCCTGGGTCTGGTCGGGTTCGGGCAGGTCCTCGAACGCCTCGGCATAGGCCGCCAGGTAGCGGTCCTGACCTTCGGCGCTGTCCCAGTGGCCCACCGGGGACGGGTTGCGCATCGCGAAGGCGATCACCACCACCAGTGCCGCCAGGACTGCCAAGGCGATCCGGCGGCGTCGGCGCCGACGCCGCCGCCGGAGTGCGGTGCCCTCGGATGCGCCGGGCTCGCCGGGTTCGCTGGGTTCGCTGGGTTCGCTGGGTTCGCCGGAGTCGCCGGAGTCGCCGGAGTCGCCGGATGCGCCGGGCTCGCCGGGCTCACCGGGTTCGCTGGGTGCGCCAGAGTCGGGGGTGTCGGTGGCAGCGTGTTCCGCCATGCCTCGCCCGGGAGCGGGGTGCTCTGCGGTGGTGTGGCCGTCGGTGGTGTGCTCTGCGGTGGTGGTGTGCCGGTCAGAGGACGGTTCTCGCTGGTCAGCGGCCTCGTCCTCGGTGCTGCGGATGCTCTGTTGATGGTTGGCCATCAATACTCCTAACCGATCGGTCAGATATGTCACCGTACGGTAAGCTGATCGCTATGGCAACGGAGTTTTCCACTGCGGCGGACACTGGCGGCACGTTCATCGAGCGGGCCCGGCGGGCGCAATTGATCGAGGTCACCATCGAGCTGGTGGCCGATGACGGCTACCGGGGTGCGTCACTGGCGCGGATCGCCGAGCGGGCGGGTCTCTCCAAGGCGGCCGTGCTGTATCACTTCGCGTCGAAGGACGCGCTGGTGCAGGCGGCGCACCAGGCAACCCTCGTTGCGCTGACCGGTGACGTCGCGAAGGCGATCGAGGCAGCGGATTCCGCTGACGCACCGGCAGCTTATGTGCGGGCCATGATCGGACACCTGCGTGAGCAGCCCCGGCACACTCGTATGTTGATCGAGGCGATGAGTCACGGCTTCGGCGAGCATGGCGCCGCTGAGCGCTGGCGGGCGCTGGCGCAGATCCTCGAGGCGTCCTGGCCGGGGCGCCTGGCCGATTCAAGGACGGCGGCGGTGATCATCGGGGGAGCGATCGACGGCATCGTGAATGAGAGTCTGCAGGATCCGACCTACGACACCGCGGCGGCGGCCGAGCAGCTGATCCGCATGATCGCGGTGGCCACCTAGCGGCCCTGGCGTCGATACCAGCCCCGCGCCGCCCGGGACCAGAGCAGTACCACCGCAGCGAGCAGCCACGCGATGGCGCCGAGCTTCAGCACGATGGTCAGCGCCGGTACCCCGGCGGAGGGGACCGGCGTCAGCAGCACAAGGCCGCTGACGGCGATGGTCACGGTCAGAGCGACGAGAGTGTCCCTCGAGCCGCGAAGGGTCACCGCGGTGAGCACCAGAACCGCCGCACCGATCGCGGCGGTCATCGGCCCGATGTGCACCCCGAGACCCGCGAACGCGGTGGCCGGGTCTGGATGGAGGAAGGCCGCGAAGCCCCGCCACGCCATCTGGCCGCCGAAGTACAGCAGTGCGGCTCCAGCGATCCCGGCCATGACCGCTCCGGTGGTCACGTGGGTGGGTCGGCGGTGGCTGGGGTCGGTCGGGCCAGCACCTCTGGTGGTGCGGGACGTCGTTACCGGCGTCGGTGCCGTGGTCCGTGCGCCGGCGGTGGTGAACCAGCCGCGGCGGGACCAGAGCAGCACCGTGATTGCGGCAATCCAGACGACGCCGAAGAGCAGGAGCGGCGAGGTGCGGTCGTCGTTCATCGCGGCGAACGTGAGCACGAGATACAGACCGGCGGCGATGCTCAGTCCGATCAGCCCGCCCCGGGACCGGGTGAATGCCGCGACCGTCAGCAGGGCGAGGATCGCACCCACGACGAGCAGCACGATGCCCAGGGTCAGCAGGGTGATGTCCCCCGGCATGCTGACGCCGATACCGACAGCCTCGGTGAGGGCCCGCCGGAACGGCTGGTCGCCGGTCCGGTCGGCGATCACGAGCAGGAGCCCCATGGTGATCAGGAAGCCGGCGCTGATCCAGGTCAGCAGCGCAGCTGCGGTGACGGTTCCGGGCCGCTGCCGCGGGCTGACTGGTGGTGGCGAGTGGGACATCATGGCGCCTCAATTGACGGTGACGTCCAGTGTGGCGCTCCGTCACCGCGCCGGCGATGGGGAGTTGTGCCTGAGGCGAGGGGTCAAGCAGCCGGGGGATGACCGCTGCCGTGCAGCGGCCGGTTGCTCAGGAGCGACGCAGGGCCCGGAACCAGGATTGCCCGGACCAGAACAGCGCGATGACGGCCGCAGCCCAGAGGGCGCCCACCAGCGCGCGCCACGGCAACGCCAGCCCGGTCTCGACCGAGGTGAGCAGATAGAGCAGAGCAGCGATCGGGACCAGCGCGCTCAGCACCGCCAGCACGGTCAGGGCGACCAGAGCGCCCCGAGAGCCCCGGAACGCCAGCGTGGTCAGCAACCCACCGAGCAGCCCGGCAACGATGATCACCGTGGCGGTCAGGGCGACGGCCTCGTTCATCGCCCCCATCAGACTGGCCGGGTCGGTATTGGCCACGCTGACGAGCTGACCCACACCGGCGATGAGGAGCAGCGCCGAGGCCACCCAGCCGAGGATCGCGCCCACGACGACGGTCCAGGGGCGCGCGGGGCGCGAGTCCTCCTGCCCCTCCGGGTGCGGTGGATACGCCCCCGGCTGCCGTGGCTGTGCAGGCGGGGGCGGTGGCGCCGCGGTCATACCCGGGAGTCGTACCAGGACTTGCCGGACCAGAACAGCGCCGTGGCCGCGATCACCCAGATGAGCGGCAGCAGCGCGCCGCTGGTCCCACTCTCAGTGAACAGCGAGCCGAGGCTCAACACCACGTAGATCCCGCCGAAGATGGTGAGCCCGATCAGTGCGCCCTTCGAGCCGCGGAACGCGAACAGTCCGAGGACGAACGGGATGACTCCGAGCACGAGCAGCACGACGCCGACGACGATCACGGCACCGGCCGCAATCCCGGCCCCCTCACCGAACGCCTCGGTGAACGCCTGGCTCCCGGCGGCGCCGAAGATCACCACGAGCAGGCCGATCAGGATGAGCAGCCCGGAACCGATGAAGGTCATCACACCACCGGCGGTCACGGCACCCGGGCGCGGCTGCGGCATGCCGACCTGGCCGTACGGGTCGCCGTACCCGCCTGGCGCGCCGTAGCCGCCCGGGGCCATCGGCGGTTGTCCCGGCGCACCGTAACCGCCCGGTGCCATCGGGGTCTGCCCCGGGGCGCCGTAGCCGGGCGCTGCCGGGGGAGTCGAGTGGGCCGGACCGTAGCCGGGCTGCTGCGGAGGCTGACCACCCTGAGGCTGGCCAGGCTGCTGGTAACCGCCCGGCTGCTGCGGGTCGGGCTGGTTCGGCGGATAGGACAAGGCGTCTCCTCGGTCGGCGATTCTGCCATTGTGGCAAAGTCGGGGCGCGGAGGCGAGGGGAGTTGTGCCCACCCGTTCAGCCCGGCCTCGCTCAACCGCGCAGCCGGTGCCGCCAGAGCTGCACCACTGCCACGACGCCGGCCAGGCAGGGCAGAGCGGTGATCAGTCCGAGGACCGTCGGGACCATCCGGTCGTAGGCACCGGTCGGCGTGGTCGTGGCATACGCCGTGACCGTGACTGCGAGGATCCACAGGATTGTCGCGACGATGGGCACCCAGCGACGCCCGCGGATCGTGGCGCGGAGGGTGATCAGCCAGCTGATGATGCCGAGCAACCCGATCACGCCCAGCCCCACGGCGATCGCCGTCGTGTCGGCCTGCACCCATTCGTCGGGCCAGTCGGGATAGGTGGCGCGCACATGCGCCTCGATGGTGCCGGTGGTCACCAGGTCCAGCAGCGGTGCCAGTGCGGCCAGCACGGTCAGGGCGAGTCCGATCCAGATCGTGAACGCAGCGGGCGGCCGGGTCCGGGCGGACGGCCGAGAGGTCGGTGCAGTAGTTGTCATGTCAGTCCTCCAGGTCAGCGATAGAGTGGGTTCCAGATTGGTACTTGGAACTTGAGACACCATATCCCAACCGCCCGGGAGAGGCCATGCCTATTTCTGACCCGTCCGGACCGAGCCGACCCGAGGTGGCCTCGGCCATCGGCCGGCGCCGCCCCCGGCTGACCGACGAGCAGACCGAGCAACGGATGCTCGCCACGGCGGCACAAGCGCTGTCCCGGGAGGGCCTGACCGTCAGCCTCGACCACATCCGCCTGGAGGACGTGATCCGTGAGGCGGGCGTCTCCCGGAGCACGGCCTACCGCCGCTGGCCGAACAAGGATCTGTTCCTCGGCGACCTGCTGCTGGAGCTGGCCCGCGCCAGCGAGCCGATGGCGATGACCGGCACCCAGGAGGCCAGCGCCGCCATCCGAGCCGTGATCCTCGCGCACCTCGATCTGCTCCCCTCGCGGCAGGGGAGGCTGCAGCTGGCGGCCGAGGTGCTCCGGGAGGTGGGTGTGGCGGATTTTCGGCGAGTGATCGGCACACCCCAGTGGCGCACCTACCTCGCCCTGACGGTGAGTGCGGTGAGTATGGCGGAGGGCCCGCTGCGCCACCAGGTAGTCGAGACGCTCGCCGGCTCCGAGCGTGCGTTCATCCAGGGCATCGTCCGCAGCCACCGCATCGGACACCGCCTGCTCGGCCTGCGGATCCGCCCGGAAACCGGACTGGATTACACCGCGTTCGCTCAGTTCGTGAACGCGGCGATGCGCGGTCTGGTCAGTCAGACGATGGTGCGACCCGGTCTCGCCGATGACGAGTTCGACGGCGAGATCTTCGGTGTCCAGGGCCAGTGGAGCCTGCCCAGTCTGGTATCGGTAGCCGGACTGAGTTTCCTCGAGCCGGATCCGGACATCACCTGGGACGAGGGCCGAATCGAGGCCTTGCGGGTCCGGCTGGAGGCCGGGGACAACTTCCTCGAGAACGAGTCCTGAACCGATCGACCCACCGACCGGGCTACGCTCAAGCGATGACCGTCACCACCCCGATGGACAGGCTCCGGGCCGTGGTGGCCCCCGAGGCATGGAGCACCGAGCCCGCCGATCTGGCCCGGATGTCCCACGACGCCTCGCACTATCTGCTCACCCCCCGGGCGGTCGTCACTCCGGGCAGCCTGCCCGAGCTGGTCGCCGCGCTCACCGCAGCCCACCGGGCCGGTCAGCCGGTCACCTTCCGCGCCGGCGGCACCTCGTTGTCCGGGCAGGCGGGCACCGATGGTGTGCTGATCGATACCCGCCGGCACTTCCAACGGGTGGAGATCCTCGACGACGGCGCCCGGGTGCGCTGCCAGCCCGGCGCGGTGTTGCGCCGGGTGAACGCCATGCTCGCCCGGTACGGGCGCTGCCTGGGTCCGGATCCGGCCAGCGAGATCGCCTGCACCGTCGGCGGCGTGGTGGCGAACAACTCCTCCGGGATGACCTCCTCCGTGGCGGCCACCGCGTATCGCACCCTGGACTCGATGGTCTACGTGCTGGCCTCCGGCACGGTGATCGACACCGCGGACCCGGACGCGGACGCCCAGCTCGCCCGGCGCGAGCCGGAGCTGCACCGCGGACTGGCGCGACTACGAGAGCAGGTGCGCACCGACTCCCGGCTGCGCGCCACCATCGAGCACCAGTTCTCGATGAAGAACACGATGGGCTATGGCCTGAACTCGCTGCTCGACCACGACCAGCCGGCGGACATCCTCGCTCACCTGATGGTCGGGTCCGAGGGGACGCTCGGCTACATCGCCTCAGTGGTGCTGCGCACTGTGCCGGTGCCCACCGCCCGCGCTACCACCCTGCTGATGCTCGACGAGATCGGCGCTGCCACCGAGGCACTGCCCCGGCTGCTGGGTGCCGGCGCCCGCGCGGTGGAGCTGATGGATGCCGCCGCGCTGCGGGTAGCCCAGACTCTGCCCGCCGCTCCGGAGACGTTGCGGCAGATGAAGGTCACCGACCACACGGCGCTGCTGGTGGAGTTCCAGGCCACCGAGGAGGCTGAGCTCACCGAGCAGGTCGAGGCCGCCCGTCCGGTGATCGACACGCTGCCGTTGTCCGCCCCGGCCGCGCTGACCCGGGACGCCGCGGCCCGCGCCTCGCTGTGGGTGGTGCGCAAGGGACTGTACGCAGCAGTAGCGGGGGCCCGCTCGGCGGGCACAACGAACCTGCTGGAGGACATCGCGGTCCCGCCGGAGGCGCTCACCGGCACGGTCCGCGACCTGGGCCACCTGCTGCGCTCCCACGGTTACGGCGACGCGGTGATCTTCGGGCACGCGCGGGACGCGAACCTGCACTTCATGATCACCCCGCACCTGGACGATCCGGCCGAGCTGGCCACCTATGAGGCGTTCACCGAGGACCTGGTGGACCTGGTGCTCGGTGCGAACGGCACGCTCAAGGCCGAGCACGGCACCGGGCGGATCATGTCCGCCTACGTGCGCCGCCAGTTCGGTGACGAGCTGTACCAGGTGATGTCCGCCGTCAAGACTCTGTGCGACCCCCGCGGCATCCTCGCCCCTGGAGTGCTGCTGGACGATGACCCGCGGGCACACGTACGACACCTGAAGGTCATCCCCCCGGTGGGCTCCGCCGTCGACCGCTGTGTGGACTGCGGGTTCTGCGAACCAGGCTGCCCCTCTCGGAACACATCCACCACACCGCGGCAGCGGATCGCCTTGCTGCGCGAGGCAGCGACCGCCGATCCGGATACCCGTGCGGCGATCGAGGACGCCTATGACTACTCCGCGGTGGACACCTGCGCCGCGGACTCGCTGTGCGCGATCGCCTGCCCGGTCTCGATCGATACCGGTGCCGTGATGAAGGATTTCCGCTCCGAGCGGCGCGGGCCGTTGGCCCGCCGGGCCGGGTCGGTGGTGGCGGGCCAGTGGGGGCCGGTGACCGTCGGGCTGCGCGCGGGGCTGTCCATCGCCGACGGCGTTCCCTCCGGTGCGCTACGAGGCGTCACCTCCGCGCTGCGCAAGGTCTTCCCCCCGGAATGGCTCCCGCAGGTGGGGGCCGATCTGCCTGGGCCCGGCTCGCGCCGATCCGGGCTACTCACCTCCGATACCGCCGACGGCGCAGCTCACCCGGGTAGTGCGGGCCCGGGCGGCATAGCCGGTGCGGACACCGCCGATCTGCTCTTCTTCCCCTCCTGCACCGGTGCGATGTTCGGGCCGGCGTCCGGTGGGCAGGGGGCGGCGGCGGCGTTTCTCGCATTGTGCGAACGGGCCGGGCTGACGGTGGCGCTGGTACCGGGGATCGACGGGCTGTGCTGCGGCACCCCGTGGTCCTCGAAAGGCTTCACCGACGGGCAGAACCTGATGGCGGCACGCGTTGCCGATGCGATGCAGCAGGCCGCGGCGGACCGGCCGGCGGGCGCGCCCCCGCTGCCGCTGGTGTGCGACGCCTCCTCGTGCACGCAGGGGCTGACCGAGCTCGCCACCCACCTGGACCCGGTCCGGGCCACGATCTTCGCGGAGTGGGAGGTGCTGGATGCGGTGACCTACGTCCGCCGCGCGGTGCTGCCGCGGCTCGAGCTGGACCCGGCCGCGAAGGTGGACACGCTCGCCGTGCACCCGACCTGCTCCACCGAGCACCTGGGGATCGGTGCGGATCTGGAGGCGGTGGCCGGTGCGGCAGCACGGCAGGTGCAGGTGCCGCCGTCCTGGGGCTGCTGCGGCTTCGCCGGGGACCGGGGGATGCTGCACCCGGAGCTGACCGCCGGCGCCACCGAGGCGGAGGCCGCCGAGATCGCCGACCTGGAGGCGGAGCAGGGTCAGTTCGCGGCCTACGCCTCCTGCAACCGTACCTGCGAGATGGGCATGTCCCGGGCCACCGGCCGTGACTACGAGCACGTGCTGGAAGTACTCGCTCGAGTCACCCGCTAACCCCCGCCCCCCACACTCACCCCCACACCCACCCCGGGTCGTCCTGTCAGGGGTGCGCGATAGCGCACCCCTCACCTGACGACTCAGGTGTTCATGCCGAGGTAGGCCTGCACCACCCGGTCGTCGGCGAGCAGGTCGGCACCGGTGCCCTCGTGCGCCAGCTCCCCGCTGGCGAGCACGTAGCCCCGGTCGGCCACGCTCAGTGCGCGGCGGGCGTTCTGCTCGATCAGGATCACGGTGGTCCCGGCGGCGCGGATCTCGCTGATGACGGCGAACACCTCGTCCACGATCAGCGGGGCTAGTCCCATCGACGGTTCGTCGAGCAGGATCAGCGAGGGGTTGGCCACTAGCGCCCGGCCGATAGCGAGCATCTGCTGCTCCCCGCCGGAGAGCGATCCGGCGGCCAGCCGACGGCGCTCGGCGAGCACCGGGAACCGGTCGTAGACCGCGTCGATCCCGCCGCGGCCGGCGTGCCAGCCACCCATCTGCAGGTTCTCCTCGATGGTCAGGCTGGTCAGGATCTGCCGACCCTCGGGCACCTGCACCAGCCCGCGGCGGACCAGCCGGTGTGCCGGGGTGCGGGTGATGTCCTTGCCCTGGAAGGTGATCCGGCCGCCGCGCGGGCGCAGGACCCCACTGATCGCGTTCACGATCGAGCTCTTCCCGGCACCGTTGGCGCCCACCAGCGTGACCAGCGAACCGGCCTCGGCCCGGAACGTGACATCGCGGACCGCCTGCACCCGGCCGTAGCTGACCCGCAGGTTCTCCACCGTGAGCATCGCCTCGGTCATACCGGTCGCCCCCCGTCCTGCGCAGTGCCCAGATAGGCCTCGACCACCGCCGGGTTGTCGGCGATGTCCGTGGGTGTCCCGGTGGCGATCAGCTGCCCGAAGTCCAGCACCAGGATCCGGCTGCAGGTGCGCATCACCATGCCGACGTTGTGCTCGATGAGCAGGATGGTCAGCCCGTCGCCGGCCAGGGAGCCGATCAGGTCGGACAGGCTGTCCGCCTCCGCCTGGTTCATCCCGGCGGCGGGTTCGTCCAGGATCAGCAGCGAGGGGTCGGCGGCCAGCGCGCGCGATCTCCAGGCGCCGCTGGTCCCCGTAGGACAGCGCCGACGCGGTGACCTTCGCCTGGTCCACCAGCCCGACCCGGTCCAGGCAGCGGGCGGCGTGCTGCAGCGCGCGCCGTTCGTCCCGGCGGGCCGAGGGCAGCCACAGCAGGCGGCGCAGCAGGGTCGGGCGGGAGACCAGGTGTGCTCCGACCAGGACGTTCTCCACCGCGCTCAGCCGGGGGAAGAGCTTGGAGTGCTGGAAGGTGCGGCTCACCCCGGCAGCGGCGATCCGGTGCACCGGGCTGCGTCCCGGCTGCGTGCCGAGCACCTCCAGCTCACCGGAGGAACCGCGCACCAGACCGCTGATCAGGTTCACCAGCGTGGTCTTTCCGGCACCGTTCGGACCGATCAGACCGACGACCTCGCCCCCGAAGATCTCCAGGTCCACCCCCTGGACGGCGTGTACCCCGGAGTAGTCCTTGCTCACCTTCTGCAGTCGTACCACCGTCTCGCCACGGCCCGGGTGCTGCCGAGTGGTCAGGCTGCCGGCCCCGTCGGCCTCGGCCGTACCGACCGGCATCCGCAGCCGCCGGGGGATGAAGCTGGCCAGACCGCCGGGCAGGAACAGGATGACCACCAGCAGCAGCACCCCGGAGAGCACCGGGCGGATCCAGCCGGCATCGATCCCGACCGCCCGCTGCAGCTCGGGCACCATGGTGAGGAATGCGCTGCCGAGGATGGGACCGATGAACAGGGTGGAGCCGCCGACCACAGCGGTGACCAGGCCGTCGATCGCGGCGGCGAAGTCGAAGTCCTCCGGCGCGATCAGCCGGACGAAGTACGCCCACAGCACGCCATAGAGCCCGGCGACCGCGCCCGAGGTGATGAACGCCTGGAGCCGGTGCCGGCCGACGTCGATACCCATCGCCCGGGCGGCGAGCTCGTCCTCGCGGATCGCGGCGAGCGCACGACCGTAGCGGGAGGGTCCCTGCCGCCAGAACCAGTAGGCGACGACGGCGAGTGCCACCCAGGCGGTCACCGGCGTGACCACTTTGGGCACCGACATCCCGCCGGCGCCACCGAGGCTCTCGGAGTTGACGATCAGGATGCGCACCGCCTCGGCGAACGCCAGGGTGGCGATCGCTAAGAACACCCCGCGCAGGCGCATCGTGGGCAGCCCGAGCAGTATCGAGGCAGCAGCACCGAGGGCCATCCCGATGACGGCGGCGATCAGCAGGGCGGGCAGGTCGCCGACCTGGTCCGGGGTGGGGGCGAGGGTGACGGAGCCGAACGCGGCGATCGCGGCGAACCCGGCCTGGCCGAGGCTGAGCTGGCCAGCCACCAGCACGGCGTAGAAGGAGAAGGCGAAGATCGCGCCGATCGCGATGAAGACGAGAGTGGAGTCGCTGAGCATCAGACCTCCCGCACCTTCCGCTTGCCGAACAGCCCCTGGGGGCGCACGACCAGGATCAGGAACAGCAGGGCGAAAGCGACCAGGTCACGCCAGCTCGAGCCGAGATACTGCACGGTGAACACTTCGGCCACGCCGAGCACCAGCCCGCCGACCAGCGCGCCGGGCAGCGAGGACATCCCGCCGACGATGATCACCGCGAGCCCCTTCAGCTCGATCGCGCTGCCCATACCGAGCTGGGCAGTGTTCACGTTCAGGGCGAACAGTGCCCCTGCTACGGCACCGAGCGCTGAGGAGATCGCAAACGTGGTGGCGGTGACCCGGTCCACGTTCACTCCCAGCACCCGCGCCGCCGTCGGGTTCTCCGCGATCGCCCGCATACCGCGGCCCAAGCGGGTACGGGCGACAAGGAGCCCCAGCGCGACCACGAGCACGATCGAGATCACCAGGATCGCGACCTGGACGGCGGAGACCTGCGCGCCGAGCACGGTGAACGTGGCCCCCGGCAGGGCCTCGGCCGGGAATCGCTGCGTGTCCGGCCCGTACCGGCCCTGCAGCAGTGCGATGAACACTCCGGCGAGCGCGATCGAGGAGATCAACCCGGCGAAGTGCGCATCGGGGCGCCGGTTCAACGGGCGGAAGGCGACCCGCTCGATCACCAGACCGAGCAGGGCGCCCACCACGAACACCACCGGCAGCATCAACCAGACCGAGATGCCGAGGCTGGTGACCAGCTCGATGCCGACGTAGGCCGCGACGGCGAACACGGCGGGGTGCGCCAGGTTCAGTCGATCCAGGATGCCGAACACCAGGGCGAACCCGATGGCGAACAGCGCATAGAGCGAGCCGAGGGAGAGCCCGTTGAACAGCTGCTGGATGTCGACCAAGGAAGTGCGTTTCTCAGTCCAGGACCGCGAACGAGCCGTCCTCGACGATCTGCACGACCGCCTCGTGCTCGACGTCCCGGTTCTCGTTGATCGACAGCGGTCCGAGCACAGTCGGCAGGTCGCTGATGTTGGTCAGACCGTCCTGGATGTCGTCGCGTTCACCGGAGCAGTTGGTCCGCACTGCGGTGTCGACGATGGTCATCGCCGCGTACGCCTGAGCCGCGAACTGGTCCGGCTGGCTGCCGTACTCCTCTTCGTAGGCGGCAAGGAAGTCGGTGTTCTCGGGATTGTCGGAGGCAGAGTTCCAGGCGGCGCCGACCACCACACCTTCGGCGGCCTCACCGGCGTCGCTCATCAGCTGGGGGTTGTTGAACCCGTTGCCGCCGATGATCGGCACGTCCAGCCCGACCTCACGGGCCTGGGTGACCAGCGGGATCGCCGCCTCGATCAGACCGGAGACCACGATCGCATCCGGCTCGGCGCCTGCCGCCTCGGTCAGCAGCGGTCGGAAGTCGGTATCGCTGACGGAGAAGGTCAGCGTGTTCGAGACCTCCACTCCCTCGGCCTCGAGAGACTCGGCGAACACCTCGTAACCGGACTCGGTGAATGCGTCATCGTTGCTGTACATCACCACCACGTCTTCCAGGCCGAACTCTTCGGTGGCGGCCGCGATCGTCTGCGGGATGACCTGGCCCTCGGTGAGAGAGTCCCGGAAGATGTAGTCGCCCTGCTCGGTGATGCCATCGGCCGTGTTGGAGATGGCCAGCACCGGGACAGCGCCCTCTTGCGCGATCGGCTGAGCCTGGAACGCCCCGTTGGACAGTGTCGGGCCGATGATGATGCTGGAACCGCCGTCGACGAAACCTTCGAACACGGTGATGCCCTGCCGTGGATCGGTCTGGTCGTCTTCGACGCTCAGCTCGTAGGTCACGCCGCTCTCGGCGTCGTTCAGGTGCGCGACGGCCAGCTCCAGCCCGTTGCGCTGGGACTCTCCGTAGCTGCCGGCGCCCCCGGTCAGGGACAGCGCCGCGCCGACCGGGATCGGCGCCCCGATCGTGCAGTCCGCACCGCTGCCCTCGCCGACGAGCTCGCCGTCCGAGCCGCCTCCTCCACTCTCGGAATCGCACGCCGCGAGGGCGAGGGCGAGCGTACTCACCGTGGCGATCGTCACGATCTTGCGCATGATTTCTCCTCGAACGCCTGCGACGTCAGTCGGGCGCGGCTGATTGATCGGCTCCGCGGCCTGCGAAGCGTGGCCCCCTGCGATGGAGGAGCACACTATCTGCGCGCGAGGCTACACCCCAAGGCGGGCCTTCGATGCGGCTTACACCCGGCAGGCACTAATCCATCAAGCAGAACTCGTTGCCCTCGAGGTCAGCCATGACCACCCACCCGTCGGGGTCCCGACGCAGCGCTCGCCCGCCGAGCCGGACCAGGCGCTCGCGTTCGGCCGCCGGGTCCTCGGCGGTGACGTCGATGTGCAGGCGGTTCTTGGTGATCTTGTCCTCGGGTACCTGGTTGAAGAACAGCCGCAGGCCCGCTCCTGCTGTCGGTTCGACCAGCACCGACGGATCCTCCTCGGGGTCGGTGATGCCCTGCGCCGCGAGGTCGGCCATCGCCTCCTCGTCGTAGGCGGCTACCTGGTAGCCGTCGAGGGCCGCGGCCCAGAACCGCGCGAGGGCGGCGGGGTAGTGGCAGTCGACGACGAGGTCACGTAGTACGGCCATACCCGCCGACTGTGCCAGAGCGGCGTAATTACTTCCCGGGATTTTCTGGCCGGCCGAAGCCGTGGCTGAGGATCGGCGGTACGGTGCCGGTGCGCAGTAGCTCGAGCACGGCGAGCTCGTGCGGTACCACCGGGTCGGGCAGGGCGGTCAGCGGGTACCAGTCCAATCCTTCGGACTTCTCCGGCTCCATCGTGCGCGCGTCTCCCTGCCAGGTGCGGCAGGTGAAGAAGAAGTCGACCCGCTCATCGACCGGCCGGCCATTGCTATGAGTACGGTGCATCGCGGTCAGTGGAGTCAGGTCGGTGGGGGAGATGGTGATGCCCAGCTCCTCCTGCGCTTCGCGCACCGCGGCCTCGGTCACGGACTCCCCGGCCTCGACGTGTCCGGCGGCCGCGCAGGCCCAGTGCCCGTCCCGATAGCCGGTGTTCCGGCGCAGCTGCAGGAGGACCTCAGTGCCGGCCGCACCCTCGCGGCAGCAGATCACGTAGGCGGCGGGCACCACTTGGAATCGGGAGGTCACCGGGTCACGCTACCCCTCCCCCAATGGCCAGGGTCGCGGTTGGGTCGAGTTGCCCGATCGTCCGAGCCCCACTACTCAGACGCGTGCTAGCGCAGGGGGACGAAGCGATAGGCGCCGGCCGTGCGCACCACCCGGGCCGCGCCGTCGCGGGCTTCCACGACGGTCATCGTGCCCCGCACCGGCAGCACCAGACGGCCCCCGTCCGCCAGCTGGTCGGTGAGCGGGGTGGGGACCTCCTGCGCCTCGGCGGAGACCAGGATCCGCTGGTACGGCGCACCGGCCGGCCAGCCGAGCACCTCCGGGTCTGCCTGGTGCACCTGCGCCCACTCCATCCCGGCGGCCGCCACGTTCTGACCACCCCAGGTGGCGAGATCCTCGCGCAGCTCCACGGCGTGCACGACGCCGGTGGCCCCGACCAGGTGTGCCAGCAGCGCGGTGGTCCAGCCCGAGCCGCTGCCGACGTCGAGCACTGCATCGCCGGGTTCAGGGTCCAGGAGGGCAAGCATGGTTCGCACGGTGGTCGGCTGGGAGCAGGTCTGCCCGGCGGTCAGCTCGATCGGCTGGTCCAGGCCCGCCTCGCCACGCAGCTCCAGTGGCAGGAAGCCCTCGCGCCGCACGGCCTGCATCGCTTCATCAGCGCGGGCGAGGGCCGCTGCGCCGGAGTCCCGGTCTGCTCGGGAGAATCGGTCCGCCATCGTTGCCTCCACAGCCATGGTAGGCACGTCCGTTGCTTCTTCGTAGACTAGGCGGAGGTCGACGACGGGAGAGGCGGGGCAATGTTCGCAGGCATCACTGTGCTGATCGCATGTATCGCCGCAGCGGTGGTGCTGGCTGGCGTGGTGATGCTGCTCGTGATGCTGGGCCACCAGGACACGAAGAACCAGCCCGATCCGTGGCAGCAGAACGGGTCCGGCTATCCCCCTCCGCCGCCCGGCGGCCCCTCGCCGTACGACCACCCGGACGGTGCCGCACCGCAGGACCAGCAGCCGCCCCCTGCGCGCTGAGCGCCTCAGAGCGGCAGCATCGGGCGCCGGTACCGCGCCCGCGCGTCCGCGAGCTCGCTGTGATAGCGGGAACCCAGGTCCACCTCGCGCCCGTGGAACCGCCAGAGCACCAGGTGATCAACGGAGAACCCCGGCCGGCATCGGGTGCAGGACATCGGCCGGGTGGGTCGGCGGAATCGCTCGTGCCGGTGCCCGGCGGGGCACTGGCCCACCCAGGGCGCCGGGACCGTCGGAGCGTCTTCGGCCACGCAGCGTTGCCCGGTGGCACCGATCTCCCGTGCCACCCGGCGCCACTTCGGCCCGTGCGCGGCCTTTGGTCCGGCGAGTGCGTGCGCGATCTCGTGCAATACCGTCTCCCGGACCTCCGCCGGAGAATACAGCGCGGTCAGCGGCCGGCTCAGGCTGATCGCCCGGGTGTCGTAGCGGCACAGCCCAGCCCGTCGTTTCGCCGAGTCGAATTCCAGCGACCACCGGTGCAGACCGTGCTCATCCATCAAGGCCCGGGCCAGCTCCCGCGCGCCGGTCATGTCCATGCTTGCGTCCCTTCCGCCATCTACTCCGGGACGCTAACACCGCTCGCCCACGGTGTGGACCTGGCCTGTGGATACACAGTCGGAACGAGAGGGCCGCTGCTATCGCTGCGGCAGGCTCCGCTCAAGCAGGTCAGCCCTACCCGTCGCCGTTGGCCGGGTTCTGGCCACCAGACGGCGGTTCGCCACTGGGCATCTCGCCGTCCGGTGGCTCGCCCGACCCGTCCGGGCCGCTATCGGGACCATCGTGCCCACCGGGCGCGCCCTCGCCACCGGGTCCGCCCTCGGGTACGGAGCCACCGGTCGGCTCGGTGGCGGTGTCCACGCCTACCGTGAGCGCGACCGCGAGACTGGAACCGGTGTCCCCGGTGACCGTCGCGAGCTGGGCGGCCCCGCCGTCGTCACCGAACACGTTGTCCTGCTCGAGGTTGACCTGGGCGAGATTGGTGACCGACTGCTCGTAGCCCGCGGTGGCATACATCCGGTCGCACACGTCCGCCGGGAGAGCCACCTGGGAGGTGGCGATCGCCGTCGTCGCATCGTTGATGGTCTCGCCGTCCGGGTAGACCTCGAAGTGGATGTGCGGCCAGCGGCCGGAGTAGCAGGCCGGAAAGATGCTGGTGAAGGAGACCACGCCGTCCTCGTCGGCGATCTGCACCCCGCGCAAGTAGTTCTCCTCGGTGATGCCGTCTGAGTAGAGCGAATACTCACCGTCCCGGGTGCAGTGCCACACGTACACGGCCACCCCGGCGAACGGGACCCCATCGCGAGCCAGGTCGAGGATCGTCAGATCCAGGGTCATCGGGATGCCCTCGGCTACGCCGGAGGCCTCACCGAAGCTGGTGGTGAGGTCGCTGCGCACGATCCCGCTCTGCTCCAGCGCATTCGGTCCGTTCGAGCCATCACCCGGGTACGGCCCGGCGGTCTCGTCCGGTATCTCGGGCACTGAGCCGGAGCCGGCAGTGCTGCCGGTGGCGTCGGTGGTGCAGGCGGCGAGGCCGAGCCCGACCGTACCCGCACTGAGCGCACCGAGCAGACCACGCCGGCTGAGCACCGTGACCACGTCGAACTGCAGTCCCTGATCCTCGACATCCTCCTCCGGATGTGGAAGGGCTCGGCCCTCGTAGGTTCCGCTGGCCGGTCGGAACGGGACGGCGTGGCGCAGGAATCGATTCAGCTCGGTTGTCATAGCGCTGACGCTAGGCAGCCCGCCCGAGGAATCGCTGGGAACTATCTGGGCGCTGGCCCAGAACCGTCGCCCGCACCGAGCACCCGGACCAGGCGGATCCGGCGCTTGTCCACCGCCACCACCTCGAGCACCCCGGTGCCGACGGGGACCCGGTCACCGGGGCGCGCCAGCCGCCCGAGCGCGGTGAGCAGATAGCCGGCCACGGTCTCGTACGGTCCGTCCTCGAGCACCATCCCGCTCGCCTCGGTGAACTCTTCGATGGTCAGCCCTGCGTCGTAGGTGTCCGCCGCCCGGTTCGGTTCCTGCGGGTCGTACTCGTCCCGGATGTCGCCGACGATCTCCTCCATCACGTCTTCCATGGTGATGATCCCGTCGGTGCCGCCGTACTCGTCCACCACCACCGCCAGATGCCTGCGGGAGCGCTGCATCACGGAGAGCGAGGTGAGTAGCTGGTTCGTCGTCGGCAGGTGCACGATGGCCCGGGCCAGGTCGGCGACCGTGGCGCCCTCCTTGGTCCCCGGCGGTGGTTGCAGCACATCGCGAACATGGACGAAACCGAGCACATCGTCGAAGTCGGCACCGGTGACCGGATAGCGGGAGTAGGGATGTTCCCGGATTACCTCCGCTGCCTCGGCCAGCGAGAGCGCAGCGTCCAGGAAGGTCACTTCTCCCCGGGGGCGCATCGCTTCGGCCACCGACCGGTCCGAGGCGCGGAACACGTCGGTGAGCAGCCGGCGCTCGTTCTCCGGCAGGCTCTCGTGCGCGATCACGATGTCGCGCAGCTCCTCCTCGGACAATGCCTCGCTGCGGGCCGAGGGGTCCCCGCCGAGCAGGCGGACCACTGCGTTGGTGGAGCGGGACAGCAGCCAGATCACCGGCCGCATCACCGTGGCGAACCGGTCCAGCGGCGGCGCCACCGCCAGGGCGAACTGCTCCGAACGCTGCAGTGCCAGCCGTTTCGGCACCAGCTCCCCGAGCACCAGGGAGCAATACGCGATCAGCAGGGTGAGCAAGACCAGGGCGAGCGTTGCGGCGGCCGATTCGGGCAGGCCGAGGGTGACCAGCAACGGGGCGAAGTCCGGAGCCAAGGTGGAGGCACCGTAGGCGGCGGAGAAGAACCCGGCCACGGTCACTCCGATCTGCACCGCGGAGAGGAACCGGTTCGGGTCCCGGGCCACCGAGGCGACCCGCTGCCCCCGTGGGCCGCGCTCGTGCAGCTGGCGGATCTGGCTCTCCCGCAGGGACACCAGCGCGAACTCGGTGCCGGCGAACACTCCACCGAGCAGGATGAACAGCAGGACCAGGCCGATGCTGCCCCAGGTCGCAGCGTCCATCAGCCCTCCCGGTCCGGTTGCGCGCCCACCCCCTGATCATGACATCCCCTGTGCTGTGAGCGCTCTCTCGCGCGGCAGAATCGACCGACCCTGGCGCCGCTCCACGGCGCCCTCGCGAGCCCCAGGCGCTCCTCAGCCGCCCGCTAGAGCATCCGGGGCCAGCAGTACCAGCAGCAGCACACAGACCACCGCGACCGCCATGCTCAACGTGAACGGCAGCCGGCTGTGCGGCCGGCGGTTGCCCACCACACCTCCCGCCGTGGCCAGCACGCCGGCCAGCACCATCCCGGCCCAGCCGACCGGCCCCGGCCAGTGCCCGGGGCCGAGCACGATCACCGCAGTGGCGAGGGCGAGGATCACCGGGGCAAGGACGCTCGAGGCCCTCCGCCCGATCCGGTGCGGGAACCCGTGCACCCCGGTACGGCGATCCTCCTCCAGATCCGGGAGGGTATTGGCGACGTGCGCGCCGACGCCGAGCAACGCCGTCGCCAGCACCACCCAGGCGGGCACGCTCGCCCCGGCCACTGCAGCCGGTATCACGAACAACGGCAGCAGACCGAAGAAGACGGCGTACGGCAACCAGGACAGCGGCGTGGACTTCAGCCCGAGGTTGTACGTCCAGGCGCTCGCCACCGCGGCCAGGTGCACCAGGGCGGGCAGCACCCACCCGGCGGCCAACGAGAGCAGCACACATCCAGCCAGCGCTATCAGCGCCGCCCGGCGCAGCCCCGCCACGGTGACCCGCCCGGCGACTGTCGGCTTGTCCGTGCGGCCGCTGGTCGCGTCCCTCCCGGCGTCGATCCAGTCGTTCGACCAGCCCACCGAGAGCTGACCGGCCAGCACGGCCGAGGCCGCCAAGGCCGCCCGCCCTCCCGGCGCGCCCACACCCAGGGCGAGCGCGAGGGCGAGCATGGTCACCACCGCCGTCGGGCCCGGGTGGCAGGCCGTGAGGAGGGCGACGGCGGACCGCGGGTGGGACTTCACCGGTCCTCCCGCCTCTCGGGCCACTGCCGGAGCGTCGTATGCCTCCGGGCTGCCGGAGGACGTGCTCCGTGACACGATGCCACCATGCCGCATTTGCTGGCTGTCGGAGGTGCACTGCCCGGCCCGCCCCACGCGCAGCAGGAGGTCACCGCAGCGATCGGCCCCCTGCTCACCGATGACCGCCACCGGCTGGACGCGCTGCACCGGTTGCACGCCGCGAGCGGGGTGATGAGCAGGCACCTGGCCCTCCCGCTGGAGGAGTACCGCGACCTGACCTCGTTCGGCCGGGCCAACGATCTCTTCCTTCGCGAGGGACGGCTGTTGGCGGAGGAGGTGACCCGCGCGGCGCTGGCTGGTGCCGGGCTCCCCCCGGACGCCGTCGACTTCCTCCTGTTCACGTCGGTCACCGGAATCTCCGCTCCGTCCATCGACGCCGGGCTGGTCTCCTCCGTGGGGCTGCGTCCGGACGTGCGGCGGATGCCCTCGTTCGGCCTGGGCTGTGCCGGTGGCGCCGCGGGCATCGCCCGAGTACACGACTACCTGCTCGGGCACCCGGACCAGGTCGGGATGCTGGTCTCGGTGGAGCTGTGCTCGTTGACGTTCCAGGCCGGCGACGACTCCACCGCCAACCTGGTGGCCAGCGGCCTGTTCGGCGACGGTGCCGCGGCGGTGGTGCTGGTCGGGGATGAGCACCCGCGCGCCCGTGGAGCCGATCTTGACGTGCTGGGCACCCGGAGCGGGCTGTACCCCGGCACCGCCGACCAGCTGGGGTGGCACGTGCGGGACAGCGGGTTCGAGATCATGCTTGCCGCCGGCCTGCCGGAGACGATCAGCACTCACCTCGCCGCGGACGTCGGCGCGCTGCTCGCCGAGCACGGTCTGACCCCGGCGGACGTGGCCACCTGGGTGGTGCACGCCGGCGGGCCGCGGATCTTCGACGCAGTCAGCGACGCCCTCGGCCTGCCCGAGGACGCCCTGGCGGTGAGCCGCGAGTCGTTGACCGCGGTCGGCAACCTGTCCTCTGCCTCCGTGCTGCACGTGCTCGCTGACACGCTGCGCCGCGGCGACCCCGCCGCCGGTGGCTATCTGGTGGTGATGGCGTTCGGACCCGGGGTGAGTGCCGAGCTCGTGCTGCTGCAGCGCCCGGCCGGCTGATGGGCCCGATGACGATCGTCTTCGTGGTGCTGGTGGCTGCCACTGCCCTGGAACGGCTGGCCGAGCTGGTGCTCTCCGCACGGCACGCGCGCTGGGCGTTCGCTCGCGGTGGGGTGGAATCCGGCCGGGGGCACTTTCCGGCGATGGTGAGCCTGCACACCGCGCTGCTGATCGCCTGTGTGGCCGAGGTCTGGTTCGCCGGCCGGCCCTTCCTGCCGGTCCTCGGTGCGGCGGCGCTCGCCGTGGTGCTGGCCAGCCAGGCGCTGCGCTGGTGGTGCATCGCCAGCCTCGGCAAGCACTGGAACACCCGGATCGTGGTGGTCCCCGGGCTGCCGCTGGTGGCGCGCGGACCCTACCGATGGTTGCGGCACCCGAACTACGTGGCGGTGGTGGCCGAAGGAGTAGCGCTGCCGCTGATGCACACCGCCTGGATCACTGCGGCGGCTTTCACCGTGCTGAACGCCATCCTGCTGCTCGGCTTCCGCATCCCGGCCGAGGAACGCGCCCTGGCCCGCGCCGCGCCGGCACCAGCCCGGACACCGCAGTGAGCACGAAGTCGACTGGCACCGGGTCGGCCAGCACCGGGTCGGCCAGCACCGGGCCGACCAGCACCGAGGTGCTCGTGATCGGCGGCGGTCCGATCGGGTTGGCGGCGGCGATCGAGTCCCGCAGGGCCGGTCGGGAGGTGGTGGTGGTGGAACCGCGCCCGGCGCCGATCGACAAGGCCTGCGGCGAAGGGCTGATGCCGGGGGCGCTGCGCGGCCTGCACGAGCTGGGCATCGATCCGGTGGGACACCCGCTCGTCGGGATCAGCTATCGCGACGGCCGGCGCCAGGTCGACCACCGGTTCCGCAGCGGCCCGGGCCGCGGGGTGCGCCGGACCACGCTCCAGCAGGCGATGGCCGACCGGGCGGAGCAGCTCGGCGTGCGGATGGTGCGGGCCAAGGCGGAGAGCATCGAGTACCGGCCCGGTGGTGTCGCGGCGGCGGGGATCACCGCCCGGTGGCTGCTCGCCTGCGACGGCCTGCACTCACCCACCCGCCGGGCCCTCGGCCTCGAAGGCGCCCCCAGCACCTCGCGGCCGGAGCGCAGGTTCGGGCTGCGGCAGCACTTCCGGGTGCCCGCGTGGACCGACTTCGTCGAGGTGCACTGGGGCAGCGGCGTGGAGGCGTACGTGACCCCGGTCGGCACCGACGAGGTCGGGGTCGCCCTGCTCGGCCCACCGGGGCTGGACTACCGCGCCGAACTGGCCGGCTTCGCTGAGCTGTCGGAACGGTTGCGCGGCGCCGAGCCGCTCGGCCCGGTGCGTGGTGCCGGTCCGTTGCGGCAACGTTCCCGACGGCGGACGGCCGGCCCGGTCCGTCTGGTCGGGGATGCCTCCGGTTACGTGGATGCGCTCACCGGCGAGGGCATTCGGGTAGGTCTGGCGCAGGCCCGGGCAGCGGTGGCCACCCTGGAGCAGGATCCGGCGGACTATGAGCGGGAGTGGTCCCGGGCCACCCGCAGCTACCGAGTGCTCACCAGCGGCCTGGTGCAGTGGGCGTCCTCGCCGGTGCGGGGTGCGATCGTCCCGGTGGCCACCACGTTTCCCAGGCTGTATGGCGCGATCGTCGACCGCCTCGCCCAGTAGGCCGCCCGGATCCGAGCCGCTGGCGGGTGAGAGTACTGGGGTCATACCCCCAGTGATCTCACCCGCGAACGCTCAGGCGTCGGCGAGGGGCCTTGCGTATCCTCTTCGCCGAGACCGACACCGGCGTGCCAGAACTTTCCACATCAGGTCATGACGGTGTCGCGCTCGCGGGCAGGCCGAACCGGGCGAAGAGGCGCAGGTCGAAGAAGGCCACGATGTGCGAGATCCCGGTCGGGGTGAGGGTGAGCACCTGGAGGTTGAAGGCACGGTGTACACCGCGCTCGTCGGGCAGGTAGAGACCGAAAGCCGGCTGGCCGTTGGCGGCAGTGGGCAGGAGCAGGTGGTCGCCAGGGTGCTGTGCAGGGCTCTGCGCGGCAACCATCCGCCCAATCATCTCCGCGCCGCGGAACCAGGCCGGGTAGGGCGGCATCTCCCAGACGGCGTCAGCGGTCAGGACTGCGACGAGGCCCCCGATGTCGTTGGCGTGCATGGCCGTGACGTAGCGGCTGAGTAGCTCGCGCTGCTCGGGAGCGTGCGGTTCCTCGACATGGCCCTCGTCGACCCGCGCGTGGTCGAGCTGGGCCCGGGCTCGTTGCAGCAAGCTGTTCACCGCGGCTGGGGAGATGGCTAGCATCGCGGCGACCTCGGCGGCGCTGAACGCCAGGACCTCACGCAGCAGCAGCACTGCGCGCTGGCGCGGGGGAAGGTACTGCAGGGCCGCGATGAATGCCAGCCGCACGCTCTGGCGCCGGGTCACCGTGGCGAGCGGGTCGCCGGTATCGGTGCTCCCGCCGAGCATGGTGTCCGGGAGCGGCTCCAGCCAGGGAAGGTCGGGCCATTCGGGCAGGTCGGCGGAAGGGTTCTGGTCCGGGCCGCCCAGGCCCGTGGGCAGGGCTCGCCTGCTGCGGTTCTCCAGTGCACGCAGGCAGGTGTTCGTCGCGATCCGATACAACCAGGTCCGGATCGAGGAGCGATCCTCGAAACCGTCGTAACCGCGCCAGGCACGCAGGTAGGTCTCTTGTACGGCGTCCTCGGCGTCATGGATGGAGCCCAGCATCCGGTAGCTGTGGGCCAGTAGCTCGGGCCGGTAGCCCCGTGCCCGGTGATCGAAGTCGTCGCTGAGGGCAGTCATCCTAGTGGCCGCGTCCGTACTGCGGACCTGCGGGGTGTGCGCAGCAGGATTGCGGCACCGAGCGCCCCGAACAGCGCCAGCCCGGCCAGCACGAGCAGGGCCAGCCCGAGCCCTTCGCTGAGCGCTGCTGTGCCCGGCGAGTCGATGGCCCCGCGGGTGGCGAACCCGATCGCGATCGCCGAGGCGAGTCCCGCGCCCAAGGTATTGCCGACGGCGAAGGCCGTTTCCTCGAGCCCTGCTGCCAGCCCGGAATCGCGTTCGTGCACGTCCGCCAGTGCGGCGATCTGCCCGGCGACGAACGCCGCACCCATCCCGACGCCGAAGATGACCAGGCCTGCCAGAAGATCCTTGACCAGCGCGCCCTCGGCCGGCAGCGGACTCAGCAACAGGCATCCGACCACCAGCAAGATCATGCCGGAGACGCCCACGAGCCGGAATCCGGACCGGGTGACCAGATGCTGTCCGGCCAGCACCCCCAGCACCGAAGTGACGGTCATGATCGCCATCGTCAGACCGAACTCGAGCGCGGAGAACCCCAACACCTGCTGGGCATACAAGGTCACGACGATCAGCAGTCCATCGACCGCGATTCCGGCGATCACCACGATCAGGTTGCCGCCGACCAAGGTGCGCGAGGCGAAGATTCGCATCGGTACCAGCGGCGCCGGACTGCGCCGTTCGACGCCGACGAATGCCGTCGCCAACACCGCTGCCCCGGCGCCGAAGACCAGCACGAGGGGGTCCGTCCCGTGCTCGGCAATACGAAACAGGGTCAGGAGTAGCAGCACCAGTGCCCCGGTGGCCGTGATCGCACCCGGTAGGTCGAGCCGCACCCTGTTCCCGGGGCTTTCGGGCAGCAGCATCACGCTGAGCAGCAGCACCACGACGCACACGGGCACATTGGTGAAGAAGATCCAGGCCCACCCGGCCCAATCCGTGAGGACGCCGCCGAGCAGCAGCCCGGCCGATGCCCCGGTGCCGCCTAGGCCTCCCCAGATCCCCAGCGCCTTGTTCCGGTCTCGGCCATCGGGGAAGACCTGCATCAGGATGGATAGCCCGGCCGGCGTCATGACCGCCGCGCCGATACCTTGAGCGACCCGCGTTGCGATCAACACCTCGCTGGACGGGGCCAGACCACAGGCTAGCGACGCTGCCGCGAACACCCCCACCGCAGCCATGAACACCCGCCGCCGGCCCGCATAGTCGGCCAATCTCCCACCCAGGAGCAGCAACCCGCCGATCGCTACCCCGTAGGCGGTGATCACCCACTGGATCTCCGCCGGCTCGAAACCCAGATCCAGTGCTATCGCCGGTAATGCGGCATACACGCTGGTGGAGTCCAAGACCCCCATGAACATCGCCATGGACACGACGGCCAATGCCCACCACCGGTGTACTGCCACAGCCGGTCGCACAGAAGTACTCACCGCGTTTCCTCTCGCCGCACCGATATCGCCAGGAGCCTCGAGGGCCCCACAGAGGTAGATACGTGGCGCGGCCTCGACTCATCGCCAGGCTCGGTCAGCCCGCCTGCTCAGGCGTCGGCGAGGGCCTTGCGGATCCGCTTCTCCGAGACCGGCCCGGGCGTACCGAGCTGCTGGGCGAAGAAGCTCACCCGCAGCTCCTCCAGCTGCCAGCGGATCGGGGCCAGCCGGGCGGCCCGGATCGGCTCGTGCTCCGCACTGCGCACCGCTGACCACCAGGCGTCGGACAGCTCACCGATCTTCCACGCCAGATCGGCATCCCGGTGCGGGTTGGCCTCCGCCTTCTCCAGGCGCACGACGGCGGCCCGCAGGTAGCGCGGCAGGTGCACCAGCTGCTCGGGAGGGGTGTCGGTGAGATAGCCGGCGTAGACGAGCTCGCTGTGCTGGTCGCGCACGTCGGTGAGCACGTTCAGCAGCGCCATCGAGGTGGCCTGCTTGATGGTGGCCTCCAGCTCTCGGGAGGCGGTCTGGATCGTCGCGGCCAGGTCCGCGAGCCGCTGGACTTCGTCCTCGAAGGAGTCCCGCAGCGCGGTCGCCAGCTCCTCGAACGCCTCCCGGCTGCGCACTCGCGCCAGGTCACGGTCAGCGGTCAGTGCGGCGATCGCCGCGGCTTGGAGGCCGGTCACCAGTGCGTCGGTGTTCCGGTAGGGGCTCGCGGCCAGCGTCAGCGACTGGGCGCCGCTCCATCGGGAGGTGACCCGGGACGTGGCCAGGCTCAGCCGGCCGGCGAGCAGCTGCGCCACCCCGCGCCGATGCTCGATCGCCTGCCGGGCGGCATCGGTGAGCACGCGCAGGCCCACGGACTTCCCCTCGGCCACCAGCGCCGGATAGCCGCGCACCTCCAGCCCGCCCGGTCCGGTGGAGGTCACTGTGGTGGGGATCTGCGCCAGCTCCGGCCAGTCGGTCAGGCCCGCGACCTCGGCCAGACCCGGCGTGGTCACCCCCGCGCCGCCGCCGCCGCCACCGCCGGACGCGCCCGGCCCGCCGCCGGTGCGCCCGCCTGCCTGACCCCCCGCCTGGGCGCGCGGATCGCGCGGCCGGGCTGCGCCGTCGTCGCCCGGTTCGGTCGCAGCCTGAACGGCCCCACGCACGGCGGCTCGTACGGCGGCGGCCGACTCCCGGGCGAGCTGACGCTGCAGCAGCACCAGCTCGCGACTGGTGCCCAGTGCCTGCCCGCGGTCGTCGTGCACCTGGAACAGCATCCGCAGGTGGGCGGGGAGTTTCTCCACCGCCACATTCTCGGGGGCGACCTCCACCTCCCGCAGCTCCCGGGCGGCGTCGGCGAACGCCTGCAGGAACGAAGGCGCGCCGGGCGGCGCCGGCGCCACCTCCGGCCACTCCGGCAGCCGGGCGACGATCTGCGCAGCGGTGTCCGGAGCGGGCACCAGGTGGGTGCGTAGCCGCTTGGGCAGGGCGCGGATGGTGGCCACGGCCAGCTCGTCGATCAGTCCGGGTACCAGCCAGTCGAACCCGTCCGGGCGCACCTGCGCGAGCACGGCGATCGGGATGTGCACGCACACCCCGTCCTGCTCGCTGCCGGGCTCGAACTGGTAGGTCAGCGGCAGCGTCAGATCGCCCTGGCGCCAGGTGTCCGGGAAGGCGCCTGAGTCCAGCTCCTCGGCGCGGGGCAGCAGCAGCTCTTCGGTGAAGGTGAGCAGGTCGGGCTGCTCGCCACGGGTCTTCTTCCACCAGGAGTCGAAGTGCCGGGCGGAGGTGACCGTGTCCGGGATCCGTTCGTCGTAGAAGTCGAACAGGCCCTCGTCATCGATCAGCAGGTCCCGGCGGCGCTCGCGGGCCTGCAGCGACTCGGCATCGGCGAGCAGCTCCTGGTTCTTCACGAAGAACGCGTGGTGGGTGCGCCACTCGCCCTCGACCAGCGCCTGGCGGAGAAACATCTCCCGGGCGAGCTCGGGATCCACCCGGCCCAGCGGCACCGGCCGGGCGGCGACGATCGGTACCCCGTAGAGCAGCACCTTCTCCTTCACCATCGCCGCACCCTGCTTGGTGGACCAGTACGGTTCGGCGTAGGTGCGCTTGAGCACATGCTCGGCCAGCGGCTCCGCCCACTCCGGCTTGATCCGTGCCACGGTGCGAGCGAACAGCCGGGAGGTCTCCACCAGTTCGGCCGCCATCACCCACACCGGCTTCTTCCGCGCCAGGTGCGAGCCGGGGAAGATGACGAACTTGGTGCCGCGAGCGCCGGTGTACTCCCGCTTGCGCTCGTCCCAGTAGCCGATGTGCGAGAGCAGACCGGACAGCAGCGCCTGGTGGATCCGATCTGGGTCGGTCTCATCGCCGCGATGGGTCCAGCTCAGGCCGAGCTGTTTGGTCATCTGCCGCAGCTGGGAGTGTATGTCCTGCCACTCCCGGATCCGCAGGAAGTGCAGGTACTCGGCCTTGCACATCCGCCGGAACGCCGAGCCGGACAGCTCGCGCTGCTTCTCGCCCAGGTAGCTCCACAGGTTCAGCAGGGCGAGGAAGTCCGAGTGTGGGTCGGCGAACCGCCGGTGCTTCTCGTCGGCGGCCTGCTGAGCGTCGGCAGGGCGCTCGCGCACATCCTGCACGCTCAGCCCGGCCACGATCACCATCACCTCGCGCAGACAGCCCAGACGCGCGGCTTCCACGATCATCCGGCCCATCCGCGGGTCGATCGGCAGCTGGGCCAGGGACCGCCCGGTCTTGGTCAGCCGGTTCGTCTCATCCACGGCGCCGAGCTCGGCGAGCAGCTGGGTGCCGTCCTTGATGGCGCGGGAGTCGGGGGAGTCGAGGAAGTCGAACCTGGCGATGTCGCCGAGCCCGATCGCGGCCATCTGCAGAATCACCGAGGCCAGTGAGGTGCGCAGGATCTCCGGCTCGGTGTACTCCGGGCGGGATTCGTAGTCGGCCTGGGAGTACAGCCGGATGCAGATACCGTCCGCCACCCGCCCGCACCGGCCGGCCCGCTGGTTCGCGCTCGCCTGGCTGATCGCCTCGATCGGCAGTCGTTGCACCTTGGTGCGGTTGGAGTAGCGGGAGATCCGTGCCGTGCCGGTGTCGATCACGTACCGGATGCCCGGCACAGTCAGCGAGGTCTCGGCGACGTTCGTGGCGATCACGATTCGGCGGGTGGTGTGCGGCTGGAACACCCGATGCTGCTCGGCGGCGGACAGCCGGGCGTAGAGCGGGATCACCTCGACGGCGTTCGAGGCGTGTGCGGAGGCGCGCACCGCACCGGGACTCACATACCGCTGGCCGAGATGGCTGGCGAGGGCGTCGGTGGCGTCGCGGATCTCTCGCTCACCGGAGCAGAACACCAGGATGTCCCCGGGGCCTGCGGCCATCAGCTCGTCCGCCGCCTGGCAGATCCCGGTGGGCTGGTCGGTCTCGTCGTCCTCACTCCGGCGGCCTGGCTTGCCCGGCTTGCCTGGGGGAGTGCTGCGGGAGGTGGGCGAACCACCCGGCCCGACTGCGCCGTCGTCGATCTCGGTATCCGGCACCAGCGGGCGGTAGCGCACCTCGACCGGATAGGTGCGCCCGGACACCTCGATCACCGGAGCGGGCTTGCCGGCAGTGCCGAAGTAGGCGGCGAACCGTTCCGAGTCGATCGTGGCGGAGGTGACGATGACCTTCAGGTCCGGGCGTTGCGGGAGGAGCTGGTGCAGGTAGCCCATGAGGAAGTCGATGTTCAGCGATCGTTCGTGCGCCTCGTCCACGATGATCGTGTCGTAGCGGCGCAGCAGCGGGTCGCGCTGGATCTCCGCGAGCAAGATGCCGTCGGTCATCACCTTCACCAGCGTGGTGGGCGAGACGTGGTCGGTGAACCGGACCTGATAGCCGACGGCGCCGCCGAGCTCGACGTCCAGCTCCTCGCAGAGCCGTTCGGCCACAGTGCGTGCGGCGATCCGGCGGGGCTGGGTGTGACCGATGGTGCCGGTGACACCGCGGCCCAGCTCCAGGCAGATCTTCGGGATCTGGGTGGTTTTGCCCGACCCGGTCGCGCCGGCCACGATCACCACCTGGTGCTTCGCGATCGCGGCGGCGATGTCCTCGGCCCGGGCGGAGACCGGTAGCTGCGCCGGGTAGGAGATCGGTGGGACTGCTTGTCTGCGAGCGTCGAGCTGCTCGGGGGTGAGCGGGCGGAAGGCGGGTTTCGGGTGCCGGCGGGCATGCCGACGGCGGGAGTCGCCACGGCTTCGGTCCTTGCCGCGGCCTGGGGTGCTCTGATCTTGGCCGGGCTGGCGCCGGTCGCCGCGTCGTGGAGCCTCCTGGCCGGGGGAGCCCTGTCCGCGGGAGTTCTGGCCGGGGGAGCCCTGTCCGCGGGAGCGGTCGCCAGGGCGCCCGGGGGTCCGGGTCCTGCTGCGCGGGTTCTGCTCACTCACTGCGTCCCATTGTCGCCGATGCCGCCGGCGCCTTGGCCAGCCGATTACCCGCCCCGGCCCCACAGGTCGCCAGACGATCGTCTGAGGACCCCGTGAACATCTGAGTGCCGGAGTTTCGGGACTCAGATGTGGTTTCGGTGCTCAGACGATCGAGCAACGCGCTGGCCGGTGACTCGGCGGTTGCTACGGTCGCCTCATGAGTGCCGCACCGACCCCGCCGATCCTCATGGGCGTCTACCGCTTCGCGAAGATCATGACGTCGAAGTCCGAACCCGCCATCCTCGGCGTTCTGCCGGGCAGGGTGTGGCTGACCGGGACCGGTGGAGTCTTCTTTGACGCACCGGCTCAGGAGATCCAGGCGAAGGCCAACACGACGGTCGGGCACGTGACCTTTGAGGTGCACGGGACCAAGCACATCGTCGCCGGGGTCGGCAGTGCGAAGGGAGCCCCCTTCAGCCCAGAGCAGGTCCAGGAGTTGCAGGCCTCGCGGCAGGCGACCGAGGCCGACCCGGGGTCACGGTCGCTGATGGCCGGCCGGGCGCTCTACATCGGCACCGTCGGGTCAAACGATGGTTCCTATCACGGTGGACTCAATTCCTTCGCCCGCAACGAGCTGGGCCAGCAACGGGACTTCGGCGCGGCCATGCGGGAGTTGCTGTCCGCCGTCGGCGTCGCGCTCTGAGGGCGCCACCCCGGACGGATACCAGCGACTCAACGGCCGAGATCCGGTCCCACTGGAGAACCCTCAGCGATGCAGGCGATCTGGCGGTGGGCCGTGGCCCCTGGCCGGGCACCGGAGTGGGTTCACGACTGCGCACCCGGCGCCAGTGCGCGCACTCCGAGTGCCGTCGCAGCCGTGCTGAGGCGGTCGTCGTAGCTGACGATGGCGTCGAGATCGTCGCCGAGGGTGAGGGCGCTGGCCAGGTGGACGGCGTCCAGGCTGCGCAGAGCCGATGGCGCGAGCGTGGCGGCGGAGTCGAAGGTGTGTGCCGACAGACTGAGGATGGTGAGTGCATCGAGGACGTCCCGGGCGGCTACCACCCGGTCGGGTGCAACTCGTCGTACGGCGTGCACCAACTCCGTGCGGGTGAGGTCGGAGGTCACCGGATCGCGAGACTGCTCGCCCAGCCACGCGCGAAGCGCAGGAGTCTCGGCCTCAGCGACGACGAGTTTCACCAGCGCCGAAGTATCCACATAGTGCGCCACCGGTCAGTAGGGCTCTTCGTCGCGCATCTGGGCAAGAGTCTCGGAGATCTGCGGGCCCGGTGCCGGTGCCGGCAGATCCTCGATTCGCCCGCGAGGGGGCCGGGCGAGGCCAGCGTCCCGAAGAGTCTGTAACGGAGACGTCGGCAGTGCGGTCAGTTGAGCCACCGCACGCCCCCGATCGGTGATGACCACGCGTTCGCCTGCGACCACGCCGCGCACCACGGCCGATGCGTTCTGCTTGAGTGCCCGAACTCCTACCTTCGCCATGATCTACATTGTAGCTCTTCAGTCCTCCAGCCGCTCGATCGCCCAGTCCCAGTCGATGCGTTCCTGTTCCAGGCGCACCTGTGCATCGAAGCGGTCGCTGACCAGATCGGCGTACAGTGCCGCTTCGTCCTCGCGCAGGCGCGTCAGAGCCGCATGGGTCGGCTTCGGCTCGCGTCCCCACCGGTCCCGGTGTGCCAGCAGAGTATCCCGGTCCATCAGCACCGAGTCGGCGCGGGGAAGGCGGGCGCGTAGCCGGTCCAGGATTGCGAACCCGTGGGTGTCCAGGTCACCCCAGTAGCGGATCGGCGAATCGGCCAGAACCGCCAGGCGGGATGTCGCTCCCGCAGCTCCTCGATCGTCTCGACGTCCCTCACGCCTCCAGCCGGAACTTCCTACGGGGCAGGGTGTGTGAGGGCGCCGACACTGGCCGAATCGATGCCGGAGCACGTTGCGGATGTTCGGCTTGTCGTTGCCGTGCTTCCATCCTTGACGGCATCGAACGTCGAGAGTAGTGTTCGCCAAACTTCGAAATAAGGAACTCTGATTCCGCAAGATGGAATCGGGTCCGAAGGCTCAACGATGAGAATGTCGAGGAACCGATGAGATTCATCAAGAGTATGGCCGGCCAGATCACGATTGCCGCAGTGGCCGGCGTCCTGTTCGGGCTCATCGTCGGCGAGTGGGCAGCCAACCTGAAGTTCATCGGTGACATCTTCATCCGGCTGATCCAGATGGCGATCGTGCCGTTGGTGATGTCCTCGGTCATCGTCGCCACGGGTTCGATGACGGGTTCAGGGGTGGGCAAGATCGCCTTCCGGACCTTCAAGTGGATGATCGGGTTCTCCCTGGTCGCGGCGGTTCTGGCCTATCTCCTCGGCACCCTCATCCAGCCAGGTGCCGGCCTGACCGTGACCGAACCGCTCGATCCCAGCCTGCAGGAGTCCGCAGGAGAGGCCAGCGGCTGGCAGGACACTGTGGTCGGCTTCGTCTCCACGAACGTGTTCGAGGCGATGGCATCCGCCACGATGGTTCCGATCATCGTCTTCTCGCTGATCTTCGGCGTGGCCCTGAACAACTACATCCGCAGTACCGGGAAGCGGGAGGTGCTCACCTTCGTCGATCAGGTGCAACAGGTGGTCCTGATCATGATCCGGATCGTGATGCGAGTGGCGCCGGTCGGTGTGTTCGCCCTGCTCGCAGCGCTCACCGGAGACGTCGGACTGGCCGTGGTCACCACGGCACTGAAGTACCTCGGCGCCACGCTTGCCGGCGTGATCATCCTGTTCCTGCTGTTCGTCGTGGTGGTCTCCGCCCGCACGCGGCTCAACCCGCTGAAGCTGCCTCGGTGCTTGCTCGAGCAGACGGTGATCGCGGTGACGACCACGAGCTCGGCAGTGACGTTCCCGACGGTGCTGAAGAACACGGTGGAGAAGGCTGGGGTCAGCCAACGGGTTGCGAACTTCACATTGTCGGTCGGTCTGACGATGGGCTCCTACGGCGCCGTTCTCAACTACATGATCGCCGTGATGTTCCTCGCACAGGCCGGCGGGATCACGCTTACACCCGGGCAGATCGCGATGGGTATGGGCCTGGCGGTGCTGCTGAACATGGGCACCATCACCGTGCCCGGCGGGTTCCCGGTGATCGCCATGTTCTTGGCAACGACGCTCGACCTGCCGTTCGAGGCGGTCGGTGTGCTCATCGCCGTGGACTGGTTCGCCGGCATCTTCCGGACCTTCCTCAATGTCAACGGCGACACGATGGTCGCGATGCTCGTCGCCGGTGCCAGCGACGAGGTTGACCATGACGTCTACAACGGAATCAAAGATGTGACGGCCGAGGACTTTGATCCTGAGGATGAGGCCGGAGTCGATGGTGACGGGGACGAGCTGAAGCGCGCGGAGAGCCTCGGCTAATCTCTGGCTCAGAGGCAGGTGACTCCGGCCGCCGCACCGGCGGAGACGAGGCGTTCTGCACGCGTCCACAGCTCTGCGCCGCCGGTGAGGAGGACGGAACCGAGCAGGTGTGCGTCGATCAGACGAACCGGACCGCTCGCTGCAGCGTGGTGCGGGCCGCGAACAGGTCCTCGGCGCTCAGGAACGGCACCCCCGGCAGTCCATGGGCGAGCCGGTCGGCCAGCGCTCCCCGGCGCACCACGAACCGGGGAACACCCCGCTTCGTGCCCAGGGCGGCCAGGTCCATGCTCAGCGCGTCATCGTCGAGCACGATCACCAACGCTGACGGCCGCACCCGCCAGCGCCTGGCCACCCGGGCGCGCTCGGCGAGCTCCTTCATCGGGCGGGTGCCCTTGGCCAACCCGGTGCTGACCAGCTTCTTCCCCTGCACGGTCACCGGCGCACCCCAGTCCTCGGACTGCACGATGAACAGGCCGGTGGGGCCGAGCACCACGTGGTCGATCTTCGCCGGGTTCGTCGGTGCGGCCGAGGCATCCCGCGCCCAGGTCTCGTTGCCGCGGCCGGTGGCCACGTCGTGCCAGAGGGTGAAGGCTGACCCCAGCTCGGCGAGCAGCCGGGCGGTCGCCTCCTCCGCCTGCGCATCAGCCAGCGCGTGCCGGATCTCCGGCGGCGCGCTGGTCACCAGTCGCGCCTCGTAGGGGTCCTCGATCGCCACCCCACGGCCCACCCACTCGCGCAGCAGGGTCAGGTACCGCTCCCGTGACCACCCGCCCGGGTGACCGGAGGACCGGGCGCGTGAGGGTGCCCGGGTGCCACCCGCCGTCGTGCCCGAGGTCCACACTCTCCCGGGCGAGTAGTCGAACGGCGCGCTACTGCCCGAGCCGGCTCCGCCTGTCCCGGAACCGGACCTGCCGCGCCGCGCTCCGCCGTCGTAGGCAGCACGTTCCCTTGCGTGCGCGGCATCGTAGGCGCGCCGCGCAGCGGGGGTGCCGACCAGCTGCCACGCCTGCTGCACGGCGAGGAACGCGTCGGCATCGCCGCCGGTGTCCGGATGGCTGCGGCGCAAGCGCGCGACGGTAGGCACGCCGCAGCGCCTCAGGGCTCACCTCAGGAGTGACCCCGAGCACCTGGTACGGCGAGGTGTCGGACATCTGGTCGGTCACGGATCGGCTTTCAGGGCAGGGACACGGCTGGCCTCACGGTACCGCGAGTGGCTGGACGTGCGGGCAGGTCAGCGGGCGCAGGTGGGCACCATGCCAGTCAGAGCCGCACCGGGTCCACCAACATCCCGGCCGGGGTGCGCACCCACCACACCTTCTCGGTACGTAGCTCGTGGCCGGTGCTGTACCGATAGTCGAAGATGCGGGCGCGCACCCAGGCCGGCCGATCGCCGTCGAACGGATCGCGAGCGAGCAGCCGCAACGTAGCCGGATCCGCTTCCAGCAGCCGGAACAGGAACGGTTCGAACCAGCTCAGCTGGGCCCGCGAGCCCAACGCCAGGAACCACATGCCCCAGTCCAGGCGCAGATGGTAGGGCGCCCACTGTCGCGGCCACCGGCGCACGTCACCGGGCTTGCCGGCGAAGCCGTACTCGCGCCAGTCGGCCTCGGTTGGATCTGGATCGGCGGTGCCCTCCACCACGATCTCCTGCCGCCGCCGGGTGATCGAGCCGAACGCGCCGTAGGCGCCTACCAGGTGCCAGCCGTTGAACGAGGCGTTCATCAGCTGACGGCGGCTGACGAGGTTCCGCGCCGGCCGCCAGCTCAGCCACAGCACCAGGAGGCCCATCGCGCACACCGCCACGATCAGCCCGACCGGGCCGCTCGCCCGCACCGCCTGTTCCCCGGTGAGTACACCGTCGCTGACGGCAGCGAACGCCAGCAGCATGGTCAGCCAGTTCAACCAGGCGAAGTTCCCGGACGCCACCAGCCACAGCTGGGTCACGATCACCGCCGCGGCGGCCCAGGTAGCGATCGGCTGGGGGAAGAACAGCAACCACGGCACCCCGAGCTGCACCACGTGGTTGGCCGCCACCTCAACCTTGTGCAACGGCCGCGGCAGGTGGTGGAAGAACCAGCTCAGCGGGCCGGGCATCGGCTGCGTCTCGTGGTGGTAGTACAACGCGGTCAGGTCCCGCCACGCCTCATCGCCGCGGATCTTGATCATCCCGGCACCGAACTCCACCCGGAACACCAGCCACTTGATCGCCAGCAACGTCACGATCGGCGTGCCGGTCGCATCTGAGCCGAGGAACGCCGCCAGGAACCCGGCCTCCAGCAGCAGCGACTCCCAGCCGAACCCGTAGAGGAGGCCGCCGATGTTCACGATGGAGAGATAGAGCAGGTACATCGCGCCGAACACGAGGAGCGGTACCCACCAGGGCCCGCGCTGCGGCAACCCGGCCACGACAGCTGCGGCGAGCACGATCCCGACCCCGGCCACCACCCGCAGCATCCGGTCGGAGTAGTGGCGGTGGAACAAGGTCGGCAGGGCGCGCCACGGCAACCTCCCCGCGTGCGGGCGGGCCGGGATCAGCCCGCGTTCCCCGAGCAGGACCGGGAACTGCCGCAGCGCGGCGACGAACGCCACCAGGTAGACCAGCGCGATCCCCCGCTGGAGCACGAACCGAGCAACGTCGTAGTCCTCGGCGACGAACCAGCCGATCCCGTCCACTGCACTCGACCTCCGCCCCGCACGGTATCGCGGGTGCAGCCGCTCAGCAGGGCGCCGGGACACTGCCGGGCCGGGACACCGCCGGGCCGGGACACTGCCGGGCCGGGACGGTGCCCGGCCGGGACGGTGCCCGGCCCGGGAGGCGGATCGCGCCGGGGATCGCGGCCGCGGGGAACAAGATCCGCAGCAGCGGTGTTGGCTACGCCATGACCCACCACGCCCCTGCCGTGGAGCGAATCGGGATCGGCGTCGTGCTCATGCTGGCCGCACTCACCGCGATCGGCCCGCTCACGATCGACCTCTACCTCGCTGCCTTCCCGGAGATCGTCACCGACCTGGCCACCACCCCGGCCAAGGTGCAGCTGACGATGACCGCCACGTTGGCCGGCCTTGCCCTCGGGCAGCTGATCATCGGCTCGGTGTCGGACTCCTTCGGGCGGCGGCGCCCGCTGCTGATCGCGCTGACGGTGTACGTTCTCGTCTCGCTGGCCATCATCGGGGTCGGTCAGGTGGAGACGCTCACCGCGCTGCGGGTGCTGCAGGGCCTGTCCGGTGCTGCCGGCATGGTGCTGTCCCTGGCGGTGGTCCGGGACCGGTTCGGCGGTATCGGTATCGGCAAGGTGATCTCCCGGCTGATGCTCGTGGTGGGTGTGGCGCCGATCCTGGCGCCGACGATCGGTGCGCAGATCCTCCGCTTCGGCGACTGGCGGACCATGTTCGCGGTGCTCGCCGGGTTCGGCGTGCTGCTGTTGGTGCTCGCCTCGGTGTTTCTGAAGGAGTCCCTCCCGCCGGAGCGCCGGCGCCGCGGGGGAGTGCGGGCCGCCCTGGCCTCCTATCGGTCCCTGATCACCGACTGGTCCTTCATCGGTGCGGTGCTGATGGGCGCGTTCTACATGGGGGCGATGTTCACCTACGTGGCCTCCTCCACCTTCGTGTTCCAGGAGGGCTTCGGGCTCACCGCCAGCGAATTCGGCTACATCTTCGGCGCAGGGGCGCTGGCGGTCACCGCCGGCTCCCAGGTCAACGGCGCCCTGGTCGGCCGGCTGCGCCCGGAGCGGATCGTCACCGTGGTGATCGCGGCCGGCTGGGTGCTCGCGCTCGGGCTGTTCGTGCTGACCCTGACCGTCTCCGGTGACGGGCAGGGCTTCTGGCCGCTGGTGCTGGTGCTCGTACCGACGCTGAGCACGGTGGGATTCGTGCTGCCCTCGGTCCCGGCGATCGTGCTGGAGAGCAACGGCCACCGGGCCGGCTCCGCCGCTGCGCTGAACGGGGCGATGGGCTTCGTGCTCGGCGCGCTGATCACACCGATCAGCGGCATCCTCGGCGGTACTGCCACGGCGATGGCCGGGGTGATGTTTGGCGTGATCACGATCTCCGCGATGCTGCTGCTGGCGGTGCGCCGTGGCTGGTCGACGGAGAGGGTGTCGCGCGTCGACGCGCTGGTGGCCGGCCCGGAGGTGCAGGAAGAGGCGCTCAGGCCCTGATCCGGCGGCCGAGGCGGATCCGGCGGTCCGCAGCGGGTCTCGCGGTCACTCCCAGGCATCCATATGCCGGTGGTGCGGACCCTCGGGGGGTACGTACTCCACGTGGTGCTCGGGGTCCAGGTAGGTGCGCGCGAAGGTGAGCGAGGCGGCCAGGTCCGCCACACGTTCCGCCGCCGAATACGCGCGCCGGGTGCTGATCTCCACCACCACGTCGCCAAGGAAGTTGCGGCGGCTCAGCTCGGTGAGCACCTCGGCGCACGGCTGGGTTCCTCGGCCGGGCACCAGGTGCTCATCCATCATCGACGCCGTCCCGTCGGCAAGGTGCAGATGGGCCAGGCGGTCGGCGAACACGTCCAGCAGCTCCCGGCTGTTCTGCCGCGCCACCGCTGCGTGGGAGAGGTCGAGGGTGACTTTGTCGTAGTCGTGCTCCGTGGGGTCCCAGCCGGGCAGGTAGGCCTTCATCTCCCGTTTGCGCCCCCGCCAGGGGTACATGTTCTCGACGGCGATCGTCACGTCGCTCCCCTCGTTCAGCTCCCGTACGTGCTCGGCGAAGCCCCGGGCGTACCGGTACTGCCAGCGGAACGGCGGATGCACCACCACAGTCGGGGCGCCCAGATCCTCGGCCAGGGCTACCGTCTGGTCCAGCTTCCCGCCCGGTGAGGCGCCCAGCACCTTCCGGGAGAGCAGCAGCGTGGGTGCGTGGATGCTCCGGATCGGCATTCCATAGCGTGCACTCAGCTTGGACAGGGTCTTGCGATCCTGGCTGGTGGGGTCGGCGAGAACCATCACTTCGATACCGTCGTATCCCAGTTCGGCAGCGATCTCGAAGGCGAACGGAGCTTTGCGGGGATAGACGCTGACCGTAGAAAGGGTCACGGCGATCGAGCTCCCGCCCGGTTGCGGCTCCAGGGTCTCGTCGGCGGTCTCGACCATCCCGTCAGGGTAGCCCGGGGGCCTGGGTGCTGCTGACCGGCCGAGACCGGGAGGTGCGGGCCCTAGCCGCTTCAGGGCTCCACCACGCTCGCTGGCAGGTGGGCGTCGAAGCCGTCGATCGACCGGGCGTTCTTCTGCCTCTGGTACTGCGTCAGCCCGTCCGGACCTCGCCGATCCGCCCAGGAGTGCATCAGGTCGCGCTGGCCGACGAAGTCGTACAACGGCACGCCGAAACCACAGGAGGTCTGGCACTCGGTGACCGTGACGTCGAAGACCTGCCGGGCGCCGAGGAGCGGGGGAAACAGGCCGCTGCACTCGTCCCAGTCCGTATCGTCGGGCTGCACCGCGCGGGCCTGGCCGTACAGCCGCAGGATCCACGGCTTGCCCTCGAAGGCACAGAACATCAGCGTGATCCGCGGGGTCCAGCGCGATGTGCGCGGCGGTCTCGTTGCCGGAGCCGGTGCCGTTCAGCCAGGCCACCCGGTTCGGGCCGAGCACCCGGAACGAGTCCAGGCCTTTCGGGGAGACGTTCACCCGACCGTCGGGTGCCGCGGAGGCAACGAAGAACATCTGCTGGCGTTCGATGAACCGGACCAACTGCGGCTCGAGGGTGTCGTAGAGCTTGGCCATCACCCCATTGTGCCGCGCCGCACCGCCGTGGCTCGTGCTCGTGTGTGGCCTGGCTGGGGTCCGGACCACAGTGGAGTCACACACGAGGCCCGCAGGTGGTCAGGGTTGAGGCAGTGAACCGAACAGTCGCGCCACGTGGGCCGGGTCCACCGCCGCGAGTGAGGCGTGTTGCCACTGTGGGGCGTTGTCCTTGTCCACCAGCAGGGCCCGGACCCCTTCGACGAAGTCCGAGCCGGGCAGGAACGCCGTACCGAGCCGCAGGTCTTGGTCGAGTACCTGAGCAACGGAGCTCATCCCGGTGGCCCGCCGCAGCGCCGCGAGCGCCACAGTCACCGAGAGTGGCGACCGTGAGCGGAGCAGCCCGGAGGCGGCCCGAGCCTCGGCGGCCGGGTGTGTGCTGAGCGCGGCCTCGATCGCCGCAGCGTCGTTGCCGGTGTAGCAGGTGTCGATCCAGGCCCGCTGGGCGATCAGCCCGCTCACCGGTGTCCGATCGCCGACCGAGGCGTCCAGCTCCTCCCCAGCCGCCAGCCGGGCACAGATCGTCGGCCACGCCGCGGGCGCGATGAGTGCATCGGCCAACCCGACGGCGATCGCGTCCGCTCCGGACATGCTGGCCCCGGTCAGGGCCAGGTGCGTACCCACCGCGCCCGGCCCGCGGGACAGGTAGTACAGCGCCCCGACGTCCGGGAAGAACCCGATGCCGGTCTCCGGCATCGCCGCCGTGGTCCGCTCGGTGACCAGCCGCAGGGACCCGTGCGCGGACAGCCCGATCCCGCCGCCCATCACGACCTGGTCCATGAACGCCACATACGGTTTCGGGTAGTCGGCGATCGTCGCGTTCAGCGCATACTCCGCCTGCCAGAACCGCACGGGATCGGCGGAGCCGGTGACCACCCACTCCCGGATCTCTCGCACGTCCGCGCCGGAGCACAGCCCGCGGTCCCCGGCGCCGTCCAGGGCCACGGCGGTGATCGTCTCGTCGTCGGCGAAGTCCTGCAGCTGGCTCGTGATCGCCTCGATCATGGCCAGTGTGAGCGCGTTGATCGGCCGCGGCCGGTTCAACCGGATCCGGCCCAGCGCGCCCTGCCGCGCGACCAGCAGTTCCTCGGCCGGTGCGGTCCAGTCGGGTTCACCGCTGAGCATCGGGACTCCTCAGGTCGGGGCACGGGCGCAGTCTCAGTATGCCCACGCAGTGCCGGCCCTGCAGGCGGGCGCCCGCCGCCACCGCGGGCCAAGTCCCGTCGCCACCCGCGGGTCAACTCCTGCCCGCACCCGCGGGCCAAATCCCGCCCGCACCCCTGGGCCAACCGCGGCGCCACAGCGGGCCACCCCCGGCGCCAGAGTGCTGACCAGGGATCTAGCGGCCGAGCACCGGATCAGGCGCTGCGGCGCTCCTGGTGCAACTGGGCGTCCAGCGCGTCCAGGTCCTCGAGCAGCGCCATCTCCGCTGCATCCAGACCTTCGCCGGCCGCTCGCATTCGCAGTGCGTCCTCACCGTCAGCCACTGCGGCCAGCACGGTGTCCCGCTCGAGCCGCGCCCGGCGGGCCTCCGCCTCGCTCAGCATCGTCCGGTGCTGCTGGTGTGCTCCCACCATGGTGTGCTCCCTTCTCTTCCTTCTGCACCCGAGTGTGCCCTCCAGGTGTGACATTCCCGGGGGACGGCACACGCGAGGTGACGAACGCCGTCGAAAATCTCACGATCCGAAACGCCTTCTCCCAGCAAGTGAAGGCGGGTACGATCGAGGCACACCATCCAGAGCGGCTGAGAGTCCTGGCTCGACGACGCCGCAGCAACCCCCCAACGGAAGCCTCCCGCGGGGAAGGGTGCTACAGCCAGGATCGATGGAGTCGATTCATGAAGGCATATCTTTCCCGGTGGGGGCACCGATGAGTACCGCCCCGCTACTGTCCATGCCCGGCCGTGGTCCGAGCGTCTCGTTCGAGCTCTACCCGCCGCGCACCCCGCGCGGACAGGAGAACGTGCGCCGTACCGTCGCCGCGCTTGCCGAGGCCGACCCGGACTTCTTCTCGGTCACCTACGGCGCCTCGGGCTCGACCCGCACCACCTCCCGCGAGCTGATCGAGGAGATCCTCGCCAGCACCGATGTCACGCCGTTGGCGCATCTGACCTGCGTCGGCGCCAGCGCCGAGGACCTCGGCGAGTACGTCTCCTCACTGCTTGACCGGGGCGTCCGGGACTTCCTCGCTCTGCGCGGCGACCCGCCGGCCGGTGAGCAGGACTGGCACCCGCACCCGGAAGGGCTGACCCGCTCCGCACAGCTGGTCCGCCTGCTCCGCCGGCTCGCCGCCGAGCAGCATCCCGACCAGCAGGTCAGCGTCTCCGTGGCGACCTATCCGGGCGGAACCTACGACTCCACCGGTGCCCCCGTGGTGCACGCCGATGACGTCGCCGCACTGATCGAGAAGCAGTCCGCCGGCGCGGACTTCGCGATCAGCCAGCTGTTCTACGACGCCCGCCACTATGCCGAGCTGGTCCGCGCTGCCCGCGCCGCCGGCGTACACATCCCGATCGTGCCCGGCATCATCCCACTCACCGATCCGAACCGGCTGCGCCGGATGGTCCAGCTCACCGACGTACCGGTGCCCGAGCACCTGCTGCAACTCCTCGACAACGCACCGGACGCCGAGGAGGCCTACCGCCGCGGGCTGCGCGCCAGTGTGGACCTTCTGCACGCCGTGCTCGAGGCCGGCGCTCCCGGTGTACACCTGTACACCTTCAACTCTGCCCGCGCCGTGCTCGATCTTCTCTATCAGTCCGACCTGCGGCGAATGCCGGTCGCTCCCCGCTGAGCACGCCGCCCGGCGCACCCCCCACCCCCTCGCCGCACCCTAGGCGCGGCCGTCTTTGGAGACCCCTGATGAGTCAGCCCCTGCCCACCGCCACCATCCTCGGCTACCCCCGGATCGGCCCGAACCGTGAGCTCAAGCGCGCCCTGGAGGCCTACTGGGCCGGCCGCAGCAGCGCCGAGGAGCTACGCACGGCGTCCGCCGCCGTCCGCCGCGGTACCCGTACCCGCCTCACCGAACTCGGCCTGGACCCGGCCACTGCCGCGATCCCCTCCGACTTCGCCCACTACGACCAGGTGCTCACCACGGCGCTCCAGGTGGGTGCAGTTCCCGCGCGGTTCGGCATCGAGCCCACCGGTACCCCCCTCGGCCTGGACGAGGAGTTCCGCCTCGCTCGCGGCGATGCCGAGACTCCGCCGTTGGAGCTGACCAAGTGGTTCGACTCCAACTACCACTACCTGGTGCCGGAGATCTCCCCGACCACCGGGCTCCGGCACATACCCGGTAGCCAGGCCGTCACCGAGTTCGGCGAAGCACTGGCCGACGGGGTGCTCACCCGCCCGGTGCTGGTGGGGCCGGTGACCTTCCTGCTGCTGGCCAAACCGGAGAACCCCGGAGACCCGGCACCGCTGGAGCGGCTGGACGATCTGCTTGCCGTCTACATCGACTGGCTCGCCGAGCTGGCCGGCGCCGGTGCCACCTGGGTGCAGCTGGATGAACCGGCCCTGGTCGCCGATACCTGGGAGGTGCCCGCGGAGCAGGTCACCGCCGCGGCCGAGCGTGCCTACCGCGTGCTCGCCGGTTCGGCCGCGCGGCCGTCGCTGCTGGTCGCCGCGCCCTACGGCGAGCTGCGGGAGCGGTTCGGCGTACTCGCCAGGACCGGGGTGGAGGCGATCGGCATCGACCTGGTCCGCGGTAGCGTTCCGGACGGGCTGGAGATCGCCGCCGAGCACGGAGCGGGTGTCCTGGCCGGAGTGGTGGACGGGCACAACGTCTGGCGCACCGATCTGGATCGTGCGGCCGCGACGGTGGGTGTGGTCGCCGCACGGGTCGGGCAGGTGAGTGTGGGCACCTCCACCTCGCTGCTGCACGTGCCGCACACCACTGCAGTGGAGAGCGCGCTCAGCGAGCAGCTGCGGAGCTGGCTGGCGTTCGCCGACGAGAAGGTGACTGAGGTACTCACCCTCGCCCGCGCGCAGGCGGGCGAGGACGTCACCGGTGAGTTCGCGGCCGCGCGTTCCGCTCTGGCCGCCCGGGCCCAGGCCGACGGCGTTCGTCGCGCCCAGGTGCGCGATCGGGTCGCCGCGGTGACCGCCGCAGACATCCACCGCGCCGACTACGCCGACCGGGTCGAGGCGCAGCGCACCCTGGGCCTGCCGGTGCTGCCGACCACCACGATCGGCAGCTTCCCGCAGACCACCCAGCTGCGCCAGGCGCGCGCCCGGCTGCGTACCGGTCAGCTCGACGCCGCCGGGTATGAGCAGGTGATCCGCGCCGAGATCGCCGCGGTGATCCGGCTGCAGGAAGAGCTCGGCCTGGACGTGCTGGTGCACGGCGAACCGGAGCGCAACGACATGGTGCAGTACTTCGCCGAGCATCTGGACGGCTTCGACGTCACTCAGCACGGCTGGGTGCAGTCCTACGGGTCGCGGTGCACCCGACCGTCGTTGCTCTGGGGGGACGTGAGCCGGCCCGCGCCGATCACCCCGGCCTGGTCCGGCTATGCCGCCTCGCTGACCGAGAAGCCGGTCAAAGGCATGCTCACCGGGCCGGTGACGATTCTGGCCTGGTCGTTCGTGCGCGATGATCTCCCGCTGGCGGAGGTGGCCAGCCAGGTGGCGCTGGCGTTGCGGGACGAAGTCGCCGACCTGGAGGCTGCGGGGATCCGGATCGTGCAGGTGGACGAGCCCGCGCTTCGGGAACTGCTGCCGCTGCGCCGGGAGGACCAGCGCGCCTATGTGGACTGGTCGGTGGCCGCGTTCCGGCTGGCCACCGGCGGCGCCGCAGCGGGCACGCAGGTGCACACCCACCTCTGCTATTCGGAGTTCGGTGAGGTGATCGACGCCATCGATGGGCTGGACGCGGACGTCACCTCGATCGAGGCGGCGCGTTCGGCGATGGAGGTAGTGCCGGAGCTGGCCGCTGCGCGGTTCGGCCGCGGTCTGGGCCCGGGGGTGTGGGACATCCATTCCCCGCGGGTGCCGTCGGTGGAGGAGGTCGCGGGACAGTTGCGGCTGGCCGACGGCGGGCTGCAGCGGGGGCAACTGTGGGCGAACCCCGACTGCGGGCTGAAGACCCGCGGATATTCCGAGACGACGGCGGCGCTGACGAACCTGGTGGCAGCGGCCCGGCAGGTGCGCGCGGAGCGCTGACCAGACGGCTGGCTCCCGATCCACATCTCCCTGCGCCCCGGCACCCGGGGCACTCCTCGCCCTGCCCCTCTGCGCCCCGGCCCGCTGCCCGCTCCTCCCGGCCCCCGGCCCCGGGCCCCGGGTCATCGGAGGCAATCTGCGGGGTCGGAGGCAGGTTCTACCTTGGTTCCGATCCCGGAAGCTACCTCCGATAGGGGGATCGATACCTGCTGCGGTGAGTCGTTACCCGGGAGCGCTACTCAGTGCGCTGGGTAACGACTGGATCGATTCAGCGGGCGAGGGCGGGCGAGGGAGCGCGCGGCCGGGCGGCAAGGCGGGTGGGTGGGCTGGAGTGGGGCTGGGTGCGGGACGAGTGGCGCGGTCAGTGATGGCGCGGCCGGCGGGGTTGCGCGCGGCGGCAGAGCTCGATGAAGCCGCCGAGCTCGCGCAGCTCGCCAGCCTCCCAGGGCAGGTACCGGGTCAGGGCCCGGGAGCGGACCAGGATCGCAGCCCACTGACCTCGGGAGATCGCGACGTTCAACCGGTTCGGCGAGAGCAGGAACTCCAGCCCACGGGGCGTGGACTCTGCTGAGGACGTGGCCAGCGAGATCAGCACCACAGCGGCCTGTTGCCCCTGGAACTTGTCCACAGTGCCGACTCGGACCTCGGGCAGCCCGGCCGCGGCCAGATCGTGCCGCAGGCGCTGCACCTGCGCGTTGTAGGCGGCCACCACCAGGACGTCAGCGGGGGCGAGCGGGCGGGTCTGGCCGTTGGTCCAGCTGCGGTCCAGCAAGGACTCGAGCTGGGTGATCGCTTCGGCAGACTCCTCCGGGGAGTCCACGGTGCGGTGGGTGTGGTCCAGAGTGACTACATGCAGCCCGGCGTCGAGGCCATCGAGGTGCCGCTCGGCGGCTACCGGGTGGCTGTGCAGCTGCCCGTCGTAGTACAGCTCGGAGACCGGGCTGCACAGCGCCGGATGCAGCCGGCGGGTCTGCTCCAGTAGGTACCCATGCGTCGACGGCAGCGTGGCATGCCCGTGGGCAAGGCGGCCGAGGGCTGACTCGTCGACCGGGGCCGCATGGCTGCCCTGACTCACCTGGGGGAGCTGTTGCGGGTCGCCGAGCAGGAGGAGTCTGCGGGCGGCGGTAGCCACAGCGAACGTGTTCGCCAGGGCAAACTGGCCGGCCTCGTCGATCACCAGCAGGTCCAGCTCGCCGGCATCGAAGCGGCGCCGGTTCGCGAAGTCCCACGCCGTGCCGCCCACCACTGCGCCATGCTCGGCGTGCCGGGCGAGGAAGCCGTGATGGCCGTAGGTCTCCAGGGTGACCCACGGGGGCTCCTCGGCTTCGACGATACCGAGCGCCGCGAGGTCCTCGGTGCGCGGGACGCGCGCACGCTTACCGATCTGCTCGGTGGGCAGGCCGGCGTCGACCAGGCCGTGCAGCACGTGCTCGACCACGGCGTGCGACTGGGCCACCACGCCAACCCGCCACCCCAGCTCCTGCACCAGTCGGGCGATCACCTGGACGCCGAGGTAGGTCTTCCCGGTGCCCGGTGGGCCCTGAACAGCCAGGTAGGAGTCGTCGGTGGCGGTGAGAGCGGACACCACAGCCCCTGCCGTACCGTCCGCATCGGTACCCGCTCGCGGCGGTAGCGGTTGCTCCCCGCGCAGCCGGGGCGGGATACCGGCCGCGATATCGAGTGCGGCGGCCCCGACCCGGGCACCGGTGGCCTCCCGGTCCGCAGCGCTGGGAGCTGTCGGGTTCGGAGGGTCACCACCCGAAGCGCCAGGATCGCCATCGGCCGCGCTTGCGCCGGCTCCAGCGGCATCGCGTTCGCCGTCGCCATCGGTGATCCCGTGTGCGGCGAGCTCCCCGCGGGCGACCAGCTCGATCGCCTGCACCAGCGCTCGTGCCGGCGGCGGGGGACCGGGGGTGACCAACACCGGATCCGCGGTCAGCTCCCCGGCCTCGGGAGGGACCGACTCGCTCAGCGTGACCCGGTCCAGGCCGGTCGGCGACACGTCCCGGGAGACCACCTTGGCCCGTATCGCCGCCCGGTCACAGCCGGCGGGCGGCGTGAGTCCCGCGGGCAGCGGCGCGTCATAGACCACGAACACCTGCCCACCGGGCTCCACGGTGCTGCCGGTGCCGAACCGGCCGGCCAGGTCGAGCAGCGTGCGGGTGCGGCCGTACTCGTTGGCCACAGTGCGGCGCCGGGTATGGAACACCTCGAGCACGTCCCGAGTGTCGCTGACCCCACGGTCGCTGCGCAGCCGGTCGAAGTGTTCGCGCCAGTACGGGTCGTCTTCCTGACGGTGGTACTCCAGGGCAGCCGCGAGCAGCGGACCGAGCGGCTCGGGCACGTGCCGATGCAGCGCCTCGGCCAGCCGGCGCCGCTCCTGCTGTTCCGGGGTCTCCTCCACCTGCCCGGACCAGTCACCCGAGGGCTGGAACTCCGCGCCGGTCATCGCCGCCACGAACGCTGCCGACGGCGGCTGATCCGCGGCGGCTGCTCCGTCCCTCCCTGCCCCGGATGGACCGGCGGCACCCTGCTCAGCGAGCGCCGCCTCCCGCTGGGTGATCAGCCAGTCCCGCAGGCGGAGCGTGGACAGACAGTCGTACCGGTTGTACTCAGCGAGCTCGGCCAACCGTGCCTCGAACCCGGCGACGTCACCGGCATCGCGCAGTGCCTGCGCCTGTGCGTAAGCGAGCACCGAATCGCCACCAGAGGTGACGCCGTCGGCATTGCGTAGCTCACTGCCCATGTACAGCGGCTCGAGCTTCTTGATCGAGTACGAGCGCTGCGAGACGCGCACCGAGTGCTTCACCGTGGCGTACAGGTCGATGAACACCCCGGCGGCGATCAGCTCCTCGACCTCCTCGACTCCCACCTGATGCCGCTCGGCCAGCCGGCGCAACGTCGCTGTCTCGTACGCGGCGTAGTGGTACACGTGCATGTCCGGGAACTGCTCGCGCCGCCGGTGGAGATAGTCCAGGAAGTCCCGCAGCGCCTGCCCTTCGGCGGCGCGGTCATGGGCCCAAAAGCTGACGTACTCCTGCTCGCCGTCGGCTTGCAGCAGCCCGAACAAGTACTCGATGCCCCAGACCGTCCGGTCGGAGTCCACCCAGAGCGGGTCACCCTCAAAGTCGAAGAACACGTCCCCGGGATCGGGTGCCGGCATCGCCTGCAGCGCGGCGAGGCCGTGCACCTCGGCGAATACCTGCGGCTGGGTGCCCGCGGCCTCAGCCCGCTCCTGGCGTAGCTGCAATTTCGCCTGGGCCTGCAGCCGCCGCCACATCTTCGGATGCACTTTCGGAGCTGGCCGCGGCGCATCGGCGAGCTCCTCGATCGTGGTGATCCCGGCAGCGCGCAGCGCAGTGCGGTGCGAGCCGCGCATACCCCAGACCAGCTTCACGTCCCGGTTCGCGGCGACTGCCTCCTGGCAGTAGTCGCACCACAGGCAGGCCTGGTAGCGGTCGTCACCCCAGACCACCGGGCCGTCAGCTGCCCGACCCGCGTCCAGCATCGCCTGCACGTGGGCTCGGTGCTCGCGATAGACCGCGACACTGCCGGCCATGTCCTGGGTCGCGATCGTGCCATCGCCCAGGTGCAGCACAGTCTCCGGCGCCACCTCGATCCCGGCCGCGAGCAGCTGGTCGGCGTACGCCGCGAGCTGCAGCACCGCGCCCGGCTTCACCGAGCGGGCCAGCTTGGTATCCACGACGGCGTAGCTCACCTGCCCCTGTGCGCTCACCTGCCGCACGAGGAAGTCCGAGCGACCGTGGAACCGGCCGTCGAAGAACCCGCCCTGGAACACCACATCGGCACCGGAGCGCAGCGCCCGCCGGGTACGCTCGGCGTGCGCGCGCAGCGTCGCCGCGGTGTAGTCCTCCGGAACGGCGATCTCCACCACGCCGGTACCGAACCGCTGCCGATAGTCGGCCAGCACCTGGGCCTCGTGCTCGTCCCCGAGCCGGGCGGAGTAGTCCCGCATCGCATTCTCGACCCGGAGCCGGGGGCGGCGCCCGAGCTTCTCGTCCAGCTTGCTGAGCAGAGCGAACTCGCAGTCCCGGGCCAGGGTCAGGTCGCTGGCGCTGTAGACCAGAGTGTCGTCCTGCAAGAACACGAGCTCTCCTTGGGATGTGCTGCTCAGCCGGTTGCCGTTCGGCGCAGTACCGGGCTGCCTTCGCTGGTGAGGCTATCGGTGCCCGCCGACATCCCGGTGCCGCTATCGCCCGGCCGCCGACCGACTTCCTCCCGTCCCGTGCCATCGGAGGCAAGCTTCGGGGTCGGAGGGACGTCTGCCTTGCCTCCGATCCCGGAAGTTGCCTCCGATAGCGGGATCGACACCGGCCCCGGATCCGCCGGTGATGCCCGGCTCCGCCGCGTCGCATCCGGAGAGCACCTCACCGATGGCCCCGAGCTCCTCGGCGGAGACGCCGAGCCCGTAGGCGTCCTTCACCAGCACCTGTTGCACCACGTACGCACAGTGGAAGCCAGCGTCCGGGGGAAGCCAGGAGGCGGCGTCGTCGGCCTGCTTGTCCTGGTTCACCTGACCATCGACCGGGATGAGGTTGGCCGGATCGTTCGCGAACTGCAACGCCAGGTCCGCCGGCCACTCGGCTGCCCCCTTGCGCCAGGCATCCGCCAGGGCCACCACGTGGTCGATCTGGACGGCGGCGCTGGTCTGCGGCCCGCGCCGGAACTCCACCAGGTGCCCGGTGTACGGATCGGTCAACTGGCCGGTGACCACCACGCAGTCCGCCACCGGATCGAGCCGGGTGTCTCTGAGCCAGGCGCGGAGCACGTCGTTGCGGGTGTCGCAGCCGTTTCCGTCCACATCGGCCCACGGCCGGCCGAAGAACTCGCGGTCATAGTCCGCCAGACCCCGCGGGGCAACCACCGGCAGTCTGGGCAGAGCAGCGCGGGCCCGCTCGAGGCTCGCTGCCGGCACCGGCCAGGGCGGCGCGGCCCGCACGTGCTGCCACCACTGCGGCAGCAGCAGGGCCACCGCGAGAAGCAGGGCGCCGAGCACCACAGCCGTGGTGAGTCGACGTACCGGCTGCCGCTCGCGCATGATGTGATCGTCCCCACTAGCAGGCGATCACGGGAGCCGAGACCGGGCGGGTTGTGGAAAACCTGGCGAGAGCGGCCCCACAGGCCGCCGGACCGGTGGTGATCGACGGGTGATCTTTCCATCCGCCAGCGGGTGATGCGGGGGTGAGTCGCCCTCAACCAGGGCCCGCCACGAGGGGATCCCCCTACTTGCAGTACCGGGTACAAGCGTTGCCATCGCAACGATTCTGAAACGGCAGCCATCAGGTATCGGAGCGCCGCCCGGATCGACGGAGGGCCAGAACGGCTGTGATCCGCCGCACGTTCAGGGGGCAGACGAAACCGGGGAACGTATGTCACGGTAGACCCTGCGGCGAGATTTCCTTGGGCTGGCGACTCCCCCGCGCCAGATTTTCTGCCTTGGTTCACGTCGCTTGCGGCGCCGTCGATCACTCGGCGGCGCCGCTCCTTATTCCGGCCAGGGTTTCCTTATCGAGGGGACCGGCTGGAAGACTGGCGGTATGCCTAGTGATGCCTCGGTGGACCAGCCTCGTCCGGCCGAGATCCGTCGGTGGCGGCGCTACCTGGCGGAGGAGCGTGCGGAAGCGGCGGTCTACACCCAGCTGGCGACGCGCCGCGATGGCGAGGAGCGGGCTATTCTGCTCGAGCTCGCCCGAGCCGAGGGTCGGCACGCAGCACACTGGGAGGCTCTGCTCGGCGAGCATGCCGGCCGGCCACGCCCGCCCGCCCTGCGCTCCCGGCTGCTGATCGCCCTCGCCCGCCGGTTCGGCTCGGTGTTCGTCCTCGCCCTGGCACAACGTGCCGAGTCACGCTCGGACTACGCCGAAGACGACCACGCCACAGCAGCCATGGCAGCCGACGAGCAGATCCACGAGGAGGTGGTCCGCTCGCTCGCGGTCCGGGGCCGGGCCCGCATCTCCGGTACCTTCCGGGCGGCCGTGTTCGGGATGAACGACGGTCTGGTCTCCAACCTCGCCCTGGTGATGGGGATCGGGGCATCCGGGGTGAGCACCGGAACCGTGCTGCTCACCGGGCTGGCGGGTCTGCTCGCCGGCGCACTGTCGATGGGGGCGGGCGAGTTTGTCTCGGTCCGGTCCCAGCGGGAGCTGCTCGAGGCGTCCACCCCGAGCGTCACGGCGCACCAGGCGGTCGGGGACCTGGACGTGAACGCCAATGAGCTCGCGCTGGTCTACCGCGCCCGCGGGATGTCCGCCGAGGAGGCGCAGGCTCGGGCCGAGGAGCGGCTGGCGACGCACAATCCGACCATCGCGCCCCAGCATGCGGCGGCGCACTCCTTGGAGGAGATCGGCTCGCCGTGGCAGGCGGCCCTGTCCAGCTTCGGCTTCTTCTCCTCGGGAGCGATCATTCCCGTGCTGCCCTACCTGCTCGGCCTGACTGGATGGGCCGCGGTGGGTCTCGCCTCCGGTCTGGTGGGCGTGGCACTGATGGTCACCGGTGCGATCGTCGGCATTCTCTCCGGGGCCGCCCCGCTTCCTCGCGCGCTGCGACAGCTCGCGATCGGCTGGGGTGCCGCCGCAGCCACCTACCTGCTCGGTCTGGCGTTCGGCGCCACCCTGGCGTGAGGCGCCACGCGGATGATGGACCGCCACCCCGGGGTGGGTCGCCGGTCGGCCGCTGCTGGCACACCGACCTGGCTGCGCCCGGCTCCGGTGCGTCATGGGCGGCGCGGGATGCGACCCTAGAGACATGACGGATCAGCGGACCGACGAACGCCGGGTTGGGGTCAACGAGGGCTCCAAGGCCTGGGCCGAGGAAGCGGTGGAGGTCCTCACCGAGGTAGCGGGCCACTATCTCGGCATCATCACCTATGCCGAGCTGGCCGAGGAGGTTCAGGCGCGGACCCGGCTGCGTACCCGCGCCCCGTTCCGGAACTGGATCGGCGGCGTGCTCGCCACAGTGGTCTCCCGATGTCATGCGCTGGGGCTGCCGCCGCTGACCTCGCTGGTCGTGCACGGTCGCGGGAAGGACGGTGGCACGGAGGAAGGCACCGTGCACGCGCGGTTCACCTGTTACCGCCGCTTCGCCGACGACATCCCGGCCGAGGTTCTCGCCGCCGCGGCCGCTGCCGACCGGGCCAAAGCAGAGGAGGCGGCCGCGTCCACCCGGGCGAGCCGCGCCAAGTCGCGCGCGTCCGCACGCACCCGCGCCCCCCGGGAGCGCCGGCAGAAGGCTACCGAGGAGGCGCCGAAGATCTGCCCGTCCTGCTTCGTGCAGCTCCCGGGATCCGGGATCTGCGACGACTGCGGCTGAGTACGACCGACCGTCCTGGCACGCGGAGGCTCCTTTTTCGAGGTGGAGGCCGGGGACGCCGACCTCCAGACCCGGATGTGGCCTCGGGCCGCTGGGGGCGGCACCCACCGGGCTGGTCAGGCAGACCCGAGCGCGCGGCGCACCTGCGGTGCCAGATCGAACCCGTCCGCGCCGGACATCTCGGGTGCTGGCGTGAACTGCCGCTCCTCACCGGGTTGCACGGTGGGCACCGGTGTCCCGTGCGCGAGTACCTGCTCCCCGGGGGTCAGCTCGCGGATCGCGATCGCTGCCACCCGGTTCGGGTATTCCCGCGCGAACTCGCGATACAGTTGCGGGTCGTGCTGACCGTCGTCGCCCACCAACACCCAGCGGATGTGCGGGAACTCGGCGGCCAGCCGGCGCAGCGCCACCCGCTTGTGCTCCTGCCCGGAGCGGAACCAGCCGGTATTGGTGGGCCCCCAGTCGGTGAGCAGCATCGGCCCGGCGGGGAACCCGTGGCTGCGCAGGAACTGCACCAGTGTGGGCATCACGTTCCAGGCCCCGGTGGATAGGTAGAACAACGGCGCACCGGGGTGATCGGTGAGGATCCGGCTGTACATGCTGGCCATCCCGGGCACCACATGCCGGGCGGTGCCGTGCCGCACGAAGGTGTTCCACAGCGCCACCAGCGGCCGCGGCACCAGGGTGACCAGCGTGGTGTCGTCGATATCGGAGACGATGCCCAGCTGAGCATCGGTGGACACGATCCGCACGCGTGCGGAGATGGTCGCGGCGGCCTTGGCCGAGATCTGTACGTCGTGCCAGCCGGGATCCAGGCCGTGATCGCCCACCGTCAGATCGATGTAGCCGCTGCGGTCGGTGACCGTCCGGTGCGAGGCGCCGCCGACCTGCACGCTCACCGGCAGATAGGAGACCGGCGCGGTCACGTAGGAGCGCCAGCCTCGGCGCGCGATCAGGTCCTCCTGCAGCGAGGCCTTCCCGCCGGCGTCCTGCGAGCGCTGCTGGCGGCTGAGCACCACGCGGCCGAGCACGCGCACGGAGTCGGAGTTGCCGTAGCCGATGTAGCTGATGATCCGCGGCCGCCAGCCGCGCTTGCGCAAGAACGGGATGAGCCGGCGGTGGAAGCCGTCCTCGACCCGGGCGGCCACGTGCGTCGCTGACATACCTACAGGCTAGGCGAGTCGACCGGCCTCGTGCACTGCGCAGCGACCTGAGGTCCGGGTGGAGGTGGCAAAAAGTGCCCAGACATGGGTTGAGGCCGGAGCAGGGGGTACACCGGCCTCAACCAACTGCGCGCCCTTGCGCAGAAGTGACCCCATCGTGGCCCAGATCACGTGGCAGGTCAGCCCCCGAACCCTCATTTTCGGGCAACGATTAGGTCACGATTTGTTCATCGAGCGAACTTCTGCGGAATTCTGCGGCTACTGGATGCCCGCCTCCCGGGCGAGGATCGCGGCTTGCACTCGGGAGCTGCAGTCCAGCTTGGCCAGCACCCGGGAGACGTGCGTCTTGGTGGTGGCCTCGGTGATCACCAGCGTCGCGGCGATCTCCTGGTTCGAACAGCCGCGCGCGATCAGGACGAGCACATCGTGCTCGCGGTCGGTCAGACTCGCCAACGGTCCACCCGCCTCGTGTGCGGAGGCGCCGTTCGGACTGGTCGTGCTTTCGACGGCGCCCGGCCGGGAGGAGGCGAAGGCGGCCAGCAGCCGCCGGGTCACCTCGGGGGCCACGACGCCGTCACCGGTGGCCACCCGGTGCACGGCGGCGATCAGCTCGGCAGCGCCGGTGGACTTCAGCAGGAATCCGGCCGCCCCGGCGCGCAGTGCAGCGAACACGTACTCGTCCAGGTCGAAGGTGGTCAGCACGAGCACCTGGGCCAGCTCCTCGGCGACGATCTCAGTGGTCGCCTCCACCCCGTTCAGCCGGGGCATCTGGATGTCCATCAGCACCACATCGGGGCGCAGGGCGCGTGCGTTGGTCACGGCGGCCTGCCCGTCGCCGGCCTCGCCCACCACCTCGACATCCGGATCGGACTCGAGGATCAGCCGCAGCCCGGCCCGCACCGCAGCGTGGTCCTCGGCCAGCAATACTCGTACGCTCATCGACTCAGCCTTCCTGCTTGCTTGTGCGGGGAGAGGGGGGGGGGCCGGTAGCCGTGCCCGCACCAGCCAGCGCCCGTCGTGCGGGCCGGCCTCCAGGTCACCACCAGCGGCCCGAGCGCGCTCACCCATGATGACGAGACCCAACCCCGAACCCGGGTGCGAGGGCCGATCCAGCCGAGCTCCGCCGTCGGCGTCCGGTACCGCCAGCGCGACGGCGTTACGCACCTCGATCTGGACGTGCTGTTCGGCAGTGGTCACTGTGACAGCCACGGGCGGGCCGCCGTGCTTGGTGGCATTGGTGAGGGACTCCTGCAGGATCCGGTAGGCGGCCTGGTCCACTTCGGTGCTCAGCTCGGGCAGGTCGGGGCAGTCGATCGTGCCGCCGTGATCGCCGACCAGGCGTTCGCGTGCCTCGGCGTCGCTGAACCGGGAAGGCGCACGCTCTGGGGTGGTGCCGCGGAGCAGCTCGATCATCGTGCGCATCTCGGTGAGAGCGTCCAGGCTGAAGGCGCGGATGTTGCTGAGTGTCTCGGTGTCAGCCGGTGCGGGCCGCCGGACCAGTGCCGCCTCGGTCCGCAGCGCGATCGCGGAGAGATGCCCGGCGATCGCGTCGTGCAGGTCGCGGGCCATCTGCTCACGCTCATCCCGCAGCACCTCCTCCTGCCGCATCTCGGCGAGCCGCAGCTGGTCCTGTGCGCGCATCTCCGCGAGCTCGGTGAGCTCGCGCTGCTGACGGACCGAGCGGCCCCACCAGAGCGGTGTGCCGAGCACCGCGAACGACTGCAGGCCGAGGAAGACCGCCCCGCGAGGTCCGCCGAGCGCTGCCCAACCCAGGGCGGTCAAGATCGTGATCGCGATCGCGATGGCACCGATCAGACGGCGTAGCGCGGTCGCCGAACCCACCAGGGCGACGGTGAAGATCAGGTCGACCAGCACCAGCATCACGCCGATGCTGCCGCCGATCGCCACATCCGCGGCGAAGAGGACGGCGCCACCGATCAGGGTGGCGACTGGCGCATCGATCTTGACCACCATCAGTACGCAGCCGATCACCAACAGCCCCACGTGCCACCACACGGGGGGTTCGATCCAGGCCGAGTCGCTGGTGATCATCGTGCCGAAGCCGAGGAGCAGCACCAGGAGGCCGACGATGAGCACCGCGAGTGCGTCGGCCACCGCCCGCCGGCGCGGGGTGGCGCGCAGGCGTTGCCAGAGGTCGGCCAGGTGGATCATGGGCCCCATTCTCGCCGGTCCCGGGGATCGGTGGAATGCGACGAAAGGCGGATGGGTGCGGGCGCGTGCCCGCCGACCGCACCACCTGCCGGCCCTCCGGGCTCACCCATCGGAGGCCATCGCGGCGGTCTGAGGCACGCGCGGGCAACTCAGACCGCCGGAGTTACCTCCGATGCCAGCGTGAGCTTCAGGTCTGCGCCGGCGGGATCGGGAAGTTCGCGCGGAACAGGTTCTCCGGGTCGAACCGGGCCTTCAGCTCGCGCAACCGCGGCAGGTTGGCGCCGAACGCATCGGTCAACCGCTCCGGGCGGGTGTCGGTGTCGAAGGAGAGGTAGAGGCCGTCGGCGTGCTCGGTCATCTCGGCGTCCCAGACCGCATCGATCCGCTGCTGGTTGGAGGACATCGCGGTGAGCAGGAAGTTCTGCCGCCGGTGCGGGTAAGCGGTCGCCTCCGAGGCCAGATCGCCGGCAGCGCCCCCGGTCGCCCGCACCTGCAGGAAGTACGCCGCAGGCGAGGCCGCCACCCGTGCGAATGCGCCGCTCACGTCAGCGTCCAGGTGCTCCACCAGTGCCGAGCGCACCGCCGGGTCTCCGCCGCCGCTGTGCTGACGTTCCGCAGCCTGCAGCACCTGCGCGTAGGGCAGCAGGTAGGCGCGGTGGTCCAGCAGATCACCGGCTCCGGCGAGCCGCTCCAGCATCGGTACCGCAGCGTCGGTGTCCTCAGTGGCGAGAACGGTCATCAGCTGCGCCACCGGACCCTGACTGCCCCGGTTCGGCGACAGGATGAGGAAGCTGGTCAGCTCGCGCGGCGAGGTCTGCACCAGCTCACCCCAGCGCTCGAGCAGCCCGGCCGTGTCGGTCGCGTCCAGGATCATCTGGGAGTACACCACCCGGCGCAGCGGCATCGCCGCCACCTCCACCGAGGTCACCACGCCGAAGTTCCCGCCGGCCCCGCGCAGGGCCCAGAGCAGGTCCGGGTTCTCCTCGGCCGAGGCGCGGGCCACGCTGCCGTCGGCCAGCACCACGTCGGCGGCGAGGACATGGTCGATGGTCAGTCCGTACTGGCGTCCGAGCAGCCCGACCCCACCGGTGGTCGCCAGCCCGCCGACGCCCACCCCGCCGTAGTCCCCGGAGGAGATTGCCAGCTCGTGGTCGGTCAGGGTGTGGGCGACCTTCTCCCAGGTTGCCCCCGCCCCGAGGCGGACCCTGCGCTCGCCGGCGTCGGCCAGCCGCACCTCGTCCAGGGCGCGCAGGTCGAGCACGATGCCGCCGTCATTGGTGGAGCGTCCGCTGATCCCGTGTCCGCCGGAGCGCACCCCGAGCGGCACGTCCTGCTCCCGGGCGTAGCCGAGCGCCTCGACCACCTCCTCGGTGCTTCGGGGAAGCAGCACCAGCCCGGGGGAGCCGGACCGGAGGTAGTTGTGCCGCACCCCGGCGTAGCCCCGGTCCCCGGGTTCGACCGCGCTCGCGGCCAGCGAGGCCGGGACGGCCTCGTAGTCGATCCCCGGGCGCCGCAGCTCCAGCGCGCCGCGACCTCGCCGGGTGGCCGCCGCCGTCGTGCCTCTCGCAGTTCGCTCCGCGGCGACCGCCTCGCGTACGGCCGGTGCGATCTCCTCGCCGAAGGTCTGGATGAGCTGCGGGTCGTCACCGGAGAGGATGAACGTGCCGATGCCGTCCTCCAGGGCGAAGGCGGTGAGCTCGTCCACCCATTGCGCGACCGGACCCTGCAACATGGCGCCGCGGGACTCGGTGATCGCTCCGCCCACGTTCAGTAGCCGGCGCACCTGCGCGGGGTGGCGCCCGGCTTCCTCGGCGGCCTCGTCGATGATCGTGTTCCCGCGCGCCAGGTCACCGTCCTTCATGTAGCCGAGTGAGGGCAGCCAGCCGTCCGCCTCCCGCCCGGTCAGCCGCAGCATCCGCGGCTTATAGGCGCCGAGCCAGATCGGCACGTCATGGGCGGGGGCCGGGCCGCGCTTGGCGCCGGAGACCTGGTAGTGCTCCCCGGCCAGCCGGAACGGCCGGCGCTCGGTGGAGTCCCACAGGCCGCGAATGATCGCCAGTGCCTCGGTCAGCGCCTGGACCGCTTCACCGGGAGAGCGCCGCGGCCCGCCCATCGCCTCGATCGCGTCCCAGAAGCCACCGGCGCCCAGACCGAGCGCGATGCGCCCAGCGGAGAGCCGGTCCAACGAGGCCACCGACCGGGCGAGCACCGCGGGCTGACGCAGCGGAAGGTTCAGCACGTTCCCCGCGATCGTCACCCGCTCGGTCTGCGCCGCCACCCAGCTGATCAGCGTCCAGGTGTCCAGGAAGGCGGGCTGGTACGGGTGGTCCTGGAAGGTGACCAGGTCCAGACCAGCGGCCTCGGTCAGCTGCGCCAGCTGTACCGGCACGTGCGGGTCGGCGTTCTGCGGGGTCAGGAAGGTGCCGAACTGGAGGTCGTGGCCGTAGTCGGTCATCGCGGGCCCCCAGCGGGGTTAGCAACGGATGGGCTCATGCCAGCAGAACCTCGCCCGCCCGGCAGTCATTCCCGCCGTGATGTGGCCGCCCTTACCTGGAACCGGCCGTATCATCTAGCCCAATGCCTGATCAGCGGGAGCTCACCGAGCCGGTGTCCCTCACCCTGCCTGGCGGCCGGTTCAACCCCGGTGCCGCCGGCTGGGCGCGTCAGCCGATCGTGGACACCACCGGGATCGGGCGGGGCCGGGGCCGGAACAAGCGCTGGGAGTACTGGGGTGTGGTGACCCCCGCCCATCTGATCGGGCTGACCATCTCGCATATCGACTATGCGGCGGTGCACGAGCTGTGGGTGCTGGACCGCGCCACCGAGCAGACCTGGAGCCAGAGCGCCACCGTGATCCCCGCCCGTGGGGTGCAGCTGCCGGCCGTGTGCGAGGGCGGGCCCTCGCGCGGCTCTGCGAAGGATCTCGCTCTCGCCATCGATGAGGTCGACGGCGGAACTCGCCTTCGTGCGATCGCGCCCGGTGTGCGTCTGGATCTGCGGGCGGCCCGGCCGGCTGGGCACGAGCGGCTCGCCGTGGTGGTGCCGTGGAGCAGCACCCGGTTCCAGTACACGGTCAAGGACGTCGCCCGGCCGGCGTCGGGCCGGCTCTGGCTGGACGGGGTGGAACACCGGCTGCCCGAGGGCTCGTGGGCTGTGCTGGACCACGGCCGCGGCCGGTGGCCGCATGACATCGAGTGGAACTGGGGTGCGGGCTCTGGGGTCAGCGGCGGCCGGGTGATCGGGCTGCAGGTCGGCGGGAAGTGGACCGAGGGGACCGGGTCCACCGAGAACGCGGTGCTGGTGGATGGCCGGCTGCACAAGCTGCACGGTGAGCTGGACTGGGACTACGACCTCACCGACTGGCGCAGGCCGTGGCGGGTGTCCGGCCGGGGGTTGGCGGCGGAGTTCGTCCCGTTCTACAACAAGCGCTCACACACTGATTTCCTCGTGCTCTCCTCCCGTACGGACCAGTGCTTCGGGCACTGGTCCGGGCAGGTGGACCTCGGTGACGGCGAGCGGGTGGTCTTCTCCGGGCTCGCTGGCTGGGCTGAGGAGGTGCACAACCGCTGGTGACGCGCCGGTAGTGAGCGTGCCGGTGGACCGCGTCGGTCGACCGGCGGCATGGTGTCGGCAGGTCTACCGTCGGTGAGGTGAGCGAAGCGCAGACGGTCGGCTCCGGGCCTGGTGGCGACCACGCGGGCGAACACCGGATCAGCCTCACGGTGATCCTCGCGTTCGCCGCGAACCTGCTGATCGCCATCGCCAAGACGGTTGCCGGAGTGATCACCGGGGCGGCATCGATGGTGGCCGAGGCGGCACACTCCTGGGCCGATTCCGGCAACGAGGTCTTCCTGATGATCGCCGAACGCCGGGCGGCGCGGGCGCCCGATCGCGACCACCCCGCCGGATACGGGCGCGAGGCGTACGTGTGGTCGATGATGGCTGCGATCGGGCTGTTCGTGGCCGGGGCAGCTGTCTCGATCATGCACGGGGTGCAGGAGCTGCTGGACCCCGAGCCTGCGTCGAACTTCGTGGTGGCCTATCTGGTGTTCGCCGTGGCGTTCGTCCTGGAAGGCATCTCCTTCCTGCAGGCTTTCCGGCAGATGCGTGCCGAGGCACGGGCCTCCGGCCGGGACCTGATCGACCAGGCAGTGGCCACCTCCGATCCCACCTTGCGCGCGGTGTTTGCTGAGGACTTCGCCGCAGTGGTCGGCATCCTGATCGCCACCGCCGGTGTGCTCGCGCACGACCTGACCGGGTCGCCGATACCGGACGCAGTCGGCTCGATCCTGGTGGGCCTGCTGCTCGCAGTGGTCGCCGTCGTACTCGTCGGCCGGAACCGGGATTTCCTGGTGGGCCAGGTGCTGCAGCCGGCGAAGCGGGCACTGGTGATCGACGGACTGCGTCAGCACGCCGAGATCGACCGGCTGACCATGCTGCATGTGGAGTACGTCGGCCCGCGGAAGGTGCTCCTGGTGGCCCAGGTGGACCTGGTGGGCGATGCCCCCGAGCACGAGCTCGGCGAGCGGTTACGTCGGCTGGAGCGGGAGCTGGAGAGCAAGCCGGCTGTGATTCGCGCGATCCTCAGCCCGGCCGCGTCCGATGAGGCGGACCTGACCTGAGTGAACGCTCGCCGGAGGCGATCGCGAGCCGGCAGCCGAGGTGGGTGTAGCTCTGCGGCTCTCCTGGACCGATCGCGACTGAGAGGTCGGCGTCGCAGCGATGGCACGAATATCTGGGGTGAGGTGGACAGGGGCGAAAAATCGAACGGTTGGTCGGGATTGGTCATTACCGGGCACCCTGAATACGCTTTCGCCATGGCCGACGATGTCACCGACCCCTCCGCCGACACTGCTGCGCCGCTCGCACCGGCGGAGCAGGCGTCCACCGAGTCCGCTCCAGCGGCCGAATCGACAGGTACGGACGCCGCTTCCGCTGAAGCGCCGGAGGACCAGAAGAACGAGCAGGCCGATACCGCTTCCGCTGAAGCGCCGGAAGCCGATGCGGTGACCGAGGGCTCGAGCACCGCTTCCGCTGAAGCAGGTGAGGGTTCCGCTACCAGCGCCACCGATGACGCTTCCGCTGAAGCGTCCGAGGCGGAGGCCGAGCCGGCCGCTGAGGGCGAGGGAATCGCCGAGGCGGAGGTCGAGTCTGCGGCGGAGGAGACCGGGGCCGAGCCGGAGCCCGCGCCCACCCCCGCGAAGCCGGCCACTCCGGACTGGCCGATCGGCCTGACCGCCCTCGGCTACGGCGGCGACTACAACCCCGAGCAGTGGCCGATGCACGTGCGCCTCGAGGACGTGGAGCTGATGCGCGAGGCCGGCATCAACCTGGTCAGCCTGGCGATCTTCGCCTGGGCCAGCATCGAGCCGCGTGAAGGCCGGTACGAGTGGGCGTGGCTGGACAACATCATGGACCGGCTCTCCGCCGCCGGGGTCAAGGTCGCCCTGGCCACGGCGACCGCCTCGCCACCGCCGTGGCTGACCATGAAGAACCCGGAGATCCTGCCGCGCACGGCGGAGGGGGTGGTGCTGAACCAGGGGGGCCGGCAGGCCTACGCGCCCTCGTCCACGGTGTACCGCGACTATGCGGTGAAGATGGCCAAGGCGATGGCTGAACGCTACGGCGAGCACCCGGCGCTCGCCCTGTGGCACATCGACAACGAGATCGGTTGCCATACGCCGCACGACTTCTCTGAGTCTGCCACCCGCGCGTTCCGCACCTGGCTACGCCGCAAGTACCGCACGATTGACCGGTTGAACGACGCGTGGGGCACCGCCTTCTGGTCCCAGCGTTACGGCGCCTTCAAGGACGTGCTGCCGCCACTGGTCGCACCCACCTACGCCAACCCGAGCCAGCAGCTGGATTTCGCCCGGTTCTCCTCGGACACGATGCTCGAGTACTACCGCAAGCTGCGCGACGCGGTCCGCCCGATCACGCCGAAGGTGCCCTCCACCACCAACTTCATGGTGTCCCTGAACACGAAGTGGATGGACTACTTCCGCTGGGCCGAGGAGGTGGACGTGGTCGCCACCGACCACTACACCATCGCGGCCGACCCGGAACGCGAGATCGACCTGGCGCTGGCAGCGGATATGACCCGTGGCGTGGCCCAGGGCAAGCGCTGGATCCTGATGGAGCACTCCAGCGGCGCAGTGAACTGGCAGCCGCACAACCGTGCCAAGGGCCCGGGGGAGATGCTGCGCAACTCCCTGTCCCATGTGGCCCGCGGTGCCGACTCGGTGATGTTCTTCCAGATTCGCGCGTCCAAGGCCGGGGCGGAGAAGTTCCACTCGGCGCTGATCCCGCATGCCGGCCGGGACTCAGCCATCTGGCGGGAGTCGGTGCGCCTGGGTGAGGTACTCGGCTCGCTCAGTCCGGTGCTCGGCAGCACGGTGCGGGCCAAGGCCGCCCTGATATTCGACTATCAGGCCTGGTGGGCCACCGAGCTGGACTCCCACCCGAGCGAGGACGTCAGCTACGCCGATCGGATCCGTGCGCTCTACCGCGAGCTCTGGTACCGGGGCGTGCCGGTGGACGTGGTGCAGCCGAGCGCGGACCTGTCCGGCTACGACCTGGTGCTGGTCCCCACCCTCTACCTGGTCAAGGACGCGGATGCGGAGAACATCGCCGCCGCTGCCGAGGCCGGGGCCACGGTGGCGATCACCTACTTCTCCGGCATCGTCGACGAGAACGACCAGGTCCGCCTGGGTGGCTACCCGGGCGCGTTCCGCGAGCTGCTCGGCGTGCGCAGCGACGAGTTCTTTCCGCTGCTCGACGGCGAGGCAGTCACCCTGGACGACGGCAGCAGCGCCGATGTGTGGACCGAGCGGATCGAGCTGACCAGCGCCGAGGCGCGGCGCAGCTTCACCGACGGCCCGCTGCCCGGCGGTCCGGCGATCACCCGCAACCAGGTGGGCGAGGGGGCTGCCTGGTACGTGGCCACCCGTCAGGACGAGGCCGGCACCGGTGCGCTGCTGGATGCGCTGCTCGCCGAGTCGGGGGTGCAGCCCGTGGCTCAGGTGCCGCGCGGAGTCGAGGCGATGCGCCGAGTGGCCGAGGACGGCACCGAGTTCCTGTTCCTGCTCAACCACACCGACACCCAGGCCCAAGTGCCGGCGAACGGCACGGACCTGGTCACCGGTGTGGCGGTGACGGACACGCTCACCCTGGCGGCTGGCGATGTCGCGGTGGTGCAGGAGGACCCTGCGGCTCAGTAACCCCGGTCGCGCGGGTCCCCGGTCTCCGGCGGCGGCCGGTGCTCCACAGTGTTGATGTGGTGGGTGCGTGCCCGCTGGGCGTTGATCACCAGCGCGAGGATGACCGTCAGCGCTCCGGCCCCCATGCAGATGTACCCGACCATGGTCAGGTCCACCACATCCCAGCTGTCCCGCACGGCAAAGCTAAGGATCGCCCCGACGACGATCAGAAATATTCCGCCACCGACACCCATCGCAACGACCATCCTTTCCTGTGGGCGCGTTTGCCGCCCTCTCCTGGGGCACTGTTCGTCACCCTCACGGGGCATCCTGCTAGGTGTACCGGTGCGGCGCATCCCGGACGCCGGAAATACCGCCCCGGTAAGCGTTCACCGCTTCCCGGAGCACTGCGATAATGTGAGGCCACCACTCAGCCCTGAGAAAGGACGACGGTGCTGTCTGCGGTCAATGGTGCTCCGCACGGTCTGCGGCTGGAACGCATCGCCGACGCCACTTGCCTGGGAACGGCGACTCCGCTGCTGAGCTGGGTCACCCCGCCGCACAAGGACGATCAGCAAGCGGTCGAGGTGCAGTGGGTCGATGCCGCGCCCGGCAGCGCCGAGCGCAGCTGGCGGATCGAGACCGCCGCGAGCGTGTTCGTGCCGTGGCCGGGTGATCCGTTGCGCAGTGGGCAGCGCGGGCAGGTCCGCATCCGTACCGAGCACGACGGCGTAGTCTCGCCGTGGTCCGATCCGGTGCGTGTCCATGTCGCACCGCTGGGCCCGGACGACTGGACCGGCCGGTTCATCACCCCGGCAAGGGGCGGGGGCTTGGACGATCCGGCGCCGGTCCTCACCGCGGCCGTGACCGTGGGCGAAGATCTCGTGCACGCTCGGCTGCTGCTCAGCGCTCTCGGTGCGGTGCGGATGCGGATGAACGGCCACCGGGTGGGAGCGGACGTGCTCACCCCGGGCTGGACCAGCTACGCCCACCGGGTCCGGTTCCACGGCTACGACGTGACCGACCTGCTCACCGCCGGGAGCAATGACCTGCAGGCCACACTCGGCAACGGCTGGTATCGCGGAGCGCTGACCTCTACCCTGCGCCGAGATCTGTACGGTCCGGAACTGGCTCTGCTCGTCCAGCTCGAGCTCAGCTACGCCGATGGCCGCACTGAGGTGATCGGCTCCGACGAGACCTGGCGCGCACACACCGGGCCGGTCCGGGCCGATGATCTCTACGGCGGGCAGCACACCGACCTGCGCCGCCGGGAGCCGGACGGCCCCGGAGACGCGGTGCATCCCTTGGAGGTGGATCTGAACCGCCTGGTCGGACCCGAAGGGCCTCCGCCGCGGGTGACCGAACGTATCCCCGCACGCAGCATCACCCCGCGCGGGCAGGGTCGGCACCTCGCCGACTTCGGGCAGAACGTGGTCGGATGGGTGCACCTGGCCGGCGTGCCCGCGGATTCTGGCACTGGCACTGGCACTGGCGCTGGCGCTGGCGCTGGCACTGGCACCGCCGCTGGCACTGGCACCGGCACCGCCGCTGGCGAGACACCCGGAACCTCGCCGGCCACCCCAGACCAGGGTGCGGCCACCACCCAGACACCCTCCGCCGTCGTGCAGGTACGGCATGCCGAAGTGCTCGCCGACGGCGAGCTGTGCACTCGGCCGCTGCGGCAGGCCGCCGCCACCGACACCTATGAACTCCCCAGCGGCCGGAGCGATCTGTCGCCGGAGTTCACCGTCCACGGCTTCCGCTACGCCGAGATCACCGGCGTGGAGGAGTTGACCGCGGAACAGGTCACCGCTGAGGTGGTCGGCTCCGACCTGCGCCGGATCGGCTGGTTCGGGTGCAGCGAGCCGCTGCTGAACCAGCTGCACGAGAACATCGTCTGGTCCGCACGCGGCAACTTCCTGGATGTGCCCACGGACTGCCCGCAGCGGGACGAACGGCTTGGGTGGACCGGCGACATCCACGTGTTCGCCCGCACCGCCTCCTTCCTCTACGACGTGGACGGCTTCCTGGCCTCCTGGCTGCAGGACCTGGCCGCGGATCAGCACGGCGACGGTGGGGTGCCGGTGGTGATCCCGGACGTCTTCCGCGATGGCAACACGCTGGCCACCGCATGGGCCGACGCCGCCGTCGTGGTGCCCTGGGTGCTCTACGAACGCTTCGGCGACCACGATGTGCTGGCCCGTCAGCTGCCGTCGATGCGGGCCTGGGTGGACCGGATGGCTGCCGAGCTGGACGAGGACGGATTGTGGACCACCGGCGAGCAGTACGGTGACTGGCTCGACCCCACGGCGCCGCCGGATGACCCGTTCGCTTCGGCTGCCGACACCCACGTGGTGCAACAAGCGCACCTGGTGCGCTCAGCGGTGCTGGTCGGGCATGCGCTGCGCCGGCTCGGGCACGGCGCCCTGGCCGACCACTACGAGGATCTGGCCGATACTGCCCGGGCCGCGTTCCAGACCCACTACGTCACCGGCGCGGGCATCGTCCGTTCGGACTGCCAGACCGTGTACGCGCTCGCGATCCGGTTCAAGCTCCTGGCCACGGCGGAGCAGCAGCGGTTCGCCGGCGAGCGGCTGGCCGAACTGGTCCGCGAGGCCGGTGGCACCGTGCGCACCGGATTCGTCGGTACTCCGGTGGTGCTCGATGCCCTCGCTCAGGCCGGGCATGCCAACCTCGCCCAGGAGATGCTGCTCACCACCGAGTGCCCGTCCTGGCTGTACCCGGTGACGATGGGCGCCACCACGATCTGGGAGCGGTGGGACTCGATGCTTCCGGACGGCACGGTGAACCCGGGGGAGATGACCTCGTTCAACCACTATGCGCTCGGCGCGGTGGGCGACTTCCTGCACCGGCGGATCGCCGGACTGGCGCCGCTGGGGCCGGGCTACCGGGTGGTGGAGGTGAACCCGATCATCGACGGCCCGATCACCAGTGCCTGGGCCACGCACGAGAGCCCGTACGGCACCGTGCGGGTCGCCTGGGAACGAGACGACGACGGCGTCACGCACCTGGAGGTGGATCTGCCCGCCGGGGTCACGGCGCGGGTGTTCCCGCCCTCGAACCGGGCCGGCGCGCCGAAGGGGCGTTCCCGGGGTGCGGTGACCGTGGGCGCCGGGACGCACACGTTCACCGGCTGAGTCCACCGCGCCCCACCCGCTCCCAGGCCCATCCACACCCACATCCACACCCACTCCCAGGCCCACCCACACCCACACCCACTCACCCACACCCACCCACATCCGGGTGAATCGATTCAGTCGTTACCTCGGACGATGGGTCGATACCCGCGGTATCGACCGGGTGCAGCAGGTGACGAGCGGAGCGGAGCGTCTTCCTCGTGGGGGTGGCATAGCCATGCTCCCTGCAGTGATAGCGAGGGGGCTAGTGTGCACGGGTGAAGTGGCCACGCGGGATCGCCATGATACCGCCCAGCATTCGCGCCTCGCTCGCTCAGGGCGAGACGGCGCTGGCCGACGTCCAGGTGACCACGTTCGCGCAAGGCTCGGCCATCGGCGGGAAGCCACGTCCGGGCGTCGGGATGGACTGGAGCCCGCTCGTGGGCGGGCTGACCGTGAACGATCGGTGGTTCGGTGGGGCCCTCGCCGGGTACTCCGCCGGCGGCGAGCATGGCTCGATCGCCGCCGGGTTCGCCCGGGTGCTGGAGGACCTGGGTCACGCTCGGCTGCTGCTGACCACCCACCGGGTAGCGCTCTACCCCAGCGGTCAATGGGACAGCACCCGAGTGTTGCTGGCCTTCTCGATCGACCGGCGGGCGCTGACCGAGGTGGGGGTGGCGCCGCGGCTGTTCCAGCACGGCCGGCTACGGCTGCAGTTCGCCGACGGTTCCTGGGCGATGGCGATGGCCGGTGTGCTGCTGCCGATCGCGGCGCGCCGGTTCGCGCGGATCTACCGAGAGTCCCGGTAGCGGGTCTGCGCTAGCCCGCTCTGGAACAAGGTCGTACAACATCGGGCACCGGTGCCCTCTGTTGCACGACCTTGTTCCGCCGTCGCCGGCTGTTCAGCGCCGGACCAGGGACCGCAGCCCTCGCACCGCGACCGAGAGCGGTGCCAGCCCGTCCGCCGCGTTCAGGTCGGCCTCGCTCGGCAGCGAGCTGCGCACCCTGGTCAGGGCAGCACCGGCGGCATCCTCCCACGCGGCCAAGCGCTCGGTGGCAGGCAGGTCCGCATCGGTGGCCCGTTGCACGGTGCGGGTCAGATCGGCCAGCGTGGCGTACAGGTCGTCCCGCGCCGCGGCGCGGGCGAGGGCGTCCCAGCGGTCGTCCAACGGCAGCGCCGCCACCCGGATGAGCAGGTTGTCGAAGCCGAAATGCTCGGACGTCGCGTAGTACAGCGAGGCCACCGACTGCAGGTTCTCCCCGGTCTCGCGGGAGAGCTCCACCACGTCCAGCAGCCCGAGCGCCGGGATCAGTGTGGCGGCCCGTTCGGCGAGCTCGTGGCCCAGCCCGGCCTCGACCAGATCATCGGCGTGAGTGGCACAACGCTCCCGCTCCTCACCCTGCAGGAACTGCGGCAGCTGACCCACCAGGCGGCGCACCGGTTCAGCGAAGGCGGCCACCTCGCGGGCCACCTCCACCCCATCGGGGCGGTGCAGCACGAACCATCGCGAGCACCGGTCCAGCAACCGCCGGAAGTCCAGGTACAGCGACGTCTGCACGGCGGCCGGCACCTTGTTGTCCAATGCCTCCACGTCCTGGGTGTAGGAGGACAGGTCGAAGATCTCCCGGCCGGTCACGTACGCCCGGGCTACCTGTTCACTCGATGCCCCGGTCTCGTCACTGGCGCGGTAGGCGAAGGTGATGCCACCGCGGTTGACCATCGAGTTCACCACCGTGTTCACGATGATCTCCCGGCGCAGCGGGTGCTCCTCGATCTGCTCGGCGAACCGCTCCCGGAGCACCTCGGGGAAGTACTGCATCAAGGTGGTGTGGAACCAGTCGCCGTCGGCGATCGTCGTGCTCTCCAGGTCGGCCTTGAGGGCGAGCTTGGCGTAGGCCACCAGCACGGCGAACTCCGGCTGGGTCAGACCCTCACCGGCGGCGTCCCGGTCGGCGATCTCGGTATCGGAGGGCAGGAACTCCAGCTCCCGGTCCAGGTCGCCGCGTTCCTCCAGCCAGTGGATCAGCCGCTGGTGCACCCCCAGCATGGCGTGCGCCTGGGCCCGAGAGTTGCCCAGCAGCACGTTCTGCACGTAGTTGTCCCGCAGCACCTGGGCGGCCACCTCGTCGGTCATCGAGACCAGCAGCTCGTTGCGTTCGTCCAAGCTGAGGGCGCCGTCCTTGATCAGCGAGGTGAACAGGATCTTCAGGTTCACCTCACGGTCGGAGGAGGCCACCCCGGCGGAGTTGTCGATCGCGTCGGTGTTGATCTTCACCCCCCGCTGGGCGGCCTCGATCCGGCCGAGCTGGCTCGCGCCGAGGTTTCCGCCCTCGACCACCACCTGGCACCGCAACTGGGCGCCGTCCACCCGGATCGCATCGTTGGCCCGGTCCCCGATATCGTCGTCGGACTCGGTGGAGGCCTTGATATAGGTGCCGATGCCGCCGTTGTAGAGCAGGTCCACCGGTGCCTGCAGGCAGGCGTGGATCAGCTCGGCCGGGCTGAGGTCGCCTGGCCCCTCGCCCAGGCCGAGCGCTTCGCGCACCTGGGCGGAGATTGGCACGGACTTCGCGGTGCGCGGGTACACCCCGCCGCCCTCGCTGAGCAGCGAGGTGTCGTAGTCGGCCCAGGTGGAGCGGGGCAGGTCGAACATCCGGCGCCGTTCGGCGTAGGAGCTCGCCGCGTCCGGGTTCGGGTCCAGGAACACGTGCCGGTGGTCGAATGCGGCCACCAGTCTGATGTGTTCGGAGAGCAGCATGCCGTTGCCGAACACGTCTCCGCTCATGTCCCCGATACCCACGACGGTGAAGTCCTCGGTCTGAGAGTTGCGGCCCATCTCCCGGAAGTGCCGCTTGGTGGACTCCCAGGCACCGCGAGCGGTGATGCCCATCTCCTTGTGGTCATAGCCGGCCGATCCGCCGGAGGCGAACGCGTCGTGCAGCCAGTACCCGTACTCGGCGGAGATCGAGTTGGCCAGGTCGGAGAACGCCGCTGTGCCCTTGTCGGCGGCCACCACCAGGTAGGGATCGTCGCCGTCGTGGCGGACCACCCGCTGCGGGGGCACTACCTGTGGCCCCACCCGGTTGTCGGTGATGTCCAGCATGCCGCGGATGAATGCGGTGTAGGACGCTTTCCCCTCGGCCAGCCACGCGTCCCGGTCCACGGCGGGATCGGGCAGCTGTTTGGCCACGAACCCGCCCTTGGAGCCGGTCGGCACGATCACCGCGTTCTTCACCATCTGCGCCTTCACCAGGCCGAGCACCTCGGTGCGGAAGTCCTCGCGCCGGTCACTCCAGCGCAGACCGCCGCGCGCCACGGCACCGAAGCGTAGGTGTACCCCTTCCACCTGGGGGGAGTAGACCCAGATCTCGGCCATCGGCACCGGCGCCGGCAGGCCTGGAACTCTCGCACAGTCCAGCTTCAGGCTGACGTGCGCGTGACTGGCGCCGTCGGCATCGGGTTGGAAATAGTTGGTCCGCAGGGTCGCATCGATCACCCCGACGAAAGAGCGGATGATCCGGTCCTGGTCCAGGCTGGAGACCTGCTCCAGATCCGCGTAGACCGCAGCCCGGATCTCCTCCTGCGCGTGGCCGCGCGCCTCGGCGTCGGCCCCGGCGGGGTGGTCAGGGTCGAACCGGGCCTGGAACAGCGCCACGATCCGGGCCGCGGTCTGCGGGTTGGCCACCAGCGCCGACTCCAGATACTCCACGCTGAAGGTGGACCCCACCTGGCGCAAGTACCGGGCAATAGTGCGCAGCACCACCACCTCCCGCCAGGTCAGCCCGGCGGAGAGCACCAGCTCGCCCAGCTGGTCCGACTCCGCGCGGCCCTCCCGCACGGCCAGCAGCGCCTCCTCGAAGGCGCGGGAGGCGTCGTCGTCGGGCCAGTCCCGGCCCCCTCGCAACAGCAACCCGAAGTCGTACACGTGCTTATCGCCGTCGGCCTCATCGGTGATCGTGTACGGCCGCTCGTCCAGCACGTCCACACCGAGATCGGTGAACATCGGCAGCACGTCGGTGAGGATCAGCGGGGCAGCCCGGTAGACCTTCACCCGCCGCTGGGCGGGGCTGTCGGAGCTGGGGGTGTACAGCTGCACCCGGCTCTCGTTACCGGTCAGGCCGACCAGCTGGGCGAGGTCGGTGACCGCGGCCGCGGCGTCGAAGTCCTCTTTGTAGGCTTCCGGGAAACCCCGAGCGAACCGCATCCCGGCATCCTCCCCGGGCTGGTCGTGCAGCGCGTCGAGGAGGTCCTCCTCCCACGTGCGGGCGGCGGCGGCGAGCTGGACCTGCAGCCTGTCGACGTCCACGTCCGGGATCGAGGACTCCCGTGGCATCCGGAGCACGAAGTGCACCTGCGCCAGCGGTGACTCGCTCACCCGGGTGGTGTAGTCCACCTGCTCGGCGCCGAACTCCTCCCGGAGCATCTCCTCGATGCGCAGCCGCACCGTGGTGTTGTACCGGTCGCGCGGCAGGTAGACCAGGCAGGAGACGAACCGGCCGAACTCGTCCCGGCGCAAGAACAGCTTGGACCGGCGCCGCTCGGCCAGGTGCTGCACGCTCTCGGTGACCGCGGCGAGGGTTTCCACATCGGCCTGGAACAGCTCATCGCGCGGGTAGTCCTCGAGGATGCCGAGCAGGTCCTTGCCGGAGTGGCTGTGCGGGGAGAAGCCCGAGCGCTCCAGGACGGCGCTCACCTTCTCGCTGACGATCGGTAGCCGGAGCACGGACTCGGCGTAGGCGGCGGTGGTGAACATGCCCAGGAAGCGGCGTTCGCCGACCACGTTGCCGTTGGCGTCGAAGGAGCGGATGCCGATGTAGTCCAGGTACACCGGCCGGTGCACAGTGGCCCGGGAGTTCGCCTTGGTGACGGTGAGCAGGTGCGGTTCGCGGGCGCTGCGCCGGGCCTCCGGACGCAACCGGGCGAAGATGTCGTCCCCGTCCGGGGCATGGCGCAAGATGCCCATACCGGAGCCGGGGACCGGGCGGAGCACGTCGTCACCGTTCATCGTGTCCAGGCGGTACTCGCGGTAGCCGAGGAAGGTGAAGTTGTTCTGCGCGAGCCAGGTGAGGAACCGTTCGGTGGGCTCGATCTCGGCCCGGTCCACTGTGGCCGGGGTGTGGGCGTCCAGCTCGCGAGCGATCTCCTCGCAGCGCTGCCGCATCGGGATCCAGTCGGCGACGGCGTCGCGGACGTCCGCGAGCACCTTCTCCAGCCGTTCGGTCAAGTAGGCACGACTGCGCTCGGACATCCGGTCGACGGCGAAGGCCATCCAGGACTCGACCGTGCCGGCCTCGGTGCGCGCCGGATCCGGGAGTACCTCCTCCAGAGTGCCGTCCGAGCCGCGGCGCACGGCGACCTGGGGATGGATCACCAGGTCCACCAGGTGCTGAGCACCGGAGATGGCGGCGGTGACCGAGTCCACCAGGAACGGCATGTCGTCGGTGCAGACCTGCACGATCGTGTGCGGGGTGGTCCAGCCGTGTTCGACGGTCTCCGGGTTGAACACCCGGACCAAGGTCTGCTCCGCCTCGCGGCGCTGGGCCAGATCGCCCATCGCAGCGACCAGGCCAGCCATCACCTCCGGCGATCGCTCCACCAGGTCCTCGGTGGCTACATGTTCCAGCAGCCGGGCCGCCAGATCGCCCTGGTCATCTCCGACGAGGCGCGCGACCGCCCCCATGATTTCTTCTCGTTGCCGCGGCGTCGAGGCGTTCATCAACTCACCATCTAGTAGGCATGACCTGCTTCCTTGCGAGTGTAGCCACGCCCACCCAGCCGCGGGCCCACACCCGGCCGCACCATCGGCGAGTGACCGCTGGTGCGGTGAACGCGGACGATCTCACTCGCGCGGGCGAGCGCTCGCGATGATCCGGTGGCGAGGGTCAGGTCCGGTTGCGGCGGATGAGGGCAGCGAACGGGACCGCAGCGGCCGCGGCGCTCACGACGATCACTGCGCCCACCCAGGCAGGCGGGTCGGCGGCGAAGCCGAACAGCGGCCCACCGATCGCCGCATCCAGGGAGTAGCCACCCGGGCCGGTGATGCCCAGCGCCACGGCGACCACCGCGATCAGGTACGGGTATTCACCACCGCCGGCGACGTTCCAGAACTTGCCAGCCGCGAGCTGCATGGTCAGCCCCGCGACGGTCATCGTGCCGGCGGCCGCCAGCGCGCCGAGCGGGGTGAGCAGCCCGAGGGTGAGCAGGGTTGCGGCACTCAGCTCGGACGCCGAGGCGACCAGCACCATCGCCCGACCCGGTCGCAGTCCGAGCGAGGCGAAGATCTCCGCCTGCTTGGTGAGGCCGTTGCCTCCGAACCAGCCGACGCTCTTCTGGGTGGCGTGGGCGAGGAGGACAGCGGCGAGCACCAGCCGAAGGATGAGGATCCCGGTGTCCATGCGTTGCTCCGTCCGTGTTGTCGATCAGAGGCCGAGGTGGACCCCGAGCAGTTCCGGGCTGCGGTCCAGCTCGTTGGCAGTGCCGGTCCAGGCCACGGTTCCGTGCTCACCGAGGATGTAGACCCGGTCGCTCAGGGCCAGGGCCAGGTCGACGTTCTGCTCTGCGACCAGTACGGACAGACCTGTGGTCCGCAACTCCTGCAGCCGGTCCTCGATGGTGTCCAGCACGGCGGGTGCCAGACCTTCGGAGGGCTCGTCCATGATCAGCAGGCGTGGGTTGAGCATCAGTGCTCGTCCGATCGCGAGCATCTGCGCCTCACCGCCGGAGAGCGTCCGAGCGAAGGACCGAGCCCGTTCGGCGAGCCTCGGGAAGAAGGAGAACACCCGCGCCGGTGTCCATGGTTCATCTGCGCTGGCCCCGCGGACGATGCGCAGGTTCTCCTCCACGGTGAGGCTGCCGAACACTCGCCGCCCCTGCGGGACCATCGCGATCCCGTGGTGGCTGACCTCGTGGGTGCGCAGCCGGAGCAGGTCGGTGCCCTCGAGCGATACCGCACCGGCGGTGATGGTGGGCGGCTCGAGCCGGCAGAGGGCGCGCACCAGAGTCGTCTTGCCCATCCCGTTGCGGCCCAGGAGTCCGACCGTCTCGCCGGCCGCCACCTGCAGATCCACGCCGTTCAGCACGCGGGAGGTGGCATACCCGACGTGAAGCCCGGAGACGTCGAGCATCATGGTCGCCGCCCGAGGTAGACCGCCTGGACCTGGGCGTCGGCCCGGATCTCGGCCGGGCTGCCGTAGGCCAGTGGCCGTCCGTTGTCGAGGCAGAGCACCTGGTCGGTGAGCTCCAGTGCCAGTGACATGTCGTGCTCGATGAGGACGTAGGAGAGATCCGCCGGTAGCTGCTGGAGCAGGGACTGCAGCATCATTCGCTCCGACTGGGAGAGGCCGGCCGCCGGCTCGTCGAAGAGCAGCAGCCGGGGCCGGCTGACTAGCGCCATGGCGATCTCCAGCTGGCGCTGCTCACCGTGGGACAGGTCGCTGACGGAGTCACTCGCCCGGCCGCCGAGGCCCACCTGCTCCAGCGCCTCGCGGGCGTGATCGCCGTACGTGTCATCGGGAGCCGTTCGCCGCCAGAAGGTCCGTGCTGTGGCGGTGTTCACCTGGGCAGCGAGGCGGACGTTGTCCACGGCCGAGAGGCTCGGGAACAGGTTGGAGACCTGAAAGGTTCTGGACACGCCGCGGATGGCGCGTCCTCGCTCGCTGACCCGGGTGACGTCGTCGCCGAAGAGCGCCACGCTGCCCGAACTGACGGGCAGTTCGCCAGCGATCATCCGGAACAGCGTGGTCTTGCCGGCGCCGTTCGGGCCGATCACGGCCAGGCGGCCACCGACCGGGACGGTGACGGACACGTGGTCGACCACGGTGAGGGCGCCGAAGGACTTGGTGAGGCCAGTCAGCTCCAGAGCCGCCGCCACCTTCCGCGGCGCGGGGCCGGGTGGCGGCGGCCCCGCAGCCGTGGCGGCGCTCATTGGCCGGTCACGCTCTGCGAGAACGGTGGGTTGTCCAGGTACTCCTCGGGATCGTAGGTCCAGAACTGGCTGACCCCTTCGAATGTCTCGTTGACCGTGTTCCAGAGGGCGCCGTCCTCGCGCAGTTCGACCTCGCGGATGAACACCGGGCCGACCATGTTGTTGTACTCGTCGAAACTGATGCTGCCCATCGCGCTGTCCTCCAGGGTGACCTCGCGCATCGCGGTGACCAGGTCCTCACCAGTGGGGGCGGCCGAGGCCTCGGCGAGCACTTCGGCGAGCACTTCGGCGGCGGTGTAGCTGGCCGCCGCGTACACCGAGGGGATCCCTGAGTACTGCTGCAGGTAGGCCTCGGTAAAGGCCGCAGTGCCGGGCGAGTCCGAGCCTGCGGCGAAGTAGCTGACCGAGTGCAGCCCGACGGCGCTCTCGCCCATGTCGCTGAGCACGGTCTGGTCGGCCCCGCAGCAGTTCAGCAGCACCGGGATCTGGTTGAACAGGTCGAAGTCGTTGCCGGCGCGGATGAAGTTGGCGCCATCGTTGCCGCCACTGGTCCCGGCGAACACGACGTCCGCCCCGGAGCCGATCAGTTCAGTGACATAGGTACTCATGTCTGTGGCCGTAGCCGGGTACCAGAGCTGGTCCACGACCTCGCCGCCGGCGTCGGTGAAGGCGCTGACGAAACCGCCGCAGTTCTCCCAGCCGAAGGCGTAGTCGGGGCAGATGGTGGCTGCAGTGCGGTGCCCCTCGTCGTGGGCCCACTGACCGCCGGGGAACGTCGCCTGGCTGCCGGCCAGCGCACCGACGCGCAGGACGTGCGGGTTGCGCTCTCGTTGAGTGAGGTCGTCAGCCGCGGTCTGGGCGATGTTGGCCACGCCCTGCTGGTCGAGGTAGTCGGCTACTGCCAGCCCGTTGTTGGCGAGGATGGGTCCGACGACGACGTCGACATCCTCCTCGGTGACCAGCCGCTGGGCCTTGGTCAGTGCAGTCTCGGGGTTGCTGGCGTCATCCTCGACGATCGTGCGCACCTCGAAGCCGCCGACAGTGGATCCGTTCTCCTCCCAGTACAGGTCCCAGCCCTGCTGCATGTACGAGCCCATGTTGGCGGCGAAGCCGGTGGAGGAGACCAGCAGGCCCACGGTGAACGGCTCGGCGTCGGAAGCGGCTGGGTCCTCGCCCGGCCCCTCGGATCCCGCGGAAGCGTCTGGATCGTCGTTCTGGGCAAGGCTTTCGCTCGGTGCGCAGCCGGCAGCCACCACCGCTAGGACGGCGAGGGCGGCGGCAGCGGTTGCTGCTCTCGGCCGACTTCTGTTGATCACTCGCATCTGTCTACCTTTCCGGGTGGTTGCTGCTGAGGACGTGCGGGTCGGCTGGGTGAGCCGCCTCCTCGTCGGGCACGGGAGGGGTGCGGTCTCGCTGCCGGCGCCGGCGCAGGCTGCCGACCAGGCCGGACGGCGCGAAGATGACGGCGAGAATGAACAGCAGGCCGAGGATGAGCTGCCAGCGCTCGACGTAGCTGGACAGGATGTGCTCGATCGCTACCACGATGCCAGCGCCGACGAGCGGCCCGAGGGTGGTGCCGAGCCCACCGAGCACGATCATCACCACCGCGAGCGCCGACCGGACGACACCGGCGGAGTCCGGGCTGATGAACTCGGTGTTCCAGACCGTCAGTACCCCGGCGAGGCCGGCGACCAGCCCGGAGAGGACGATCGCAGTGAACTTGTAGGCCGCGATGTTGTACCCGAGCGAACGCAGCCGAGAGTCGCTGTCCTTGACCCCGCGGAGCACCAGCCCGAACGGAGAACGGGAGACGAGCATCAGGGCGAGCAGAGTGAGGACGAACATGAGCAGGACCAGGAAGTAGTACTGCCAGTACTCGGCAACCGCTGCTGGGCGGCGGATACCGGTGAGTCCGTTGTCCCCACCGGTCACCGACGACCAGCGGAATGCGACCCCGTAGCAGACCATCCCAGCCGCGAGCGTGACCATCAGGAAGTAGATGCCTTTGGTGCGCATCGAGATCAAGCCGTAGATCACGCTGGTCAGGAGGGTCAGGCCGAGCGCGAGTAACAGCTGGGTGGCCAGGCTGTGCCCGGCGCGGCTCGACCAGGCGACGCCGTAACCTGCGGCAGCGGCAATCCCGGCGTGCCCCATGGACACCAGTCCGGCCTGGCCGGCGAGCAGGTTGACGGCCATCGCCAGCAGCGCCGCGGTCAGCACCAGGGTGACCAGCGAGACGTAATAGCTGGGCAGGACGTACGGGAGTGTGAACGCGAGCACGAGCGCGGCAAGGATGGAACCGAGCTTGATCGCCGTCGCCCGCCTCATGCGACTCTCCCGAAGAGGCCTGCTGGCCGGAGCACCAACACCAGGGCCATCGGTGCGAAGATGGTGAAGTAGGACAGCTCCGGGATCCACACCTTGGCGAAGGTGTCGATCAGCCCGATCAGGATGGCGCCGATCACCGCACCTTTGATGCTGCCCAGGCCGCCGATGATCACCACCACCATCGCGAACAGCAGGATGTCGATCCCGGTATCGGGGCTGAGGCTGAGCATCCCCGCTCCGATCGCACCAGCCAGCCCGGCGAGGACGGCTCCGACGACGAACACACCGGTGAAGACTCGGTCGATGTTGATGCCCATCGCTGCCGCGGTCTCCCGGTCGTCAACGCCGGCGCGCACGATCGCGCCGACCGTGGAGTAGCGCTGCAGCAGGAAGAGCGCGATCCCCACGATGATCGTCACCCCGATCACGAACAGCCGGTACCAGGGGTAGGCGAACGAGCCGATCACCAGCGCCCCCGACGGCGCTCCGCGTGCGGCAGGTAGTGCCATCGGGCCGCCCTCGAAGGACATCAGCAGAAGGTCGGAGAGTACGAACAGCACGCCGACGGTGAGCAGGACCTCCGGCATCTCCTGCCCACGGATCCGGCGGAGCAGACCAGTCTCGGTGACCAGGCCGGTGGCCGCGGTGGCCGCTGTCCCGGCGAGGACTCCGATCCAGAAGCTCCCGGTGAGACCGACGGTGAACACTGCCACGTAGGCACCGACGAGGTAGAAGGCACCGTGGGCGAGGTTGGCGATCCGCATCAGCCCGAAGACCAAGGTGAAGCCACTGGCCATCAGGAACAGGAGCGCACCGAAGCTCAGACCGTTGAGGGTCTGTTGCGCCAACGCGATCAGGTCCATCGATCAACCTCTTTGTGTCTGCTGGACGGGCTCCGGCAGTGCCTCAGACGGCACCTGCGGCGGAGAAGTAGCTCAGAGCGCCACTGACGGGTAGTCCTTTCCGAGCCAGTGGGAGAGCTTGGTGGCCATCTCCTGCTGGAACGCCAGTGGACCCTTCTCCCGGGCGTACTCCTCGTCATAGAGCGCGATGAAGAGGGTCAGGTTGAGGAAGAAGTGCACGCCGTACTCGAACAGCCACACGTAGTCGTGCGTGGCCAAAGCCTCGCGCTCCTCGTCGGTGAAGGACAGCCAGCTGGTCTGCTCGGCAGCGTTCAGCCAGCAGCCGACCTCCTTCTCCCACTTCTCGATGCTTCCCCGCGGGTCGTTCTTGTACCGTTCCACCCACTCCGGGTCCCGGTCGATCGTGTACAGGAACTTGTTCACGTAGTACTTGCTCATACCGGCGCACCTTCCTTCGCCTGGCCGGTATCGCCGACAGCCCCGCCACCGGCGTAGACCGGTCCGGTGCTCCCGCCCGAGACCGCCGCTGCCGCGGCCGCCGCTGCCGTCATCGACTCGGTCGGATTCGGGTACCAGGTCATGAACATCTCCCGGGTGTGGAACAGGTCGAGCTGGTCCACGTACGCGGCCTCAGTGTCCGGGCCGGCGATGCCCATCATCAGCAGCAGGTCCATAAACCCGTGCGTGGCGTTGCCGGCTCCGGCCATCGAGGCATGCGTGACGTTCGCCAGGACCGCGTCCACATTTCCGGTGGACAGCCACTCGATCGCATTCGCGTCGAACTCGGGATCCGGGCCGTGCTCGCCGAACTGCCGTGGCCCGCCCAGCTCCAGGGAGAGGTGCCCGGTGCCGATCGCAGCCACCTTGAGGTCGGAGTCCCAGGAGTCGATGATCTGCCGCACCGCGCGCCCCACCTGCCAGAACCTGCGCGGGGACGGCATCGGTGGCACGAAGATGTTCGTGTACAGCGGCACGACCGGGAGATCCGCCTCCGGCCGCACGGTGATGATCGGGCAGATGATCGAGTGGTCGATCTTCAGCTCGTGGCTCACCGCGAAGTCGAAGTCGGCATCCATCAGGCCCTGATGCATGAACTCGGACAGCTCCGGGTGCCCGGGCAGCGTGTACCTCGGCAGGCCGAACTCGCGCACCTCGTTGTAGAAGGTGGCGTCGTAGGTCGCCTGTTTGCCGATCAGGAACTGCGGGTAGTTGTCCAGGAAGAACTGGTGGAAGTGGTCGGCGCCGACCATCACCAGCACGTCGGGCTCGGCCGCGGTGAGGGTCTCTCGGTAGGCCTCGACCTTGCGGCGCCACTGCGCCGCGTACGGCGGCTGCTCCTCCGGTGGGGAGGTGGTCGCCTTGTAGTAGAAGGGGTGGTGCGTGCTGGCCAGCACTGCGGTGAGCTCAGCCATACCTGCTCCTCGGTGCGTTCTCGAAACGGTGAGACGGAAGTATCAGTCGGGTGCGCCGTCGTCGGCGTGATAGACCGCGTGACGGTCCACGTGCATGTACACATCATTGGCGATCGGGGTGCGGCGCTCCTCGGCGAGCTGCCCGAGCAGCCCCGCGGTGCGGGCGAGCAGGGCGAAGCCGCGCAGCAGGTCCACCGGCAGGCCCAAGTCGGCGAACGCGGCCCCGCACACCCCCGCCCCGTTCAGCGGCAGCGGCTTACCGAGCGCGGTCTCGCTCATCCGCCCGACCGCCTCGAAGAGGCGCAGATGCGCTCCCCGGGCGCCGGACTCCTCGGCGATCGCGATCAGCCGGGGCGTGCGCGGGTCGCCGCTCTTGTGCACCGGGTGGCCCAGGCCCGGCACCAGGCGTCCGTCGGCACGACGATCGCGGATGGCGGCCAGGGCGAGCTCGTCCCAGCCTGCGTCGTCGGTGGGCAGATCGCCGGAGTGGGCGGCGAGCGCATCGGCGAGGAATCGGCCAGTGTCCTCGGTGACGCCGAGGAACCGGGATCCGCCACCGAGCAAACCGGCGGCGATCGCCCCCTGCAGCGACTCCGGGGCGGACAGGTAGGTGAGCCGGGCGGCGATGGCGGTGGGGGTGAACCCGTGATCAGCCAGCGCCACCAGCGCGGCCTCGAAGACCCGCAGCTCACCAGGGCTCGGCCGGCGCATCGCGACCAGCCAGAAGGCGAGCTCACCGAAGCTCACCTCGCCCATCAGTTCCCCTGCCAAGTCGTGCCCGAGCAGGTGGATCTCCTCCGCGGTCGAGGTGCCGAGCGCGGTCGGGTACTGCCCAGTGGGGTGCTGCTGATCGGTGGCCATCAGTGCCCTCCCGCCGGTGTGGCGGCCGGCCGGGTGGCGAGCCAGTCCCGGACCTCGTCGGTGTGCTCGCCCAGGCGCGGCGGCGGCAGGTCGTAACGCGGGGGAGTGGCGGAGAAGGTGACCGGGTGGCGCACTCCGGGGACCGCGTCGTCGCCGGAACCTACCTGCACCACCGGGTCGAGGCCGAGCTTCTTCGCGTACTCCACCCCCTCGGCGATGGAGTTGATCGGCCCGCTCGGTACGCCCGCGGCGTTCAGCCGCTCGAACCAGTGCTCGGCCGACTGGGTGCCCAGCCGTTCCACCAGCAGGGGGCGGAGCTCCTCGCGATTGGCGGTGCGGTCGCCGTTCTCTGCGAATCTGGCGTCGTCGGCCACCTCGCCGATGCCGAGCACCTCGCACAGCTTGCGGAACTGGGAGTTGTTGCCGGCGGTGATGATCAGGTCCGCGTCCGCCGTCGGGAGCGGCTCGTACGGGAACAGGCTCGGGTGGGCGTTACCCATCCGGTGCGGGGTGACGCCGCCGCCCACGTAGGCCATCGTCTGGTTCACCAGACCACTCATGGCCGAGGCCATCAGGCTCGCTTCCAGGTGCTGACCCTGCCCGGTGGCGTCCCGGTGCCGCAGCGCGGCCAGGATCGCGATCGTGGAGTGCAGCCCGGACATCACGTCGAACACCGAGATGCCCGCCCGGTACGGCGGCCCGCCCGGGTCCCCGGTCAGGCTCATCAGCCCGGACATCGCCTGAACGATCAGGTCGTAGCCGGGCAGATGAGCACCTTCGGCGCTGCCGAACCCGCTGATCGAGGAGTAGATGATCGCGGGATTGCGGTCGGCCACGGCGGTGTAGTCCAGGCCGAACTTCGCCAGCCCACCGGGGCGGAAGTTCTCGATCATCACGTCCGCTGCGGCCGTCAGCGCATGGGCAGTGGCCAGATCCTCGGGGTCCTTGAAGTCCAGCACCACCGACTTCTTGTTCCGGTTGATCGAGGCGTAGTAGGTGGCCACACCGTCGGGGCGGACCGGCGGCACCCAGGTGCGGGTGTCATCCCCGCCGGGACCCTCCACCTTGATCACCGTGGCACCCAGGTCGGCGAGCAGCATCGTGGCGTACGGGCCGGCCAGGATGCGGGAGAAGTCGGCGACCACCACGCCGTGCAGGGGGCCATGGCCGGCTGGTGTGCCGGCGCCCCCGGGGGTGCTGGTCATGGAGGTCCTTCCCATCGTTGGAGAGCCCTCGGTCACCGTGGAACAGGTCGACGGCGTCCGTCAAGCGGACAGGTGTCCGTTGATGTGATTCTGGGCTGCTCGGCGAGCCCTGTCAAGAGTGTCCGCCCTGACCTGCGGACCGCGGACCAGGCCACGGGGCACCTCTTGACATCGGTCTGGAGCGAGGCGATAGTACGAACGTGGCCGCTGGGCGGACATCTGTCCGAAGTGGCGTGACCTGCGACGATGGAGGTACCCGTGGAAACCAACGATGGCCGACCGGCTGATCTGCCGACCGATCGCCCGGTGCTGTTCCGGGGTGGAACCGTGCTGACCATGGACGATGCGCACACCGTGCTGACCGACGCGGACGTGCTCGTCGTCGACAAGGTGATCGCCGCCGTCGGGCAGCGCCTGGACGTGCCCGAGGGCACAGTGGAGATCGATGCCCGGGGAGGCATCGTGATGCCGGGCATGATCGACACACACCGGCACCTGTGGCAGACCGCGATGCGCGGCTATGGCGCGGACTGGACGCTGACTCAGTACTTCGTCTGGTACTACCTCGAGCACGGGATGAAGTTCCGGCCCGAGGATGTCTACGCCGGCAATCTGCTCGGTGGCCTGGAGGCGCTCGACGCGGGCGTGACCACCACGGTGGACTGGTCGCACGGGCTGCGCACCATCGACCACGCCGAAGCCGCAGTGGACGCCCTGGAGGAGGTGCCCGGCCGGTTCGTGTTCGGCTACGGCAACATCTTCGCCGGACCGTGGGAGTGGGCCACCGCGCCGGAGTTCAGCAACTTCGTGCAACGCCGGCTGCGCGGCAGCGACATGCTCGGCTTCCAGATGGCTTTCGACGTCACCGGTGACCCGGCCTTCCCGGAGAAGGCGGCGTTCGAGGTCGCCCGCGAGCTCGGTGCCGGAGTGACCACGCACGCAGGGGTCTGGGGTGCCACCAACGACGACGGCATCCGGCTGATGCACGAGCACGGATTCATGACGCCGGAGACGGTGTACGTGCACTCGGCGACCCTGAGCGACGACTCCTACCAGCGCATCGCCGCCACCGGCGGATCGGTCTCAGTCTCCAGCGAGTCCGAGTCCAGCTGCGGACAGGGCTACCCCTCCAGCTGGGCGATCCGCGCGCACGGCATCCCGGTGTCGTTGTCGATGGACACCAGCGTGTGGTGGAGCGGGGACCTGTTCTCCGCGATGCGTGCCACCCTCGCCTCCGACCGGGCCCGGGAGCACCTGGAGGCGCACGCGAACGGGGATACGGTCACCAACATCGCGCTGCGCGCCGAGCAGGTGGTCGACTGGGCCACTCGCGGTGGAGCGAAGACGCTCGGACTGGACGCGATCACCGGCAGCCTCGAGGTGGGCAAGAAGGCCGACGTGGTGCTGCTCAAGAACGACAGCTCGCCAGCGATGTTCCCGCTGCTGAACCCGTACGGGCACGTGGCCTTCCAGGCGCAGCGCGCCGATGTGCACACCGTGGTGGTCGATGGGCGGGTGGTCAAGCACGAGCACCGGCTGCTCGGTGACCACGTGGCCGGAGCCCGGCGCAGCATCGAGGACACGGTCGGCTACCTGCAGTCCACCCTCGGTGCTGAGGGGTGGGCCGAGGGGATGAGCCCGGACATCCCGGAGACGAAGATTCTGGACAACCCGTACATGTACACCGAGTACCGCAGCGCCGCTACCCGCGGGCAGTGAGGGAGCCGATCCGAGGACTACGCTTCACCTCAGCAGCCGGCGCATCGATTGGAGAGCACATGGCGCGGGAGGGGCGTGGCCCGGATTTCATCGAGGCGCTGTCGCGTGGGCTGGACGTGCTGCGCGCGTTCGACGCCGAGCGGCCGGTGCTCTCGTTGAGCGAGGTGGCCCAGCGGGCCGGTCTGGCCCGGCCCACGGCGCGGCGGATCCTGCTCACCCTGGTCGAGCTCGGCTACGTGCGCTCGGCCGATGGCGGGAACTCGCTGACCCCGCGGGTGCTCGAGTTGGGGATGGCGTACGTGAGCTCGCTCGGGCTGTGGGACCTGGCACGCCCGCATATGAAGGACCTGGTGGCGCAGACGCACGAGTCCTCCTCGATGTCCCAGCTCGACGGGTCGGACATCGTCTACATGGCGCGGGTGGCAGTGCCGAAGCTGATCGCGCTCCGGGTGGATATCGGCACTCGGTTCCCGGCAGCTCGCACCTCCCAGGGAAAGGTGCTGCTGGCCTGGAAAGATCGGGATGAGGTGGAGGCGATCCTGGCGCTGCCGACCCGGTCCGGCCTGCCGCCGGAGCCGGCAGTGGCGGATTTCGAGCAGCATCTCGCGCTGGTCCGCGAGCAGGGCTATGCGTATGCGGATGAAGAGTTGGCACCGGGCATCCGGTCCGTGGCCGTTCCGGTACGAGATGGCGACGGCGTAGTGCGGGCGGCAATGAACGTCACCGTACACGCCGCTGAAACTAGTGGGGATGTGGTGCTCGGGGAGCACCTGCCACATCTGATCGAAGCGGGCGAGCGGGTCAGTCGCGACTGGGCGGCTTGGCAGGCGCGGCCGATCGTCGACATGGTCTGATTCAGAAAGACTGCTTACTTCTGGACAATTTTCACTTCGCCATAATGCCATTATCGCGAAGTATTTCCTTTGTGTATTAGCGTAAAGACCGATTCATTGTCGCGGCCAACGGCGGCCATTTGCGGCGAAATTCGGTTCTGAGGTCCCCGGTGCGCCCGGGGTGAGGCCGCTGCCGCGTGCCTCGGGGCGACCCCCGCTGGACAGGGTGAGCCGATCGCGACCGGGGTCGCCCACGATCGGCTGTCTCGAAGTGCGGTCACCATGGCGACGGGGTCGTGAGGTCGGGCAAATCCTTGTGCTCGCAACGGAAACAGGTTGTGTTGAGCGCGCCCCATGCGGCCGATGCTCTGACCTGCACGTTTGGCTGATCCGCTCACCCTGGGCCTCACCCCGCTCACCCTGAGGGTCACCCCGCCCTCACCCTGACCTCACCCTGTAGATGAAGAATAAATCATCCACCATTCCGAGAGGATTCGCTTGTGGGCAGTCATTGCCGATGGATATACATATGTCTTGCCGGGTTCGTTTCGATGCGAACCGGGGGATCAGAGAGTCGCCTTGTTTGAGGGAGAGATTCGTGAGGCACGTTTATAGGCATGCTCGCTCTACGCGACGCAAAGCCGGCTGGGGGAGCAGCGTTGCTGCACTCGGGGCGGCGCTGCTGGTGGTCGGGCTGACCGGCCCGGCCTCATCCGCGGATGCCGCTCCGGAGGACCCGACGGCGGTCGAGCAGAGCACCGCCGCAACCGAGAGCCAGATGGCTACGGATGCGGACGCAACGAGCACCGAGGACCAGCCGGCCGCGGAGGAGCAGCAGGTCAACGGCGACCAGCCGGCGACCGCGGCCGGCGAGGGGGACGCAGCTGAGACCGACGCGACTGAGGCACCGGTGGACGCTGCCGCCGAGCCGGTGCGTTCGACGTTGGCAGTTGAGGTTACCGATGAGGCGGGCGCGGCTGTTCCGGGTGTGGGCTTCGAGCTCTGGCTGGAGTCGAACGGCAGCACCGGGCTGCAGCGCAGCGACGACACCGACGCAGACTTCGACTGCACCACCGCGGGCGACGGCACCTGCATCGCCGGTGCGGACGCCTCCGGCGCAGCACAGCTCGACGCGGGCACCTATTACTGGGTGCAGACCGAGACCCCCGACGGCTACCAGGCTCCCGAGGACGGCGGCGAGCCGGCCGCGACCATCACTGACGACGAGGCCGGCACCGTCCTCGACCCCACCGAGGTGACCCTCGCCGCCGTCGAAGAGGACGAGGGCGAGGTGTCCGACCAGGCCACCGACGAGACGGCAGCTGCAGACGACGAGGATGCGGCTGAGGTGGATGCGGACGAGTCAGACTCGGACGAGGAGACCGCCACGGACGGCGAGCGCACCGCCACTGGTGGGTCCGACCGCCCGGCAGCACTGAACTCCGAGGACGGTGCGATGGCACCGATGTCGGTGCCGGGCGCCAGCTCGACTGACGGCACCGCCGTGATCAACGTGAACGTCGGGGGCCTGCGTACCGGCACTGCCTCGAACGCCGTCAGCGGCCTCGAAGGTGTGACGTTGCGGCTCCACACCGGCAACAGCAACGGTCCGAGCAACCCGGTGAACGAGGACTGGGCCGAGTGCGCCTCCGACAGCGAGGGCGACTGCTCCTTCACGGTGCCGGAGACGCAGCCTGAGGTCGGCCATCAGGGCGAGTGCATCCGCGGGTGGCTCATCTGTTGGGAGTACGAGTGGATCGTCACCCAGCCCGAGGGCGACAACTACGACACCCGCTTCTGGGTACTCCAGGAGTCCGCGTCCGACGGCTGGTACGCCAACGATGAGCTCGTGGTCGGCCAGAACAGCCACAGCTCGAGTAGCTACCAGTTCCGCACCGGCAGCCAGCTGCGCGCTGGCCAGACCTACGAGTCCGGCAGCGACTTCATGGCCTCGGGCGGCCAGCAGACCTCCAGCGGCATCTGGCAGAACTCCATCGCCAACCCGCAGCTCCCGCAGACCTGTCAGGACGGTCTGAACGTCGCCCTGGTGCTGGACCTGTCCGGTTCGATGGACAGCTACCTCGGAAACCTGAAGAACTCCGCGAACGGCTTCGTCAACGCGTTGGCCGGGACCAACTCCTCGGTCGCCCTGTTCACCTTCGCCGAGAGCGCTCCGCGTTCCAGTGGAACCAACGGCCAGAACTACCCGTTGATGGCGATCGACGCTGGGAACAACCAGCAGACGATCAGCAACCGCATCAATGCCTACAGCAGTGGCGGCGGTACCAACTGGGACTCCGGTCTCTACCAGGTGGCCCAGTCGAGCACCCACTTCGACCTGACTGTGGTGATCACTGACGGCAACGCCACCTACTACCGGAACGGCAGCAGCACCGGTGGCAACGGCAGTACTACCAACTTCCGGGAGACTGAGTACGCCACCTTCTCCGCGAACGCGATCAAGGCGGACGGTACTCGGGTGCTCGCCGTCGGTGTGGGCGACGGGATCAGCGGCAGTGCAGCGAACCTGTCCGCCATCTCCGGGCCGACCCCCTACTCCTCGGGTACCCCAGCGAACAGCGCCGACTACTTCCAGTCCAGCTGGCAACAGCTCGCCTCGGTGCTCAGCGATATCGCCAAGGGCGCCACCTGCCAGGCGACCATCGACGTCACCAAGTTCACTCAGACCTACGGCTCCACCACCTGGGAAGAGACCCCGGGGTGGGCGTTCGATGCCGAGCAGCAGACCGGCACCAGCACCTTCGCCAGCATCGGTGACGGCACCACCGGCACCGAGGGCTCGGTCGAGTTCACCGTTCAGTTCGACACGATGAACGCCACCACCACGGTCCGCCTCACCGAGGTACCCAACGCCGCGCAGCAGGACCTCGGCTGGGAGCTGGTCGCCGACCGGGCGACGTGCACGGTGAACGGCGCGGGAGTCGATGTCGAGGTCAATGCCTCCGGGCTCTCCCTGACGATCGCCGAGATCGGCGTCAACGACCACGTCAGCTGCGACTTCTACAACCGGCAGGTGCTCACCCCGGACATCGAGGTGGTCAAGCACGGCTGGGACGCTCAGGCCAACGAGCTCACCTCAGGCAGCTCCGTGGTCAGCGGAACCGTCATCACCTGGACCTACGAGGTGACGAACACCGGCGAGACCACGCTGCACGACATCGCCGTGGTCGATGACCAGGTCGGCACCGCCAGCTGTCCAGCAACCACGCTGCCGCCCGGGGAGTCGATGACCTGCACCGCCAGCGGCCCGGTCACCGCACTTCCCTGACCCCTTCATACCCCTCCAGACCCAGCAGAAAACCCAAGGAAACCCGGTCCAGGCCAGTCACGGCCTTGATCACCAATAACCAAGGAGACACCATGCAGAAGAAGACCACCGGCGTTATCGCCGGCATCGCCGGAGCAGCCCTGCTGATGGGCGGCACCACCTTCGCGCTCTGGAGCGACAGTGACACCGTCGATGGTGCCCAGATCAGCTCCGGAAACCTGGACGTCGCCGTGATCGGCGACGCGGGCTCGCAGTGGAGCTGGAAGGACATCTCCGCCGACCGCACCGACAAGTCGCACGAGATCGACCTGGCCGACTTCCGGATCATCCCGGGTGACGTCATCGAGGGCACAGTTGCTCTGGACGTCGCCCTCGAGGGGGAGAACATGGTCGCGGCCCTGGGTGCCGAGCTCGGCGCAGCCAGCGGCGAGCTCACCAACCTGGACATCGACGTCGCCGTGACCGACAGCACCGGTGCTCCGGTGACGCTCAACTCCGGCGGCACGATGGTCCTTGCCTCGATGGACAACGGCAACCCGGACTCGCAGACGATCACCACCGTCGGCACCGCCCTCGATGACGCTGCAGACGTCACGGTCACCGTCACGGTGACCTTCCCGGCGAGCACCGGCGGCCAGGACCACGTGACCGAGTCCATCGCCCTCGACGGCGCCACGATCACCCTCGACCAGGTGCGCAGCGGCGTCGACGGCTACATCGGCTGACCGACTGCCGGGTAGGGGCGGCCCGTCCGCCCCTACCGGATGACCTCCACCCGACCACCTCATCACCGCACGAGGAGCACCCATGGCCACCACCGCCGTCGAACCGGAGAGCCGCACGGCTGACACCGGTGCGCCGCGCCGCACGGTGAGCTTCTGGCGCTCGGCGCTCACCGGAGCGTTCAGTGTGCTCGTCCTGGCGATCCTCGCCCTGGCGCTCGCACTGGCCGTGGTGCCACGGGTGATGGGAGGTGAGGCACTCACCGTCCTCACCGGGTCGATGGAACCTACCTACGCCCCCGGCGATGTCGTCGTCTCCGTTCCGCGGGACGACTACGGCGTCGGGGACGTGGTCACCTTCCAACCGGTCTCGAACGACCCGACCCTGATCACCCACCGGATCGTCGCCGTCCAGCTCGGCGGCCCCGACGGAACGACGTACATCACCCGCGGGGACGCCAACGGCGCCAGCGACGACCCGATCGAGGCCGAGCAGATCATGGGCGAAGTCGTCTACGACGTGCCCTACGTCGGTCACCTGGCCCTCGCGGCCGGGGAGCACCGGAACGCACTCATCGCGATCGCCGGCGCAGCCCTGATCGGCTACGGGGTCTACTCCGTGGGCTCAGACCGGATCGGCAAACGCCGCCGCAAGAGTGCGGAGGCCACGTCGTGAACCAGCATCATCAGCACGAGGGGAGAGCAGTGCAATGAGGACCAGACGGCGCCTGCCGCTGCTGGCCGGAGCAGCCTTGCTGGCCGGGATGGTCGCCGGAGGCGGAACGTTCGCACTCTGGAACACCGAGGCCACCACGCCGGCGAACATCATCACCAACGGCAACCTGGACATCGAAGCCGGCGACATTCGTTGGGACGAGACGTCCGCGGACGTCGCCAGTCCGCAGACGGACCTTGACCCGGCAGACTTCCTGGTGCGACAGGGAGACACGATCCAGGTCAGCTACGAGTTCACCACCCACCTGCAGGGCGACAACATGCTCGGCCAAATCGAGGTCGACTGGGCCGACGCACCGGCTCTGCCCAGCGGGGTGAGCGGCAGCTACCAGCTGAACGACTCCGCCGGCGCCGAGCTCGCGACAGCTCCGCTCGGCACGGTGGTCCGGCTCGACGACGCTGCGCAGCAGCTCGACGCCGACGACGCCGGCCGGGCCGACACGTACACACTGACGATCGACCTCGACTTCGCCGACCTGGATGACCGGTTCGGCGCAGACAGCGCCGCGGCGCTGGCCGACCTCGGCACCTTCGACGTCGAGCTGCACCAGGTCCGGACCGGGGAGGGTTTCCAGTGAGCACGAACACGACATCCCGGGCGCGCTCAGTGGCCGTCGTGGCCACCTCGGCGTTGCTCGGCGGAGCACTCGGCCTCGGCGGCGCCTCGTTCGCGCTGTGGGAGGACGCGGTCAGCTTCGACGGGCAGATCGCCAGCGGCTACGAGTACTTCGCCGCCGGCCGGGGTGAGGCGAACGCCTCCACAGTGGCCGACTCGGCGATGACCGCGGTCTCCGACGCGGTCGCGCCACCGACTGGGGAGACCGCCGCCGTGACCATTGGCACCGCGGACGCTCAGATGCTCCTTGAGGACCACGAGCTGGCGGTCCCGCTGCGCACCGACTCCCTCAGCCAGGGCAACAAGGGACTGCACTACACCCTCGCGGAACCCGACTGGGGCGACGGCATCTTCGGCGCCGCAGACGTGTTCCTCTTCCCGGTGGCCACCGCCGCTGACTGCACTGTGGACAACGCCCCGGCCGATCCGCCGGCGGAGCTGTCCTCCACCCCGGTGGCCGCGGACTACTCCGACGCCACCACGCCGACCACAGAGTACTGGTGCTTGGTCGCCGCCCTCGGCGCCCTGCCGGACGAGGGCGATTACACCAACGAGGTCACGGCCACGGGAACCGACCCGAGCGATACCGAAGTCAGCGACACCGACACCTGGTCGGCGGACGTGACTTCGGCGATGGACCCGGCCGACGAGCCCGACCATGAGATCGCCGTCACCTATCAGACCTTCCGACCGGGACAGGAGCCATAAGCCATGAGCACCCGATTCGGCCTGCGCACCGCTGCGGCTGCCGGCCTCCTCGCCGCCGTACTGACCGGCGCGACCGTTCTGCCTGCCTCCGGTACCGTCGACGACCGGTCCGACGCTGACTACACCCGCTCGATCCAGCTCTCCTGGGACGGCACCGAGTACGCCGACCGCACCACCGAGAACTTCCTCGGCACTCCGGTGGCCATCCCTGGCGACAGCGCGACTCGTATGCTGCGGGTCCGCAACGACGGCCCCACCGACGCCACCTTCCGAGCCACGATCACCAACGTCGGCCTGCTCGACCCGGATGCCTTGGACGTGCAGCACCAGCCGGCACACGTTGCCCCGGAGGGCGAGTACGCCGGAGCCGGAGACCAAGGAAACTTCTACGACGACCTGCGGATCGACTGGGACTACGGCCTGGGTGAAGCGGGGAGCGACTCGGTTGGTGATCGAGCCTCGATGACCATGCTGGATGAGGACGGCTCCACAGTGATCGTGCAGATCCCCCTCGCCCAGGGCGAGCTGGTCTGGATAGATCTGACGTACGAGCTGCCGCGTGATGCCACCTCAGGTAACCGCGCCAACGTGTCCGATCGCCTCGCCTCCCTCCAGATGGTGCTCGAGCTGGGCGGCTCCTTCCCCACGGCGGACACACCGCTTCCCGATGGCTCCACGGCTCCGCCCGTGACTGCGGACGCGCCGCCAGGCACCCAGACGCAGCCGTCGTCGATGCCCGAGACCGGCGCGGACCTGCGTTGGCCGGCGCTCGCGGTGGCCGTGCTGCTGGCGCTCGGCGCCCTGTTGGTACGCGCCTCCCGGCGTAGAGAGGATGTCCGCGGTCATCACTGATCCTCCCCCGGTCGCGCAGCATGCTGCGTGGGTGATGACCACGGCTCGGGACCCCGACTACTCTCCCCCGAAGGGGTCCCGGTAGGGCCCGCGAACCGATCGGTTCGCGGGCCCTACGTCGTCTCGGGATATGCCAAGGCCATCCGGCCAGACGGGCGTCTGAACACCATTGTGCAGGCAGAGCACCCAACGGGCGGTCCTCAGCCTGCGGATCGGTGCTCAGTCGGGCGTATAGTCCGCGCGCGGAGGTGAGTCGTTCGCGATCAGGACGTGGGCGGCTTGGCGGGCAGCTGCCACACCTGGTGCAGCCCGGCGTCGACGCCGCTGTAGTCGTCCTCGACGGCGAGCAGCTCGGCCATCCGGGCCTGCCAGGTCACGTTCGCGGGGTGGTCCCGCAGCGCCGCCCGCATCGCCTGGTAGTCCTCGACCTCCAGCAGGTGGAACAGGTCCAGGCCGTGCCGCCAGATCCGCCAGCTGTGCACCCCGGCCGCGCGCAGCGCCGGATCCAGCTCGTCCGGGATCCGTGCGTGCACCCGGTCGTACTCGGCCTCCTTGCCCTCTTTGAGCACAGTGTGCAGGGCGATCTGCTCCATCAGGTCCTCCCGTTCTTCTCGGTCATCTCAGTTCTCCCGCCCGACGGCGGAGCTCACCGGGGCGGGGCCACCTCGCCGAGCTCTGCCCACACCTGAGGCGGGACCGCCTCGCCGTAGCGGGCCACGTTCTGCGCCACCTGTTCCGGGCTACTCATCCCGAGCACCACACTGGCCGTGGCCGGGTGACGCAGCCCGTGCTGGATCGCCAGCGCCGGCAACGTGGTGCCGTTCTGGGCAGCCAGAGCGGCGATCCGGCGGGCCCGGTCCACTACGTCGGCCGGGGCAGCCAGATAGTCCAGCGTGGCATCGGCCGGAACCTCTTCGCGGGCCAGGATGCCGGAGTTGAACACGCCGGCGAGCACCACCGGGCGGCCTGCGGCAGCCGCCACCACGCCGGCGAACCCGGCCTCGCGCAGTAGCGTGTACCGGCCGGCGAGCATCGCCGTGTCGATGTCGTAGTCGGCGAACGCCGCGACCACCGTCGCCGGATCGTTCGTGCCCACCCCCACGGCAGTCACCAGGCCTTCCGCGCGCAGGGTGAGCAGAGCCTCGAGCCCGTCGGCCAGCGCACCCGGCACTGCGGAGACGTCCGGATCGTGCAGGTAGGCGATGTCGATGTGGTCCAGCCCGAGCCGGGTCAGGCTCTCCTCGATCGACCGGCGGATGCCACCTGCGCTGAAGTCCCAGACCCGATCCAGATCGCCCGGCACGTCGAACATGTCGTCGTCCCGTGGCAGCGGCGGAAGGCGCGGCACCAGTAGCCGGCCCACCTTGGTGGAGAGGGTGAACTCGTCCCGCGGCCGGCCGGCCAGGGCGCGACCGAGCCGGCGTTCGGACAGACCCAGGCCGTAGTGCGGCGCGGTGTCGAAGTACCGGATGCCCGCGTCCCAGGCGGCGTCCACACAGGCCTCGGACTGCTCGTCACTGATCGCGGAGTACAGGTTGCCCAGGCAGGCGGCACCGAAGCCGACCTCGGTGAGGGCGAGGCGATCGGTGAGGGCCCGCGCGCGCACTACGTCCGATTCCGATGTGCTGTGTTGGCCCCCAGGCGGTAGGTCCGCTGCGCGGTGCCGGCGAGGATCGCCGCCCGTTCGGCCGGGGCCAGCGGGGTGATCAACTCGGCCACGGCGGCCAGCCAGCGCCCCGCGCCACCGGTGAGGCGCACCACCGGCCAGTCGGTGCCCAGCAGCAGCCGGTCCGGGCCGAACGCCGCCAGGGCCGTGGCCACCACCGGTTCCAGATCGGCCGGTGTCCAGGTGGCGTGCTCGGCGCCCATGGTGATCCCGGAGAGCTTCGCCACCACGTTCTCGCGGCGGGCCAGCGCGGTGACCGTGGCCTGCCAGCGCGCGAGCGCAGCGGAGTCCAGGATCGGCGGGTTGCCCAGGTGGTCGAGCACGAACCGCACCTGCGGGTGCCGGTCGGCCAGCGTCACCGCCTGGTCCAGCTGGTCCGGGCGGAGCACCAGGTCCACTGCCAGACCCGCAGACCCGAGCGCCGCGATCCCGGCGGCCAGGCTCAGCAGCGCCTCCGGGTCCGGGTCCTGGTGGGACAGGTGCCGGATGCCCACCAGAGCACCGGGGGAGCGGGCGTCGATGCCGGCCAGCTGGGCGGGCACATCGGCGCGCAGGTCCACCCAGCCGACGGCGCCAAGCACGCTGCGGTGGTCCACTGCCGCGCACAGCGCCAACGTCTCCGCCGGGCTGTGGGCGGACTGCACCAGCACCGTGCCGGCGAGGCCACACTCCTCGCGCAGATCGGTGAGATCGGCCAGGGAGAAGTCCCGGTCGATCGCCGCCATCGTGCCGGAGTCGATCCACGGCTGCGGGGTGCTGGCGCGATGCCACACATGCGCGTGCGCATCGATCACCGGTGTCTCGGCGAAGGGTGCCTCGGCGAACGGCATACTCACGCCGGTCGCAACCGCAGAGCGTCCATCCCGCCGTCGATCGCCAAGGTCACCCCGGTGGTGGAACCATTTCTCGGGCTCGCCAGGTAGGCGACCGCCTCGGCCACCTCGGCCGGGTCCACCAGGCGCCCGTGCGGCTGGCGGCTCTGCAGCGCGGCGCGCTCGGCCTCGGGGTCGGCGGCGGAGTCCAGCAGCCGGTTCACCCACGGGGTGTCCGCGGTGCCCGGGCTCACGCAGTTCACCCGGATCCCCTCGCGGATGTGATCGGCGGCCATCGCCCGGGTCAAGCCCAGCACCGCGCCCTTGGAGGCGGAGTACAGAGCGCGTTGCGGCAGCCCGGCGGTGGCAGCGATCGAACTCACGTTCACGATCGCGGCAGCGGGGGAGAGGCGCAGGTGTGGCAGCGCGGCGCGGCTGGTGCGGACCATGCCCATCAGGTTCACATCCAGCACCTGGTGCCACTGCTCCTCGGAGCCGTCGGCCACGGTGCCCTGCGCACCGATCCCTGCATTGTTCACCACCACGTCCAGTCGGCCCCAGGCGCCGATCACCTGCTCGACGGCGGCGCTCACGCTGGTCTGGTCGCTCACGTCGGCGCGCAGCTCCAGCCAGGTGCCTTCCGCCGCGCCAGCGGCAGTGCCCGCTCCGGGCTCTGCCACGGTGCGGTCCAGGATCGCCACCCGAGCTCCGCCGTCGTGCAAGCGTTGCGCGACCTGTGCACCGATCCCCGAAGCACCTCCAGTGACCACGGCCACCAGCGACTCGAACTCACCCGTGCCGGGCGCCGCCGTGCTCATGCTGTGCCTCCGTTGCTTGGGTGCTGCGGTACCTCGCTGCAGTACAGCTCGTGCCTCGGCGTCCCTTCGCGGGGGCTCCGCGCCCTCATGCTTGCCCCATCACGGTGCGCTGCCGGCCGAGACCTTCGATCTCCACCTCCACCACGTCACCGCTGCTCAGGTACGGGAACCGGCCGGACAGTGCCACCCCCTCCGGGGTTCCGGTGAGGATCACATCACCCGGGTCGAGCGCCAGGTACTGGCTCAGGTGCCAGACGATGTAGTCGACGTCGAAGATCATGTCCGCGGTGCTGGAGTCCTGGCGCGGCTCGCCGTTCACCCAGCTGCGCAGGCGCAGGTTCTTCGGGTCGACCTCGTCCGCGGTGACCAGGTACGGGCCGAGCGGGGAGAAGCCCGGTGCGGACTTGCCCTTGCTCCACTGGCCACCGGAGACGGCGAGCTGGAAGTCGCGCTCGGACAGGTCGTCGGAGGTGACGAAGCCGGCGATGTGGGCGCGGGCCTGCTCCGGGGAGTCCAGGTAGAGAGCGCGGGTGCCGATCACCACCCCCAGCTCCACCTCCCAGTCGGTCTTGGCACTGGCGCGCGGGATGTCCACCGGATCGAACGGGCCGGTGAGGGTGTTCGCGGCCTTGAAGAACAGGATCGGCACCTCCGGCGGCTCGGCCCCGGACTCGGCGGCGTGCGCGGCATAGTTCTGGCCGATGCACAGGATCGAACCGGCTCGGCTGATCGGGGAGCCGATGCGCAGGTCCGCGGCGCCGGGCAGCTCGGGCAGGGTTCCGGCGGCGACCGCCTCCCGGATAGCCTGGAGCGTGCCTGCGCCCAGGTGCTCACCATCGAGGTCGGGCACCACCGTCCGCAGGTCGAACGTGCCCTGGTCGGTGATCAGGGCGGGGACCTCGTTGCCAGGGGTGCCGAGGCGGGCGAGCTTCATACGGTCTCCTTGCGCGGGAGCGGTAAACATCGGATGTATGGACGCTACGCTAACCGGTTCTCGCGGCGGAGAGCAATGAATGTCCACGTGATGGCGCGCGAAGATAGGATGATTCGCGTGGCAGTCACCGATGCGGCAATCAGCGCGATCAAGGAGATGATCGTCGTGGGCGAGCTCCGCCCCGGGCAGCGGCTGCCGCCGGAGAAGGAGCTGGGCGAGCGGCTCGGCGTGTCCCGGAACTCGCTGCGCGAGGCGGTGAAGTCGCTGGAGCTGATCCGGGTGCTGGACGTGCGCCGAGGGGATGGCACCTACGTGACCAGCCTGCGCCCGGAACTGCTGCTGGAAGCGATGAGCTTCGTGGTGGACCTGCACCAGGACGCCTCGGTGCTGGAGATCTTCGCCGTCCGGCGGATCCTGGAGCCGGCCGCTGCTGAGCTGACGGTGGCCATCATCGAGGATGCGGAGCTGGACGCACTGGCCGCGGAGATCGAGGGGTTCGGTGAGGACGCCTCGGTTGAGGAGCTGGTGGCGCACGATCTGGCCTTCCACCACCGGATCACCGCCGCCGGCGGGAACGAGTACCTGACCAGCCTGCTGGACGCGCTCTCCTCCTCCACTGCGCGGGCCCGGCTGTGGCGGGGGATCACCCAGGACCGGGTGGTCACCCGGACGCTGGCCGAGCACGCCGCGATCGTGGCAGCGCTGCGCTCGCGAGACCGGGAGCTGGTCCGGGCCGCCCTGACCGTGCACATCGGAGGCATCGAGACCTGGCTGCGCTCCGCCGTCGAGCAGGACCCCCAGACCCGCTGAAACGATCCATGCGTTACCTGCTGCGCAAAATCGGCACCCCGGGTATCGCGCACGCGGGACAGGTATCGAAGGGGTTCCGGCCGCCAGTGCGGGGCAGGTGCCCGAGTCAGCACCGTGGGCCGGGTGTGATGCGGCAGGATCGTGCTGTGCGCACACCGATCATCCTGGACGTAGACACCGGCATCGACGACGCGTTGGCGCTGATGTTCGCTGCCCGGCACCCAGACCTGGAGCTGCGGGCGGTGACCTGTGTGAGTGGCAACACCTCGCTGACCAACGTGGTAGCGAACACCTGCGCCGTGCTGGACCTGGTGGGCGCCGAGAACCTTCCCCTGGCGGCCGGTGCCGAGCGGCCGCTGATCGAGCGGCCCCGAGATGCCGCGTCTGTGCACGGTGCGGACGGTCTGGGCAACCTCGGTCTGCCGCCCAGCGACCGGCCGGTGGAGCATCGGCACGCGGTCGAGGTGCTCCGGGAGGTGCTCACCGAAGCGGACGAGCCGGTGACGATCGTTGCGCTGGCACCGCTGACGAACCTGGCGTTGCTGTTGCGGATGTACCCGGCGGTGGCCGAGCGGATCGCCCGCGTGGTGTTCATGGGCGGGTCGGCGTCGGTGGGCAACGCCAGCCCGGTCGCGGAGTTCAACATCTGGCACGATCCGGAGGCCGCCGCGGTCGTGATCAACAGTGGGTTGCCGTTGACCATGTACGGGCTGGACGTCTTCCACCAGGTGGTGGTCGAGCCCGGTGAGGTGGCCCGGCTGGCGGACTCGGTGGACGTGGTGGCACGAGCGGTCGGACATCTGCTCGGCTTCCAGGCCCAGTCCGAGGAACCGGCGCTGCGGCTGATCGGCGATGCCGGTGCGGTGTGCGCGCTGGTGGCACCGGAGCTGATGCGGATCGAGCGCTGGCCGGTGCGGGTGGAGCTGACCGGGCTGAGCCGCGGACAGACCGTGGTGGACCGGCGCACCCGGGCGGGGGAGGACCGGGTGCACGGCACTCCGGGTGTCTGGCCGGAACTGGACGTGGTGCTCGGCGCGGACGGCCCCGCCGTCGTGGAACTGTTCCTCGAGACGCTCGGCTGCCGCGGGTAGCCCCTCGCGAAAGTTATGCCGGTGAGCCTTCTCGGGACGGCGGGCACAATTTTCCCGCTAGTTAATTATGGTGCGGGGCGGGCGGCCGGCGGCGCAGGGCGGAGCGGGTGAAGAACCACGCGAATCTCGCGGCGGCGTACAGCCGGCGGGCGCGGGTGAAGCCCTGCCCCCGGATCGAGGCCAGGAGCCGGACGAGGTCCCGGGTACCGATGGCGAGCATCATCCGCTCGGCGTCACCGGGCGCGGCATCGGCGGCAGAGATCTCGGTGCGCAGATGGGTGAGGCCGTACAGGAGCGCCAGCGGGTTCCGGGAGCGCACGTGCTTCTGACCGGTGAGCTGCCAGGCGCGGCCGTTCGCGTCGTCGAAGCGCAGGTCGTAGGACATTGCCTCATCCCGGCCGTCGGGGAACAGGGAGAGTGTCCCACTGAGCTCGGCCTGCGCGGTGATTCCGTCGATATCGATCAGCCCCCGCATGGCCACTGTGTGCTCGGGTTCGGACAGGAACCGATCCATGCTGGCGATCTCGGCAGTCAAGGACATGCTGGTGTGCCGGCGGGCCCGCCGAGTGGTCATCATCCGCTCGCGGAACAGCACGCCGTTACCTTTGGTAGCCGCGTGAAGCTCGGCCGCGAACGTGAACGCGGCATCCTCGGGCACGCGGGCCGGTGTGACGGCAGACCACTCCGGCGCCCGCCAGTTCGGCTGACCGGCCTGGCGGATCAGGTTCTCGATCGAGCGTTCGGCGACGGCGAGGATCGTGGCGGAGGGGTTCACCCCACTCGCCGCGCCAAGGACCGAGCCGTCCATCACGACGAGTCCGGGATAGCCGTGCACCTCGCCGAACTCGTCCACCACGCCGGAGTCGGCATCCATGCCGTGCCGCACCCCGCCGAGGGGGTGGACGGTGATGGTGCGGCGGAGCAGGGTCCAGGTGAGCGGCTGGGAGAGACGTGCTTTCAGCAGGCGGGCGAGGAGCGGGCCCACACGTAGCTGGGATCGGTAGAGCAGGCCCTGCCAGCGGTTCCGCCAGGACAGCATCACCTGCCCTTTCCGGTCCAGCTGCAGGGTTCCGTTGCCGGAGTCCTTCCCCATCGAGAGCACGGCGAAACTGCGGCGAGGGTCCGCCGCCCGGATCCGGCGCCGCCACCACAAGCGGGCTCGCTGCCCCGGCACGAGAGCGTCGAACAGGTGGCGGACCACCGGGGGAACCGCGCCCTCCTGCACCTGAAACCAGACCGACCCTCGCCCTTCGGGCACGTCGAGCACAGTGTTGGTGGTAATGGTCGGGCCGGTGGTCATGTCCTCCTTGCCTGGGCGGAGCTGGGCCAGGGTGAGGAAGTCGCCGTTCCCGGAGAAGCCTTGTCCGAGGTGCTGGGACAGTCCTGGAAGTGTGCGGTGCACATCGCGGGACCTGAGCAGGAGCTCGGTGGTGGCCACAGTCCCGGCAGCGAGCACGACTCGGGGCGCCGTCCATTCACGTGCCGGGGCGTCGGGATCGGAAGGGGTCGAGACCATCACGGCGTAGCCGCCGTCACGTGGTTCGATCCGGTGCACCTCGGCATCGGTGATGGCCTGAGCACCGGCGCCCTCCGCGGCAGCCAGATAGTTGTAGTCGAGGGAGTTCTTCGCTCCGTGGTTGCAGCCGATGACGCACTCGCCGACGAACGCGCAACCGCGCTGGCGTACGCCGTGCCGGTTCGGTTGCCAGGTATCTGGATCGCCAAACGTGACGGCGAGGTTGGGCCGGATGGTCCTTTCTGGGAACCTCTGCATCAGGTCTTCGATCAGGCTGGTCCGCGGGGGAGGCGCACCGGTGCGAGGATCCTCACCTACGGGTGAGACCCCGAGCATGTGCGCGGCGAGGTCGTAGTAGGGGTCGAGGACCTCTCGCCGCTGATGGGCGGGCCAGCGCCCGTCCAGCGCATTGTCGAAGGGCCGGGCAAAGACGTTGGCGTAGACCAGGGACCCCCCTCCCCAGCCCGCGGCCTGGACACTGGCCATGCGGTCGAGCCAGCGGATGTCGTAGAGCCCGCTGTCCTTGTGCCACAGCCAGCCGTCCTCCAGGCGCGGCTGGCGAGGAAACTCGCCGGGCACCCAGCGCCGGCCGCGTTCGAGCACAACGACGGACAAGCCTGCCTGCGCGAGCCGGGCGGCGGCGACCGCACCGCCGAAACCGCTACCGATCACGATGGCATCGGCGGCGAACGTCTCACTCATGGGGATCCTTCGGAGGGGGTGGCGTTGCTCGCGCACTGTGCGCGTCGGGCGCAGCACCTGCCAGCGTAGTCATCGACCGTTGGCTCACGTCGTGACGGGCTGCCCGGTGCCCGGGCGCACCCGGGTGCGGTACCGGCTCGGGCGGATGCCGTACTCCCGGGTGAAAGCGGCACTGAAGGCGTAGGCGCTCGAGTAGCCGACCTGCCGGGCGATGGACTCGAGGGTGTCATCGCCGTCCTGCAGGAGGTCCGCCGCCAGGCACAGCCGCCAGCCCGCGAGGTAGGAGATGGGAGGCTCCCCCATCACCTCGGCGAACCGGCGGGCGAAGGTCGCCCGGGACACCTGTGCCCGGTGTGCCAGCGTCTCGACGGTCCAGTCCTGTGCGGGCTGGGCATGGAGGGCACGGAGCGCAGGACCGACCACCGGATCGCCGGCGGCTCCGTACCAGCCCGGAGCCGAGGCCTCGGGCAGGGCGAACCAGTCCCGCAGTGCGCCGATCAGCAGGACGTCGAGGAGCCGGTCGAGCACGGCCTGCTGGCCGGGCTCGTTGTTCTCGATCTCGCTCTCGAGGAACTCCAGTGCTCGCGATCTCTGTTGCGCTCGCGGCACCACGAGCAGCGGAGGGAGGGCACTGAGCAGACGCTCAGCGATCCGACCCGAGGTCGGGAAGGATCCGGCCAGCAACGCGTGCCCGGCAACCAGGGGCGAGGCGCCATCCTCTCCGCTGCCGAGACGTTCGCCGTCGAGGAGACGTCCCGACGCGTTGTCGCGGATCCCACTGGCCGTCAGGACGCAGAGAGGGTCGCTGCCGCCATCCGGGTCGCTGGCCAGGAGAGCACTGCCCCGCCCGGTGAGGACCGCAAGATCTCGGGAGTTGAGGTGCACCGGGTCGGCACCGTCGCGCAGGATCCACCCGTCGCCGCGGAGCATCGCCGCGACGGTGATCGTGGCGCCGGCCTCGACACAGACCGACCAAGGTGCGGTGAGGAGGTTCTGTCCGATCAGTGCGCCCGAGGCGCGAATGTTGTCGAGCACTTCGGTCAATGTGTCCACGTCGACAGGCTAGACGATGGCGCATCTGATCCAGTGTTCGGAGCATTCTCCGTCTCATGAATGGGGTATGGACTGGTCCGGACCGGCGGAGCTAGCCCGGCGCTCAGACCCCGCTCCGCACCCACCACACCGGAGGTTCCCCTTGTCCGTCGATCACCCGCCCACCCCGCGTTCTGCCCTGTGGGTCCTTGCCCATCCTCGGCACGAATCCCTGAACGGCCACCTGTACCGCACCGGCGTCGAGACCCTAGCCCGGGACCGCGACGTGATGACCTCGGATCTCTACGCGCAGCGATTCGATCCGGTCCTTGGCGAGCGGGATCTGGGTGAACTGGTCGGCGAGCCGGGGAATCTGGCCGAGCTCGCCGGCCAGGCCTACGCCCGGGGCCAGGCGCCGCCGGACGTCCAGGCCGAACACGAGAAGCTCGCCCGCGCCGAGCTGCTCGTGCTCCAGTTCCCACTCTGGTGGTACGGGCCGCCCGCGATCCTCAAGGGATGGCTGGACCGCACCTTCACGGACAGCTTCGCCTACGACAACGAGATCGATCCGGTGCATGGTTTCCCCCGGCGGTACGGAGATGGCGGACTCACCCGCCGCAAGGCGCTGATCGTGGTCACCGTGGGCGAGGACGAGCGCACCCTGGGGCCACGCGGAGTCAGCGGGGACCTCGACTCTCTGTTGTTCCCGCTGACCCACGGTGCGCTCTGGTACGTCGGCATCGAGGCGCTGGACCTGCACATCGTGCACGACGCGGACAGCCTCGGCGCGGGCGATGTGGACCGTGAGATTCGACGCCTGCAGGAACGTCTCGCGCGAATCACCACCGAACCGACGCGCCCCTTCCGCCGCCTACGCGACGGCGACTACCCCTCCGACCTGCGGGCGCTGCATCCAGGCCTGCTGCCGGGCTGCACCGACCTGGACATCCACCGCGCGGCGGCTGAGGCGAGCAGGAAGTCGGCCTGAGCGTCACGGCCGGCTGGATGGCTTCGCCCAGGTACTTCTAGTTCTCCTCGTCGAACCGATCGCGGGCTGCCTGCACTTCCGGGAGGGTGCTGGCGGTCCACTGCCAGAGCGCGTCGATGAGGTCTTGCAGGGTGCGGCCCAAGGCCGCGATGCGGTACTCGACGGCGACCGGTCGCGTGCTGATGATGATGCGTTCGATCATGCCGTTGCGTTCCAGCCGGCGCAGGGTTGCGGTGAGCGACTTCTGCGTGATGACGGGGATCGCGCGGCGTAGTTCGTTGAACCGCTGCGGCTGTTCGCACAGCGTGTCCAAGACCTGCAACGACCACTTGTCGAGTACCTCGTCGAGCAGTCGGCGGTGTTCGGAGGTGAGCTGATGCGTCACCGGGTTGCTCGTCGCGGTTTCGTCCATGTCACCTAGTCTCGTTGAAGTGCCTTTTGGATACAAGGTATTCCTGGGATACCACATATCTCAGGAGAGGACACCTCATGGCAGTCGAACTGTTCAGCCCGGACGGCATGTTCCAACCGGTCCCGTATCACCACGTCTCGGTCGCCTCGGGCACGCGCCACGTCCATGTCGCCGGACAGATCGCTCGGACCGCGGACGGCGAACCGGTCGCGACCGGCGACCTCGCTGGTCAGCTCGCGCACGCACTGCGGAACACCGCCCGCGGGTTGGCCGGGGCAGGAGCGACGTTCGCCGACGTCGTCCGGCTGCGGATCTTCGTGACCGACTGGCAGCCCGAGAAGTACGCCGACTTCGTGGCCGGGATCGAACAGGTCGCCGAGGAGCTTGAGCTGCCGGACGCCCTGCCGCCGCTCTCGGCAATCGGTGTCGACTACCTCTTTGAGCCGGACGTGCTGGTTGAGGTTGAGGCGTACGCGGTCCTGGCCTGAGGCCCGAAGGCTCGGTCAGGAACCCGGCTCTCGCGGACGCTCCTACCGTCGTGGAACCGTTCAGCGAGACGCACGGCTGCCGGCCAGAGCGAGCTACGGCTCATTGCAACGAGATCTCCACCTCGCTGTAGGAGAACCACGACCCATCGGAAAGGGTGATGCTGGCCGGGGTGGCGTCGGTGGGGATATCGAAGACGAGTACACCGGCGGTGGTGTTGCCCGGGTTGATATCGGTCACGAAGAAGCCCTCGTCCTCGTCCAGATACATCCACGCTCCCGAGTCGGAGGAGTGCTCGCGGCCCTCGGTGTCGATGAGGAGTTGGTCGCCGTCGTAGAAGGTGGCTTCCTCGCTGCCGGTATTGGTCACTGTGACCTCCACCAGCACGTACTGGCCCTGCGCCTCTTCGCTGAGGAAGCCGTCACCGATGGATTCCTGCCCGGTCTCCACTCCGTCGACGACGAACTCCAGCTCGCCGGCGCGGGCGGCGTCCCCGATGCCGAAGGTGAGCTCGGGCTCCTCTGACGGCTCCTCGGTGGGTTCCGCCGAGGCATCCTCGGAGGTGTCCTCCGACGGTTGCTCGGTCGGTTCTTCCGAGGGTTCGTCCGGTGCAGCGCCGGCAGTGGGGTCGTCCGGATCCGTCGTCGACGGGGCGACAGCCGCCGGGTGGTTCGGGTCGTGGGGTCCAGCGGTTGCCGAATCGTCCTGCCCGGGATTGGCCACGATGGCGACCAGCAGCACAGCGGCGATGGTCAGGCCGGCCGAGAGGACCGGGTGTCGGGAGAACCACCCACGCCGAGGCGGCGGCACCGGTCGAGGCGCTCCGTACGGTGGACGAGTGCCCGCCCCGGGGTGTTGGAACTGACCCTGTGGGTAGTACTGACCTCCCTGTGCCTGGGGCCGGCGGTAGCCGGGGCCGGGCTGCTGGGCGTACCCGGGGTGCGGGCCGTAGGGTGCCGGCGCGCTGCCGTAGGGCGGGTAGGGGCCTGGCTGCCCGTACGGACCGGGCTGCTCCGGCGGTGTGCCGTACGGCTGGTGGTAGTCGTTCATCGGGATCTCCTGATCGAGGCAGCGATGAGGCGGCCGGTCGGGCGGTTCAATCCCCTCCCGGCCGCCAACACCGCACAGTGCGGTAAGCGCGGAAGCGGGCCGGGCTACTGCAGAGTGACGCTCACTCCGCCGGAGAGCATCGAGTCGTGCAGCTCCACTGTGGCCGGCACAGCATCGGCCGGGATGTCGAAGACGAGTACGCCGGAGGCGGTGTTGCCCGGGTTGATCTCGCTGATCAGCAGGGCATCGTTATCGGCGACGTAGATACCAGCCTCGGAATCTGCGGAATGCTGGCGGCCCTCGGTGTCGAGCATGGCCTGGTCAAAGTCGGAGAAGAACTGGGGCTCATCGCCGGTGTTCGTCACATCGAGGTGGACCAGCACATACTGCCCCTGCGCTTCGGCACCGAGGTACTCATCCCCCACGGCCTCCACGCCGGTCTCGACGTCACTGACCACGAACTCGAACGTGCCATCCGGCGCTGCGTCACCGATGCCGGGCGCATTGCTGGCCGGCTCTGCGTCGGTCGGCTCAGTATCAGCCGGTGCACCAGCGAGCTCGTCGGCGGCTTCCCCACCGGTGTTCGGCGCGCTCTCCTCCTGGGCAGTGCCACCAGCAGCAGTGGTGTCATCGTCACCGCCGCCGTTGAGCGCACCGATGCCCACCACCAGCGCCACCACCGCCCCCAGCCCGGTGAGGACCTTGTGCCTGGCAAACCAGCTGCGCTTCGGCGGCTGAGGGGCAGGCGGCACCGGTGCGCCGGGCTGGGGCTGCGCGGTGTACGCACCCTGCTGGGCGTACTGACCTTGCTGGGCGTACTGGTCCGGTGTGCTGTAGCTCGGCACGGGTTCGGGCTGCGGGGACTGCGGCGGCATCTGGCCACTGGGCGGCTGGGTACTCATCGGGAACCTCCTGATCGGGACGAGCCCAGTACACGCTGTGCGCAGGGGTCGGCACATCGCCCGTTCGCCCAGACCTGGCTGGCCGATCGGAGGAGCCTGACCGGTGCCGTTCTGGCCGATCGAACGATGCCCGCACGCCGGTGTCGGCCCGTACGGTGTGGGCGTGGAGGTCATGCGCGCGCCCATCCGGCGGCCGCCGATCTGGCGGACCGCGCTGCTCATGGTGCTCTGTGCCTTCGCCTCCACCTCCACCCTCGTCTTCTCCGAGCTCGGCGCCTCCGCCGAGCCGGGAGCCGGTGTCCTGGTGTTCCTGGTGGCGATGCTCGTCGTGCTCAGCCTGGGCTGGCGGCACCGGGCACCACTGGCGGTCACCCTCGTGGCCGCAGCCGTCGCCATCGTGCTCCCGATCGGCACGTCGACGGCGTTGGTCGCCCTGGTCTCGTTGTTCATCCGGCGTTTCGACAAGTGGCTGTGGTGGGCGACGGCGGCCGTCGCCGTGGCCACGTCCGTCACCTTCGTGCGGGACCTGGTGGCGCCGACGATGGAGTCCTCACTGCTGAAGACGCTTCTCGGGCCCCCGGAGGCTCCGGTGAGTACACCGGTGGACCTGAACTGGTGGGTGGCGCCGATCATGGTGGCGCTCACCATGGGGACGGCGATCGCCGCTGGGCTGGTGCGCCGGGACAGTCGGCGCTCCAGCCTTGCCAACCGGCGAGCCCGGGCCGCTGGGCGGCAGAGCGCCAAGCTGGGCGATGAGCTGGCTCGCCAGGTCGAACGGCACCGGATTGCCCGCGAGGTGCACGATGTGCTCGGCCACCGGCTCTCCCTGCTGAACCTGCATGCCGGCGCCCTGGAAGTGAACGCCAGCGACGATGCGAAGCTCGCCGAGAGCGCGGCCCTGGTCCGCGCCAGTGCAGCGCAGTCGATGAACGACCTGCGCTCGCTGCTCACCATGCTCCGAGAGGACCCGGACCAGGACCCGACCATGCGGGACCCCTCCCTGGCGGATCTTCCGGAGATCATCGACGAGACGGTGGCGGCCGGCGCGGTGGTGAACTCCGTCGTCGTTCTCGATGATGCCGAGTCGGCAGACCCCGCGCTCGCCCGCGCCGTCTACCGGGTGGTGCAGGAGCTGCTCACCAATGCCCGCAAGCACGCACCCGGGGCGCCGATCCAGCTGCGCGTGTCCGGTGGCCCGCAGCGGGACCTCACGATCGATGCCCGCAACGCCTACCTCGGCAGCGGTGACTCCTCCGGCTCGCGGCAGGGCCTGCAAGGGATCGCCGAACGGGTGGAGCTGCTCGAGGGGCGGCTCAGCTATGGAACGGAGAACGACGGCGCAACGTTCCGCGTCACGGTCCGGCTCCCCTGGCGGTCCTGATCGCCCCAGTGGGTCAGCACGGTCGCTGAGGCTCCGGTCAGGCCGGGCTGACCACTCTCCGGATGCACGACCCGGGCCGATGGTGTTTCCTGATCATCACCTGGTCATGGCAGACCGGAGCTGTGAGGAGGAGGGACGTGCGACGACCGCAGGCGGCAGCCGCCGTACTGGCTCTGGGGCTGACCCTGGGGCTGGCAGCGTGCAGCGATGACTCCGGTCCACCGGTGCTCACCTGGTACATCAACCCCGATGACGGCGGGCAGGAAGCGATCGCGGCGCGCTGCACCGAGGAAGCGGGCGGCGAGTACCAGATCCAGACCTCGTTGCTGCCTCGAGATGCCTCCTCGCAGCGTGAGCAACTCGCCCGGCGGCTGGCTGCCGGCGACACCTCGATCGACATCATGAGCCTGGACCCCCCGTTCATCCCGGAGATGGCGGCAGCCGACTTCCTCGCCCCGGTGCCGGACAACCTGCAGAGCACCGACGACGTCGTGCAGGGTGCCGTGGACTCGGCCACCTGGGACGATGAACTGGTCACGGTGCCGTTCTGGGCGAACACGCAGCTGCTCTGGTACCGGGAGTCGGTGGCCGAGGAGGCCGGGCTGGACATGGACCAGCCGGTCACCTGGGAGCAGATCATGGACGCCGCCGCCGAGACGGACACGCTGCTCGGGGTACAGGGGACCAAGGCGGAGTCCCTCACCGTCTGGATCAATGCCATGATCGCCTCCGCCGGTGGGGAGATCATCACCAACCCCGAAGCCCCCGCGGACGAGGTTCAGCTCGACCTGGACTCGGACGCCGGTCGGGCCGCGGCCGAGATCATGTCCCGGATCGGTACCGAGGGTTTGGCCGGACCAGGGTTTCCCACTGCGGACGAGAACGCCTCGATGAACCTCTTTGCCGGGGACAGCGGCTCGTTCATGGTGAACTGGCCGTTCGTGTATCCCGCGATCTCCGGCTCGGACCCGGATCTGATCGACGACATCGGCTGGACCATCTATCCCAGCGTCGATGAAGGCACCGAAGCGGCCCCGCCCGTGGGTGGCATCAACCTAGGGGTCAGTGCCTTCTCCGAGCACGGAGACCTCGCCTATGACGCGGTGGAGTGCATCGTCCAGCCGGAGAACCAGGCCGAGTATTTCGTCACCAACGGGAACCCGCCGTCTTCGGTCAGCGCCTATGACGATCAAGCAGTGCTGGATGAGTTCCCGATGGCCGAGACCATCCGGGAATCGCTCGACCAGGGCGCCCCTCGGCCACAGACGCCCTACTACAACGAGGTGTCCATCGGGCTGCAGGAGACCTGGCACCCACCGGGCTCGATCGACCCGGAGACCACACCGGCCGAGTCGGCCGAGTTCATCACCGCCGTGCTGCGAGACGAGAGGCTGCTATGACCACGTCGGCATCTGCAGCCGAGAAGGCTGCCGCGAGTAGGCGGAAGAAGCGCTCGGACCGGTCGCGTTCCGAGGGGCGCCTGGGCTGGTACCTGGCCGGCCCCGCGTTCGTGATCATGCTCCTGGTGACGCTCTACCCGATCCTGCAGGCGCTGTGGGACTCGTTGTTCAGCCTCCGGCTCACCGCACCGGACGAGACCGAGTTGATCTGGTTCCGCAACTACCAGGTAGTCCTCGGTGACCCGACGTTCTGGCAGTCGCTGTGGGTGACGGTGCTGATCACCGCGATCACCGTGGCGATCGAGCTCGTGCTCGGCTTCATCCTCGCGATGGTGATGCACCGGGCCGCCACCAAGCTGCGCGGGATCGTGCGGACGGCGATCCTCGTGCCATACGGAATCGTCACCGTGGTCTCGGCATTCGCGTGGTTCTACGCCTTCGACATCAACTCCGGCGGCTACATCAACAACTGGTTCGACTGGCTGCCCGGGATCACCGAGGACCTCAACTGGTTCGCCGGGCAGGGCACGTCGCTGTTCGTGATCATCGCTTCCGAGATCTGGAAGACGACGCCGTTCATCTCCTTGCTGCTGCTGTCCGGGCTGGCGCAGGTACCGGGTGAGCTTGAGGAAGCCGCCCGGGTGGACGGCGCCACCGGCAGCCAGGTGCTCCGCCGGGTGATCCTGCCGAACATGAAGGCGGCGATCATGGTGGCGGTGCTGTTCCGGGCGCTGGAGGCGTTCCGGATCTTCGACAACGTCTACATCATGACCAACGGCGCCAACAACACCGAGGTGCTCTCGCTGCTCGCGTACAACACCTCGATCGGCCGGCTGGAGATCGGGCTCGGCTCAGCGATCTCCGTGCTGCTGTTCCTGTGCGTGCTGATCATCGCTTTCATCGCGATCAAGGGCTTCAAGGTGGACCTGGCGGGGACGAGGGGTGAGCGCTGATGGGTGCCATGTCGACGAAACAGAAGATCGGCTGGATAGCGATCACCGTCGTGGTCCTGCTCTGGTCGCTGTTCCCCGTGGTCTCGATTCTGATGACCTCGTTCAAGACCCAGGCGGGCCTGTTCTCCGGTCGGTTCCTGCCGCCGGAGTGGACGCTGGAGAACTACGAGACCATCCTCGCTCCGGGCGGCAGCGCCCAGGACCTGTTCCTGCCGGCGCTGCGCAACTCGATCGGCATCTCGCTGATCTCCACGTTCGTGGCCGTCGTGCTCGCGATGTTCTGCGCCTACGCGATCGCGCGGCTGGACTTCCGCGGGAAGAAGCTGATTCTCACCACCGCGCTCGCGGTCTCGGTGTTCCCGGTGGTCTCGATCGTGACCCCGCTGTTCAACCTGTGGCGCACGATCGGGCTGTACGACACCTGGATCGGCTTGATCATCCCCTACCTCTCGCTCACCCTGCCGATCTCCATCTGGACCATGACCGCGTTCTTCCGGCAGATCCCGTGGGAGCTGGAGCAGGCGGCGCAGGTGGACGGTGCCACCCCGTTCCAGGCGTTCCGCAAGGCGGTGGTGCCGCTGGCCGCACCCGGGGTGTTCACCACCGCGATCATCGCGTTCTTTATCGCCTGGAACGACTTCGTCTACGGCATCTCGCTCACCTCCACCGAGGCGGCCCGGCCGGTGCCGGCAGCATTGTCGTTCTTCACCGGCGCATCCCAGTTCGAGGAACCGACCGGAGCGATCTCCGCCGCCGCGATCGTGGTGACGGTACCGATCGTGATCGTCGTCCTCATCTTCCAACGCCGGATCGTCTCCGGTCTCACCCAGGGCGCAGTCAAGGGCTGAGGCACGCAACGGATCGAAGGAGTCCCCATGGCATCGATCAACTTGGACAACGTCGTCAAGACCTACCCGGACGGGTTCACCGCCGTGAAAGGTGTGAGCCTGGACATCGCCGACGGCGAGTTCGTGATCCTCGTGGGTCCGTCCGGCTGCGGGAAGTCGACGCTGCTGCGGATGATCGTCGGGCTGGAGGACATCACCGACGGTGAGCTCCGGATCGGCGACAAGGTGGTCAACGACCTCGCCCCCCGGGACCGCGACCTGGCGATGGTGTTCCAGAACTACGCGCTCTACCCGCACCTGACCGTGTACGAGAACATCGCGTTCCCGTTGCGGCTGGCGAAGGGTCAGTTCAGCGAGGAGGACGTCGACGAACGGGTGCGGCGGGCCTCGGCACTGCTCGAGCTGGACGAGCACCTCGAGCGCAAGCCGGCGAACCTCTCCGGTGGTCAGCGTCAGCGGGTGGCGATGGGCCGGGCGATCGTGCGTCAGGCGAAGGCGTTCCTGTTCGACGAGCCGCTGTCCAACCTGGATGCCAAGCTGCGCGGGCAGATGCGCACCGAGATCTCCCGACTGCAGCGCAGCCTGGCGACCACCACCGTCTACGTCACGCACGACCAGACCGAGGCGATGACGCTCGGTGACCGGGTGGCTGTCCTGCGCCGCGGCGAGCTGCAGCAGGTGGCCAGCCCCCGCGCGCTCTATGACCAGCCGGTGAACCTGTTCGTCGCCGGCTTCATCGGCTCGCCACCGATGAACTTCCTCCCCGGGATCGTCGAGGGGGACCAGCTGAAGCTCCCGATGGTGGACGTACCACTGGACGAGCGGTTGCGGGCGGCCGTGGGTGAGCACGAGCTGGTGATCGTCGGCATCCGGCCGGACGCGTTCGAGGACCGCGACACCCTCGACGAGGAGAAGGTCAGCGGCGGTCTCACTTTCGAGGCCGATGTGGACGTCACCGAGTGGCTCGGTGAGGTGCTCTATGCCTACGTACCGTTCGAGACCCATGACGCGGTCCGCGGCCAGCTGGAGGAGTTGGACCGTGATCTAGACGGTGAGGGTATGCGCACCCAGCTGATCGTCACCCTCGATGCGCTGAGTGGCGTCCGGGCGGGCGACAGTGCTGAGCTCTGGTTCAACCCGGCCTCGATGCACGTGTTCGACCCGGAGACCGGCGATAACCTCACCCGGGACGACCAGCGTGCCGCCGAGCTCGACGAGGAGGCCAAGCAGCAGCGCCAGCGTGCGCTGGACCGGGCGAAGAGGCGGGCCGCGCGGGACGCGGAGCGCTCCGGTGGCGGTGCGCAGGAGCGGGCGACCGCCTGAACGAACGCCTGCAGGTGTCAGTGCCCGCCCCTAGCATGGGCCCATGTCCAGGCCTCACCGCGTACTGCTCGTCGATGATGACGCGATGGTGCGCACCGGTCTACGCATGATCTTGCAGTCCGCCGACGACGTCGAGGTGGTGGCCGAGGCCAGCGACGGCGACGAGGTAGTCCCCGCCGTGCAGGCGCATGCCCCCGACGTGGTGCTGATGGACCTGCGGATGGCCCGGATGGATGGCGTGGCGGCCACCCAGGCGGTACGTGCTCTGGTGGACCCGCCCCAGGTCGTGGTGCTCACCTCCTGGGACGTCGACGATGCGGTGCTGCGCAGCCTGGTCGCCGGCGCTGCCGGGTTCCTGCTGAAGTCCGCAGGTCCGACCGAGATCGTCGATGCGGTGCGTGCGGTGGCCGCGGGGGACGCCGTGCTCTCCCCGCAGAGCACCCGCCGGGTGCTCGACCACATCGCCCAGGAGTCCTGCGCGACCGAGCGGCGACAGGCCGAAGACCTGGCGGTAGCGCTCAGCGGCCGCGAGCGAGACGTGACCGTGGCCGTCGGCCAAGGTCTGGGCAACGCGGAGATCGCCCGACGCCTCTACGTCTCCGAGGCGACGGTGAAGACCCACCTTGCGGCAGCGCAGCACAAACTCGGCGCACGCAACCGGGTGGAGGTGGCGGTGCTCGCCGAGCGTGCCGGGCTGCTGCGGGCTTAGTCCAACGAAAGGGATCCGGGTACCGGGTACCGGGTTTGGCGCCCCTTTGAGAGTTGTGACACAATGTCAGAACTCTCAAAGGAGGCTCAAAGTGACGCAACACGATGCCGTGCTCCGGGAGATTGAACGCGGGAGGACCTCAGCGTCAAAGTCAGAGACGGTCTCGCTCGACTTCAAGACTCAGAAACCTACTGCGAAGGAGGCATTTCAAGACCTCGCGGAAGCTGCCGTCTGCTTCGCCAACGCTGGTGGTGGCACGATCGTGGTTGGAGTTTCGGATACTGGCACTGGGAGCGCGGCTTTCGTTGGCACGACGCTCGACGCCCACCAAGTGCGTGCTCGGATCCATGAGCTTACTCAACCATCGCTGACAGTCGCAGCCGCTGAGGTGACGTGGGCAGGAGCGCGTCTGTTGGTCCTGGACGTGCCGGAAGGGCTGGATGTGTACTCCACGGGGAAGGGCATCTTCACCCAGCGTTGGAACGACCAATGTCTTCCTATGCGACCAGCCGATGTTGTCCGTCTCAGCGATGAGCGCAGTGGGGTCGACTGGAGCGCGCAGCCAACTGAGCGCGAGGTCGACGATGTTAACAGTCAGGCGATGCAAGTCATGCGTAGCCTGCTCAGGAGCAGTGGTGACCCAGCCAAGGAGCGGTTCGCCCGGCTGGACGATCGTGGGCTGCTTCAGGAACTCAACCTCCTGAGCAAGACAGCGCACCTCACCAGGGCAGCCGATTACCTCCTGTGCTCACCGGGTGAACAGACGGGGCACGAGGTGCTCGTCTATCAGCATCGACAGACGCGATCGGGGGAGGCGGATCAGGTGCGTCGCTGGCAGCCGCCCCTGCTGAGCGCCTTTTCTGAAGCGCTCCCGGTCATCTCAGCGCGAATCGGTTCAACTCCAGTCACCACGGCTCAAGGCCAACAGCTGGCCGTCGAGGACTACCCGCTGGTTGCCGTTCGTGAAGCACTCGCCAACGCGATGATTCATGGGGACTTGCGGGAGCGGCGCCCTGTCCAGATCGAGCACTCACCGGAATCTCTGTCGGTGAGGTCGCCTGGACCACTAGTTACTGGAATTACTCCGAGCAACATCCTTACCCACGGCTCGCGCCCGCGGTTTCCGTTATTAGCAAGCACGATGCGCGTGCTTGGCCTCGCGGAGGAATTGGGGCAGGGAGTAGACCGGATGTTCCGAGAGATGGTTCGCAGTGGGCGGTCTATCCCTATTGTGCAGGTCATTGGGGGTGAAGTTGCGGAAACTGGTGTCGACTTCGAAGGGGGGCCCGCCAACATCCGCCTCGCGAAGTTCGTCGCTGAACTGCCCGAAGCAGAACGGAGCGACACGGACACGCTGCTCATTGCGCATCTGCTGTGTCAGAAGAAGAGTCTGACCTCGAAGGAGATCGCACCGGTGATACAGCGCCCAGCCGCTGAAGCCGAGACGGTACTGCGCCGCCTGGCGCATGGCGAAGCCGGGATAATTGAGCCAACGGCTGGTACGGCCAACCGTTTGCATCCGAACTATCGCTTCACGGGTGCATCACTTGCGTCACTCGGCCCCGCCGTCGCTTACAGTCGACGGACTGGCACCGAGGTTGACCGCAAGGTCATCGAGTACGTCGCGGAGTACGGCACGATCAACAACGCGGCGCTTCAGCGGCTGTTCGATGTGGACGTGTATCAAGCGCGCGACCTCCTACGTGACCTCGTGGGTCGGGAGATCCTCGTGCGTGTCTCCGAACAGACGCGGGGAGTTGCCGTGAAGTATGGGCAGGGCCCGAAATTTCCCGTGAAGAAGCGCCGTAGGCGGTCATCTGTCGAGATGCGTCAGCAGGACTACGGCGCACTGTGGTGATGCCGCATTTGAGCGTCGATTACCTCAGCGCTCCGCGACGAACTTCCGGGTCACCGCGATGTCCTCGTCACCGAGTCCGCGCTCGGTCAGCTCACCGAACGCCGCGGACAGCGCGGGGAGCAGGGCCGGGTTCGTCTGCGTAGCGGTAGCGACGTCGGTGGCGAAGCTGAGGTCCTTGACCATGTACTTCGCCATCCCGGAGGCCGAGTAGTCCGCGTCCACCACCTTCCGGTGCCGCGAGCGGAGCAGCGTGCTGCCGGCATAGCCGCCACCGAGCAGGGTCCACATCTGCTCTAGGTCCAGCCCGGACCGCTCGGCCAGGACGCTCGCCTCGCCGATCGCCAGGATGGTGGCCGCGACCACCATCTGGTTGCACGCCTTCGCGACCTCGCCGGCGCCCAGCGGGCCCAGGTGCACCGGGTTGCCGCACGGCGCGAGTAGGTCGGTCGCCAGTGCCGCGTCCTCCTCGCTGCCACCGAGCATGATCGACAGCGTGCCGGCCTCTGCGCCGTCGACACCACCGGAGACCGGGCAGTCCAGCACCCGCACCCGGCCGCCGGTCTCTGTGTCCAGCCGCTCGGCCAGGGTGCGTACCGCGGTTGCCGAGGACGTCGACCCGATCATCAGCAGGAGGTCACCGGCATCGGCGAGCAGCCCATCGTCCCCGGCGAGCACCTGCTCCACCTCGGGTAGGTCGGGCAGCATGAGCAGCACGGCGTCCGCTGCCGCGCCGACCTCGCGGGCGGTGTCCACCCAGATCGCCCCCGCTGCGACCAGCTCCGGCTGCTCCCGCCGGGAGGTGATCACGACGGCGGTCCCCGCCTCGAGCAGGCGCCGCGCCATCGGCGCTCCCATGGCGCCGAGTCCGATGATCCCGACAGTGGTCTGCTGGCTGGCGTTCATGGCGTCTCCTGGGCGATCCGAGTGCGGCGGCAAGTATCCGGCCAGCCTACCCGGTGGCCAGTATTCAGGACAGTGTCCAACTGGTTGGAAGGCGGTTACACTCGGGCACAGTGCCGATCGAGGGGCGCGGTGTCTGAGTCGCGGCGTAGCGCCCGACCGAAGGAGGAGCAGTGTCAGAGAAGCTTCGCGTCGTGGTGGCGCTGGACCTGTCCGAAGAGCTCTGCGCCCGGATCGCCGAGCTGGAGCCGCGGTGCGAGGTGATCCGTGACCATCGGCTCTATCACCCACAACGGGTGGTCGCCGACTGGAGCGGCGACCCCGCGCACCAGCGCACCGAGGCTGAGCAGCAGGCGTTCGAGGAGATGGTCGACTCCGCGGACGCGCTGTTCGGAGTCCCGGACGTCGACTCCGCCGCACTCGCGCGGACGGTAGCGGCGAATCCGAAGTTGCGCTGGGTGCACGCCACGGCGGCTGGGGGTGGTGGTCAGGTCCGGGCTGCCGACCTCGACGACGACGCGCTGCAGCGGATCATCTTCACCACCAGCGCAGGGGTGCACGGTGGGCCACTGGCCGAGTTCGCCCTGTTCGGTGTGCTCGCCGGCGCCAAGCACTTGCCGCGGCTCGAGCAGCAGCAGGCCGAGCGAATCTGGACCGGCCGCTGGGAGATGCGCCAGCTGGACGAGCTCACCGTGCTGGTGGTGGGCCTGGGCGGCATCGGCCGCGCCGCGGCCGCCAAGTTCTCCGCTCTCGGCGCGACCGTCTGGGGCACCACGCGCAGCGGGGAGGCGGTCGACGGCGTTTCTCGCCTCGTCCCGATCGAGGACCTGGTCTCGGTGATGGGGGAGGTGGACGCGGTCGTGGTGACCCTGCCCGGCACTGACCACACCGAGGGGTTGATCGATGATGCGGTCTTCGCGGCGGCCAAGCCCGGCCTGATCGTGACCAACGTCGGCCGGGGCAGCGTGATCGACGAACCGGCGCTGGTGCGCGCGCTGGACAGCGGCCAGGTCGGCTTCGCCGCGCTGGACGTGTTCGCCGTCGAGCCGCTGCCCTCCGACAGCCCCCTGTGGAGCCACCCGAACGTCCTGGTGAGCCCGCACACCGCCGCGCTGAACCACAGCGAGCCGGAACGGATCGCCCGGCTGTTCGCCGAGAACGCCACCCGGCTGCTGGACGGACGCCCGCTGCGCAACGTGGTGGACACCGTCGAGTTCTACTGACCTCCCCCGCGATGACTGAGGACCAGGCTCGAGAACCGGGCCCGGCGCGCGAACCCGGTGCCGGGCGCGACCCTGCCCCGGCCGTGACGCGCAGCCTGCGCATCCTCACCCTCCTTGCCGAGTCCGGTGGCCGCGCGCAGACGCTCAGCGACATCGCCCGCACGCTGGACCTCGCCAAGTCCTCCACCGCGAATCTGTGCCTCGCCCTGGAGGAGGGGGACATGATCCAGCGCACTGCCGAGGGGTACCGGCTCGGACGCCGGACCGCCGAGCTCGGTGGCGCCTACGCCCTCCGGTTCAACCAGGTGCGGGAGTTCTTCGACGTCTGTGCCGCCTCGCCGGAGCTTGCTGGTGAGGTGGTCCAGATCGCCATGCTCGACGGCACCGACGTGCTCTACCTTGCCCGGCACGAGGGCCGGGCGCCCTACAGCCTGGGTACGCCCATCGGCTCCCGGCTCCCGGCTGCGCTGAGCGCTACCGGGGCCGCGATCCTGGCCACGATGGCCGAGGCCGAGGTTCGTGACCTGCTCGCCGAGGTGCAGGTCCAGGCGGTGACCGAGACCGGCCCACGCAGCCGTGCGGAGCTGCTCGCCCGGATCGCCGACGTACGCCGGCGAGGCTACGCCGTCGACCGGGAGGAGTCCTTTGCCGGGGTGACCGGAGTGGCGGTGGCGCTGCCCCCGGGGGCGCCGAGCGACCCGCTGCTCGCGATGGGGGCAGCGCTGCCCGCGGATACCGGTGAGGCGGACGTGGGCCGGATCGCGGCCGCGCTGACCGAAGCTGCCCGCCAGCTCACCAACCCGCTCGCCGTCCAGTCCTGACGTTCGCGAGCGCTCTACCGCGCGGCCGGCCCCGTCGCGCGGGTGAGGTTTCCGTCGCCGAAGGCCGGTCTGGCGACGGAAACCTCACCCCCGGTCGCCAGCTCCGGTCAGCGGCGCGCGTGGATGGTGGCGGCTCAGTGCAGGGCGATGGTCTCCACCCCACGGATGTGATCGCGGACGAAGCGGTTCGCGTGCGCGGCCAGGTCCGCCGAGTCATCCCACAGGTTGCGCCAGATGCCGAGCGTGTTCGAGAGTGCCTCGCTGACCACTGCGCTGGAGAAGGACTCGAACACCACCGGACCGTCGTACCCGAGCCGCGCCAGCGCCCGGAACGTCCCGTCGAAGTCCACCGTGCCGGTGCCCAGGTAGCCGCGGTGGCTCTCTCCGATGTGGAAGTAGCGCAGCCGGTCTCCGGAGTCGAGGATCGGCTCGATCATCCCGGACTCCTCGATGTTCATGTGGTACGTGTCCAGGTGCAGGTGCACATTGTCGTGCCCGATCTCGTCCAGGAACGTGAGCCCGGCGCGGGCCGTGTTGGCGATGTTGGTCTCGTACCTGTTCACGATCTCCAGGGACAGCTCCACCCCGGCCTGGCGGGCATGGTCACCCAGTCGGCGCAGGGCGGCCGCCGAGGTCGCCCTGGCCTGGTCGCTGGCGGGCACGAGGTACTTGGTCAGGGCGGAGTAGATCACCCCGCACAGGGCGGTGCCCCCGGCCTCGGCGACGACGTCGATCGCCTGGCGAACCAGGTCCTCACCCCGTTGGGAGGTCGCCTCGTCCGCACTGGACAGGTCCGTGGCCGGAGACAGCCCGAGCGAGGCGGACATCGCCAGACCGTGGTCGTCCAGGATGCGCTTGGTCTCGGCGCCGTCGATGCCGTAAGGGTCCATCAGCGGGACCTCGAGCAGGTCGAAACCGGCAGCCTGCGCGCCGGAGGCGGCCGTGACCAAGCCTTCGGTGTCAAAGGTGCCGGTGAAGACCAGTCCGTGAACGCCGATCTGCATGCTGTCCTCCTCTGGTGTAGCGCTCGCCGACCGAGCGCGGCGGGTGTCCTACTGGGGTTTCGTGGTGACCGGCACCGGGAGCTCCGGGGCGCCCGGATCCTTCCCCGGTCGGGCCCGCCGGGTGGGCAGCGCATCCACCAGCGAGGCACCGAGCAGCACCACAGCCAGAGCCAGGTACTGCAGCTGGGTGCCGGCGTTGCCGGGGACGACGATGAGGATCGAGGCGTTCAGCCAGACGATCAGCAGTGCCGCCAGCAGTACTCCGCTGAGCCGGCCGATGCCACCGGTGATCGCCACGCCGCCGAGCACGGCGATGGTGATCGCCGGCAGCGCCATCCCGGCGCCGCTGGTTCCGGCGTCCGGCCGGGCAGAGGCGAACTGGGCCACCGTGTAGATCGCGACCAGTCCACTGATCAGCCCGGAGGCCACGAACGCGAGCAGCTGGGTACGGCGGGTATCGATCCCCGCCCACTGTGCGGCAACGGCGTTCGTGCCGATGGCGTACAACGACCGTCCGTACGTGGTGCGGTTCAGCAGCAGCCACGCGATCACCGCCACCGGCAGGACGAACGTAAACATCCCGAGCGGTACCAGCGGCAGGTACGCCCCGATCAGCGGTAGCTCGATCGAGTCGGCAGCCGAGTACAGGCCGGCGATGTTCGCACCGGAGATCGGGCTCGCCCCGGTGATCACCAGCGCGATCGACTGGAAGGCGTAGTAGGTCGCCAGCGTGGTGATCAGCGCGGGATAGCCGAAGTACGCCGTCAGTACCCCGTTGACCGCGCCGAGCAGTGCGCTGACGATCAGGGCCGCCACCACCGCCTGCACCAGCGGCCATCCGGCGTTCACGTACAGCAGCCCGAACACCATCCCGACCACGGAGACGATCGACCCGACGGACAGGTCGATGCTGCCCCGGCCGGTGGTGATCACGAACAGCTGCGCCAGCGCCAGCAGGGCCAACGGTACGTAGTTGATCAGCGATCCGACCAGGTAGTCGGAGTTGAACCGGCCGGTGGTGATCCCGGCTGCGTCCAGGGCCGTCATCGCGACCACGAGCAGCAGGATCAGCCCGAGCAGCAGCACATTCCGGTCACGAAGACCACCGGAGTCCACCCAGGTGCGGGCGCGGGCCACCAGGCCGCCGCGCGCACGGTCACTCTGCGCCGTCATGCTGCCCTCCTTGCCCGCTCGCGGAGTAGGTCGGTGCCCACTGCCACGATGATGAACACGCCGACGAACAGGAACGCCAGCTGGGAGGGCCAGCCGAGCTGGGTCACCCCGGTGCGCACGGTCTGCACCAGCAGCGCGCCGAGCAGGGTGCCCACCACCGAACCCCTGCCGCCCATGATCGAGGTGCCTCCGATCACGACGGCGGCGATCACCTCGAGCTCTTTGCCGTTGCCCACCGACTGGTCCAGCGTGGCGGTGCCGGTCGCGATCGTCATGCAGGCCGCCAGACCCACCATCAGCCCGGTGATCAGGTACACCGAGACCAGCCGCGGCCGGACCGAGATGCCGGCCAGCCGGGCCGTCTCCTGGTCACCGCCGATCGCGTACAGGTTCCGGCCCGCGCGGGTGTAGCGCAGGAACCACCAGGCGGCGATCACGAGGACCACGGCGATCACGAACGAGTGCGGGACACCGCCGGTATTACCGGCTGCTCCTCGGCCGAACACGGCCATCGTGCCGGGGATGGCGTTCACCGTGCTGGAGTCGAACACCCGGTAGCCGATGTACAGGAACAGGTTCCAGGTGCCGAAGGTGATGATGATCGGGTGCACCCGGCCGTAGGCCACCAGCAGCCCGTTCACGGCCCCGAGCACACCGCCGATGGCCATCGCGATCAGCACAGCGGGGGCGAGCGGGAGGTTGAGGTTCACCAGCAGCTTGGCGGTGATCACCGAACAGACCATGATCATCCCGGCGATCGACACATCGATCCCGGCGGTGATGATCACGAACGTCATCCCGATCCCCATCAGGGCCACCGGCGCCACGCTCACCAGCAACGGGCCGATCGAGCCCACGCTGAGGAAGGAGGGGGTGAACAGGCCGAGCAGCACCCAGAGCACCGCGATCACGGCCAGCAGCACGACCTCCTGGCCGGTGACCACCGGGGGGAGGATTCGCCCGATCGCCTGCCGGCCGGCCGGGGCGGTTGCCTCGGTCGTCATGACGTCTCCTCTCCCACCTGTCCCGCGGCGAGCGAGAGCACTTCGGCCTGGCCCGCTGTGGGTGGCAGTTCCGCGGCGACGGCACCGGCCCGGAACACCAGGATCCGGTCCGAGATCCGGAGCACCTCGCCGAGGTCGGTGGTGATCACCAGGACCGCAGTGCCCTGGTCGGCGAGCTCGGAGATGATCCGGTGGATCTCCTCCTTCGCCCCGACGTCCACCCCCTGGGTGGGTTCGGCCAGCACCAGCACCTCCGGCCGCTCGACCAGCTGGCGGGCCAGCACCACCTTCTGTGCGTTGCCACCAGACATCGACCGCACCGGAACACGTTCGTTCGGGGTCTTGATCGAGAGCCGGTCGATCAGCTTCCGGGCGATCCCGCGCTCGGTGCGCGGGCTGACCCAGCCAGCCACGGAGGACAGCAGGGGAAGGGACCCGATACCGATGTTGAACGCGATCGACTGGAAGGAGAAGGTGCCCTGCTGCGACCGGTTGGACGGCACCATCCGTACCCCGCGGCGTTTGGCCTGGGCCGGGGATGCCGCCGGCTGGGTGTGCTCTCCGATCCGGATCGTGCCACTGGAGGTCTGCCGGATGCCGTAGACCACGTCCCCCACCTCGGCGGCCCCGGAGCCGACCAGCCCGTACAGGCCGACGATCTCGCCCCGGTGCACGGTGAGGCTGACGTCGTCGAACGCTCCCTCCAGGGTGAGGCCGTCCAGGACCAGCATCGGCTCGCCGGCATGGCTGGCGGTGCGCACTCCTTCGGCAAGCTCACCGCCGACCATCCGTTCGGCGATGACCCGGACGCTGAGGTCCTCGATCGGATCGGAGGAGACGGTCTTGCCGTCCCGCATCACGGTGACCGTGTCTGCGATCTGGAACAGCTCGTCCAGGCGATGGGAGATGTACACGATCGAGACGCCGTCGGCGGCAAGACGGCGGATCACGCCGAAGAGCACGTCGATCTCGTTCTGGGTGAGGATCGCGCTCGGCTCATCCAGGATCAGGACGCGGGCATCCTCGAGCAGCGCCTTGGCGATGGAGACCAGCTGCTGCTGAGCGATGGACAGATGCCGCATCGGCAGCGCGGCGACCCGTCGGTCCAGGCCGACCAGGTCGAAGAGCTCGAACATCCGCGGCGCCTGGGCTTTCCAGTCGATCACCAGGCCGGAGGTCATCTCTCGGCCGACGAAGAAGTTCTCCGCCACGGACAGGTCCTGGAACAGGTGAGGTTCTTGGTAGACGGTTTGCACACCGAGTGCGATCGCCTCTCCGGTACCGGCGATCTGCACGGGTGCGCCGTCCATGCTGATCGTGCCGGTATCGGCCTGCTCGGCACCGGCGAGGATCTTGATCAGGGTGGATTTACCGGCGCCGTTCTCCCCGACGAGGGCATGGACGGAACCGGGCGGAATCACCAGGTCGGCGTGCCGAATCGCTCGGACGCCGCCGTACCGCTTGGCGATGTCGTGCATCTCCAGTCGTGGCTGGGTCATCGGGATCCTTGGTGCGTCTCGTACTCCCGCAGAGGAGGGGAGCGCCGCCGTCGCGAGGCGGTCGGGATGCCACCTCGCGACGGCGGAGGGCCGGGGTCAGTAGTCGTAGTCGCCGGCGTTGTCGGCGGTGATGATCAGCGGTGGGCCGAGCAGCAGCACACCGGTGTCAGCGTCGTAGGTGACGCCGTCGATGCCTTCCACGGACGGCTCGGCGGGGATCTCCTCACCATTGGCGAGCTGTACGCCGGCCCAGCCGGTCAGGTAGCCGAGGGCTTCCACATCCCACAGCACTGAGGCGCTGGAGGCACCGGACTCCAGGTAGGGCGCCATCGCCTGTGGTGTGCCCAGTCCGACGGTGAAGACCTCCCCGATCCGGCCGGCGTCGGTGACCGCCTGGGCCACACCAGGTGCGGAGGAGGTGCACTCGCCGATCAGCCCGGTCAGGTCCGGGTTGGCGTTCATCAGGTTGGTCGCCATCTGGGTGGCCTGCGCCTGGTCCTCACCGGCGTAGACGATGTCGACGATCTCGGCGTCCGGGTAGTCGCTGGCGGTGTACTCCTCCTGCACTGCGATCCAGGAGTTGAGGTTGGCGGCGGTCTCTCCGCAGGAGACGATCGCGTACTGGCCGCTGCCACCCATCGCGGTCATCATCTCGTCGGTCAGCGCGGTGCCGATGCCTTCGGCGTCAGCCTGGTTGACGAACAACTCCCGGACCGAGTCGGGGGCGTCGGTGTCGGTGGTCGCCACCGCGATGCCCGCCTCCTGAGCCTCCTCCAGCACCGGTGCCATCGAGTTCGGGTCGTTCGGGGCCACGAACAGCACGTCCACGTCCTGTTGGATGAAGGACCGGACGATCTCCGCCTGGGCGGCGGCGTCGGCATCGGTCGGCCCCTGGTAGAGCCACTCGAAGCCGAGCTCCTCGGCGGCCTGCTGGCCGCCGGTGTTCATCGCCTCGAAGTACGGGATGCCCTGCAGCTTCGGGACGAACGCGACAGAGATGTCACCGCCCCCTCCGCCGCCTTCTTCGGAGCCGTTGCCGCTCGGGTCCTCGCTGTTCCGCTGGGTGCAGCCGGTGACCGCGAGGGCAGCTGTCGCGGTCATCGCCGCGACCATCGCTAGCTTGCGGGAGGTCTTCATCTCGGGACTCCTTCGCTGTTCGTCGTGCTTGTCGATGCCCCGGTGGTTCGGCCCCCCGGGGTGGGATCGTGCGGGTGATCGAGCGGAGCCCGGGTGACCGGCACCCCGACGGCGGCCCACTCGTGGACGAACTCCTCTCCGGCAGCACTGTCGGTGATGAGCTCGGTGAGTTCGCTCGGCTGGGCGAACGGATACAGTCCGAAGCCGGTGATCTTGGTGGCGGCGAACACGCCGATCACCGCCGCGGCAGCCCGGATGAGGATCTTCTTCGCTTCGGCCTCCTCCGGGGACAGCTCCATCAGGCCAGCAGTGGGGGAGAGGCCGAAGGTGCCGACGAACGTGGTCATGATCCGGCCCCGGTCGGCCAGGACGTTGTCCATCGACCCGACCAGGCCGGCGCTCTCCCGCCGGAGGACGCCGCCGGGCATGACCACGCGCGCGTCACTGCGAGTGTGGAAGAGCATCGCGGTCGGCAGGGAGGAGGTGACCACCACCAGCCCTCGGCGCCCGAGCAGCTGGGTGGCGAGGTGGTGGGTGGTGGTCGAGGTGTCCAGCGCGATGACGTCCCCATCGCTGACCCGGCCGGCGGCCTCGACCGCGATCGCGCGCTTGGCGCGGGCGTCCACATGCATCCGCTCGGTGAAAGCACCCTCACCCTTGCGCCGGGGAGGGCGTGCCCCGCCGCGGGTCCGGTGCAGCAGGCGGCGCTGCTCCAGCTCACGGAGATCTTTGCGGATGGTCACCGAGGAGACGCCGAGCTCTTCAGCGAGGATGTTCACCTGGACGGAGCCGCGCGCAGCCAAAGCATCGAGGATGCGTTGGTCACGGGCCGTCATCGTCCACTCCGTCGTTGGAGACCTTATGGACACGATAGCGAACGAAAGTCCAATGTGAAGGTTACGAAACCATAACGAAAGCGCGGTGAGTGTCGCGTGCGCCGGGTACTTGTGCCGATGCCGCACGCATTCGAACACCCCTAGCGCATTCGAACCACGCGAGAAGCGGGCTCCCATGGGCTAAGGGTGTTCCAATGGGCGGGCGAGGCGGGCGAGGCGGGCGAGGCGGGCGCGGCGGGCGCGGGCGAGTGGTGCGCGCTGGGCGACGGCCAGGGCTTGCCTCAGTCGTCGTCGAGCGGCACCAGCGGCACCAGGTCTTCCACCACCAGGCGCGCCGCTTCGGCCTCAGCGTCGGTGAGCGTCCCGAGGGCGGCCTCCTCGGCGGCGGCCAGCTGCGTGTAGGAGTCGATCTCCGTGCGCGTGGTGGCCTCGTCCCAGCCGAGCAGCGGAGCGATGATCGCGGCGATCTCCTCGAGGGCGGCGAGCCCCCGGTCGCGGGACTCGTAGAACAGGCGGAGCCGGCGCATCACCACGTCCTCCAGGTGCAGAGCACCCTCGTGCGTCACGGCCATCACCACCTCCGCTCGCAGGTACGCCGAGGCGGACTCGAGCGGCTCAGCCATCTCCGGGTCGCCGGCCACGATGTCGGTGATCGCCGAGATGTCCGCGCCGTACCGGCCGAGCAGGTGCTCCAGCCGCCCGCGGTTCCAGCCGTACCGCGCGGCGATCTGCGGGGCCTGCCGGGTGACGGCCTTCAGTCGGGGCGCGCCGACCAGCGGTGTGTCCGGGGTGACCGACGGGTTCGCCTTCGCCCGGGCCGGGCCGAGCGCATGGTCCACGGCGTGCTCGGCCATCAGCCGGTAGCTGGTCAGCTTCCCCCCGGAGATCACGGTCAGCCCGGGGGAGGGCTCGACCACCGTGTGATCGCGGGAGACCTTCGTGGAGGAGCCGGCGTCGCTGCCGGGCTGGACCAGCGGGCGCAGTCCCGCGTAGACGCCGATCAGGTCGTCGAAGGTGAGGTCCGAGGAGAGCACGTCGTTGGCGTGATCGAGGATGTAGTCCACATCCGCTCGGGTGGCCACCGGGTGCAGCCGCTCCTGCTCCCAGGGAGTGTCGGTGGTGCCGATGATCCAGTACCGCTGCCACGGAATGATGAACAGTACGGACTTCTCCGTGCGCAGGAACAGGCCGGTCTCACCCTTGATCCGCTCCTTCGGGACCACCACGTGGATGCCCTTCGAGGCGAGCACCTGCAGACCGCCGTCCCCCTCGGCCAGGCCCTGGGTGTCCTCGGTCCAGACCCCGGTCGCATTGATCACGTGCCGGGCGTGGATCATGTGCCGCTCACCGGTCTCCAGGTCCACCACCTCGGCCCCGGTCACCCGGCCGCCCGGCCCGGTGAGGTAGTCCACCACCTGGGTGCGGGCAGCGGCCTGGGCGCCGAACGACTGCGCGGTGCGCACCAGGGTCATCACCAAGCGAGCGTCATCGACGCGAGCGTCGTAGAACTTGATCCCGCCGACCATCTTGTCCGCGCGCACGTCCGGGAACAGCTTGCGCACGCCGTCGCGCGAGTAGTGCTTCTGCGTGGGCACGACCTTGCCCCGCATACCGATGACCGCCATCGCGTCGTAGAGGCCGATACCCAGGGCGCTGTAGATCCGCTCGATCACCGGCTGCTTCAGCGGCCAGATGAACGGCTGCGCCTTCACCAGGTGCGGGGCGGTCTTGGTGAGCAAGATGCCGCGCTCGCGCAGGCCCTCGGCCACCAGCTTCAAGTCCAGCTGGTAGAGGTAGCGCACGCCGCCGTGCACCAGCTTGGAGGAGTACGACGACGTACCGCCGGCCCAGTCCTGCATGTCCACGATGCCAGTGCGCAGGCCGCGCGTGGCGGCGTCCAGGACGATGCCGGCGCCGGTCACTCCACCGCCGACCACGAGGACGTCCAGCGGCTCCCCACCGCTCATCGCGGCCAGGGCCTCGGTGCGGGATTGGGCTGTCAACGCTGAGCTGGACACATTCTCTCCTGTGCAATTTCCCGACGGCGATTCTCGGCTTGGCCTCGATGGTCCCGCGGTGCGCACTGACGTGCAATCACATCGCACGAACGTGCATCGGCGTGACCAGGCGATGGCCGAGTGGTCACCGCGGGCCGACTGGCCGGCCCGCGGTGAGGTCTAGGCGACGCCGTGCGAGGAGCGGGAGCGGCGGGCCACCGAGTCGAGGATGACGGCGATCAGTAGGACTACACCGGTGACCATGAACCGGATCGAGGAGTCGAGGTTCAGCAGGACCAGACCGTTGGAGATCGACTGGATCACCGCCACTCCCAGCAGAGCGGCAAAGGCCCCGCCGCGCCCGCCGAACAGGCTGCACCCACCGATGACTGCCGCGGCGATCGCGTTGAGGTTCACATCACCAGTGCCGGTCGTCGCGCTGGCCGAGGTCAACCGTGCCGCGGCGAGCACTCCGCCCACAGCGGCCAGGCCGGAGCAGAGCACGAAGCAGGACCGGTAGACGGCCTTGACCTTGATTCCTGCCCGTCGCGCCGCCTCCACGTTGCCGCCGACCGCATAGACGGACCGGCCCCAGCGAGTCCGGGTCAGGGCGTAGTGCCCGATCAACACGAGGGCGATGAAGAAGGCGAACATGTAACCCACTCCGCGCCCTTGGTTGAGCAGCACTGCACCGATCGCCAGGCCCACGCCGAGCAGCACCGCGCGCACCACGATCGCCGGTGTGCCCGCTGCGGACAGGTTCGCCGCCCGCCGCTCGCGGGCGCGGGCGAAACCGGTGAGGAAGTAGCCGAGAGCCGCTGCCACCACCAGCAGATAGGACAGCCAGGCTGGGAGGAAGAGCCCGGAGGCGAACTGCACCAGGAAGGAGTCGAAGGGCAGGTTCACCGCACGGCCGTACGGCGAGAGCACATACAGCTGCAGGCCTTGGAAGCCGAGCAGTCCGGCCAGGGAGATCACGAAGCTCGGCACACCGAACCGGTTGAAGATCAACGAGTAGAACCCGCCGATGAGGCAACCGGTGAGCGTGGCGCCCAGAACGGCGAGGGCGAGCGGTAGTCCGAGACCGACGTAGAAGATCGCGGTGACCGAGGCGGCGACGCCGCTGACCGATCCCACGGAGAGGTCGATCTGCCCGACGAGGAGCACGAAGACCACGCCGAGGGCGATGACGCCGGTGGTCGACGCCTGCAGGGTGAGGTTCACCAGGTTGCGTGCGGAGAGGAAGTTGTCGTTGAGCACGAACATCACGCAGAAGATGATCACCAGGCCGGCGACGACCGGCAGGCTGCCGAGGTCACCGCGCCGGATCCGGTTGGCGAAACCTCGCCAGTGGCCGGTCAGTCCGACCTGTGCGGTCAACCGTTCGTCGATCAGGTCGCTCGGCGTTCCTGCGGGCTGGCGTGGAGCTGAGCGGTTCATCAGGACTCCTTCTCGTCGCCGGTCCGGTCGGTCCGGTTCGTCGTGCGAGTGGCCCGTTGGGTGACGACGTTGTCAGTGGCTCCGGTGATCGCCGCCACGATCTCCTCCGACGTGACCGCCTGGGCGTCGAAGACCCCGTTGTTCCGGCCGAGCCGGAGCACGGCGACTCGATCGGCCACGGCCTTCACGTCCACCATGTTGTGGCTGACCATGATCACCGCCAGACCGCGCTCGCGGAGGCGTTCTACCAGGTTCAGGACCTCAGCGGTCTGCTCGACGCCGAGCGCAGCAGTCGGTTCATCGAGGATGATCAGCTGCGGGTCGCCGAGTAGGGAGCGGGCGATGGCCACGGTCTGTCGCTGTCCGCCGGAGAGCGAGGCGACCGGAATCCGGACGGTGGGAATCTTTGCCGAGAGCTGGCGGAGGAGCTGCCAGGACCGCGTCTCCATCGCGGTCTCGTCCAGTCGGAGGGGCCGCAGCTCCTGACCGAGGAACAGGTTCTCGACGACGGTCAGGTTCTCGCACAGGGCCAAGTCCTGGAAGACCGTGGCGATCCCGAGCTGCTGTGCCTCGGCCGGGTTGGTGATGCGCGCCTCCCGGCCGAGGAACGTGAACGACCCCGAGTCGGCCCGGTGCACCCCGGAGAGCATCTTCACCAGGGTCGACTTGCCGGCGCCGTTGTCCCCGACGATCGCGAGCACCTCTCCGGCGGCGACGTCGAGGTCGACATCGGCCAGGGCCGCCACTGCACCGAAGGACTTGCTCACGCCGCGCAACGTGAGTACCGGTGAGCCGGGGGTGGGTGAGGTTGCAGTCATGCGGCCCCTCGAGAGCTGCCGTTCCGGTCGATCACTCGATGCCCAGCTCGGTACAGTCGTCGGCGAAGTCATCGGTGCACACCTCGTCGACCGTGTACACGCCGCCGTCGAAGATGATCTCCTGGACGTTCTCCTGGGTGACCACCGTGGGTTCGAACAGCTGGCTCGGAGTGTCGAACAGGGTGGTCTGCGGCTCCGGGGTCTCGCCCTGGATAAAGGTGTACGCGACCTCGGCGGCCGCCTCGCCGACCACGACCGACGGCTTGGAGATGGTGTTGTACTGCGTCCCGGCGATGATCCGCTGGATCGCAGCGACCTCGGCGTCGTTGCCGGTCACCGGTGGCAGCGGATCCATTCCCGCTGACTGCAGCGCGGCGATCGCGGCCCCGCCGGTACCGTCGTTCGCAGCGACCACGCCGATGATCTCGTCGCCGAACTGGGAGATGGCGCCGTCGGTGAACTCCTGAGCCTGGGGCGGCTGCCAGTTCGGGGTGTCGAACTCGGCCAGCTCTTCGTACGGGCCGTCGTCGACGACGGAGTCCACCCCATCGCGGATCAGCCCGGCGGCGGCATCGGTGGGCGAGCCGTTGATCTGCAGCACCCCGCCTTCGGCGCCGGTCTCTTCCAGGTGGTCGTACAGCGACTGAGCGATCGAGGCTCCGATCGCCTCGTTGTCGTAGGAGATGTAGTAGTCCGCCGGTAGGTCGGGGATCGGGCGGTCATAGGCGATTACCGCGACGCCCTGGTTCTGGGCGTTCTGGACGAGTCCGGCGGCAGCGGCGGTGTCGACCGGGTCCAGGACGATCACTTCCGCACCGTTGGCCAGCGCTGCCTCGAACTGTGCCTGCTGCTGATCGACGTCAGCGTCGGCGTTCTGGTAGTCGACCTCACAGTCGGGGCAGAGCTCGGCCATCTTGTCGATGAACGCCGGTGCATCCTGCTCGTCGTAGCGGGTCGAGTTCTGGTCCGGCATCAGGAATGCCACGTGGGCGCTCTCGCCACCACCGCCGCCTCCGGCGCCGTCACTCTCGCCGTCAGAGCTGCACCCGGCGAGCAGCAGTGCCGCTGCTGCCGCCGCCGTGATGACGTACTTCGCTCGCTTGCCGTTCATCGTCGAACTTCCTTCCGCAGTGGTGACGCCAGTGCGCGCCTGCGCGGCCTCCTCGGTGAGACGTCGGAGCTTCTGGCGATGGCCGACATGCTAGAGCCGCGGAGAACGGATGTCCAGCACGATCCTTCACGGGGCGGGATTGCCCTGTACAGTCGGCCGTGACCGACCGGCCCGGAACTCAAGGTGGAGTGCATGTGACGTCAACATCCGCCCGACCCGCACGTGCGGGGACCTCAGCGCAGCCGAGCCAGCACGATCCCTCGGTGGTGCTGCACGCGGCGCAGCTCTACTACCGGGACGAGCTCACCCAGGACGTCGTCGCGCAGCGGCTGAGCGTCAGCCGTGCCACGGTCAGCCGCCTCCTGGCCGAGGCCCGGCGGCTCGGTATCGTCCGCATCGAGGTGGTCCCGCCGGAGCAGGCCGATGACGCCGACCTGGGCGAGCAGGTGGCCCGCCATCTCGGCCTGCAGCGGGTCTGGGTGGCGCGCAGCGTTCGCGGGATCAGTACGGGCGCCTCGCTCGCGCCGCAACTCTCCGACGCGCTGGCCACGGCCAACCTCCGCCCCGGTGACGTGTTGCTGCTCGCTGCCGGGCAGACCCTGCACGAGGCGGCGCACACTCAGCTTCCGTCCATGCCGGGAGTGCTCACCGTGCCAGCGGTCGGTGGGATGGAAGAGCCGGACGCCTGGTATCAGAGCAACGAGATCGCACGGCATGTGGCCGAACGCATCGGCGGCCGGGTGAAGCTGCTCAATGCCCCGGCGCTGCCGAGCGCGCAGCTGCACCAGCGACTGCTCGACGAACCGAGCATCCGGCGGGTGACCGAGCTGTGGAGCCAGGCCCGGTGCGCCGTCGTCGGCGTCGGCGCACCGCCGGCGGTCCGCCGGTCCATCGCTTCCTCCGTCCCGCTGGCTTCGGAGGCGTTGCGGTCGGCAGTGGGTGACCTGTGCCTGCGCTTCTTCGACCGCGCGGGTGCGCCGGTCGTCTTTCCCGGGGGTGAGTACGTGTTCTCCGCGGACCTCGAGCTGCTCCGCCGGATTCCGATCACGATTGCCGTGGCGGCCGGGCGGGAGAAGATCGAGGGGATCGTCGCCGCCGCCCGAGCCGGCTACATCGACGAGCTGGTCACCGATCGCCAGAGCGCGTCGGACCTCCTGGAACAGGCGCCGCCAGCCTGACCTGATCGCCGCCGCCCGGCCGGGGCTGCGCTACCGTGGGACCCCGGAGAATCGCAGGACGAGAGGACGCCTGGATGGCCTCGGCAAGTGCTGGCCGGCAGATCTCAGCGCGTAATCGAGCGCGCACGGAGCGCCAGCAGACCATCGCCGACTACGTGCTCGCCAAGGGGGTGGCCACACCCAACGAGCTGACCGAGGTGGCCGGTGCGAGCCTGATGACCGTGCACCGCGATCTTGATGAGCTCGCCCGCAAGGGGTTGCTGCGCAAGTTTCACGGCGGGGTGTCCGCCCAGCCGTCCTCGGTGTTCGAGAGCAGCTCGGCGTACCGTCTCAACGTCCAGTCCGAGCACAAGGAAGCGCTCGCCGCAGAGGCGCTCCGGCGGATCGACGCGGGGATGTCGATCATGCTGGATACCTCGTCCACGAACGTCTTCCTGGCCCGTCTGATCGCTCGCCGGGAACCGATGCAGCTGACGGTGATCACCAACTATCTGCCGATCCAGCAGACCCTGCGTGGCTGCGAGGGTATCGACCTGATCGTGATCGGCGGTAGGTACAACGCGAACCATGATGCGTTCTTCGGAATGGACGCTGTCGCGATGGCGGACTCCCTCCGGGTGAACCTCGCTGTGCTCAGTACCTCCGCGATGACCGCGGAGGAGACCTACCACCAGGACCAGGACATCGTCACGATGAAGCGGGCGATGATGTCGGCTGCGGACAGCCGCATCCTGTTGATGGATCCGACCAAGATCGAGCGCACTGCCCTGCACCGGCTGGCGCCCGCCGAGGCGTTCGACGAGCTGCTCCTCACCGATCCCGGCGAGACCGAGTTCGTCCAGGCAGTGAGCGAGCGGGTGGCCACGACGGTGGTTCCACTGACAGGCACGCTGTGACGATGCGGTCGCCCCTGCGGTGCGTCAGAACGCCTGGATGATCTGCTGCGTCAGGTGATTGAATTATCCCACTGATGGGAGCTCATCGTCGTGTCCGGATTGATGGTCGGGCTCGCGGCCGATCAGGTACTGCGAGCTCAATCTTGTGCGGATACCGCAGTCCTGGCCGGATTCTTCGCACTTTTCCTGTGAGAGAACTATCTGATTTCCGAGGCAGTGGTGGTATAGGCTCACCGTGACGGTGCCGCGCCGGCACCGCTACCCACGATGGAGAACACTGGCGTTGGCTCCTCAGGACGTGACCCCCGCCGCGGTCGGCACCGCCCGCCGTCAGGCGTCGAATCACGCGAGCGCAGATCGGGGCAACGTCGACTCCGCACAAGGGCGGTGGCCGTCGGCGCACTCCGTGCACGAGGCGCCTGATCCAGGCGCACCCACGAGGGAGAGGATGGAAATGACGCAACGTTCGACAGGGATGAATCGTCGACAGTTCCTGCGTGCCGGGAGCGCGGTCCCGCTCGCTGCGGCGGGAGTCGGGGCAGGACAGTCGATGGCCGCCGGGGCCACCTCCCGGCACCCCCGCGGTCCACGCCCCATCGACGGCGTGATCGATCACTCGTCGCCAGGGACCGCGTTGTTCACCAATCAGTACCTCGCGTCCGTGCGCACCGTGATGCAGTCCTTCGCCGTCGATCCCCAGGCGGGCCACGTCTACGTCCTGCAGATCGTGCAGGCGAACACCCCGCTCCCCGGCGACGAGCCAGGCGATGAGGCGTACGCACGGCGAACCGAACGGGGTGACCTGGCGCTGACCAAGCTGGACAGTGCCGGCAACCGGCTGGGCCAGATGTACCTCAAGTTCTTCGGCCATGGCGTGTCGATGGGCTTGGAGCGCGACGGCGACCAGGTCCACCTGTGGACCGAGATCGACACCCTCCCGAACGCCGCCGGCGACGGCCGTGGATCCCGGCTCACCCGGTTCCAGTTCTCCGATGGCAGCGTGCTGGACGCCGAGCGGGATTCGAGCCTGTACCGCCGGGAGCTGATCGCCGGCGCGACCGAGACCACCTGCAATATCGACCCGGTCAACGACCGCCTGGTGATGCGCTACCTCAAGGACGGAGAGTTTCGGTACGCGCTCTTCGACCTGGACCACGTCAAAGAGGAACGGTCGAGCTACCAGGCCCTGTTCGACGTCGGAACTCCAGCAGAGGTCGATGGCACCTTCCAGGGCTACGCGAGCCTGGGAGACCACCTCTACATGCTGGTGGGCAACGGCTACAACGACGACAACCCGCGCCCGCCCGAGGGAACCGGGAACGCCGCGCTGACCACGCTGCGGTGGAGCACCGATGAGGTCGAGGCGCAATCCGATGAGCTCTCCGGACTCGAGCTGTACCGACGTGAGCCGGAAGGGCTCACCGTGGCGATCGTGACGCCCGGCCACTCCGGGAACGAGCGCCGGGGTACCGCACGGCTGTACTCCGGCTTCGCGACCAGCGCGCACGAGAGCTATGACGCAGACCGGCTCTGCAGCATCTTCTATCGAAGCGGCCGCCGGCGCTGAGCTGTGACCGCACCGCTGTCGGATGCCTCGAGCTCGCGTCAGTCTGGCGAGCCCGAGGCATCCAACAGGTGGGTCAGTTCGTCGGGACGAGGCCCTCAGCGGTCACCCGGAACCCTGCCGCACCGACGATCCGGGGATCGTCGGCGGTGAACCCGTCGGCGCCGAGCTCGACCGCCCGGCGCACCTGATCGGGAGTATCGATCGGCCACACGTCCACGCGGAATCCGCGCTCGTGTGCGGTCTGCACGAACTCCGGATCCACTCCGGCGATCCCGACCAGCACTCGACGGGCACCGAGCCCAGCCGCGCGGTCCAGCAGCTCGACCGACGACTCCTTGCTGATCAGCCCGACGCACACCTCGGGAAGCAGCGTGGCCAACCGGGCGACGTTCTCAGTGTCGAACGAGGTCGGTGCCAGTCGCGCGACGTCCTCCGGACGGTCCCGAAGGATGTCCATCATCGGGTCGATCGCCTTCGGGTCCTTGATCTCGACCTGCAGCGAGCCGGTGGTGGCCTCGAGCACCTCGGCGAATGTCGGGATACGCGCCCCGTCTCCGGCGTCCAGCGCCCGGATCTGCTCGAGGGTGAACTCGCCGACCGCGCCGGTGCCGTTCGTCGTCCGGTCGACAGTGGCGTCGTGGATCACCACGACCTGCCCGTCGCTGGTCGCGCGCAGATCCAGCTCCAACTCGTTGACGCCGATCTCCAGGGCCCGAAGGAACGAGCCGATGGTGTTCTCCGCGACCAGATCGCTTGCGCCACGATGGCCCGCGACGTAGGTGTTCACATGTACTCCGGTAGGTAGGGGTGGATCTCCGGCGGTGTAGGCCAGGCTCAGCCGTACCACTCCTCGTAGCTGTCCTGGATCTGCTCGGCGCCGTCGCGCAGTTCATCGGCGACCCCGCTGAAGACGGTCTCCACGTCCTTGCTCCGGTCGGACAGGATCTCCTGGATGCCACCGATGATCGTGCCTGTGCTGTTCGGCACGAAGGTGCGCACCGCGTCAGTCGGCTCAGCCAGCTCGAGCTGGTCGGCGGCAGCGGAGAAGTTCGGGTCCTCGGCGAGGACCTCGGCGAGCTCGGGTTCATCGGCCGCCGCTGTGATCACCGGCAGGTACCCGGTGCCAAGGGTCCACGCGGCAGCGTTCTCCGGGCTGCCGAGGAACTTCAGCACCTGGAATGCGGCGTCCTTGCGCTCCTGCGGGACACCCTTGAGCATCGACCAGCCGTTCCCGCCGGTCGGCACTCCGGTGGTGACCTGCTCGGGCAGGTAGGCGGCGCCCACCTCGAAGTCGGACGCTTCGTAGAGGCCGCGCAGGGACGCGGTCGATCCCACCGTGGTAGCGACCACGCCGGCACTGAAGTCGGTGGTCGGGCTCTGCGCCAGATAACCGAACTCGTCCTCGAAGATGAACTCCTGCGCCCAGGTACCGGCATCGATAGCGCCCTGCTGGTCGATCTGGATATCCAGACCGTCGGAGATCCGTCCGCCGAACTGCCAGACCATCGCCATGAACTGCCAGTCGTCGCCGGGGTTGAACGCGTGCGCGGACATCGGTTTGCCCGATACCTGCAGCTTCTTGATCTCCGGAGCCCACTCCTTCAGCTCGTCCCAGGTCTCCGGGCCACGGTCGGGCAGGCCCGCCTCGGCGAAAGCGTCCTTGTTGTAGTACATCAACGGTGTGGACCGGCCGTAGGAGAGCCAGTAGGTGCTGTCGTTCACGACGCCCTCGCTGTACAGCTGCTGCTGGTACATCGAGCCGTTGAACTCGTCGTCGAAGTAGTCGTCCAGCGGCTCGAGCACGTCGTTGAGGAGGAACCGACCCCACCAGGTGTCGGCGAACATCACGATGTCCGGCACGCTCTTCGCCTGCAGAGCAGCGGTCAGCTTCGGGCCGGACTCCTCATAGCTCCCCTGGTACTGGACTTCGGCGTAGATGTCTTCCTGCGAGTCGTTGAACTTGGTGATCAGTTCCTGGATCAGTTCGCCGTTCCCGCCGCCCATCGCGCTCCACATGACGACGTTCTGCTCGCGGCCGGCGTACTTCGAGGGCGCGTTGAAGTCGACCTGGCCGAGTTCGGCGTTCTCGCTGGTCGCACCGCCGGCGCAGGAGGCGAGGAACGGCAGGGTCAGGCCGGCGGCGCCGAGGCCGAGGAAGGCCCGTCGGCTGGGCACGAGCAGCTGTCGTGAGTTCGGGGAGTTCATGGGTGATCCTTTCGGGGCGGGGGTGAAGGGACTGCGAGTGGATTCCGGTGCGGTCAGCCTTTGACCGCTCCGGCGGTCAGGCCACGGGCGATGTGGCGTTGGGTGAAGAGGAACAGGACGAGCATCGGAACGGCGACGATCACCGTGCCGGCCATGATGGCGCCCCAGCTCTGGTAGCCCTCGGTGGAGCGCAGGTAGAGCAGACCGATCGGCAGGGTGCGCATCTCCACGGTGTTGGTGACGATCAGCGGCCAGATGAAGTCGTTCCACATGTCCACCACGGCGATGACGCCGACGGTGACCAGCATCGGCTTGCACATCGGCAGGACCACCTGGAAGAGCATGCGGAGGTGACCTGCGCCGTCGACCTTGGCTGCCTCGTTGATCTCCTTGGGCAAGGTCATCATGTACTGCCGGAGCAGGAACATCCCGAAGATGGAACCGGCACTGGGCAGGATCAGACCCATATAGGTGTTGATCCAGCCGAGGTTGGCGACGGTGATGTAGTTGACGATCAGGGTCACGTTGTTCGGCACCATCAGCGAACCCAGCATGAACAGGAAGAGCAGGTTCTTCAGCGGGAACCGCAGGTGGGTGAACGCGTAGGCGGTAAACGTCGCGTTCAGCAGCTTCAAGGTGGCGCCCACGGCGGTCACGATCAGTGAGTTCACCAGGAAGTGGTCGAACGGCGCCGCCTGCCAGGCGTCACGGAAGTTCTCCAGGATCATCGGCCAGGGGAACCAGTCCGGGGGGTACTGGTAGATCGAACCGTTGTCCTTGACCGCGGAGGAGAACAGCCAGTAGATCGGCACCAGGAAGGTGGCGGCGGCGACGGTGAGAGCGACGTAGAGCAGGATCTTGCGCAGCGTCGAGTCGCGCATCGGCCCACCCTTTTTGCGCCGCGGGGCCGGTGTCGAGCCACCAGTGGCCGAGGACTTCGCATCGGTATGCGTCTGGGTGTCTGCGCTCATTGGTAGTGCACCTTGCGTTGTGAGTAGAAGTTCTGCACAGCGGTGAGGGCTAGCAGGATGAAGAAGAGGAGTACTGCAGCAGCCGCAGCGCCACCCGCGTCGCCGCCCTTGAACGCCCGCTCGTAGACGAACCAGGAGAGCGTGGTGGTGGCGTTTCCGGGACCGCCGTTGGTCATCACCGCGATCAGGTCGTAGGCCTGGAAGGTGCCGATGATGGTGATCACCATGACGAAGAACGTCACCGGCGAGAGCAGCGGGAGGGTGATCCTGCGGAAGATCGTCCACCGGCCGGCGCCGTCGATCCGGGCAGCCTCCTCGTACTCCTCTGGCAGACCCTGGAGGCCGGCGAGGTAGACGATGGCGACAAATCCGCACCCCTTCCACAGGTAGGCGATGATCAGCGCGGGCATCGCCCATTCGGCGCTGGTGGTCCAGCTCGGTGAGGTGGCGCCGAAGAGCGAGAAGACCACCCGGGACAGGCCGTAGTTCGGGTCGAAGATGAACAGCCACAGTGTGGCGACCGCAGCACCGCTGATCACGTACGGGGCGAAGGCTGCCGTGCGCACGATGCCGCGTAGCCTCAGCTTCTGGTTGACCAGCACGGCCAGTGCCAGGCCGATGGTGACACTACCGATCACCACCGAACCGCCGAACACCAGGGTGTTCAGCAGGACAGTGTGGAAGCCCGGGCTGGTGAACAGGTCGATGTAGTTCTGCAGGCCGATGAACACCGGGGATCCGGAGATCATGTTCCACCGGGTCAGGGACAGCCAGGCGTTGTACAGCACTGGCCAGTACTCGAACGTCAGCACCAGGGCGATGTTCGGCAGGATCAGCAGTGCGAACAGTCCGTACTCGCGCAGGTTCCGTTTCCTGCGTCCGCGGCGCCGGCTGAGGGAGTCCGGGGCTGCCCGCTCCGGTGGTCGGGGCGCGGAGATCACGTCTTGGTGAGCCAACGAATCTGCCTTCCTTGCAGCGATCGATTCCGTCGTCGTCAGTGGGGACGGTTGGTGAACTCTATCTACGGAGAGTGATCAATACAAGATATCTATCACAGACTTGAGGGGGCTGTCGACACCGGATCGATGGCTGAAATATTAAGGAATGAGAGGGGCTCTGGGTACCCGCCCGGGGCGTCGTTGCCGATGGGCGGAGACGGCGGTCTTGCGTCCATCCTGTTCAAGTGATAGAAAATTCGCACACTGTCAGACGGTGTAGGTACTGACCCGCTGCGGAGGCTCCGGCCCTGCTGCCGAGCTCCCGGCGAGGGGAGGGCGCATGGCACGGCCGCGGTGGCGCACCGTGCCGGCACCGCCGGCGTCTTGACACCTGCATTTCTTGGTCGAGGAGGAACGGACATGGGCTGGAACCTGCTGGTCGGGTCGGACGGCGCCGGATTCGGATACAAGGAAGCGATCAAGCGCGACCTGGAGGCCCATCCGCTCGTCGACTCCGTGGTGGACGTCGGCGTCGGCGATGTCGATGAGGCGACCAACTATCCCTCGGTCGCGATCGAGGCCGGCGAGCGCATCGCAGCGGGGAAGGCCGATCGGGCGATCCTCATCTGTGGCACCGGTCTCGGCGTGGCGATCTCTGCGAACAAGGTCAAGGGCATCCGTGCCGTCACGGCACATGACATCTACTCGGTGCGGCGATCGATTCTCTCCAACGACGCGCAGGTCCTCTGCCTCGGTGAGCGGGTGATCGGCCTCGAGCACGCCCGGATGCTCGTCGACGAGTGGATCCCACTGACCTTCGACCCGAGCTCCACCTCCGCGCCGAAGGTGGCCGAGATCCGCGCGCACGAGGAGCAGAACTCTGCCTAGGAGCCGGTGCGGGGGAGATGCTCGGACGAGGCATGGCGAAGGTAGAGGAACGTGGAGTACCTGACGGATACGGCACCGGCGTTGGACCGCACGCAGATCAGTGCGCTGCTAGAGCTGGCAGTGGACACCGCCCAGCGTGCTGGCTCGATCGCCGAGCAGAGTCGCCGCCGCGGGGTGGACGTCGCAGCGACGAAGGCTAACGACCTGGACATCGTGACCCGGGCCGACCTCGACGCCGAGACGCTGATCAAGGAGACGATCCTGGCCCAGCGTCCTGAGGACGGCTTCCTCGGTGAGGAAACCGACGAGGTTCTCGGCAGCGACGGTCTCACCTGGCTCGTCGACCCGATCGACGGCACGGTGAACTACCTGTACGCCGAGCCCAGCTACGCCGTGTCGATCGCCGCCTACCTGGGCAGCGTGCCGGTGGTGGGCGTGGTGTACAGCCCGGCTCTGGACGAGCTCTGGTCGGCCAGCCATGGTGGTGGCGCCAGCCTGAACGGGGTCGGATTCCGGACTCGCCGGTCAGCTTCTCCTGCTCAGCCGTTGCTGGGCACGGTCTTCGACTACACCCCCGAACTGCGCGGCCGGCAGCTGCAACGCCTCGCGGACGCTGCGCAGGTGATCCGGGACGTACGGGTGTCCGGATCGACCGCGCTGGACCTGTGCCGGGTAGCAGCCGGGCGTCTCGACGTGTTCTGCACCGACAGCGTGCACTGGTGGGATGTTGCTGCCGGGGTACTGATCGCCCGAGAGGCCGGTTGCCGGACCTGGGCCCGCCAAGATCCCGAGAGCGGACGGGTGCACTGCGTGGTCAGCAACCCCGCGGTGTCGGAGCAGCTGGTCTCTTCTTTAGGCTACGCAGTAGTGCCGGCGCACTAGCAGGCGCTGGGTCCAGCTACACGGGAGCGAAGAGATGAAGATCCTGTTTATCGGTGACATCGTCGGGCAGCCGGGTGTCGACCTGGTCGTCGCCCAGGTGCAGGCGCTCCGGGACCGGTACGGCGCCGACGCTGTGGTGGCCAACGGGGAGAACATGAACCTGTCCGGACCGCATCCGCCCACCGGTTTCGGCATGCTGCCGGCCCAGATCGAGGCGCTGCTGGGGGCGGGGGTGGACGTGATCACCTCGGGCAACCACGCCTGGGACGGTCCGGAGTGCGCAGAGGCGTTGATGCACCCCCGGGTGCTGCGCCCGCTGAACGCGCCCGACCGCTGGTACGGGCGCGGGGTGATCAGTATCCCGGTGGCCGGGCAGACGGTGACGGTGGTCAACGTGGCCGACGAGTCGGCGATCCCCGAAGTCTCCCCGGCTTATGCCGCGTTCGCCGCACTGGACCTCCCCGCCGGTCCGGTGATCGTGGACTACCACGGGGACCTCGTCGGCCGGAAGTTCGGTTTCGCCTTCGCCGTGGACGGCAAGGCGTCGGCGGTGTTGGGCACCCATACGCACGAGCCCACCGTGCAGGCGCACCGGCTGCCGCAGGGCACCGGGTTCGTGGCCGAGGTGGGCATGACCGGTCCGCTCGGAGGTGTGCTCGGCAGCGAGCCGGGGTACTTCGCCGCCCTGGCCAGGGGTCATGACCAGGCGGACCTGCCGTCCGCCGGACTCGCTGACGGCCCGGTGGTCCTCGGTGCCGTCCTGCTCGATCTCGACGACGCCGGCTCGGCGCGCGAGATTCGCCGGATCGGTGTGGAGCACGACTACGCGATGACCATCTGAGGGTCGTGCTCGGCTGAGGTTCGCGCTGCACGGACGTCTGCGGCGCGAATCGGTATCTGCAGCCCGAGATCCCGTCGTTCAGGTACCGTTCTGCGCTGCAGGCGATCGTCTGGCGCCGCGTGGCGGGCGCGGCGGGCGAGGCGCGGCGTGGTGCGGCGAGGCGCGGCGTGGTGCGGCGGGCGCGGGCCGGGTCACCGGGTGCACATTTGCGCGGGCTACCAGCAGTCTCTGCCGGGTGCGGCACGATGGTCCGGTCGGCGCTACTGAAGGAGAACCCCACGATGACGCTCAGCCCCCGCGGGAGCGAGCTCTACGATGCCTACGTCTTCGACCTGGACGGCACGATCTACCTGGGGGAGCACCTCCTCCCCGGTGCGGCCGACCTCCTCGGTGAGCTCCGCCGTCGGGACCTGCCGGTGCGGTTCGTCTCGAACAACCCGACCAAGTCCTTGGATCAGTACGTGGACAAGCTCACCGGCCTCGGGTTGGCCGCCGATCCGGGCGAGGTCACCAACACGGTGGTGGCGATGGTGCGCTGGCTGCAGGCGGAGCATCCCGGCGCGGTGGTGTTCCCGATCTCCGAGCAGCCGCTGATCGACGCGCTCACCGCTGCCGGGATCGAGATCAGCGACGACCCCGCCCGGATCGACATCGTGATCGCTTCCTACGACCGCACCCTCGCTTACGCCAAGCTGCAGATCGCCTTCGACGCGATCTGGTTCCACAAGCGCGCCATCCTGGTGACCACCAACCCGGACCGGTACTGCCCGTTCCCGGGCGGGCGCGGAGAGCCGGACGCCGCTGCTGTGGTGGCCGCGATCGAAGCCTGCACCTCCACCACGCTGACCAAGAACGTCGGCAAACCGGATCCGGCGATGGTGCGCGCCGCGCTCGCCGGACTGGATCTGGACCTGAGCCGGTGCGTGATGGTCGGCGACCGGCTCGGCACCGACATCCGGATGGCCACCGACGCCGGCATGGTCAGTGCGATGGTGCTCACCGGCGACTCCACCCGTGCTGAGGCGGAAGCGTTGCCCGCCGCGCAGCAGCCGACCTACCTGCTGGACCGGATCGACCACCTGCTACCCACGGAGCTGCCCTGATGGACACCGCACCCGAGAGCGCGCTCCAGGCTGCGCTGCCGGCCGCCACCGATACCCGCGTGCTCGTCACCGGCACCGATGTACTGGATCGCACCGGGGCGGCGTTCGCCGAAGCCTTCGGGGCAGCAGGCTCGCTGCCGGTCGCTCAGCTGGTGGCCGACGGCAACACCTGGGCGCTGGCCGGGGAGCAGGTGAGCACTGCGCTCCGGGCCGCCGGCGTGGAGCTGGCCGAGCCGTTGGTGCTGCCCGCAGTGCCGACCGTGTACGCCTCCTACGAGAACGTCGAGCGCATCCGCAGCCACCTCGGCGGGAGCGACGGCGTAGCGGTGGTGATCGGCTCCGGTACCTTGAACGATCTGGTCAAGCTGGCGTCGGCGGAGCTGGACCGGGAGTACCTGGTGGTCGCCACCGCCGCCTCGATGGACGGCTACGCCGCTTACGGCGCCTCGATCACCAAGGACGGGTTCAAGATCACCCGGTACTGCCCGGCGCCCGCCGCGATCGTGGCCGATATGCGCCTCCTCGCCGAGGCTCCGGGACGGCTGACCGCCACCGGAGTGGGTGACCTGATCGAGAAGATCCCCGCCGGCGCGGACTGGATGCTCGCCGACGCCCTCGGGGTGGAGCCGATCGCCGAGCACGTCTGGCACCTGGTGCAGGACCCGTTGCGGGCCTCGATCGCCGAGCCGGAGCAACTGGCTGCCGGCGATCCGGGTGCGATCAGCCGGCTCGCCGAGGGGCTGCTGATGTCCGGGGTGGCGATGCAGGCGCACCAGTCCTCCCGGCCTGCTTCCGGTGCCGGCCACCAGTTCTCCCACCTCTGGGAGATGGAGGGGCTGGGCCTGGACTGGGAGCCACCGCTCTCGCACGGGATGAAGGTCGGCCTGGGCACCATCTCGCTGTGTGCCCTGTACGAGGTGGCGCTGCGACGCGATCTGACCACGCTCGACGTCGACGCCGCTGTGGCCGCCTGGCCCAGCTGGCAGGAGACCGAGGCGAAGGTGCGCGCTGCGGAGCTGCCCCCCGAGGTTGCCGAGGCCGCTGTGGCCCAGTGCCGGGAGAAATACGTTCCGGCCGAGGAGTTGCGAGGACGGCTGGAGCGGCTGCGCGAGCTGTGGCCCGAGCTACTGCCGCGGCTGCGGGACCAGTTACTGCCCGCAGAGGAGATCGAGCACAAGCTCCAGGTGGTCGGCGCGATCACCCACCCGGCGCAGATCGGTATCGACGAAGCGCGCTTCCGCGCCACCTACACCCGGTCGCAGATGATCCGCAGCCGGTACACACTGCTGGATGTGCTGTTGGAGACGAACCTCCTCAATGACTGTGTGGCCGAGCTGTTCGCCCCGGAGGGGTTCTGGGGGCGCCGGGCCGACCAGTGGTGAGCCGCGCCGTCACGGCACTGCGTCGGCGGCGCGCAGGAACAGCAGCCCCAGCCATACCCAGCTGACGATGATGGCCAGGCGCTGCACCAGCCCGGTGCGCGGGTGGTCGCGTTCCCACGCCTGCCCGAAGGCCAGGAAGGCCACGGTGCCCACAGCGGCGGTCAGCCCCGAGTAGATCCGCCAGCCGGTTCCGGGCACCGCCCAGGCGGCGATGAGCGCGGCGAGCGGCGCCAGGGCGAAGACGAACATCCCCGCCCAGTCGTGCAGCGTGTGCCGGAGGGAGAACTCGCGTGGGTCGCCGTCCGGCGTGCCGGGTGGGTAGCCGCGGATCGGATCCATCGGGAAGGCGCCCGAGGCCATCAGCGACAGCCCGAACCCGCCGATCACCAGTGCCAGCAGCACCGAGTCCAGGGCTGGCACCAGCGCGATCCCAGCGGTAGCGATCGCCGCGCCGCAGAGCAGGAAGTTCGCGGTCTGGATCCATCCCCGTGGCCCCAGGGCGAGCGCGCTCACCGGATGGTACGCCGGGCGGTACCCCGGCCGGGTCCACCCGTCCAGCAGGAAGATCACCGGGAACAGGAGGGCGCCGGCAGCACCGACCCAGAGGATGAAGGTCATGGCGGTGACGCTAGGACAGAGCGGCAGTGTTGCGGACCTGCCAAAGGTCATGACTGTGCCCGGCCGGCGCGTCCCAGCAGCAGGGGCGGCTCGGTAGCGGCCCGCCGGGAATCTTCCCCCGCGCGACGGCGTTGCTCGGGTGGTGGGCGCACTCGCCTGCCGCTGTACGTGGGTAGGTGTACTCGACCTCCCGTCGCCGTTTCGAGAGGAAACCCCAGACCATGACGCCCGTGCTCTCCCTGCTGGACCTCGCCGTCGTCGGCCGCAACGAGACCGTGCAGGAAGGGCTGAACGGGACCGTGACACTGGCGCGTGCCGCCGAGGCGAACGGCTTTGAACGGGTCTGGTACGCCGAGCACCACAACACCCCCGCGATCGCCTCCTCGGCCACGAGTGTGCTGATCGCGCACGTGGCCGCGCACACCGAGCGCATCCGGCTCGGCGCCGGCGGGGTGATGCTGCCCAACCATGCGCCGCTGATGATCGCCGAGCAGTACGGCACGCTGGCGAGCCTGCACCCGGGCCGGATCGACCTCGGGCTGGGCCGCGCGCCGGGCACCGACCAGACCACCATGCGGGCGCTGCGCCGGGATGCCCGCGCCGCCGACACCTTCCCCGACGATGTGCTCGAGCTGCAGGCCTTCCTGCGCGGCGAGTCGTTGCTCCCGGGGGTGAACGCCTATCCGGGCAAGGGCACCGATGTGCCGCTGTACATCCTCGGCTCCTCGCTGTTCGGGGCGAAGCTGGCTGCCGCGATGGGGCTGCCGTACGCCTTCGCCTCACACTTCGCTCCCGCGGCGCTGGAGGCTGCGGTGGCCGCTTACCGTGGCGAGTTCCAGCCCTCGGCGCAGTTGGCCGAGCCGTACGTGATCGCCGGCGTGGGCGCGATCGCCACGGATACCGGCGAGCAGGCTGCGGACCAGTTCCTGGCTGCGCAGCGCCGCCGGGTACAGCTGCTCCTGCCGCCCGGTCGCACCCTCACCGATGAGGAGGCGGATGCGGTGCTCGCATCGCCGCAGGGCCGGCAGATGATGGACATGATGCGGTACACCGCGGTCGGGACCAAGGAGGAGGTGGGCACGTACCTGCGAGAGTTCGCCGAGCACGCCCGGGCCGACGAGCTGATCATCGCCCTGCACGCCGACCACGTGGCCGACCGGGTCCGGGCCACAGAGATCATCGCCGAAGCGATCTGACTCGGTGCAGCCCGGTCCGGAGCGACCTCGTCCGGAGTGATCTGGCCCCCGGCGGCCGGGACCGGGGCGCTCTGCTCCGGGGCGCTCGGCTCCGGCAAGGCACAATGGCGGGGTGACTGGCACGGACACACTGACCGAGACCCCCCGGCTGTCCTGGGGCACGGCGCTGCCGGCGATCGGCGTCTCGCTGAGTGCGTTCCTGCTGTTCGCCCTGATGCTGCCCGGCTGGGGGCACGGCCTTCTGGTGGTGAGCCTCGCCGCGGCCTGGTGGCGAGACCGCGAGCTCGGTAAGGACCTGACCCTGATCGGGCTCGGGGTGGCGATCGTGTCCACCACGTCGGTGGAGGCGGACGTGCACTGGGACCGGTTCTTCACCATCGGGATCGTGCTCGCGCTGGCCGTGGCCACGCCACTGCTGGTGGACCGGTTCGTCTACCGCCGGCGGGCGATCCGGTTCCCGTGGCGGACCGGGAAGAAGTGGTCCCCGATCGAGCGCAGCTACCTGGTGCTGGTGCCACTGCTGGGCTGGCTGATCCTGCCGTTCTACTTCATCACCTCCGGTGCTTACCTGAACTGGCCGTACATCACCGACGGCAGCATGCTCGCCCGGTTCTTCGTCGGGGTGAACTTCGTGGGCACCTGGGACGAACTGTTCTTCATCTGCACCTGCTTCGCGCTGCTGCGCCGGCACTTCCCGGTGTGGGCCGCGAACCTGCTGCAGGCCACGATCTTCGTCTCGTTCCTGTGGGAGCTCGGCTACCGGGAGTGGGGGCCGTTCCTCACCGCACCGTTCGCGCTGCTGCAGGGCTGGATCTTCACCAAGACCGGGTCGCTGACCTACGTGCTGATCGTGCACCTGCTCTTCGACGTGATGGTGTTCCTGGCGATCGTGCACGCCCACAATCCCGGCTGGATCCCGATCTTCCTGGTGTGACTCCCGGTTTCGGGCTCGCGAGTGGGTTAACTGGGGCCATAACCCCAGTGAACGCACACACGAGCGCAGGGACCGGGTGTGGGCACCCACTTCTCAGGCCGATCGGCGCAGAGATCTTGCCGCCTCGCAGCCGGGACCACAGGGCCAGAGCTCGCCGCGATAACCACGGCCACGAGCGGTCGCGAAGATCTCCGCCGCGAGCTGGCAGGCCGCGTAGTAGACGTCCACCCACTCCGCGCGGAGGGTGACGACGTCCCGCGCTGCGGTCGCCCGGTCACGGCGGATGTCTGCACCCCGGCTACCTTCGTGCGCCGCGCGACCATCGACCTCGACGACGAGCCGGTGGGCCGCATCGACGAAGTCGCGGCGGATGGTCCGCCCTGCGGCCCGATCGGCGACCGCCATCCGCATCTCGGGAAGCCCATGGGCTTGCACCACGCGGATGACGAAGTCGACCTCGAGCACGCTCTCGGCGCCTTCGGCCACGATGCCGAGGGAGAGTTCGAGCGCGCGCCGATGACGATGGCTGCGCCGCTGCTCGAGCTCGGCCATGAGCTCCTCGGCGGTGGTCCTGTGCCGCTGCACGGCCCGTGCTGCTGTGGCGATCGCGTCTTCCCGGGAAGCCGTGGGGGTATCGCCAAGGTCGATCACGGTGAAGGCCGGCGCGGTGACCAGGAGGCCCCTGCGGCTGACGGTCAACAGCCGATGCCGGCGCCGCACCCGCGTGGCCGGTCGCCGCTGCCGCCCCGCGTTGGCCGGGACGTCCACGTGCACGAGCTGGGGCTGCCGGGACGCCAGCCCGAGTATGAAGGCTGCGGACTCCAGCGACAGGGCGGCATCGTCGCCGTAGTAGAGCAGCGCGGCGCTGGCCCGGGCGAACCAGCCGAGAGGCTGATCGTGCACCGCGTAGACACCGGGATGCACGCGCTGCCACGACCCACGAGCCAGCTTCCACCGGACCGCCTCTGCGCTTCGTTCCGCCAGGGCCTGTGCGCGGGAGACGATCCCGAACTGCGCTGCCGCCAGTCGGGAGAGGTCCATGTATCCACCCTGCCGTGCCGGCGGCGCTGCGGTGCCGGCTATCCACAGGCTCGGTGCGACCCAGCGAGTTGGCGGGTGGGATTGCTGGGGTCATTGCCCCAGCAATCCCACACACGAGGCAGAGCGCCGTGATCACCCCTTCAGCCCGGTGCTCGCCAACCCCTGGATGAACTGCCGCTGGGCGGCGATGAACACGATCAGCACCGGGATCACGGTGAGTGTGGTGGCGGCGAGCTGCACGTTCCAGATCGGCCCGCCGTAGGCGTCCACGTACTGGGTGAGTGCCTGCGGCAGATCAGTCCCGGTCGGCAACCGTCGCCAGCACCACCGGGTCAGCGCACCCCGCCGCGAACCCGTCGATCCGCCGCTGGATCTCCCGGCCGAGTACCCAGGTGCCGATCTTCTCGGCGAGCGGGGCCAGCCAGTTGGGCCGGCAGGAGAAGTTGTACTTCCACACTGCCCGCGCCTGCCCTGGGCCGGCTTCCTCGAAGCGCCAGCCTCCGGCCATCTTCGCGAAGAACCACGGCCCGGTGACCATTCGCATCCCGACGTTGCGGGGCGGCGCGTAGGACACGTACTCGCTGACCATGCGCGCTCCCCACCGGTGCACGGTCAAGGTGCGCACGCCCTTGCCCGGGTGTGTGGCGCCGTCGAGGAAATGCTGACGGCGGACGAACCGGTCCCAGCGCAGCCGCACCTCGCCGGTGGTCTGGGAGAGGGCGAACGCGGTCTGCGCATCCACGGGAACTGTCACCTCTGCACTCACCACCGGCATGGGGAAGATGGTGCCACGCGCGCCCCCGCGGTCACCAGCCGCACCGTGCCACCCTCGGCTCCGCGGTCACCACCCGCTCCCGCGCCGAGCAGCCGGTCCCACCCGCCGAATGAGGACTACCCTCGTTCCGGCGTGTGCGCGCGAGCCGATCGCGGCCGGCGCCCAGGTGGCCGAGCCGGCCGCGGTGCTGTTCGTGGTGCTGCCTACGCTCCGCGCTGTCCACGGCCCGCCCGCACCTGACGACGCCGTACCCGGAGACTGAGGAGAGGAACGATGGGAGAACTGCTGGGGGTCACCCCGCTCGAGGCCCTGGCCGTGGTGCTCGGTACCGCCGGGATGTACGTGACCATGGTGATCATCATCAAGCTGGTCGGGCAGCGGATGCTGTCCAGCATGTCCAGCTTCGACGTGGCGGCGGTGATCGCGTTCGGCTCGATCCTCGGCCGCGCAGCGCTCGGTGAAGCACCGCGACTGGCCGCAGGCATCCTCTCCCTGGCCACCCTGGTGGCGATGCAAGCGGTCGCCGGACTGGTCCGGAGCGTGCGCCGCGGCGGTCGGCTGATCGTGTCCGAGCCCGTGCTGCTGATGGCTGGATCCGCGGTGGTCGAGGAGAACATGCGGCATTGCCACGTGGTGCTCGCCGAATTGCAGTCCCGGCTCCGGCAGGCGGGTATCCGGCACCGCGGCGAGGTGGCCGCCGTCGTGTTCGAGCCCTCCGGCGCGATCAGTGTGCTGCGCCGCGGCGACGGGATCGAGGAGAACCTGCTCGACGGCGTCCGCGGCGGCGAGCTGGTGCCCCGCGAACTGCTGCGCTGAGCGTCGGACCGCCCCGACCCCGGTGCGCGAGACTGCCCTGCCACCGGCGCTCTCACGCACCAGGGCGGCCCCGATAGTGTGTGCTGTATGGGTCGAAAGCTGGGACAGCTGAGGGCGCGGGCGCGCATCGTCGGCGCCGGCGTGGCGGCCGCGCTGGTGGCCACCACCCTCGCGGGCTGCTCGCTGTTCGGCCTGGATGAGGAGCCGGCGCTGGAGTGCCCGGGTGAGTCTGCGCCCACATCCGCCCCGGGCGAGGCGCGGGTGATGCTCACGATCGCAGAGGGAGCCAGCGCCTGGGATCTGACCTGGGTGGTCTACGACGACGGCTCAGTGGCGCTGCTGGACGGGCAGCAGCAGGCGGAGACCGGCACGAACGCACTGGCTGCGGCTGGACCACTGCCCCAGTACGCGGGCGGTCCCTACACTGAACAGCCCGGCTCCTGGAGTAGCGGGTACCTGCTGCCGTGTGCGCTGGCCGAGCTGCGCCAGCGCGCCGACGACGCCCTGTTCGGGTCACCGGAGTACGGCAGAGTGTCGATCACCGATAACCCCTGGACCTACGTCAGCTACGACAACGGTGCCTCCCGCGCTTCCGTGGAGGTCTACGCCTTCGACACCGGCTACACCGAGGGCCTGGAGTGGTCCGAACGGCGCGCGCGGGAGCGGCTGGCCGCGGTGACCCACTTCCTCGAAGCCAACCTGGTCCGCACCGGTGAGACGATCCCGGTCTCCCGCGTGCAGGTGGACGGCGCCGGCGAGGTCGGTGAGGGCTTCGAATGGCCTGGGCCGGCTCCCGCCGAGCTACTCGGCGAGCAGGGCTGCGGTGTGCTTACCGAGGATCCGGCGACGGCGGTGTACGAGTTCGCGCAGGAGCCCGGGTTGGGCGAGGCGAGCTCAGAGCTGACAGTTCGCGCGTTGCCACCCGGGGTGTCCGGCTGTCGGTAGGTGAGGCTCGCCAGGGAGCCGGCTGCCCTGGGCAGGCAGGCCTCGGCGAGATCAGACGACCGCGGTGATGATGCTCGGCGCGATCAGGGCCATCAGCACGCTGAGGACTGCGGTCACGCCTAGAGCGAGGCCGGCGCCGGCGGCCGCCTTGGGCTTGCCGGTGCCACTGAGCCCGATGCCACCGGCGATCAGGGCCACCAGAGCGAAGACGGTGGTGACGATTCCACCGATCAGGTTGAACCGGAGCGAGACCGCGCTGGCGCTCAGGTCGTACCTGTGCATCAGATAGGGCAGCAGCAGGGCGAGCACCTGCTGGACCAGTCCGATCAGCACCACGAGGATCCCGGCCACCAGCGCCAGCCGACCGGCGGGATTCCTGCCCCTCCCGGCGCCGGGCTGGTACGCCGTCGCTGCATAGCCGGTGTGGTGTGGATCGGGTCCGAAGCCTGTGCTCATAGCCGCTCATCGTGCCAGCACCGGGCACCGAGCGTCATCACTGGTAGATCAAGGGCATGGTCACATTCAGAAGCAGGAACAGCAGGGTGGAGGTTCCGAGTGCCAGACCGGCTGCCGCAGCCCCGCGCGGTCGCGGCCGGCCAGCGAGGCCCACGGCGCCGGTGATCACCGCCAGCACAGCCAGCACGGCCTCGCCGACGGTGAAACCGAGGTCCACGGCCCGCCACAGTCCGTCGGACCCACCGCCCACATCCATCGGCATCGACCAGATGACTAGGATCCGCGCCAGCTGGAGCAGCGTCAGCGCCACACCGACGATCAGTGCGATCCGCCCGGGCACGTTGGTGCTTCGGTTCCCGCCTCCGGGCGGCGGAGCGACGAAGGCATTCGGGTTGTAGGACGGCGGGTCGTAGGAAGACATGGGCAGTCACCCTGCCAGGGCGGACACTGGTCCGGGCGGGCATTGACGGGGAGAACTCCCCACCGCGTGGGCCGGAATCGGACAGAACTGCCCACCGTCGCCGATGCTCCGCGGCGATCAGCACCCTTACGCTGACCGGACCATGACGAAGGGAGTGGCCGTGCGCCGTCGATCGACACTGCAGGGGGACCGTTCGAGGAGGAGACACGGGAGGTCGAGACTGGGCCGCGCGGTCGCGCTCGGGGCGGCAGCAGTGACGGTGCTCGCCGGGATGACCGCGTGCAGTCCGTCCCCGATCGACCCGACCGAGGACTGTACCGATGCGGGCAGCCAGCCGGCCGGTGAACCCGGCTCGGCGGAGGTGCTGCTGACCTCCAGCGGGTACGTCCTCTACGCCGACGGCTGGATGGTCATCACCGCCGAGGACGAGGCGAGCGCGGCGAACGCGATGCGGGTGCCGTTGATGGCACCGGCCCCGCCAGCCGGCGATCGCTGGCAGCCCGCCTACCTGGGCAGCTGCCAGCTGGAGGCGGTGGACGCGCTGGCCGCAGAGGAGCTCGTCGAGGGAGACCTGGGGGACCCGATCGTCACCGATGCCAGCACGACCACGATCACCTACTACGGCGGTGAGGAGCCGGTGAGTAGCAGCGCCTACGCGCTCGGGAGCGAAAGTTCCGATCTGAGCCGGGCGGACCAGCAGGGCCGCGAGGTGCTCAAGGCCTTGATCGCCGCCCTGGACGAGGCGACGGTCACCGGCGACGTCCTGCCGGTGGAGACCGTGCGGGTCAACGGCGAAGTAGGCGAGCCCGAACCCGAAGGGTGGCCCGGACCGCCGCTGGCCGAGCTTCTCGGCGACGACGGCTGCGGTGAGCTCACCGGCCAGCAAGCCCTGGACGTGTACGAGTACCTGGGCGAGCGCACCCACGCCGACGTCGGCTGGTTGCGTGTCACAGTGGTCGCACCGGGGCAGTCCGCGTGCGACTGACCCAGCGTCGCGAGGGAAGAACTGCCCACCGCGGAGCAAGCGGCGTGGTGCCCGGGCTGTCTAGCATCATCGGCATGCGACGATCTGCTGCTGCCGTGCTGACCGGGGCGCTCCTGGCTCTCGGTCTGAGTGCGTGCAGCCCCGGGCCCGTGGACCCGACCGCCGACTGCAGCGACAACGGTTCCCCACCACCGGGGGAGCCGGGCTCGGCGGAGGTGCTGCTCACCGCGGGTAATGCCACCGGCACCAGTCTGCTCACCACGGTGCTGTACGCCGACGGCTGGGTGCTCACGCTGGCCGGTGAGGAGGAGAGCGGGCTGAACGCGCTGGCCCCGCCGATGATGGCACCGACGCCGCCGGCGGCACGGCAGTGGCAGCCGGCGTACCTGGGTTCCTGCCAGTTGGAGGCGGTCGCCGGGCTGGCCGCCGAGGAGCTGGACGAGGACCAGCGCCTGGGCAGTCCGCAGATCACCGACCGCGCGAGCACGATCGTGACCTACTACGGCGGCGACCGGCCCACGACCGCCACGGCGTACGCGCTCGGTCAGGAGGAAGGCAGCGACCTCAGCCGGTCCGACGAAGCCGGCCGCGAGGTGCTCAAAGGGGTCATCGCGGCACTGGACGAGGCACCGGCAGAAGGTGACCTGCTCGCCGTGGAGACGGTGCAGGTGATCATCTCCGGCCCGGAGGCGGACTTGCCGACCGACTGGCCCGGCCCGTCGCGCGCGGACATGATCCCAGCCGGGGAACGGTGCGGAGAGCTCACCGGGCAGGACGCCCGGGACGTGTTCGACTACGTCGCCGGCGACGATATCGACGCACTACGCCTCGAGGTGATGCCGCCCGGGCTGCCCACCTGCACCTGAGCACCCCAGCGCCAGGGGCCGTGCCCGGGCCCGGTGCGCTCCGCCGTCGGGCGGGTGTGTTGACCGCTAGGCCTGCGGCACCCGCCGCACCGGTGCCCGCCCGGCGGGCTGGTGCACCGGCTCCACCTCGGGAACCGCCGGCACCGCCATCCGGACCGGCTCACCGGAACGCACCTGCACGGGCTCGCCGTGGTGGGTAGTGGTCAGCTCCTCGCCCTGGACCAGCTCATAGCCGGCCGTGACCTGCCCCTCGGTGCGGGTGATGTCGACCGCGAGCACTGCCTCGCCGATCCGGACATGGAACCGGAGCCGGTTCAGCTCGGCCGGCAGCCGCGGAGCGAACGTGAGGGTGCCACCGTGATCGCGCATCCCGCCGAATCCGGCCACCGCCACCAGCCAGGCACCACCCATCGCCGCGATGTGCAGGCCGTCGTCCACGTTCCCGTGCAGATCGCCCAGGTCCACCAGCGCGCCTTCGGCCCAGTAGTCGTACGCCAGCTGCAGGTGCCCGGTCTCTGCCGCGAGGATCGCCTGGGTGGTGGCCGACAGTGAGGAGTCCCGCACGGTGCGGGCCTCGTAGTAGGCGAAGTTCTTGGCCTTCTGCTCATCGGTGAACACGTCACCACGCAGGTGCATCGCCATCACCAGGTCGGCCTGCTTGATCACCTGCTTGCGGTAGATCTGGAAGTACGGGTAGTTCAGCAGCAGCGGGTAGTGCTCGGCCGCGGTGCGTGCGAAGTCCCACTCGTCCTGGGCGGTGAAGTCCTCGGACTGTGCGTGCACGCCGAGGTACTCGTCGAACGGGAGGATCATCGCATCGGCCGCGTCCCGCCAGGCCGACCGTTCCTCAGCGGTGACGCCGAGCCTGACCTCCTTCGCCGGATAGCGCCCGCAGGCCGCATCCGCCGCGCGCAGGTTGGCCTGAGCCATCGCGTTCGTGTACACGTTGTCGTCCACGATCGCGGTGTACTCGTCCGGTCCGGTGACGCCGTCGATGTGGAAGGACCCGTCGTCGTAGTGGCCCAGGCTGATCCACAGCCGCGCGGTCTCCACCAGGATCTCGGTACCGACCTCGGTGTCGAACTGGGCGTCCCCGCTGGCGGCCACGTATCGGGAGACCGCGTCGGCGATCGCCGAGTTCACATGGAACGCCGCCGTACCTGCGGGCCAGTACCCGGAGCACTCCTTGCCGGTGATCGTCCGCCACGGGAACGCCGCCCCCGCCAGGCCGAGCTCGGTGGCCCGGTCGCGCGCCTGCGGCAAAGTGTCCATCCGCCACGCCAGGTGGTCCCGGGCCGCGGAGGGGGCGGTGTAGGTGAGCATCGGCAGCGCGAACGCCTCGGCGTCCCAGAAGGTGTGTCCGTCATAGCCCACACCGCTGAGGCCCTTGGCAGCGATGCCCTGACCCTCGGAACGGGCCGCGCACTGCAGCACGTGGAACATGGACACCCGCAGCGCCTGCTGCATCCCCGGGTCGCCCTCGATCTGCACGTCAGCGCTGGACCAGAACTCGTCCAGGTAGGCACGCTGCTGCTCGAGCAGCTCGTCCCAGCCGATCAGCTTGCCGACGGCGAGGGCGGCCTCCACCTGGTCCCGCAGCGCGGGGGAGGAGCGCCGGTGGGACCAGCCGTAGGCGAGGTACTTCACCAGCCGCAGCTTCTGTCCCCGCGGGATCTGCGCGGTCACGGTGAACCGGGCCAGGTCCCCGTTCGACTCGATCGTGGTGTTCGCCCCCGGCGGCACCTCGAGCACGTGGTCCATCCCGGCAGCCATCCGCAGCTTGGACCGGCGGGTGCGGTGCATCAGCACCGCCTGCTGTCCGCGGGCCGCCGAGGCCTCCGACTTCAGCGGCCGCTCCAGCACGGCGGCATCGCGCGGGTCCGAGGACGGGCTGCCGGCCTGCTCGTTGGCGAGCAGGTCCGAGTACAGCGCCACGTAGACATCGTCCTCGAGCGGTTCCACCTCGTAGCTGATCGCGGCCAGCGACCGGTGCACCAGGGAGACCAGCCGGCGGGAGGTGACCCGGACCGGGGTGCCGCTCGGGGAGACCCACTCGGTGTACCGGTCCAGGGTGCCGCTGCGCAGGTCCAGGGTGCGCTCGTGCTCGAGCGTGTGCCCGTAGCGCAGGTCGAACGGGGAGTCGCCGACGAACAGTCGGATGATCTTCCCGTCGGTCACGTTCACCACGGTCTCGCCGGACTCCGGGAAGCCGTAACCGGCCTCGGCGTGCGGGAGCGGACGCTGCTCGTAGAACCCGTTGATGTAGGTGCCGGGCACCGCCCGGGGTTCACCCTCCTCGAGAGTGCCGCGCAGGCCGATGTGCCCGTTCGCGAGGGTGAACAGCGACTCGCTCGCTGCCAGCTCGCCCAGCGACAAGCCGTTCCGGACGAGCTTCCAGGGGTGGATCTCGTAGCCGCGGCGGTGATCGGCGTACTCGGTGGTATCGCCGCTCTCGCCGCTGGTGTGCTGACCGTGACCGTTGCTCACTGGTCCTCCTCGGGGTTGGCGGCGGGTTCGTCGTGGTCTGCCGGAGGTCCGGGCACGCCGGTCGGTGGGCGGGAGAGCGTGGAACCGACCTGGTCGCTGAGCAGGTCGGCGAGGTCGGTCACCACGACGTCCGCGCCGGCCGCCGCCAGCGCCTCGGCATGGTCGAGCCGGTCCACGCCGATCACGTACCCGAACGCTCCGGCGTGGCCGGCCTGCACCCCGGCGATCGCGTCCTCGATCACCACGGCCGCGCTCGGGTCCACACCGAGCTCTGCCGCGCCGGCCAAGAAGGTGTCCGGCGCGGGCTTACCGGGCAGGTTGTGCTCAGCGGCGACGACGCCGTCGATCCGAGCGTCGAACTCCGCCGCCAGGCCCGCGGACTCGACCACGGCCTGGCCGTTGGCGGAGGCGGTGACGATCGCCGTGGCCAGGCCCGCTTCCCGGACTGCGGCCAGGTAACGCACCGTGCCGGGGAACGTCTCCACCCCGTCCTCGGCGAGGATTCGCTGCACGTCGGCGTTCTTCCGGTTCCCGATCCCACAGATCGTGTCCGCTTCCGGCGGGTCCTGGGGGGTGCCCTCCGGGCGGCTGATCCCCCGGGACTGCAGGAAGGTGCGGACGCCGTCGTAGCGGCGGCGGCCGTCCACGTGCGCCGCGTAGTCGGCGCTGGTGAACGCGGCTTGGCCGAGGTCGGCCAGGATCGCATCGAAGGTGTGCTTCCACGCGGCGAAGTGCAGCGAGGCGGTCTGGGTGATCACGCCGTCGAGGTCGAACAGGCAAGCCCGGATCGACGGCGGAAGGCCGAGAGCGCGCAGGGCGTTCGGGGTGGGCGAGATCATGGGCACGACGCTAGTCCCCCAGGGGTGTGGGCAGTCAAAAGCGGTGCGCGCGTCGTCGATCGGTGTTGAGAGACACGATCAACACGTGTAGCATATGGTCAACACGAGTTGAACGAAGGGGTTTGGCCGATGCGAGTCATTCTGGACACCGATATGGCGATGGGCGCTCCGGGATCGGAGATCGACGACGGTTTCGCGCTCGCGCTGCTGCTTGCCGACGACGTCTTCCAGGTGGAGCTGGTCACCAGCGTGAACGGCAATATCGACGTCGAGTCCGGTACCTACCTGAGCCTGGAGCTGCTGCAGCGGCTGGGGCGGTCGGACATCCCGGTGGTGCGAGGAGCGGCTGCGCCGATGCTGGAACCAGAGAAGAGGCGCGGTGCGCCCGAAGCGGTGCGTACCGCCTTCGGACACCACCAGGCCACGCCGGGCTTCGCCGCGGCGGAGATCGCCCGGCGCGTGCTGGACGCCCCGGGTGAGATCACGATCGTGGCGATCGGACCGTTGACCAACGTGGCGCTGGCGATCGCGATGGAGCCTGCTGTGGCCCGGGCGGTCAAGGAGATCGTGGTGATGGGCGGGGTCTTCCTCGGTCACACCCAGGTCGCTGACATGCCGGGTGAGTTCAACTGGTGGGTCGACCCGCACGCGGCCCGTGCCGTGCTGCACAGCGGTGCGCCGGTCCGGCTGATCGGTCTGGATGTCACCACGCGGGTGCGGCTGACCCGTGAGCATGCCAGGCGGATGGCCGCGAGCGGGCGAGCCTTCGGGGCGTTCGCCGGTGACTGCACGATCGCGTGGTTGGACCGGTTGAGCCGGGATCGCCCGGCCGAGGTGGAAGGGGGCGACTCCTGCGCGATGCACGATCCGCTCGCCGTCGCCGCGCTCTCCCGGCCCGAGCTGCTGACCTGGCAGGACGCGCACGTCGACGTCCTCACTGCTGAACCCGCCGGCCGAGGGGTGGCCATCGCCGACCTGCAGTCCCGGACCGACGCCCCGGCCCCGAATGCCCAGATCGCCGTCGACGTCCAGGTCGAGGCCTTCATGGACTACTTCCTCGACCACATCGCCGCCTACTGAACGCCTGGCCACGCCCTGGCGGCCTCGCCCGGTCCTGACCGCCGTCGGGCTCGCGCCCTATTCCCGCCGACCCGTTCTACCCCAGCGGAACCCCCGCAATGACAGAGAAGTCAGGAAAGGACATGACCATGCGCCACCTACGCCCCGCAGCCGCCCTGATCGGCGTGGCTGCCCTCGCCCTCACCGCCGCCTGCTCCGGATCGGAGAGCTCCGGCGGGTCCGCTGAAGGCGGTGACTGGAGCATCCCCGACGAGGACCCCACGGCGACCGTGCAGGTGCTCGGCCACCAGGACACGGAGATCGTCCAGCCCGTCATCGACGCCTTCCACGAGGCCCATCCGGACATCACGATCGCCTACGAGTCGGTGCCGTTCGACCAGCTCAACTCGGTGCTGGACGCGCGGATCGGCAACCAGGACGGTAACCCGGACGTCTACTGGGCGGATCAGCCGCGGATCGCCGCGCTGTCCTCGCGTGGCTACACGGAGGACCTCACCGACCAGTTCGCCGAGCTCACCGACGCCTTCGACAGCGCTCCGCTGGAGTCGAGCTCGTTCGAGGACCGGCTCTGGTCGCTGCCGATCGCCAACTCCACCCAGCTGCTCTACTACAACGTGGACCTGCTCGAGCAGACCGGTGCCGAGCTGCCCTCTGCGAATCCGGAGGAGCGGATGACCTGGGAGGAGTTGCACGACCGCGCCCAGGAGGCCGTCGACGGTGGGGCCGAGAACGGATTCATGTTCGGTCAGATGCACCGGTACTACCAGCTCGAACCGCTGCCGGTGTCGATGGGTGGCTCCGCCGGAGGGACCGGGGAGGGCAACCTGACCCCGGACATCACCTCTGACGCCTGGGTGGACTCGATGGCCTTCTACCAGTCTCTGTTCACCGACGGGCTGCACCCCACGGGCGTCACCCCGGAGCAGTCCAGCGACGAGTTCCTCACCGGCAGCACCGCCTACATGGTGCAGGGCAACTGGCTGGTGCCCAGCCTCGCCGAAGCCGACTTCGAGTGGGGCGTGGCCGCTCATCCCTCCTTCGACGGTGGTGACCCCGTGACCCCGACCGGATCCTGGTCGCTGGCGATGAGCCCGTTCAGCGATGACAAGGAGGCAGCCGCCGTCTTCATGCGCTGGATGGCGATCGATGACGGCGGCGGTTACGCCCTGTTCCTCGAGGCACCCGAGCTGCCGGCCACCCCGGAGGGCAAGGAAGCGTACTTCGCCCGGGACATCTTCAGCTCGGATGCCGGTCAGGACGCCGCAGCGATCATCGACTACGAGACGGCGAACACCGGTGTGCCGCGGTTGCAGACCGTCGGCTATGTGGAGTTCGAGGAGATCCTCGGGCGGGCCTTCTCCGACATCGCCAACGGTGCCGATCCGGCGACCGCGCTGGCCTCGGCCACCGATGAACTGACCACCGCCTGGGCCAAGTACCAGTAGAACGAAGGCGAGCACTATGAGCGTGCAGGCTCGCGCCGCTGCCCGCACCCCGGCCACTCAGCGCCGGGGTGCGGGTGGCGGGCTCGGCCGGAGACGATCCCGGCGGCGCACCAAGGAGCTGTTCTGGGCGGCGGTGTTCCTCCTCCCGGCGCTGATCGCGATCGTCTCGATGCGGATCGCCCCGACGGTCAGCGCAGCCGTCTCGAGTCTCCACCAGGGGTTTCCTGGTGGTGTGCTGGCCGCCGAGTTCAGCGGTCTGGCGAACTACTCCGAGCTCTTCGGCAACGACATGTTCCGGGACACGGTCATCCGCACGATCGTCTTCAACGTGATCATCAACCCGTTGCAGGTAGCGATCGCGCTGATCATCTCCGTACTGCTGACCCGCAAGATCGTCGCCCCCAACCTGTGGCGGATGCTGGTGTTCGTGCCGGCCACGGTGCCGATCGTCGGCTCGTCGATCGTCTGGGGTATCGCCTTCCGCCAGGACGGCCCGATCAACGCGATCCTCGCTGCACTGGGCGGCAACCCGCAGCCGTTCCTCACCTCTCCGTCCCAGGCGATGGCCTCGATCATGGTGGTGATCTCCTGGATCGGGATCGGCTACTGGATGCTGTTCCTGGTCTCCGGGCTGCAGTCCATCCCGGACGAGTACCTGGAGGCAGCCAAGCTGGACCGTGCCGGTACGATCCGCACGTTCTTCTCCATCACCATCCCGCTGTTGAAGCGACCGCTGCTGTTCGTGCTGGTCGCCGACACGGTGGCGAACTTCGTCCTCTTCGTGCCGATCCAGATGCTCACCAACGGCGGACCGCAGAACAGCACCACGATGCAGATGTTCAACGCCTACCGGACCACCTACACCTACTCCAGCAAGAACCTCGGAGCGGCCGAGGTGATGATCCTGACGGTGATCATGCTGGCGTTCGTCGCGCTGCAGTTCCGCCTGCTCCGCGAGGACCGACCGACGAGGAGGAAGCGATGAGCGCCCCCGCATCACTGCGGCGCCGCAGCCGACTGGAGCGGCGCTCCCCGCTGCTGACCATCGGCGCGGTCCTCGTCGCGATGATCTTCATCCTGCCGGCGGTGTGGCTCCTGGTCGGTTCGCTGCGCCCCAGCGCGGAGATCTTCAGCTCGATCTCACCGCTGAGCTGGCGGATCCTCATCCCCAGCTCGGTGAGCCTGGACAACTACATCGCGTTGCTGACCGGGCCGTTCGGGCGAGCGATGGGGGTCTCGTTGCTGGTCTGCTTCCTCACCGTCGCCCTCGGACTGGTGATGAGTGCCACGGCTGCCTATGCGTTGGCGGTGCTGCAGTTTCCCGGTCGCTCGGTGGTGTTCGCGTTCGTGGTGATCAGCTTCATGGTGCCCTTCGACGCGATCGCGATCCCGCTGTCCCAGCTGTTCACCGGGTGGGGGCTGACGAACACCATCATGGGTCTGGTGCTGCCCGGGATCGGCAACGGTCTGGCGATCTTCAACCTGCGGCAGTACTTCCTGTCCATCCCGACCTCCTACCGGGAGGCGGCCACGATCGACGGGGCCTCGGAGCCTCGGGTGCTGGCCTCGGTGTACACCCCGCTGGGCGGCACCGCACTGGCGAACTCGGCGCTGCTGATCTTCCTCGGTCAGTGGACGGCCTACCTGTGGCCGCTCCTGGTGGTCTCCGAAGCGCGGCTCCAGGTGGCGCCCGTCGCACTCGCGCGCACGTTCGGGGAGCACGAGTTCAACTTCGGGGAGAACTTTGCCGGCGCAGTGCTCCTCTCACTGGTGCCGGCACTGACCATGTTCATCCTGCAGCGGTCGTTCGGCGGCCTGGCTCTGGCGACGGGAGAGAAGTGACGCGACGGTCGGGCAAGAGGGCGGCACCGGTGACGGTGATCGGCTCCGCCAATATCGACTATCTGGTGCGGGTGGAGAGTGCACCGGCACCCGGGCAGACCGTGCTCGCTGGCGGTCTGCGCAAGGCTCCGGGAGGGAAGGGCGCGAACCAGGCTGTGGCCGCGGCTCGACTCGGCGGCACCGTCGCGTTCGTCGGTTGCGTGGGCGACGATGACGACGGCGCGATGCTGCTGCGCGAGCTTCGCGCTGAAGGGGTGGACAGTGCCGACGTGGAGATCATCAGCAGGCAGAACACCGGTCTGGCGATCGTGGCGGTGGACCGGTTCGGCGAGAACTCCATCATCGTCGTGCCCGGGGCGAACTTCGCGCTCACCGAGACCCGGGTAGCGCGCGTGGTGCGGCGGGCCGAGCCGGAGTCGCTCGTGGTGCTGCAAGCAGAGATCGACCCCCGGATCATCAGGACGGCGGTGCGTACCGCTGGCCAGATCGGTGCGCGTGCGGTGCTGAACCTCGCCCCGTTCGTCCGGCTCCCGAGCGAGGTGCTCGCAGTGTGCGACCCGCTCGTGGTCAACGAGTCGGAGGCGAGCGCACTGCTCGAGGCGCCGGTGGACTCGGTGGACGCTGCCCGGAAGGGCGCGGAGAAGCTGCGTCGTGCGGTGCGGTCCGTGGTGATCACGTTGGGTGCACAGGGTGCGGTGTGGGCAGATGCCGACGGCGGAGGAACCGTGGTTGCACCCGTTCCAGCCGAGGTGGTGGACACCACGGGTGCGGGAGACGCCTTCGTGGGGGCGCTCGCCGTCCGTCTCGCCCAGGGCGCCGCACTCGCCGACGCGGTGGAGCTCGGGGTGGCGGCTGGTACGTTCGCCGTCACCCGCGAGGGGGCCCAGTCCTCCTATGCCATGGCCGCCGATCTGACCGCGGTGGGAGCCCCTCGCCTATCCGGGTGACGGCCACCGGGGGCATTGGTACGTTCAGGCCACGGGTGAGCGGGCGCGGCACGAGGGAGATGCGATGGCGGTGACACGTGCCGAGGTCGCGACCCTGGCCGGGGTGTCCCCGGCCGTGGTCTCGTACGTGATCAACGGCGGGCCGCGACCGGTGGCCGCCCAGACCCGGTTGCGGGTGGAAGCGGCGATCGACGAGCTGGGCTATCGGCCGAATCGTATTGCGGCTGCCCTGCGCGGTGGGATGACCCGGTCGATCGGGCTACTCACCCCCAGCCCGGGCAACCCGTTCTTCGCGGAGCTTTCCGAGGCGCTGGTGCGCGAGCTGTTCAACCGCGGCAACACGCTGTCCGTGGGCATCACCGACGACGACATCTCGCGGGAGCGGCTGTACCTGCGCTCCTTCGTCGACCGGCGGGTGGACGGGATCATCCTCACCTCCGCGCAGGCGGTCACCACCCTCAGGGAGCTGCAGGCACCAGAGCTCCCGGTGCTGGTGATGGACCGGGTGGGTCAGGACGATACGCCCACGTTCTCGCGGGTCCATGTGGACAATGCCCACGGCGCACGGCTGGCCACCGAACACCTGCAGGGACACGGGCATCGCGTGATCGGCTGCATCGCCGGTCCGTGGCCGGTGCCGCTGTCCGACGAGCGTGTACGCGGGTGGCGGGAGCAGCAGGAGCGTCACGGCGGAGATCATCGACCAGCGTTGGTGGAGCATGCGGAGTTCTCCGAATCCGGTGGGTACGCGGCCGCCTGGGCACTGCTGGGTCCGGACTCGCGGCGCGGTGCCTCCGGGGTGCCGATGCCGACCGCCCTGTTCGTCGCCTCCGACTCCCAGGCGCTCGGGGTGATCCTCGCCTGCCGGGACCGCGGTCTGCGAGTGCCGGAAGACATCGCGATCGTGAGCTTCGACGGCACTGCTTCCGGTCGGTACGCCAACCCACCGCTGACCAGTCTTCGCCAGCCGGTCGTGGACATGGCGCTGCTCGCCGTCGGGGCTTTGCTGGAGCGGATCCACGACCCGACGCTCGCGCCGATGCACGAGGCGCTGAAGGGAAACCTGGTGATCGGGCAGAGCTGCGGCTGTTCCACGCCGGTCGGCTAGCAGCATTCAGGATCGCCTGCCGGCCGCCGCCTGTCGATACCAACCACCCCACCGCCTCAGGCTGTGCGTGGGAGACTGAGACCGATGAGCGCGAGCAGGACCTCCGCAACCGGGGCGGAACCGGACTCGTTCGCTGACGTACGCGGCCGCTTCCCGGCGGTCGGGGAGCCGCCGCCTTCGGCGAACACGGTGCCACCTCGGGTGACCGGCCTGCACCGTGAACCGGTCCTGCGGCGTCTGGACCCGGTGGCGCAGGGCCACCTCGGACTGGTTGTCGCCCCGGCCGGTAGCGGTAAGACCACCCTGATGGCGCAGTGGGCGCGGGCCAGTGGTCTGCCGGTGGCCTGGTGCCGACTGGACTCGACCGCTGTGGCCGGGCGGCTGGTGGACTGGCTGTGGCCCGCGCTGAGCGTGCACCTGCGCGGCGACGTGGAACGACCGGCGAGCGTCGACGCGCTGGTGCGGGTGTTGCACGAGCGCTCTGGCGAGTTGCTCCTGGTGATCGACGATCTGCATGTCATCGCTGAGACGCCAGCGGCCCGGGAGCTGGAGCGGTTCGTCCTGCTCGGCCCCGGAGCCGTGAAGCTTCTCCTCGGCTCGCGCACGATGCCCGCGGTGAACTTGACCCGTTCCGAGCTGCCGCCGCTGGTGGTGCTCACCGGTGAGGACCTCCGGTTCCGCACGTGGGAGGTGGAGAAGCTCTTCCGCAACGTCTACCGTGCCCCACTACCGCCCTACGACGTTGCCGCGCTGACCCGGTACACGCAGGGGTGGGCGGCGGGTCTGCAGCTGTTCCATCTGTCCACAGTGGGGCACCAGGGCACCGCTCGGCGGCGTGCGGTGGACGCACTTGCCGGCCACTCCCGCTTCGCCCAGCACTACCTGTCCGCGCAGGTGCTCGCCACTCTGCCGGAGGCGACCCAGGACTTCCTGGTGCAGACCAGTGTGTTCGACGACCTCACCGCAGCCCGCTGCGACGAGCTGCTGGGGATCACCGGTTCGCAACGCATCCTGCGGGACCTGGTGGACCGGCAGGCACTGACCACCACGCTCGACGGCGGGGTGAGCTTTCACTACCACGACGTGCTCCGCCGTCACCTGGAGAGCGTGCTCCGCGAGGAGCTCGGTGCCCAGGCGACGCACGAGTGGTACCGCCGGGCCGCTGCCGTGCTGGAGGCGGAGCACGCGACGGTGGAGGCCCTGCGTGCCCGCGCCCGCGCCGAGGACTGGGAGGGTGTGCAGCGACTCCTGCGCGAGCACGGGCACCGGATCATGGCTGGGCCGACCTCGGCACACGGCGCAGGTACCTGGACCACCCTGCTCCCGGCCTGGCTGACCGAGACCGACCCCTGGTGTGCCCTCGCCGAGGCTCGCCGTCTGCTGAACGACGGGCAGCTGCGCGCCGCGGAGACTGTCGCCCGCCGAGCGCGGGAGCAGTTCACCGACGATGTCGGTCTGCGGGTCTGTGACCAGGTGATCGCGGATGTCTCCGTCTGGGTGGACACCACCCCACCGCCGCGGCCCACCTGGGTGCATCTGCTCCGGGCGGCGCTGCGCCGGGACCCGCTCGCTGCGGCGCGCCAGGCCCGCCGTCTCGACGGGCCGGGGGCGCGCCTCACCGAAGGGCTGGCGCTGTGGGTGGCCGGTAACCGGCGGCAGGCCTGGACGGTGCTGCGCTCGCTGGCCGCGTACGGTGACCCGGACGAACCGGCCCAGCTGGCCGCCCAGCTCGCTCTCGCCACGATCAGCGGAGTGGGCACCCGCCCGGTGGAGGACACGGTCGCCAACGTCGACGACATCGCGGCCGAAGCGAGCAGGCGTGGCTGGACCTGGATCGCGCGGATCGCCACCGGGCTGACCCTGGCGGTGGGCCCGCCCCGATCCCGGCAGGCGCTGGCCGAGGTGCTGGCCGAGCACGAGGCGCGCAGCGACCGGGTCGCCGCGGCGTTCATCTCGATGGCCGGTGCGATCGCCCAGGTGCGCGGGGACAGTGCGCGGGTGAGTGATCTGACCGCGGTGGCGCTGCGGCTGCGCGAGCTCGACTGCGGTTCGCTGGCGGTCTGGTGCGACGCGATCGCCTCGCTGAAGGCGGCGGCGCACGACCTTCCGGATGCGGAGCAGATGGCGCGGGCAGCTGAGGGCCAGGCTCGACGGGCGGCGGTGCCGGGGGCCGCCTGCTTCGCCTACTCCGCGCTCGTGCTCGTGGATACCGAGAATAGTGCGGAGGAGCTGACGCTCGCCCGGTCCACGGCGATCGAGATCGGGCTGGCGATCCGCCCCTGGGAGTGGTTCCCGGCCCACCAGTCCGCGCGCAGCAGGCCGGCCGAGCGCCCGGCGGCGGGGCTCGCGGCGGCCGAGCGCCCGCCAGCTGCCAGCGCGGCGCCCCCGTCGCCGCCGGAGCACCCACCAGCCCCGAGCACAGCCGCAGCCGCCACCACCCCGTCATCCGCCACCCCGGGTGCGGATACCCCGGGTGCGGCCACCCCGTCATCGGCCACCCCGGGTGCGGACACTCCGATGACCGACACGCCTCCGGCCGGGATCCCGGCCGCCCCCAGCCCATCATCACCGGGCACCGGCGTTCGGGTGGACCTGCGCTGCTTCGGCGGATTCGAGCTGCGCGTGCACGGCCGGTCGGTGGACCTGTCCGGGGTCCGGCCGCGGGTGCGGGCCCTGCTGAAGTTCCTCGGCATCCACGCCGGCCACCCCGTGCACCGTGAGCTGATCACCGATGCGCTCTGGGGCGAGCTGGACGCCGAGGCGGGGATGCGGTCGTTCCAGGTGAGCCTGTCCCAGTTGCGCGCCGTGCTGGAACCGGGCGTTCCGGGCCGGCGCAGCCGGATCATCCAACGGGTCGGTGAGGCCTACCGGCTCAACCTCTCCCCGGACTCCCGCAGCGATGTGTTCGAGTTCGAGGTCGCACTGGGCGAGGCGAAGGTTGCGCGCCTGGACCGGGATCAGGATCGGGTGCGGCAGGCGCTCACCCGCGCGCTCGACGCCTACCAGGGGGACCTGTTCTCGGAGGAAGGGGCCCCGGCCTGGGTGCTCACCCCACGGGAACGGCTGCGGGCTGGTGCCGCCGAGGCGGCCGCACAGCTGGCCGAGCTGGAGTTCCGCGCCGAGCGCTGGACTGCCGCGGTCTCCGCCGCCCAGCGCAGCATCGACATCGACCCCTACCGGGACGACGCGTGGCGCGCGCAGGTCGCGGCGTTGCGGCGAGCCGGTGAGCCCGCCGCCGCGCAGCGGGCGCTGCGCGCTTACCGTGCGGTGCTCGCCGAGCTCGGGGTGGACTCGGAGCTCACCGGCCTCTGAACTCCACCTCGGCGACCGCCACATGGACATCGTCGGTCGCGCCGTAGGCGCTCAAGATCGTCATCCGCACCGAGACCACGTCACTGGTCGGTAGGGAGATCGGCTGCGGTTCGCCGGTGTCCACCACGTCGACATCGTGGATCTGCTCCGCGCCGTCGGCAGTGGTCACGGTCAACCGCACCCGGCTCGGCCGTGCTTCCAGCAGCCGCGTCTCATCCGCGGTGGACGCTCCGGCGGTGAGCAGCACTGTGACCAGGCGGAACGGTTCGTCGAACTCGAACTGCAACCACTCGCCGGCACCGTCGCCGGTGGCCTCCGGGGCCCAGGACCGGTCCGAGATGCCGTCGCGCGCCAGGTCCGGGCCGCGGTCGCTCGCCGAGCTGGACGCGGTCACCTCTGCCGGGTTCACCGGATCGTTGCCGGCCACCCGGTCCAGCACCGCGTGGTACCCGGTGCCCAGCTCGTCCCGGAAGTAGTAGCCGCCACCACCGAGCAGGGCCAGGACCACTAGGAGGACCACCGTCTTCGTGGGGAACCGGCGCCGTCGCCGCCGCTTCGGCCGCGTGCCCGCCTTCGGGCCGTCCCGGCGTGCTCGACGCCGATCGCGCCAGCGGCGCCACCAGCCTCCGCGGCCCTGAGTGGGCGCATCGGCCAGGCTCGCCCCGCAGCGGCGGCAGAAGTTGCGGTGCGGTGCGTTGCCGGCACCGCAGGCCCCGCAGATCAGATCGCCGGGGGCGGGCGAAGGTTCGTCCTTCTCGGCCGGGGGGACGTGCCGGCGTGGTCGGGCGGCGGCCGGCTGAACCGGGCCGGGCACTGCCGCCGCGGGCTTGATCGCTGCCGGCTTCACGGGTTTCACCGACGGCTTCACCGGCCCAACCCCCGCCGGTGTCTCGGCGGTGGCTGCGGCGGTTGGGGGCGGTGTTCCGGTCGTCGGGGGGTGGTCGACGGCGGTTCTCGCCCGGGTCGCCCGGGTCGCCCGGGTGGCCCGGGTCGGCGGCACACTCTCGACGGCGGTGGGCGCCTCAGGGGTGTTTCGCACCTCGGTCGCCGGCTCGCCCGCCTCCTGCACCGCTGCCTGTGGCGCGGGTTCGGCCGCTTGGGCCGCCGCCGGTCGCGGCGGGGGTTCGGCCCCTTGCTCCACCGCCTGCGGCGCCGGCTCGACCACACGCTCAGGTGCGGGCTCGGCCTGGGTGAGCTCCGCCGTCGTGCTGGAGCTGGAGCTGGACGCGGCCTCGACCCCGTGCTCCTCCCACTCCAGGTAGGTGCCGCAGGCACCACAGAACAGTTCACCGTCCTCGTTCCGGACGCCGCAGTCCGGGCAGGTCTGCATCAGTCGTTCACCACCCTGATCCGGTGGGTCACATGTGCCGGCTTCACCGCGGTCACCACAGCGTCCAACCGGGCTTCGTCCACGCTCGTCCCGGGCCTCGGGCGCACCCGCACGGTCACTCGCGGCCGGGCCCGGCCCGGCAGGGCACCGCCGGGCTCCGCCGACCAGGCGTCTCCGCCGTTATCGGTCACCTCGACCTCGCCGTCGACGATGAGCCGCACTGCCCCGGCGATCCCGGCCGTCGTACCCCGCCGGGCATGCACCGCCACCGCACCGGCCACGATCTCCCGGCGCTGGGCCACCGTCCACGCCTCATCCACCTCGATACCCACCCACTGTGCGAGCCAGTCGAGAAAGTCCGTTGGCGCGAGCTGAGGGTCCACATAGGCGCCCAACCCGTCCAGGCTGAGGAAGAGCGGCGCCAACGCTTCGTCGAAGGCACCCAGGAACCTGCCCAGGAATTCGTCCTCCTGGAGCACACCCGGTAACCGGTGCGCCACCGGGAACGGGCTCGGCTGCCCGGCGATCACGCCTCGCATCATCGGCCCCCACTCGCGCGCACCTGGTGCTGGTAGGAGAACACCAGCCCGCTCGCATCCAGATCGATCCGGGTGGTCGGCTCGCCGCGTTTGCCGGTGATCGGGTCGGCGCCGAACAGCTTCACGTCCTCGATCAGCTCCAGACCGGTCAGTTGCTGCAGCACGGCATAGACCTCACCGGCCTGCACCGGCCGGCCGAACGGCCACCCGGCGTGATCCGGCCCGCCAGTGATCGGGTCGAAGTAGGCGTTCAGCGCCTCCAGTGCCTGCCGTTCCAGCCGCTCCGCATTCGCGCGCGGGCGGGCCGCGATCCGGGCCACCACGGTCACTCCTTGGTAGAACGGTGGCTCCACCAGCAGCCGGGCACCCACCGGGCGGCGCTCGCCCAAGTAGTCGGTGATCCGCTGCAGCGCCCGCTCCGAGGGCAGCAGGTCCTCCAGCCGCAGCCGGCCCTGGGCATCCGGCACCGCCGCCGGCACTACCAGCAGTCGCACCCCGCCAGCGTCCTCAGCGGACTCGGCCACCACGCACCGGACCCGGGCGATCCCGGGCGCCGCCCGGCGGGCGAGCACCTCGTAGTCCTCGGCGGTGACCGCCCGATCCAGTGTGCGCAGCGAGATCGGCCCACGCACCATTGCCTGCTGCACCGTCTCCGGGGCGCGCCCGCCCAGACCGGCCCGTCGGTTCACCACCCGGTCCACCAACGGCACCAGGTCGCGCATCACCGTCACCGCCCGCGGTGCCACGTTTCCCGCCGGGCCACCGCCGGTGCGGTAGGAGCGCACCCGCAGGGGCGCGCCCTTGGCCGGGACGGCGCCGTAGTGACGCAGCGTGCCGTCGGCCTCTCGTACCGCCGGCGGCAGGATGAGCTGCCCGATGGCCCGGTCCAGCCGGAACACCGTGGACTCCGGCAGGCTGCCGGCGAACGTCTCCACCTCCGCCCACTCCTGCCAGCCGTCACCGGCGGCCACCTCCAGCACCACCCCGCCGCCGGCGGTCACCGGGGCGTGCGCCAGCGTGAACACCTGCCCCGGGATGCCCTCGGAGAGGCCGAGCACCTCCTCGGTCACCGTGCGGGCGTGCCCGGCGGGCACTGTGCCGCCCATGGTCACCGCGCTGGCCGCACTGATCGTGGGGGAGACGCTGTAGAACGGGAACCCGGGGTCCGGCTCGATCACCCGGCAGCGCAACCAACCGGCCCGCTCGCCGCCGATCACCGAGGTCTCATGCTCGGCCGGCACGTGCAGCAGCACGTCCCCGGACCGGTTCAGCCCACCGGTGCCGTCATGGTCCACCTCACAACTGCGCCAGCCACCCTCGCACCACGCCTCCCAGCGCAGTGGGGGGAACCGTGGGTCCACGCCCTTGCCCTCCACCTGGGCATCCACGTGCACCGAGACGATGCAGCCCGGTGCGGCATCGTCCAGCCCCACCAGGAGGACGTCTCCGGGGACCGGTGGGCTGGTGAACACCGAGAACCGGTCGCCATCGCGGAGCTCGCTGCTGCGGTTGGTGGGCTCGCCGTCGTTCGGTTGGGTGGCGGTGTGCAGGAGCTCACGTGGCGGCACCACCAGATCCCGGAGCGTGGCAAAGACCACCGGGTCCTCATCCTCCTGCCGCGGTGTGCACGCCTGCGAGGCGGCAGGTACCCGCACGTCCTCGGTCTGCGGGGCGGACAGCCAGTAGGTCAGGTCCACCGTGGCGGCAGCCGGCGGGTGCAACTGCACCCCGATCAGGTCGAGGAAGGTGAGGTAGAGCCGGTCCGGTACCCGGTTCAGCCGGTAGGACAGCTCGTCCACCATGTGCGCGAACGTCTCCACCAAGGTCACCCCCGGGTCGGAGACGTTGTGGTCGCTCCATTCCGGGCAGGACACCTGGATGTAGCGCTTGGCGTCATCCACCAGGTCCTGGAAGCGCCGGTCGTCGAGGTCGGGGGCGGGCAGCATCGTCAGGCGCCTTCCTCATGGTCGGGGATCACGTAGAACGGGAAGACGAGGTTGCGCGGGTCGTTGGTGCCGCGCACCGCGTAGGCGATGTCGATGTAGAGCAGACCGGAGTCCACCTCGTCGAAGCGCACGGTGACTGACGCGAGCTCGATCCGTGGCTCCCAGCGCTCCAGGGCCACCCGTACCGCGTAGGCGATGTCCCCGGCGGTGGAGGCATCCGCCGGGGCGAACACGAAGTGGTGCACCCCGCAGCCGAACTCCGGGCGCATCGGCCGCTCGCCCGGTGCAGTGGCCAGGATCAGCCGGATGCTCTGCTCGATCTCGGCATCGCCCGAGGCCAGGGCGATCGCTCCGGTGCGGCTGGTGCGCACCGGGAACGTCCAGCCCGAGCCGATGAAGTCCGAGGTCATCTGCCGCTCCCTAGTTGATGTTCACGAGGGCACCGCGCACGGTGACCGGGCCGGAGGCGCTGAGCTCGGCCGAGGCCTTGCCCTTGACCGCAGCCACCGTCCCCTCGAGGGACGTGTTGCCGTTCGCCTTGACACTCGCGTTCGCCTGCGCCTCCAGGTCCGCATTCGCCTTCGCGGCGATCTTCACGTTCACCCCGCTGAGCTTCAGGTCGCCCTTCGCGGCGATCTCCACGATCTGGCCCGCGAGCTTGATGTCCTGCTGTGCGGTGATGCTGATCGTTCCTTGGGAGACGATCTCGATCCCGCCGTTGGGCGCCTGGATGATGGTGATCCGCTCTTTACTGTCCTTGTTGCGCACGTTCAGCTTCGTGCCGGAAGCGTCCTCGAGCACCTCCACGCTCATCCCGGTGCGGGAGGTGAAGCCGCGGCGGATCACCTTCCCGGTGCCGTCGACGTGCTTGTCGAACGCCGGTAGGGGTAGGTCCTTGCCGTTGTAGACGCCGCCGAGCACGTACGGCGACTCCACCCCGGTACCACCGAATGCCACCAGCACCTCGTCGCCCACCTCCGGCAGCAGCACCGTGCCGCGCTGTGCCCCCGCACCGGCCTGCACCACCCGGGCCCACCAGCTCTCCTCCGTGTCGGACAGGGTGGGCAGCTTGACCTTGACCCGGCCCTGGTTGTCCGGATCCTTGAGGTTGGTGACCAGGGCGGGCAGCATCCCGCGGGTGGCCGGCGGCGCCTCGATCGCTCCGGTCAGCACGCCGTAGGTGGACCGGTCTGCGGCATGTGCCACGGTGACGTCCGTGACGTAGCCGGCGATCTCGTCGAAGCGGTGCCGAGCGGCGGAGAGCACGTACTTCCCGTCGAACTTCTTGCCTGCACCCTTGAGGGTGATTGCCGCGCCGGCGAACAGCTTTGCGTTCCCGCGCACCCGCGCCTCCAGCTCGGCGAACCCGCCCGCCCTGCTGCTCATCCGGGACTCGGCCCGTGCTTGGACCGCCTTGATCTCGCTCTGCCCGGGAACGCTGATCACCTCGGCCGCTCGACCCGTGGCGAGTGCCTTCGGGGTGCTGGTCACCGAGGCGCTGGTGGAGTCGGCCTTGGCCGAGTGTGCGATGAACCGCTTCTCCTTCGGGCTCCAGCCGCGGGCCTCCACCTCCGGCACCTGGTCGCTGTCGGTGATGGTGCTGCGCAGGCCGAGCACCTGCTTGCCCACCTCGAGCACCAGCGGGTCGCCGGTGGCGGTGGGGGCACTCGAGGCCGTCGGCGGCATGCGCAGCTCGAGCGTCTTGCCCTTCATCGAGAGCACCGCACCGTGAGCGGTGGCCAGCCGGGTGACGAACTCCCAGTCGCTCACAGCGTCCTGGGTCAGCTGCGGATAGACCGGCCCGATCTGGTCCACCTGGCAGGCCACACCCACGCTCCCGGCGATCGCGTTGACGATGTCGGAGATCTTCTGGTCCACGTAGGTGGCCATCTTCGCCCCGCCCTGCAGCTTGCGCCGCGCGTCCAGGGCGCGCACCACGGTCGTCATGCCGCGGGAGTCGATCTCCCGCTCCAGGCTGGTGACGGTCGCCTCGATCAACGGTTCCGGGGTGCCGGGCGTGGAGGAGCCCACGGCGAGCGAGACAGGCTTCCCGATCGCCAGGCCCGCACCCTCCAGCACGGCGTCCTCCGGATCGGAGAAGCGCAGCACCAGCAGACCCGGCAGGTGCACCGAGTCGTCCACGTACACCTCGGTGATCAGCGCGGCCCACTGCTCCGGCAGCACGGCACCGGCAACCTTGACCACCGGCCGGTAGAAGTACACCTCATCTGTGGGCACCGGCCACCTCCTGACCGCCGACGGCCGGCATCAGTTCCTCAGCGGCCGGCAGCAGCACCGTGCTGCCCACCCGGACCCGGAACGGGTCGTCGATGTCGTTCGCGCGGGCCACCTCCCGCCACAGCGACGCCGTCCCGTACTCGGCGTAGGCCAGCGCGGCGAGCGTGTCCCCCTCGGCCACCCGGTGCGCCCGCCGCGGCACCAGCCCGCCGGAGGTGGGATTCTGCCGCGGTGTGTTCCCGGAGAGCTCCGCCAGGGTGAGGGTCACCACCGCCCGGATCGGCAGCCCGCCGGAGCTGAACAGCGTGTACCGGGCGCTCACCTGGGATACGTAAGCGAGGAAGCTGGTGATCCCGCCCCAGCGGAACATCACCCAGGGTGGAGAGTCCCGGTTCTGGGAGTGGGAGGAGGAGGTCGGCACACAGCAGCCGAGCAGCACCTCCACCTTGGTCACCACCGAGTTGTCCTGGGTGTCCGAGGCATCCAGGAACAGCTCCAGGTCCAGCTGGGAGGGTTCGGGACCCTGGTACTGGGGAGGGCCGCTGCTCTCGTTGCCGGTGCCGGTGGCACGTGCCCACCGGGCTGCCTTGCCGAGGGTGAGCTCGGTGGGGTTGAACTGGAAGTCCACCCGGTCCAGCTCGCCGCCGGGCTGGGCGAGGGAGCCGTCCCGGGACGGCTCGTACAGCTGCAGGTAGGCCTTTTCGAACTTGGTAGGGGAGCGGCTCCCGCCGGTGGATGTGCTGACACTGTCGATCGCGACTGGCATGGCGGACCTCCTCAGGCTCCCTGTGCGGCGATGAACCCGTGGTGGGCGACCTCGAGAGTCTCGGTGGCCACCTGCGGGGAGTCCGGGTTGAACGAGGGACCGGACCAGCGCACCGGGACCACCCCGTCCAGCCCCCAGTCGGCGACCACGGTGGCGTCCGGCGTCATCGCCTTGATCGTGGCGGTGCTGCGGGAGTAGCCCTGGGTGATCGAGGTGATCCACTCGCCGATCTTGCTGGTGTCCCGGCCCAGTGGGCGGGTGAGCTTGACCGTGGGGTAGCTGATCCGGCTCGGGAATTGCCAGGTGAACTGGTTGTTGCCGCCTTCCTGCCGGGTCTCCAGCACCACTTCGCAGCCGAGGCCCTCGCAGCTGGAGAACGCGCCCAGGTTGCGGTTGTCGATGCTGACCACGAAGTGCAGCGTGACGGCGGTGTCGACCTCGGCCAGCATGGCCTACCTCCAGTCTCCGCGGCGGCCGCGGCGCTCACGGTCGAGCAGGAGCTCGTTGCGGATCCGGCGCATCATCGGGTCCAGCAGCTGCTGGGCCAGGGTGTCCAGCTCGGGCGGGCTGAGCTTCGCCGGAGTGGCAGATGGTGCTGGTTCCGTCGGCGGTACCGGCCCTGCGGAAGCTGCGGTCGGCGCGCTCGGTGGGTCGTCCGGCGGCGGTGGCTCCTGCGGGAGCGGGGTGGCCGGGCGTTGCGGGAGTGAGGTGGCCGGGCGTTGTGGGACCGGCGGTAGCGGGCGGTGGTTGCCGAGGAACCCGCGGGCGCGTTGGGCCACGACCGTCAGCGGCGGCCCGGTGTCGGGCGCGGGGTCGCTCGGGCTCTGGACCGGTGGCCTGGTCGGCGCGAGCAGCGCCGAGCCGGGGTGCTCGGTCGTCGCTGCGCTGAGCGAGCGTGCCAGGCTGGCGGTCGGGGTGCGTGGTGCAGGTGTCGACGACGGCGTTCCCCGGCTGGGCAGCCTCGGCGCACCGGGCGGCGAGGGGCGCGTGAGGTGGGAGGCACCCCGTGGTGAGGTGGCGAAGGCCGCGGTCAGTCGTCCGGCTGGCGGGCGCGCGGTACCCAGCAGTGCCGTGGTGGTGCCGTGCCGCTGGAGGGCAGCCGATGACGGGAGTAGCTCGGGACCGGACTCGAAGGTGCCGACCGGTAGCCCGAGATCGGGGCTGGTGCGGCCGGCAGGCGAGAGGCTGGCGGTCGGGAGGCTGGCGGTGGGCACAGCGGAGGGATCTGTCCCAGTGGCGGGCGCCCTGGACGGACGTGGCCCAACGGCGGGCGCGCTGGATGGACGTGACCCGGTGGCGGGTGCGCTGAATGGACGTGACCCGGTGGCGGGTGCGCTGGATGGACGTGACCCGACGGCTGGCCCGGTGGTCCCACGGCCGGCAGCGGAGGTCGCTCGTCCCGTTGCCACCGAGCCGGGTATCACTGAGCGTGATATCGGCGTCGACGCACCCCCGCGGGGGGCCGAGGGGGGCAGGGAACCCGTGGAGGTGGCGGGTGGCGCGGGCAGGGTGGGGGAGGTGGCCGTAGGGCCCGGGGACGGGACAGGCCCCCCGGGCCGTGGGAGAGGGCGAAGTGCCTCGGCCGCCTCCCCTGGCGGTCGCCGTTCGGCGGGAGGCTCGGGGTCAGCCGGCCCGGTGAGGCGAGCGGCAGTGGCGGCGCTCTGGGTAGCCCTGACCTGGAGTGCGGGGGTGTCGGCGGTGGGGCCGGTCGACAGAGTCGAAGAAGGACTCCCGGAATCCGCGCCGATGCCGAGAAGTGGCGCCGAGGAGGGTGAGGTTGGGCCGACGGCGCCAGTGGTGGTTGTGGCATGGGCAGGGTCCGGTCCGCTGGTTTCGGTCCCAGGAAGGGTCGACCGTTGTACCGGCATGTCGGCCGGCCGCGAGGGCACTGAAGCCACCGTTGAGGTGGATGGTGCCGGCGTGCTCTCGGTCTGCTGGTCGGCAAGAAGAGGAGCGTGTCTCGGGTCGGTGGTCGGGACGGCCCAGTCGGCAGTGCCGGAGCCGTCGGGCGCAGGCGGTTCGCCGACCGACGCTGCGCTTCCTGCGCGCCCCCCGCTTCCCGCTTTCCCTGCAGTCTCCGCGTTCCCGGTGCTCCTGGTGCTCCCGGTACTCCCCGTCTCGCCGGCCCCTCTCGTCTCGCCGGCCCCACCCGGCGGTGCGCCGGCTGCCCCGTCCGCGCTTGGGGACGCCGGCGGCACCGGGAGGGACGGCGCACGGTCCAGGGGGCCCGCCGCACCCGCCGCACCCGCCGCACCCGCCGCACCCGCCGCACCCGCCGCACCCGCCGCACCCGCCGCACCCGCCGTGTTCCTGGGGGCGCGATCGACCGGACGAGAGCTTGATGGTGAGCCGGTCGATCGGGGTGGGAGCGGCAGGGCGTGATGGGGCTGGCGCTGCACGATCGGCGCGCCCGGTCCTGGTCTGGTCTGGTGCGGTCCGGCCGACGAGAGCCGGGGCGACGGCTCCTGGTGCAGGTGGCCGGCCGGAGTCGTGGGCCCGCTTCCCGGAGCGGTCCCGGTTCCCCGGGCGACGCCGGGAACGACAGCACGGGGATCGTCAGGAGTGGCCGGGGCGGGGTGCACTGGGGTGAGCGCCGATGGTGCCGGGTCCAAGGGCGCCGAGCTGGCGGGCGGCGGGCCTGGCTGTGCGGCAGACGGGGAGGTGGCCGGGGCTGGTGGTGCGGATGCGGGCGTGCTCGATGGCTGCACTGACGTGCCGGGCTGCACCGATGGCCCTGTCTGTCCCGGCGGAATCCCAGACGCCGCTGAGGTGGGACCACCCGCCCTACGCGGCACCCCCTGCACTGACTGTCCCGGTGGCAGCGGGGCGCCAAGGCCGAGCCGGCGTTGAGCGGGCGCGGTCGACGGTCGCGGAGCACCGGAAGCCCCCACAGACCCTCCGCTACCCGGGCGCCCGCTACCCGGGCGCCCGCCATCTGCTCGCCCATTATCCGCGCGCCCGGACTCCCGGCCTCCGGTGCCCCTGGAGGGGCCCGGCCCTGCCCGACCGGCGCCCGGGGCTGGCTGCGGGCCCGCGCCCCACGTGCCGGAGTCACCGCCGCCGGACGCGCCCGGCGGCCGCGGGAGCGAGACCTCGGTGTACCCGGACAGCGCTGCCCGCTGGGCGATGACGTCGGCGATCGGTGCGGAGTACGACGTCACCGGTGCCGGTATCGGCTCCGCCGCTGGAGTTGCGGATGCGGCTGCTGGTGCGGAAGAGATACTCGGCCCGAGCACGGGCCTGGCACCTTCTTCCGGTGTGGCCGCCACGGAAGCACCGGACCCGGTCTGCCCCGGTCCGGATGAGGGTCGCAGCGCCGCCAGGTCCTCGGCACCACCGAGGGCGTAGTGCACCCCCGGGAGCTCAGTCGGCGTGGGCGCGGTGAGTAATGGGCCCCGGGCGTGGCGAGCCACGGCCACGGTGGCAGGCGCCGCCGACTGGGCCACTGGGCCTCCGCCGTCGGCATCGGCCACAGCGGAAGGCGCCGCCGACTGGGCCACTGGGCCTCCGCCGTCGCCATCGGCCACAGCGGAAGGCGCCGCCGACTGGGCCACTGGGCCTCCGCCGTCGCCATCGACCACACCGGAAGGCGCCGCCGACGAGACCAGGTGACCCAGCTGCCCCAGCAGCGGCATCGACCGGCCGGTCACCGTCCAGCCGGCGCCGGATGCGGTGTGCACCGGCTCGGCAGCGCTGAGCACGCGCTGCAGCGGCGGAAAATGTGCCCACCCCATCGGCTCCGGCCCACGCACAGGTGCAGCGACCGGAGGCGCGGAGGCGGCCTCCCGTACCGGGCGTCGCTGCCAGGGCCAGCGCATCAGACCTCCTGTGTCATCCGCCGGTTGATCGTGGCGATCTCGTGCACATAGCGCTGCCGCTGCCCGTGCTCCAGATCGAGAATGTCGTGCTGCGGCCAGTGGAAGTGATAGGCGACGTACGCGACCTCCTCGTACAGCCGCTCGGGTGCGTACGTCACGATTCCCCCAGGCGACCGTCCGAGAGGTCGAGGGTGAACCGGTGCGCACAGGACGGGCAGCTGACCGCCGCCCTGGCGTGCCCTTCGGTGTTCACCCGCCGGTACAGGTCCTGCAGGAAGGCGACGTCCGAGGCGAACATGTTCTCCACCACTGAGGAGGTCACCGAACCCAAGGTGCCGAGCGAGGTGATCACCCGGCCGAGCAGCACCACCGTCGTGTAGGCCGCGTTCTCCTGCACCCGCGCGTCATACAGCGGGAGCAGCTCGTCGCGCGCGGTGGCCAGGCGCATCGTGCCCTCGCGGTGCACGGTGCCGTGGGAGTCCTGGTAGCCGCGCGGGAGCACGAAGTCGAACTCGGTGCGCAGTTCGGCCTGCGCCGCCGACGCGCCCGGCTGCTCGGTGGCAGCGGGCGCGTCGACCAGCTCTGGGGGTGAGCCGCGTCGCATCAGCTGAACTCCATCTCATCCCAGCAGACCGTGAACGCCTCCACCAGCGGGTCGGTCGAGCCGGCCTTCAGCGAGCCGGAGACCTCCACGTCCTTCACCCAGCAGTTCCGATAGGAGAGCTTCTTCACCACGGAGTTGTCCGAGGCGAAGATCGTCACCTCGGCCGTCTTCCGAGAGGCGCCGAGCTTGCCGCCCATCACCTCCTTGAGCCAGTCGGTGACGGTCTTCGAGTCGGTCAGGCCACGCTTGACCGTGAACTCGCCGGGCTTCTGCCGGCCCATCATCTGCCGGGTGATGAATTTCCCGTCCTTGGCCTGCTGCTGGAAGGCGATCTTGTCCACCTCCGTCTTCAGCCCGGCGACCTCCATCACGTACGGCACCTCGACGCCGTCGATCGTCACGCTGAACCCGTAGCCCGCGGCGAGGTCCATGGCATCTGGCAATGGCATTGTCTGTTCACATCCTTCTCATCGCTGGGGGGACTACTCGTTCACCAGGCTGGCGCCGCCGGAGAACTGCGCGAGCTGGAAGATCACGAACTCGGCCGGCTTCACCGGGGCGACACCGATCTGGCAGGTGACCTGTCCGGCGTCGATGGCTTCGGCCGGGTTCGTCTCCCGGTCGCACTTGACGTAGAACGCCTCGTCCGGGGTGAGCCCGAACAGGGCGCCTTTGCGCCACTCGTTCACCAGGAACGCGGCGATGGTGCGCCGGATCCGGGACCAGAGGGCGTCGTCGTTCGGCTCGAACACCACCCACTGGGTGCCGATCAGGATCGACTCCTCCAGGTAGTTGAACAGCCGCCGCACGTTCAAGTACCGCCAGGCCGGGTCGCTGGACAGGGTGCGGGCACCCCAGACCCGGATGCCGCGGCCGGGGAAGGAGCGCACGCAGTTGATCCCCACCGGGTTCAGCAGGTCCTGCTCGGCGCGGGTGATCGAGGTCTGCAGCGAGATCGCTCCGCGGACCACCTCGTTCGCCGGCGCCTTGTGCACCCCGCGGGTGTCGTCGTTACGGGCCCAGACCCCGGCCATGTGACCGGACGGCGGCACAAAGCTGTTGGTGCCGCTGGCCGGGTCGAACACCTTGACGTAGGGCCAGTACAGGGCGGCGTACTTGGAGTCATACCCGGCGCCGTCCACCCGCCACTCCTTGATCTGCTGGGCGTTCAGGTTCGGTGGCGGGTCCAGGATCGCCATCCGGTCGCCCATCAGCTCGCAGTGCGCGATCATCGCCAGCTGCACGGCCTGGACCGCCTCCAGATCGATCGCGCCCTGCTCGTAGGCGGCCATCAGATCTGGCACGGCGAGCATGGTGACGTCCTCGATGGCCTCCAGGCCGGCGAAGCCTGTGCGCGCGGCCGCATCACCGACGTAGTCGTCGGTGCCCAGGCGCTGCGGGGTGGGCGGCTCACGCTCCGGTTCGGGGGCGACCAGCTCCACCTCGCCCTTGGTCGGCTTCATCACCGCGCTGCCCTGGGCTACCTGCTCGATGGTGATCAGCTTGGACTCCTGGCTCACCTTGGTGGCGACGTTGTCCGCGCCCTTCTTGGTGGTGACACCGTCGAAGGTCTCGGTCGGCTTACCGTCCACCTTGATCACCAGCTTGAACTTGTCCTCGCTGGCCTTCTCCTCCTCAGTGGCCTCCACGGCAACCGAGATCTTCTTGGTGCCCGAGTCCTTGGCGGTGATTGCGAACCCGGAGACGTCGGCCTTGGCGGGACCGGAGATCTGTTTGCGGGAGCCGCGCTTGCCCTCACCGTTCTCGGCGCCGATCCGCACGATGTAGCTGTTGCCGCCACCGTTCAGGAAGTAGCCGTAGACGGCGTGGGCCAAGTAGGACTGCGGGACGAACTCGCCGAAGGTCTCGGCGAACTGGGTCCAGTTCGACACCAGGGTGGGCGTGTTCACGGGTCCCTTCTCCGCGAGCCCGACGAATGCTGCGACGGCAGTGCCCACGCCTTCGATCGGGCGACTTCCCGCCTCGACCTCCTCGACGTAGACACCGGGCGATAGGTAGGTCGGCATTTCCTCTCCTCACACGGCATCAAGCTGGTGGACGTCAGCCTGGCGCGGCCACGTGGCGGAGGTCAGGAGCCTGAGGACGGTAACGGGGGAAGGGGTTCTGGTACGAACGGGCAACCAAGGGCGGGTGATGTGGGCGGGCCAGCCCTCCGGCTTTTCCCCGCGAGTGGTCAGTTGCGCAGGGTGTGGCGGTGCGCAACCCTGCGGGAGCGCCCACTCGCGAATTGGGGGCTCAGTCTTCCTCGAGCTCCTCACCGGCCGGTTCGACGGCGGAGCGTGCGATGGTCTCGGAGCCCTCGCCCAGGTCCTCCTCCTCGGCGGGCTGGAGCTCGGCGCTCGGGGTGCGCTGCGCGGCGGGGTCGGGGGTGCGCTGCGCGGCGGGGTCGGGGGTGCGCTGCGCCGGGCTCGGTGCCGTGGCCGTGGCCGGGTTGGCCGGGTTGGCCGGGTTGGCCGTGCTCGCGGCGGTGCCGGTGGTGCCGTGCGGGGCTGGCTGGGACATCACCGTGTGGGCGTTGCGCTCGGCCTCCTGCTCGAACCGGTCGGACGGATCGGAGACTTTGATTCCGCCCCCGACCTCGGTGCCGGCCACCGGGCCGCTGCGCTGCTGCACCACATGGGTGAGCTCGTGCGCCAGCACGGTCCGACCATGCTCGGAGTCCGGGCTATAACCGCTGGACCCGAACACGATGTCCTCGCCGACGGTGTAGGCATGGGCCTGCACCGACTTGGCCGACTCGCTCGCGGCTCCGCCGGTGTGCACCCGAACGTCGGAGAAGTCCTGACCCATCCGTGCCTCCATCTCCGTGCGCACCGGCTCGGCCAGCGGGCTGCCGGTGGAGGAACCGAGCAGATCGAGCACGGGGGAGCGTTGCGGCTGGTCACCGGTGATCAACTCCTCAGTGGCGGCATTGCCGGCGGTGCGCTGCAGGTCGAGCAGCCCGTCAGCGCCCAGCACGTCCGCGCGTCGGTCGGTGATTCCCGCGCTCACCGGTCCGGTGGCGGGGCGCTGATGAGGATGCCCGCCGAGGCTCGGCTGCCGGGTGGGCTGCGACTGTTGGTCGCGGCGCTCGGGATGGTCGTGGTGGGTTGACTGCATAGTGGCTCCCGACTGGTCGGACCCGCCGCCGGGGCGGGCAGTCCTTGGGTCAGAGTGGCACCTGCCGGGCGGGCCGAGCCCCTGCCGTGGGTACGCCCTTCGGGCCACGCCCGTTGCCCGATCGGGCGGACTCGGCGGCTGCCGCCCTGCTCCGCGACTGGACTCAATCCGTTGCCCAGGTTCGACGTGGGCAACGGATTGTGGCCAGTCAGCGGGTGGGGTGGACGGCTATGAGTGGGTCAACCTCGCCAGCCGCGGGAGCGGAGAGCCCGACCAAGGTGCTCGTTGATCACGTTCCGCCGGTTCGGCCAGTGGTACTTGCTGATCCGGAGGTGGATCCAGTCCTCGTCGTGCAGCTCCTGCTGCCGGGTCAGATCTCGACCGAATTGGACTGGGTCGGTGCGGTGCTGGTCGCCGTCATACTCCACGAGCACCTTGTACTCGAAGTACACCAAGTCTCCGAACCCGATGAGCTGCGCCTGGGAGTCGAAGATCTTAGGGTTCACCTGAGGTTCCGGGTAGCCCGCGTCCACGATCTCAAGGCGGAGTTCGGTCTCGCGCGGCGAGTCGGTGCCGGCACGAACGTCACGAAGCGCCGCTTGCACCTTGCGTTGCCCTCGCTGGCCCCGGTTGCCTTGGACGCGGCGGCGAAGTGTGTCCATCGTGCTGATCGGATACTGCCGGCGGACGAGGCTGTCACCTAGGATGATCAACTCTCGGACGCTGAGGTCCGCGGCGAGTTGGAGCCACGTACTCACGGGATCGATCGCGCGCAGTCCGCCTGCGATGCAGAGGAATGAGTCCCCCAGCAGCGTGACTTGGTGACCGATGATGCCTGCACCGCGCGGTGCGCGTCCGGGTGCGAGCACCGCCACGTGCAGATCGTTGCCCTCCAGCCGTCGCGGGAGGGTCAGCCGATGGATGCGAGCGGCGGTGCCATGGCAGTAGAACTGGTCCGCGTCCATCCGTACCTGCCGAGCGTCGCACAGGTCGAGAAAGGTCGGTTCGGTGCCGGCCGGCGTGCGCACGCCGGGAAAGGGCGAGTCCAGGTCGGAGGCACGAAGTCGTTGCTCTGTGACTCCGGCCGCCTGTGCGTCCTGCACGCTGAACGGCCTACCGCGCAGGCGATAGGGAAGCGGACCAGGTGCAGCCATGTGTGCCAGTGTCGCGGTTCGGGCGACGACTCGGATCGTTCCTGTGGACAGCTGCTCACGGCGCCCGCGACTGGACGAGATCCGTTGCCCAGGTTCGACTTGGGCAACGGATTGTGGCCACTCGGCGAACGAGGGGGCGCGGGCGCCCAGGGGTGGGGCTGGGGCGGGTCGGTGAGGGTGGGGAGAGAGTTACGCCTGGAGCAGGGGCCAGTAGTCGCCGAACTCCTCGGCCAGGGTCAGCCGCCCGAGTTTGCGGTACTCCCGCTGCACGGCGGTGACCAGGTGCCGCATCTGAAGCGGGCCACCGTCCTCGGCGGCGAAGTAGGCCGCGCTGACCGCCGCCGCCCGGATCGCGCCGCCGCTGAGCGTGAACGAGCGTGCGCAGAAGTCCAGGTCCAGGTCCTCGGCACGCGGCAGTACCGATCCCAGGCACCGGTCCCAGAGCAGTCGGCGGTGCGCCACGTCCGGCAGCGGGAAGTCCACCACCACGTCCAGGCGCCGGGTGAATGCGTCGTCGATGTTCGCCCGCAGGTTGGTGGCCAGCAGCACTAGCCCGTCGAAGGATTCCAGCCGCTGCAGCAGATAGGCACTCTCGATGTTCGCGTACCGGTCGTGGGCGTCCTTGACCTCCGACCGCTTGCCGAAGATCGAGTCCGCCTCGTCGAAGAGCAGCACCGCGTTCACTCCCTGCGCTGCGGTGAAGATCTGCTCCAGGTTCTTCTCCGTCTCCCCGATGTACTTGTCCACCACCGTGGCCAGGTCCACCACGTACAGGTCCAGGCCCAGATCGGTGGCGAGGACCTCCGCCGACATCGTCTTCCCGGTTCCGGAATCCCCGGCCAGCAGCGCTGCGACCCCATGCCCGCGGCCGCCGCCGGGCCGCATCCGCCAGTCGCCGAGCACCCGTTCCCGGTGCCGAGCGCGCAGCGCGATCTCGGCCAGCCCGGTGATGATCGGCTTCGGCAGCACCAGGTCCGGCCAGCCGACCGCCGGGCTGATCCGCCGCGCCAGCCGCTCCAGGGCGGTGCCATTCTCCGCGCGGGCACCGGCGCGCAGGTGCTCGGCGCCGACCTGCCCGACTCCGTCAGCAGCTGCCTGTGCCCGCGCGGTGCGCGCTGCCCGGTACACCTGCTCCGGCCGCAGCCGGAACTGCGACGTCACGCCCTCCGTCCCACCCCGGCCCTCCGTCCCACCCCGGCCCTCCGTCCCACCCCGGCCGTCCGCCCCGCTCAAGCCATCGCCCGCTCCGAGACTGTCACCCCCGCTCGGGCCATTGCCCGCCCCCAGCGCGGCAGCCCAGAGCGCCTCCCGCTCGGCCACAGTCGACGCCGGCACGCCCAGCCGCAGCGGGATCCGCCGACTCCACTGCGGATCCCAGGTCTCGGTGCCGACCAGGACCACCGGCAGGTCCGGCCCGAGCAGATCGATCAGCCCCGGCTCGGCGAGCAGCCCGTGCACCGGACCCAGCACCAGCCCCGCCCCGGCGAGCCGCGCCTCCCGCACCAGCAGCTCCAGCACCGTCCGCAGCTGCACCGGATCCACCCTGCCCGGCTGGGCCGGATCCACCCTGCCCGGCTGCGCCGGATCGACCCCGCCCGGCAGCACCGCGTTCACCACATCCCGCCCGTGCTCGCCCAGCGCCCGCGCCGCCAACAGCCGCGCCGAGGAGGTCGCCTCCTCGCGCAGGTACACCAGAGACTCACCCGCGCGCAGCGCCCGCACCAGCGGCGACGGGTCACCCCAGGCGATCGACGGCAGCTCCTCGATCAGGTGCGCCACCTGTGGGTGTGGAGTGTCGTCGCCGAGCAGGTGAGCCACCACCCGGTCCGGCACCTGCAGGGACCGCGAGGCCAGCGGACGGTCGGTATCGGTCAGCTCCACCAACCCGGCGGCCACCAGCGGCCCGCGGGTGATCCGCGCCCGGTCCACCCCCGACGCCAGAGACAGCCCGCACAGCTCGAACGCCGCAGCGGCACCGGGCCGGCGGCGGGTGACGTCGTCGTTCAGGTAGCCCAGCAGGGCCTCGAACCGCGGGTCCAGCTCCGGCGCCAGCGCCGTGACCAGGAGGTCCAGGTCCACCTCGTCCACCCCGCAGCTCGCGCGCAGCGCCGCCAGCCGGGACCCTTCTCGCGCCACCAGCCCGAGCGAACCGGCAGCCACCACGCCGCGCGCTCCGGAGAGCAGATGGTCCACCTGCTCCTCGCTCACGTACAGACCGCGGTAGGGGTCGTCCGGCTGGGGGTCCACGGCCCGTCGCCGGGCCACCAGGTCCCGGATCCGGCTCTCGACGGCGGACAGCCGGTCGAGCAGGTCGCTCACCTTGGTCTCGGTGCGCCCACCCGGGCCCATCCCAGTCTCACCGCTGCCACTTGCCGCTCGGCCATCCCCGGTCTCCCGACCAGCCGCCGTCCTCCGGCCGACCACGCTCATGTCGACCTCGGCGCACGAGCTCGCCCGCGCGCCCGCGCCTTGCCACCTCCGGACCCCGGTGAGGCGGACTCCGCCACCCGGGCTGCGCCGTCGCCGGCAGGAGGAGGCGGCCGGTGCACAGTGCGCCGTGGATCGGTGGAACCGGTGGTGGTGGCCTCGGTGATCACCCCGAGGCCGTCGGCCGCCAGCGGTCCCACCGCGCGCGTCTCGGCCACCAGCGGGGCGGTGATCACCAGGTCGACCGACGGTTTCAGCTGCCCACCCAGCGAGGACCAGACGTCGGCAAAGCCGCGATCCTCCGGCGGCGGCAGCCCCACGGTCATCAGCGGCTGCGGTCGGGCAGCGGCGAGCGTGCCGCCCAGCCGGTCCGTGGGCAGCGCCTGGTACCGGCCGAGGGTGAGCAGCAGCGTGTCCAGCAGCCGGTGCTCGTCCTCCGGACGCTGCGTCCACGCCGTCACCAGGTAGGAGAGCTTGAACAGTCGGGGCGGTGGCTGCCGGCCGGTCACCTGACCGTCATGAGTCTTCGCGAACAGTCCGCGTTCGCGCCAGCGCAGGTCCTCCCGGATGTCGTACAGATACAGGTTCACTGTGGGGGCGTTGCGCCGGGCCGCCCAGTCGGTGGTCGGGGCCTCGAACACCACCTCGACGTCCGACCCGGCCAAGGCCTCCTCGGCCACGATCGTGCGCAGCAGGTCGTCGATCTCCGGGATCACGTCAGCTCCGTCCCAGGAAGTTCGGCGGTGCCACGCTCTGCGGAACCACGAGCATCGTCGGCGGTGCCTCCAGGCCGAACACGGTGCCGGCCACCGAGGTCACCTGCAGGTCCCGACTGCCGAGCTGGTCGCCGTCGATGATCAGCACCGGGGCACGCAGGGTACCGTCCTCGCTGGCTGCCAGCGTGCGATGGGCAGCGGTGATGCCCTCGGACCAGCGCACGGTGATCTCCGCATCCGGCGGCAGATCGACCCCGTAGAGCAGGGTCACCTCGCCCGGTTCGGCCACTGCGGGCAGCAGTCGCAGCTCGGCCTGCACCGCCTCGAACGAGGCCGAGTCGGTGTTGTTCTGCGGTCGGGCATCGCGGGTGGTGCTGGTCGCGCTCGCGGTCATCTCGATCTGCCCGACGGCGGTAGGTTGCGCCACGAGGGTCACCTCCACCTGGCCTCCGCGCGGCAGGGTGCCGAGATCGCAGGCGCCGGTCAGCGGACAGGAACCGGCGTCCAGGAGGAGGACCCCGGTGGGCAGGGCGGTGCTCAGCTGCACCCCGCGGGCCGGAGCAGTGCCGCGGTTGGTGACGGTGATCTGGGCGGGTAGGCCGGTACCGCCCAGCCACGCCCGGTCGGCCTCCAGGCTGATCTGGACCTGCACATCCGCTACGGGTCCAGGCTGGCCGGCCGGCGCCCCGGGCTCGCCGGGCCGATCGGTGGGACCGTCCCGGGGATCGCTCGGGTCATCGGGTGGAGCGGTCACGGTGAACGTGCGCGCGGCGCTGTCGTTGCCGGCCTCGGTGTCGATCGAGTTGGTGGCCACGGTGGCGGTGACCCTGGCCTCGCCCGGGTCGGCGAAGGTCACCGGGATGACCAGCTCCACATCGGCGCCGGCGGCGATCGGGCCGGGGAGCTCGCAGGTGAGGGTGCGGCCGTCCGCGGTGCATTCATCGGGCGGCGTACCGGGCTGCGCACCTCGCGGGAGGGTGATGGCGGCGAACGCGTCCCGCGCAGGGGAGGGGCCATTGTTCGCAATGGTCACCGTCACCGGGGTGGACGTGCCGGTGCTGAACCGGCCGCTGGCGGCCGGGATGGTCACGGCCACGTCGCTCCAGGGCTCGAACTCCGGGCGGGCGAGGTCGGTGGGGACGTCTGCGGCCTGGAACATTGTGGCTCGCTCGCCAGTAGCCAGCGTCACTGCGGCGATCTCGTCGACGAAGTCGCTGTTGCCGACTGCCGCGGCGATCCGCGCGCCGTCCGGGGACCACGCCGGGGAGTTCGCGGGTGGGCCGTCCGGCCCGTCCGGGATGAAGGCGTCCACGCCCGTGAGCGCGGCGATCGGTAACGGCACGTTGGCGTCCGGGTCCTGGGCGAGTGCGGTGCTGGCCTCGGCCAGGGTCAGTACCGCGATCCCGATCCCGCCGGAGGCGTAGTACCCGAACGCCACCCGGTCACCGCCGGGGGACCAGGCCGGCTCGAACCCCTGGACCGGGCCCTGGCAGAAGTCGCCACCGAAGCCGGGCCAGCAGACGCTGCCGTCCTCGGGCAGGGTCAGTGCGTGCGGGATGCCGGTGGTCAGCGGCAGGTACTGCAGCACCGGAGCATCGTCCCCGGGGCCCTGCCAGCCGTAGATCAGCGCGTCGCCGTCCGGGGACCAGGTGGGGCTGGTCATCCGGCCGGAGAGATAGTCCGTCTCGTCCGATCCGGCGCTGCTGGCCAGCCAGGCCGGGTCGAACGGTGAGGTGATGGCGTCGGTCGCGGGGTCCAGCAGCATGATCCGGCCGAGCTCTGCGCCGTCGTTCGCGGCCACCATCCGCACGAATGCGACCTGGGTGCCGTCCGGGGACCACACTGGTTCGGTGGCGGAGACCCGGTCGGCCCCGGTGAAGTCGGCCGGCAGCGCGCCGGGGGCGTCCTCGACCACCCGCAGGTGGACCAGGTCGCCGGACTCGCCGAGATCCGGCTGCCGGGTACCCACCACATCGGCGATCACCAGGCGCTGGTCGTCGGTGTAGCCGTACTGGATGTCGGCGCTGCGGGTGAAGACTGCGCGGCTGCCGTCGGCGGAGTAGTCGATGCTGTCCTCGGTGGCAAGCAGCGGGCCCAGACCGGAGTCGGATCCGGCGATCGGATCGACCTCGTCCAGCACACTGGCGGCGAGCACCCGGTAGGCGGCAGCTGCGGGTTCGCCGGGCTCGGTGGTCACCGACTGGACGAGGTCGAGACTCTCGGTGTTGGTGGTCTCGACCGAGGGGTCGCCGGGGCGCTCCATGCTGAACGCGATCCGCTCGCTCGACCCAGTCGGCGGGGCAGCGACCACCATTGTCGCGGTCGCGATGTTCTCGGCGCTGTCTGGGTCCGGGGACGCCGAGGTGACGGTCGCGGAAACCGTGCCGGCTCCTGGGGAATCGAGCGTTAGGTCGATCTCGAGGGTGGCGGTCTCACCCGCGGCGATCGGGTCGAGCGCACAGGTGGTCACCTGCGCCACCGGCTCGCTGCACCCGGCCGGTACCGCATCGACAGTGGTCGATGCGGGCACCTCGAGCTGGACCTGACCCTGCCGAGACGGCGACGGACCCGCATTGGTGACCTCCGCCGTCGCCGTGATCGTTGTTCCGGCGGTGGGATTGCTGGGCAGGTTCAGCGTGATGCCGAGGTCGCTGTAGGGCTGAGAGGCGAGACCGAGCAGGGCGGTGTCATTGTCCTCGTAGACGGTCGCCGTCTCTGCGCCGGTGGCGATGCGGAAGATCTGCGACGACTGGTCCGCCGTCGCGTACAGCGCAGAGCCGTCCGGGTCCCAGGCGAGGTCCTGCAGCGGCGGGAGCTCGATGTCGGTATCGATCGGCTCGGCGCCCTCGGCGAGCACCAGATCGTTAGAACCCGCAGGTGGGAGATCCTCCGGGAGGGTGAGCTGCCAGGCGCCACTGGAGGACTCGGGAGCGACGGCCACGATGCTCGGATCCGGGGACCAGGCGGCGGTCCGTGCCTCGATCGGGACATTGCACGGGTCGTCGCCGCCGCAGCCCTCCTCGGACACGGTGACATGGTGCACGGTGTCGGTATCGAGGTGGTAGTACCAGAGAGAGCCGGTGCTGGAAGTGTCCGGGTCGGTGGGTCCGAAGGCATCCATCGGCTGCTCCCCGACGTTCCCGGTGACGAGCAGGCCGGAGCCGTCCGGAGACCAGGTAGGCGCCGCGGCCCAGCGCGAGTCCGTGTGGGTCACGGCGGGGCCGGCCGGGAGCGGGAGCTCGGTGAGGGTGCCCGAGTCCCAGTCGAGGATCTGCACCTGCGGTCCGTCCGCGCCGCGTTCACCCTCGGCGGGGTACTCCCGGACGAACGCGAGGTGCTGCCCGTCCGGTGACCAGGCCGGCTGGTAGTCCGCGGCGCCGGTGAGCGTCGGGTAGTCGAGCGCCCGGACGTCGCTCACGCCGGGGCCTTCGGCGGCGGGCAGGACATCCCCGATCATCAGGTGCCACTCAGCGCCGGCCGACTGCTGCGCGCTGAACACGATCTGGCTGCCGTTGGGGGAGAACGCCGGTTGGGTGGAGCTCAGCGCCTCGTCGTCGTCTCCGGCCGGTGCGATGACCGGAGTGTCAGTCCGTTCGAGTGCGTCATCCTCGTCCTCGACAAAGGCGTACAGGTCATAGTCCGGCTCATCCGCGCTCGGGGCAAAGGTGACTCCTGCTACCAGCCACGGCGTCTGCGTCTGCGGCGGGTCCAGTGCCAGCTGCGGCTGCACCGGCAGCATCGGCTCCGGCGCGGCGACGGCGGGCGTCGCGAGCATGGGCACCACCAGGGTGAAGGCCGCCACAGCGGGCAGCCCGGCGCCGGCTCTGCTCACGTTCACTCCTCCCCGGCCACGTCGTCATTGGTGGCCCACCCTGGTGCCCGCGCGCGAAGCGTGGCAGCAGCGCGTGGTCAGCGTTGCGGGCACCGACTCCGGCCCGAACGGGCAACGGGCACCAGGAGCCCGCTGTCGGCGCTGCTCAGATCAGCCCTTCGCGGAGCGCATAGGCCACTGCGTGCGACCGGTTCCGCAACTGCAGTCGGGAGGTGACGTCGTGCAGCACGTTCTTCACCGTCCGCTCGGAGTAGCACAACGCCTTGGCCACCTCGGTGGTGTCGTATCCCTCGGCGATCAGCCGGAGCACTTCGATCTCCCGAGCGGCCAGACCGGTGAAGGTGAGCCCACGCGGTTCGAGCACCTGCCGCTGCAGCTGGCCGACCTGTGCCATCAACCGTCCGAGCAGGTCCGGAGGCACGGTGCCGGCACCGGCTGCCGCGGTCCGGATCACCTCCACCAGTCGGTCGGCACTGGCCTCGTCCCGGCGGATCAGACCGACCACGCCGGCCTCGATCGCGGTGACCAGATCGCCGTCGTCGATCTGAGAGATCACCAGCACCGTCCTGGAGATCCCTTTCCGCTGCACACTGCGTAGCTGACGCAACGTCTCCTCGTCGAGAACGTTGGTCACCACGACTGCCACTCCTGCGTTCTCCCGCTCGGCGGCGTCGACGAGCTGGAGCTCCGGCCGTACTCGCAGCTGGCTGACCACACCGGCTCTCGAGATCGGGTCTTTGGCGCTGATCCAGACCAAGATGCTGTCCATCATTGCTCCTCCGCGCCCCCTGCATCACTGTGTTGAGTTAGGCACCGTTGCCCGATGTCCTGTACGGCAATATAACGCGGTGCACTTTACGACTGCTTAGCGCGGACTTAACGGGCAGTGCGCGCTGCCCACAAAGACGGCTGCTCGGCCGTGAAGTCCACGTCCCGGCTGCCTACTCTCGAGCAGTATGAGCACAGCGGCGCGCTTGGAACAGACCTCGGTGCAGCTCACCGCGGGTGGCAGCGAGACGATCCCGCTGCAGATCCGCAACGACGGCACCATCGTGGAGGGGTATCGCTTCGAGGTGCTCGGCGTGCCCAGCGCCTGGACGAGTGTGGACCCGATCGAGATCGCCGGTCTGTACCCCGGCACGCAGACGACGGCGGCGATCACCTTTGCCCCACCGCGTTCCGCGGAGATTCCGGCCGGGCCGCTCAACTTCGGCATCCGCGTGATCCCCACCGAGAACCCCGACGACGCTGTGGTCCCCGAAGGCATGGTCGAGGTGCTGCCGTTCCTGGACACCACCGCCGAGCTGATTCCGAGGACCTCCCACGGCCGCCGCGGCGCCCGGCACCGCCTCGCCGTCGACAACCGTGGCAACGTGCCGGTGACAGTACGGCTCGAGGGCGCGGACGCCGCCGGTGCGCTGGATGTAGAGGCGAACCCGCCGTCGGTGACCGTGCAGCCCGGGCACGCGCTGTTCGCCGACGTCCGGGTGCGCCCGGTGGAGCGGTTCTGGCGCGGCCCGGACGTGACCCACCCGTTCACCGTCTCCGCCCTGACCGACGAGACCACCCCGGTGCTGCTGGATGGCACGTACGTGCAGGAACCGCTGCTGCCCGCGTGGCTGCCCAAACTGCTCCTCGCGCTGCTCGCCCTGTTGCTGCTGTCGGCGGCGCTGTGGTTCCTGCTGCTGCGGCCGGCGATCGTGTCCACCGCACAGGACGCCGTCGCCGAACCGCTCCAGGAGGCCAACGACCGCGCGGCTGAAGCGGCGCAGGCCGCCCAGGAGGCGAGCGACCAGGCGCAGCAGGCGAACAATGCCGCACAGTCCGCGCAGGGAGCGGCGGGCCAGGCGGGGGATGCCGCAACCGAGGCGAACGATCTGGTCGGCAACCCGACCCTGGATGACCTGGTCACCCCGATGTCGCAGCGGTTGCAGGTGAATGCCGAGGCCGGGCAGGTCGGTATGGACTTCTTCGAGGTGCCCGAGGATGCGACCCTCAAGCTCACCGACTTCGTGCTCTCCAACCCGCAGGGCGACCTGGGCCGGGTGGAGGTGCTGCTCGACGATGAGACGGTGTTCGACCTGGCGCTGGAGAACTTCCGGAACAGCGACTACCACTTCCAGGCGCCGATCGTGGCCGGGGAAGGGGCGCGGCTGAGCCTGGTGGTGCGCTGTGACGAGGTGGGCGTACCTCCGGCACAGAACCCTCCGCCGTCGGCCTGTGACACCGCAGTGCTTTGGGGCGGGAGCCTGCTCACCCCGACCGAGGACTCCGACGGCGAGGACTCCGAGGGCTCCGAGGATGAGGCCGAGGCTGAGCAGGTCGAGAGCGAGGGGTAACAGCGATGCCGATGGGACCGGCGCTGCGGGTCGGAGACAACGCCCTGTGCCCACTGGTGACCGGCACCGTGCCGCACGTGGGCGGCCCGATCACGCCGGCGGCCGGGGTGATGACCGTGCTGATCGGCAAGATGCCCGCTGCCGTGGCGAACGGTCTGCCCGGCGGCATCCCGTGCGTGGGACCGCCGAACGGGATCGCGATGGGCAGTGTCACCGTGTTTATCGGGAAGCTCCCCGCTGCGCGGCTAGGTGACCAGAGCCTGCACGGTACGCCGATCGCGCCCGGGCCCGGGTGCCCGACGGTGCTCATCGGGGGTTGAGGGTCTGCGCCCTCCCGAGTTCTACACGTCCTCCACTGATGAACCGACACACTCTCGATGGAGACTCCTGCCAATCCTCGACTGGCGGCGCTGTGGCTCGTGCTCATCACCGGCGCGGCCCGTGCCGTCGATGCGCTGCACGCCGCCCCGATCCCTTGCCGCCGTTCCGGATGCGCTATAGGCTCAGAGCAGTTCCTATAGGGGCGGTGCACGATGAGGTGAATGCGTAGTGATTTCCTCGCCGCTGTTGGTGAGGGACGCAGCACCGTCCCGGGACGTCGAGGACAAGACGAAGTGGCACGCGGATCGGGTCCCCCTGCGATCCGCACCGAGCAAAGGAGCTGATGTGAGACGGACCGCTCGTAGTAACGGACCAGTGAAGAGCCGACGCCCAGCAGCGCTGGGCCTCGCAGTCACCGGCGGCCTTGTGTTGGCGGCGTGTGGTGGCGTCGGGGAGGAGGTGGACACGGACACTGCCGGACCCGATCCGGATGCCGAGGTCGTGCTTCGCTTCGCGCACGTGTATCAGCCGCAGCACCCCGTGGAAGCCTGCGGTGTGCCCGCCGTCCAGGAGCAGCTCGACGGCACCGGCGTGACGATCGAAAGTTATCCCGCGGGCCAGCTGGGTACCGAGGTGGAGCTCGTCGAGCAGGTGGTCGACGGAAGCCTGGACATCGGCGTTGCCGGTCCCGCCTTCCTCGCGGAGTACTACCCGGACGCAGGTGTGTTGGACGGCGGCTACCTCTTCGAGGACGTCGAGGACTTCAACGCCAAGATCGACAGCCCGGTGATCACCCAGATCTGGGACGGGCTGTACGAGGAGTCCGGGATCGACGTCCTCTCCGTCTGGTACTACGGCACCCGCCAGATCACGTCCAACGTGGAAGTCACGGTCCCCGCAGATCTCGAAGGACTGAAGATCCGGACCCCCGACGCACCGCTGTATCTGGATGTGATCGAGCTGATGGGCGGGACCGGGACGCCGATGGCACTCGGCGAGGTGTACACCGCACTTCAGCAGGGCACGATCGACGCGCAGGAGAACCCGGTGCCGACGATCGCCTCGTCCGGGTTCCAGGAAGTGCAGGACTACATCAACATCACCAACCACATCGTGCAGTCGGTGGAGATCGTGACGACCGATGCGGTGACCGAGCAGCTGGACGCTGAGCAGCAGGAGGCCCTGCAGTCCGCGCTGGATGCTGGCTCCGAGGCCACGCAGGAGTGCATCGTGGCGCAGGCGGAGGAGACGCTGGACGAATGGCGGGACTCGGGAGAGATCACCGTGAATGAGGACGTCGACCAGGAAGCGTTCGAAGAGGCCGTCGCTGGCGGTCTGCCCGACCGGGTCGAGTGGGGTGACCTGTACGAGGAGATCCGGAACTCGTGACCGGGCCTGAGCCGGATGCGACCGGGGACGAGTCGTCCCAGGTCGACATCGATCCTGAGGGCGATCCGACCACACCGGACCCTTTGGAAGAGAGGTCTCGGGCCTACCACGGCCTGGTGGTAGCGGAGCGGGCCCTCTCCGTGTTCTTGTTGGCGGCACTGTTCGTGACCGTGCTGCTCCAGGTGTTCACGCGCTACGCGCTCGGCCTGCCGCTGCCCTGGACGGAGGAGATCGCGCGGTATCTGCTCATCTGGACCACGTTCATCGCTGCGGCCTATGTGGGTGCACGGCGGCTGCACATCTCGGTGGACCTACTGGTCGCCAAGCTGCGCCCGGCGGCGGCCACGGTGGTGGACGTGCTGGCGCAGGTCATCGTGGTGGCGATCTGCGCCGTCCTGGCCACGGGCGCCACGACGGCGGCCTATCAGTTGGCGGATGTCACGTCACCGGCCACCAACACGCCGATGTGGGTGGTCTACGGCTCGGCCGTGCTCGGGTTCGGCCTCATCGGCCTGCACGCGTGCTTCGGCATCTATATGGACCTTCGGTACAAGGACGCAAGGCCCGAAGCGTTCGAGGGCATCGAGCGAGGGAGTGCGTTTTGACGCTGCTGCTCATGGTCGGGGCCCTCCTGCTCCTGCTCTTCATCAGGGTGCCGGTGGCGTTCGCGCTACTGGTGCCGGCGGTCGGGTATGTGCTCCTGGACGAGACCGCATCGACGAACACCGCTGTCCAGCAGACGCTCGCCGGTGTGAATCAGTTCCCCGTGCTGGCAGTGCCGATGTTCATCCTGCTCGGGAACCTGGCGAACCAGTCCGGCGCGACCGATCGCATCTATGACACTGCGATCGCGTTCCTCGGCCGCATTCGCGGAAGCCTGGGCTATGTCAACGTCGCGACCAGCTTCGGCTTCTCCTGGATGTCCGGTGCGGCGATCGCCGACGCTGCCGCGATGGGCCGGGTGCAGGTGCCGGCGATGATCAAGCGCGGGTACGACCCGCGGTTCTCCGTCGGCATCACCGGTGGATCGTCGATCATCGCGCCGCTGATCCCGCCCAGCATCCCGGCGATCATCTATGCGGTCACTGCCGGGCTTTCGGTCGGGGCGCTGTTCCTGACCGGCATCGTGCCGGCGCTGGTGCTGATCCTGGTGCTGTGCCTCCTCGTCTTCTGGTTCACCCGGAAGCAGGAGCCGGCCAGCGGTCCGAAGCCGAGCTGGGCTGCTCGCGGGAAGAGCCTGCTCGCCGCGATCCCGGTGGCGGGGGCCGCTGTGGTGATCCTCGGTGGCATCCTCAGCGGGATCGTCACACCGACAGAGGCATCCGCAGTGGGCGTGCTGTACATCCTCATCCTGTCCGTGATCTACCGGCAGATGACGTGGAAGAAGCTGTACCACGTCGCGATCCGCACGCTCGAGACCACCGGATCGGTGCTCCTCATCGTGTGCGCCGCTGCGCTCTTCGGGTGGGTCCTCGCCAGGGAGCGGGCGCCGCAGGAGGTGTCCGAGCTCATCCTCAGCATCACGAACAATCCGATCGTCTTCCTGTTGCTGGTGAACGTCTTCCTGATCCTCGTCGGCGCCCTGCTCGAGCCCACCTCCGCGATCCTCATCGTGGTTCCGGTGCTGGCACCGATCGCGGACACGTTCAGTATCGATCCGCTGCACTTCGCGGCGATCGTGATCTTCAACCTGATGCTCGGGCTGTTGACGCCACCGGTCGGACTTGTCCTCTTTGTGCTCTCCAGCGTCACCGGTATGTCCGTACCCCATGTGGTGCGGGGCGTGATGCCTTTCTTCGCCGCGATGCTGGTCGTGCTGCTGGCGATCACCTATATCCCGGCGCTGAGCCTGTGGCTGCCTGGGGTGTTCGGGGTCGGGTAGGCAGTCCTCGGCAGCGATGGAGAACCGACCGTGAGAGGAAGTAGAAGATGGCACGAATCGTCAAGGTGAGCGCGCGGCTGGTGAACATCCCGGTGGAGACCGAGCGCACGGACGCGATCCAGGCGTTCCTGGTGCAGGAGACTCCGTTCGTGGAGATCGAGACCGACGACGGTCTGGTCGGCCGCGGGTACAGCTACACCATCGGCACCGGAGGATCGGCGGTGCTCGCGCTGCTGCACGACGTGTTCCAGCCCCGGTTGATCGGAGCGGACGCCCGCGCCGTCGAGGCGCTCTGGCACACGCTCTGGTCCTCCACCCGGGCCACCACGCCAGGTACGTTGACCGCGTTGGCGCTCGCCGCCGTCGACACCGCCCTCTGGGACTTGCGTTGCCAGCGGAACGCGGAGCCACTGTGGATCGCTGCCGGGGGATATCGGCAGCAGATTCCCGCCTACGACACCGAGCACGGCTGGCTACACCTAAGCGAGGCAGAACTGGTCGACGGGATGCGTTCGCTGGTGGATGCAGGCTGGACTGCAGCCAAGATGAAGGTCGGCCGGGAGTTGCTGCCGGAGGACGTCCGCCGGGTGCGGCGGGTACGCGAGGCGGTCGGGGAGGACTTCACCCTCTTCGTCGACGCCAACCAGGGGTTCACCCGCTCCGAGGCGCTCCGCCGGGCGCGGGCGATCGAGCCCTTCGATATCGCCTGGCTGGAGGAGCCGCTACCGGCCGACGACCGCGAGGGTCACGCCTGGCTCGCCGGGCAGACCGGGATACCGATCGCCGTGGGCGAGACCCTGAACACGATCGCGCAGTGCGTGGCGTACCTGAGCAGCGGCGCCGCGAGCATCATGCAGGTCGACGCCGCTCGGGTCGGGGGAGTGACCCCGTGGCTCAAGGTGGCCCATGCCGCAGAGGCGATGAATATCGACATCTGCCCGCACTTCCTGATGGAGCTGCATGTCAGCCTGGCCGGCGCCACCCCGGCGGGCACCTGGGTGGAGCACATCCCGCAGCTGCGGTCGGTGACCAGGACGGAGGTGCAGGTGGAGGCGGGCGTGGCCTATGTCCCCGATACTCCGGGTCTCGGGATCGACTGGGATATGACGAAGATCGACGAGTTCACGGTGAGCCCGATCCTGACCGTCTGACTCAGAAGACCTGGTGCGGATCCTGTTCCCGGAGCGCGGGCATCGTGGTGTCGAACGCCGCGGCGAATCGTGCGTAGGCGTTGGTCAGGTGGGTGCGCATGGCGTGCTCTGCGGCGTCCGGGTCGCAGGCGTCGATGGCGGCCTGGATGGCTTCGTGCTCGGCGAGCGTCAGCGAGCCGTCAGCGTCGGCGGAGTAGAGGCGGAAGGTGTGCAGGTGGGTGTGCGTCTGTTCGTGGGCGCCACGGATCACTTCGTTTCCGACTGCCTGCAGGATGAAGCCGTGGAACCGGGTGTCGTGTGTGACCAGCTCGCGCGGTACGTCGACGTTATCGCCCTGTAGTGCGCTGAACCGGCGGATCTCGTCCCCGAGCACCGGGCCGGGGTTCGACAGCCGGTTCACCGCGACCGAGCGGGCTGACCAGACCTCCACTAGCAGGCGAAACTCGAAGAGGTCGCGCAGGCCATCGAGGTCGAGCAGCGGTGTGGTCTGGTACCCCTTGCCGGGGACCCGTACGACCAGCTGGTCGCCCTCCAACTGACGGATCGCCTCACGTACGGGGGTCTGGGAGACCCCCAGGTCACGGGCGACGGCGTCGATTCCGATCCGCTCGCCCGGCGCCATCCGATTCTCCAGGATCTGGGTACGGAGCCGGTGGTAGACATCCTCCGAGGCGTTGCGCCGCAGCCTCTCGCCGGTCATCGGGGTTGCCAGCGCCCGTCGACTCGGCGAGCGATGCCCCACGAATTCTCCTCGCGCAACGCCGCCGGCAGCGCCTCGGTGGGGAAGTCCTGGAACGCGACCGGGCGGAGGAAGCGCCGGATCGCGGCGGTCCCGACTGAGGTGGTGCCGGGAGCGGTGGTCGCGGGATGGGGTCCGCCGTGTTGTTGCGCGTAGGAGACGGTGACGCCGGTGGGCCAGCCGTTCCAGAGCACCCGGCCCGCCTTGGCCACCAGGAGGTCGACGAGCTCGGCCGGGCGTTCGCCGGATTCACCGTGGATCGTTGCGGTGAGCTGTCCGTCCAGCAGCGCCGCGAGCTCCGGGAGCCGGTCCTCCTCGCCGTACTGGATCACGAGGCCGGCCGGTCCGAACATCTCCGTGCTGAGCAGTTCCGGGTTGGCGCGGACCTCGTCGGCGCCGGTGAGGAGCAGGCTCGGGGCGGGGGCAGGGCCGTGCTCGCCGTCGATCAGCGTCTCGACGCCGTCGGTCGCCGCGACCGTGGCGACAGCACTTCCGTAGCCCTCGGCGAGGCGTTCGCTGAGCATCTCGAACCGTGGCGCAGCGGAGAAGGTCTCCTCGAGGGCGGTGCGCGCCGAGTCGTCGAGCTCCGGGACGAACAGCAGGCCGGGCTTCGTGCAGAACTGGCCCATCCCCAGCGTCAGCGACGCCGCGTATCCGGAAATGATCTCCTCGGAGCGTTCCTCCCACGCACGCCGGGTGACGAAGACCGGATTGGTGCTGCCCAGCTCCCCGAAGAACGGGATCGGTTCGGGCCGCGCCGCTGCCCGCTCGCTGAGCAGCATGCCGACTCGGGTGGAGCCGGTGAAGCCGATCGCGCGGACCAGCGGATGGTCCACCAGCGCCTCACCAGCCTGGCGTCCAGTGACGGCGGCGAAGAGACCCTTCGGTGCAGAGGTGCCGGCCAGCGCAGCGACGACGATCTCCGCGGTCCGGGTGCCCAGGCGCTGGTGTGCCTCGTGGATCTTGTGCACCACGGCGCAGCCGGCCGCCAGTGCCGAGGCGGAGTCGCCGCCGAGCACGGAGAAGGCGAACGGGAAGTTGGACGCACCGAAGACGCCGACCACGCCGAGCGGCACGTTCACCCGCCGGAGGTCTGGTCGAGGTCCCATGCCCCAGTCCGGGTCGGCATGGTCGATCGTCGCCTCCAGGTGGTGGCCGGCGGCGATCTCTTCGCCGAGCAGGCGCAGCTGGAACGTGGTCCGGGTCAGTTCTCCGCGCAGCCGCGGCCCCGGCAGGTGGGTCTCCTCCTGCGCGAGCGGCACGAGCTCGTCGGCGGCGCCGTCCAGTGCGTCGGCGATCGCGGTCAGCCACCCGGCGCGCACCGTCGGAGCGACGGCGGACGCCTCTCGATAGGCGGTGTGCGCGGACTGGACCAGCCCGTCCAACTCAGACGGCGTCGTCGTGCTCATCACCGGTTCACTCCTTCAGTGCTGTCGGCTTCGCACCGGCCCAACCGGGACCGGTCGGGAACTGCCAGGTGGCGACCGAGTCAGCGTACATTTGCGCGCCGATCCCGGGCTCGGTCGGAGCGAGATACCGCCCGCCCTGCACCCGCACCGGAGTGACGAAGTGCTCGTGCAGGTGATCGACGTATTCGATCGCCCGGCCGGCCATCGAGCCGGACAGGGCCGCGTAGTCGAAGAAGGAGAAGTGCTGGACGAGCTCGCACAGCCCCACACCGCCGGCGTGCGGGCAGACCGGCACGCCGAACTTGGCGGCGAGCAGCAGGTTCGCGAGGTTCTCGTTCACCCCACCCACCCGGGTCGCGTCGATCTGCAGCACATCGATCGCCTCGGCCTGCAGCAGCTGCTTGAACACGATCCGGTTGGCGACGGCCTCCCCGGTAGCCACCTTGATCGGCGCGATACCCCGGCGGATCTCGGCATGGCCGAGGATGTCGTCGGTGGAGGTGGGCTCCTCGATCCAGTACGGGTCGAACTCCGCGAGCTGGCCGAGCCAGTCGATCGCCTCGCCCACCTCCCATCGTTGGTTCGCGTCGATGCTGATCCGGATGTCTGGGCCGACGGCTTCGCGCGCCAGCTGCATCCGCTCCCGGTCCTCGGCAATGTTCCCGCCGACCTTGAGCTTGATCATCTCGAAACCGTCGGCCACGGCCTCCTTGCTCAGCCGGACCAGCTTCTCGTTGCTGTAGCCGAGCCAGCCGGGGGTGGTGGTGTAGGCGGGGAAGCCGCGCTCGCGGAGCTCGGCGATCCGCTCGGCCTTGCCGGCCTCGCCGCGGCGGAGCAGCTCGAGTGCCTCGTCCTTGGTGAGCGCATTGCTCAGGTGGGTGAAGTCAACAGCGGAGATGATCTCTTCCGGAGTCATCTCGGCCAGGAGCAGCCATAGTGGCTTGTCTGCCCGGCGGCACTTCAGGTCCCACAGGGCTCCGAGCAGGCCCCCGGCTGCCATCTGCTGGACCCCTTTCTCCGGGCCCAGCCAGCGCAGCTGGGAATCATGCACCAGCAGCCTGGACGCGCCGCCGAGATCTGCCAGCAGCGCCTCGGTGTCCATGCCGATCAGGAGTGCGCCGAAGCTCTCCATCGCGCGGCACACGATGTCGTTGCCGCGACCGACGGTGAAGACCAGGTTGTGCCCCTGCTCGCCGTCGGAGGTGGTCAGCGTCAGGTAGGCGGCGGAGTAGTCCGGATCGACGTTCACTGCATCAGAACCGTCCAGGTCCAGGGAGGTCGGGAAGCGCACGTCCCGGACGTCGACAGAACTGATGTGAGACATGCGTGCTCCTCGGGCTGGGGGTGGCCGCTCGCGTCCAAAATCTACCTATAGGAATCGGTCATAGCCTATATGTCTTGGTATTGCGCGAGCAACTGCTCAGTCTGTGGGCGGCAGGCGTTCCGATGGTCATGGCTACATCGACTGACTCGGCTACCTCGCCAGCGCGACGGGAGGGACACGGCTAGCCGGTGTCTGGCCAATCTCGGTGCTTGGCTGGTGGGTCGAGGTTGGTGTTGATGGTGGTGCCGTTGGGGTGGGTGAAGATCCATACCCCGTTTTGTCGGGTCATGGTGATGGTGCGGGCGTCGACGACGGTGTGGTGGTGGTAGCAGAGCAGGGCGCCGTTGGTGGTGTTGGTGGGTCCGCCGTTGGCCCAGTGGATGCGGGCGTGGTGGGATTCGCAGATTGCTGGTGGTGCGGTGCAGCCGGGCCAGGTGCAGCCTTGGTCGCGGGCGATGAGCGCGCGTCGTTGTGCTGGGGTGAAGAGTCGGCGGGTGCGGCCGAGGTTGATGACTTCGCCTTCGGGGGAGAACAGGACGCGGTAGAGGTCTCCGCAGGTGGCGAGTCGGCGTAGTAGTGCTGGTGGGACGGGGCCGGTGCCGTCGTCGAAGGTTGGTGGCTGGTTGTTGAGTTGGGTGGCCCAGTCGATGCCGATCAGGTTGTGTAGCGGGATGGTGTCCCAGCGGCTGTCACCGGGGGCGGGAGTGGAGCAGGGGGTTTGTTCTGTCGGCGCGGTGGTGTGTTCGCGTGCTTGGCGGAGGAGCCTGTCGAGGTCGGTGGGGTTGATCAGGACGCCGAGGTGGGGTCGGACGGAGGCGTGGGTTCCGGCCAGGCCTTGGTCGAGGGCGAGGTGGGCGAGGTCGGCGAGGGCTTGTGCGCGGCGCTGGTCGCCGGTGCGCTGGTCATCGGGCGCGGGTGGGGTGATGACGGCGTCCATGGCGGCGCGCACCAGGCGTCCGTTCTCTTCGGTGAGGAAGCCGGACAGGTGCCAGCCGTCCAGGGTGCGGGCTAGTTCGAGGTATTCGCGTTCTTTGGCTTGGCGGTAGCCGCGCTCATCGGCCTCGGGGTCGGCGACCTGGGCGAAGTGCTTACCGAGCCGGCGGATCTGGTCCACCCGCATGTCCTGGGCCTGCGCGAGGAGAAAGTCCTCCACCGTCTGAGCAGTGTTGTCGGTGGCTGCCTCCTCGCGCCCAGTCTCATCCACGGTTCCGTTCCCGGCCTCGTCGCCGGCCGCGTTCCCGGTCTCGTCCGCTTCCACGTCGGCGTCGGATTCACCTGCCCCCGGACTCTCCGCGGTCGTGGCATCCGTGGTGATGGGTTCGGCGAGGGCTGCGATGCGGGTTGGTGAGGTCAGGGCGGTGGTTGCTAGGGCGTCGATCTGGTCGGGCCCGATCTGTCCGGCTCGTAGGGCGGCGCCGAAGCGGGGGATGTCATCGCGTAGTTGGCGGGCCAGGCGCACACTGCGGCGCGCGTTGGCGTAGGAGATGCCATGGGTGTGGGCAACGTGCGAGGCATAGGTGCGGGGGTGGAACGCGGTGGTGGCCCACCGCCCGTCTGCTTCCTCCACGGTCAGCCATTGGTAGCGCTTGCCGGTCAGCCGGGTGCACAGGCGGTGCACTCGCACGCTCGCCACGCCGAGTTCGGGTCCGGTGTGCAGGTCACGTTCGTCCTGGAGGTCGCCGGCGGTGATCGCAGTGCCTAGGGCTTCCAGGGCCGCGAGGCGGGTGGGTAGATCGGCCTCGATGAGCTCGCCCAGGGGTGTGCCATGCAGGACGTCGGCACTCATCGTGGAGTCCGTCACCGTTGCTCACCTCCTTATGGGCTGCTCTGCCATGTGCTCGTACATCCATTCTACGAGAAAGTTGGTGTTGTGTGGGGTGGACACGCGTGCGTGTTGAATCTGTGGACCGTCCACCACTTATCCACAGAATCATGGTGATGGCCTGCTTTCGCCCGCAGAATGTCGGTACTACGTGGTAGCCGCAACCACGGACCTCCGTGTGTGTGGCGATGCTGCGCCGATTTTCGCTCACATCAACGTTCGCCAATCGTCGTTGCGCGAATTGTTTTGTTAATTCCCGGAATGATTGGAAAGCTATCGCCCGATGCGCGCACGAGACTAACCGCCGCCGTCGATAGCGGAGTGGCGGCCACGATCGACAGCCATCACGGTCATCTCGATCGGCCACGGCCGGAACGTCCCCAGCCCGGCCTGACTGGAGAAGTAGCCGGGAACACGACGTCGTCATCGACACCATCTCTGCACCCCACTACCTCGCCCCCTATCTGAAGGTGGTGGCGATGGACGGCACGCTGAGCCTCCTGGGATATCTGGGCCCAGTCAGTGCCGAGGTGATGGACCTGCTCCTTGGCCGGAAGAAGCTCAGCTCCGCTGGCAGCGGTGGGCGCCCCGCGACGGCCGAGATGCGCCAATTCTGCGCCGACCACGGTATTGGCGCTGACGTCGAAGTGCTCCCCTCCGCTCGCGTGGACACGGCACTCGACCGGCTGCGGCGAAACGACGTGCGCTTCCGCTTCGTACTCGACCTGTCCGACCTGGACGGGAGAACCGGCGAGCCGCCCGCGGCCTGAGACGACCCCGACCCGGGGCGACCAGACAACGCCACGCATGCTCCGCCGTCGGGCAGCGATGCATTTTCAGTCACTCAGGACTGACGGCGCGCCGTTGGCCTAGGATGGCTGCTGCCCGGTGCTGAGATCCGGCGAGGAGAGGTCCGCCGATGCCCGCTTCCCGCCCGCGCGTGCTGGTCAGTACCGACATCGGCGGCACGGACCCGGATGACTTCCAGTCTATGGTTCACCTGCTGCTGTACGCGGACGTCCTGGACATCGAGGGGCTGATCGCCTCCCCCTACGGCAAGGGCCGGGCGGCGGACATCCACCGCGTGATCGACCACTACGCGCATGATCTCGACCAGCTCCGCCGGCACGCCGACTACCCCGATCCGGCGGCCCTGCGCGCGGTCGTCAAACAAGGCTCCGAGCACCTGGCGGACCACACGGGCGCTACCGGCGCCACCGAGGGGTCGGAGTGGATCGTCCAACGAGCGCGCGACGGCGATCCTCGCCTTCTCGAGGTACTGGTCTGGGGCGGTCTGGACGACGTGGCCCAGGCCCTGCACGACGCCCCCGACATCGCTGACCGCCTCCGGGTGCACTACATCGGCGGGCCGAACACGATGTGGAGCGTCAACGCCTACGACTATCTCGAGCAGCAGCACCCCACGCTGCGGATGATCGAGTCGAACTCGACCTATCGCGGGTTCTTCGAGCAGCACCCGGAGGATCCGGAGGGCCCGGACAACGCGGAGTTCGTCCGCCGGCACGCAGCCGGGAACGGCGCCCTCGGGGCGTTCTTCGCCGCACAGCTGCCCGAGCTGAAGATGGGCGACTCGCCGACGGTCACCTGGCTGCTGCACGGTCCCCGGGACCCGGCGGTCCCGAGCTGGGGCGGGAAGTTCGTTCCGCTCTGGGCCGGTCGGAAGCGGACCTTCGACCGGCTGACGACGATCGATGATCTGGTCGAGGTCAATGCCGTGGTGGAGATCTCGCTGCTGAAGTCGGCGGACTACTCCGAGGCCGACCATGCCCGGCTGGTGGTGGACGAGCGGATGCAGGGACCGTTCCCGGCCGGGATCGACGAGGGAGAGCAGCTACGGTTCCGGCTGAGCGTGTACCACGCCGGCGTGGTGACCTACCGGGTGCAGAGCTCGCACGCGGAGCTGGACGGACTGGCCGGTTCGTTGACCGCAGTGCTTCCGAGCGTGGCCACCGCTGCGACGGCATCGACCCGGCACCCCCGGTGGTGGAGCGATGACCCCGACCCCGACCAGGCGATCGGGCCGTGGCCCGGGGCGCGGTGGATCAGCGCGTACCGCCAGGAGTTCCTCGGTGACTTCGCCAAGCGGCTGGGGTGGTGCGGCCCGTAGGCGTGCCGAGGCGGGCTAGTCGATCAGGCGCCGCAGGCCCAGCGGCGGGCAGCGGATTTCGCCACCCGGGAAGCGGCCGGTGGGGTGATCCAGGTGGACGATCGCGTTGTGGTGGGCCCAGCCGGTCACGGTGCCCGTCGCGCCCTGCAGGTACAGGGGGCGGATGCCCTCGGTGAGCGCAACGCGGTCACCAATCTGGAACTGTGCAGCCGCCTGGTTGGACGCGTCCCGCCTGCGGTCCTGGTGACGCTTGCTGATGGCCGCCTGCAGCGTGCCGAGATGCGCATCGAGCGTGCCGGTGGTGATCAGCCCGACCATGACCTGGAGCTGAGCGGCCGCGTTGCCGGACTGGTCGCTGGCGCCGGACTGAGCACCCGCGGTGGCGGGGCTGGTGAGCTGGCCGGAGCGAGGCTCCGGACGCGGCCGGGTTCCGCTGCTGGGCCGGCGGTTACCGCCGCCTGAGGGACGTTGCCGATTGTGGTGGCGACGCTTCTTCTTGCTCATCGCTCCAGCGTGCCGGACCTTGGCTGAGGGCGTGAGGGTGGGTGTGGATAACCGGCGAAGGCGGCGCCCAGGGCGCGGACGTCCGGGGAGACGTGGATAGGGGTGATAGCCCGTCCTACCGCAATGCTGGGCGTACGGGCGAAGAGCCGGGCAGCTCACCGGCCGCGGCCTGTTGGTCCGAGCTCGTGCTCAGCCCGGGGTCACCGGCGCCACGCTGCCTGCCTGGTTCCGGATCTCGCTTGGGTCGCCGGTCGCCCACCCCACCACCGAGGTGCCCAGCTGGCCGAGCGGGATTGCCATCCTGCGCATCACCGCAGTGTCCGCCCGCCGCAGCGGGCCGCGCAGCCGCAGTCCGAGCAGGTCCCGGGCGTAGCCGGGCAGAAGGCCGACTGCACCCGCGGCGAGCAGGGCGAAGCCGGGGCGGGCGGCGCGGGGGAGGGGTGGCTCGCGGAGCAGGAAGCGCACCACGTCCAGTGCGCCCGGGGATGCTTCCAGCTCGGGGCGGTAGTCCGCCAGTTGCACGTGCAGTTCGGTCACCGTGCGTGGCGGGTCGGTGATCCCGAGTCGGGTGGCCACATACGCAGTCTGGTCCACGTACCGGTCCGCCTCGGCCGGGGTGAGCGGCGTGCGAGCGTAGTGCTGGTGTGCAGTGAGGAAGCTGTCGATCTCCGCCACGTGCACCCAGGCGAGCAGGTGCGGATCGGTCGCCGAGTAGGGCCGGCCCTCGCGGTCGGTGCCGGAGACCGTCTCGTGGATCCGGTTGATCTTGTCCAGCATCCGCTCGGCGGAGTCCACGGGTCCGAACGTAGTCATCGCGAGGAACTCGCTGGTGCGCTGCAGTCGGCCCCACGGGTCGTCCCGGTAGCCGGAGTGCTCGCCCACACCGGCCATTGCCAGCGGGTGTAATGCCTGCAGGAGCAGTGCTCGGATACCGCCGGGATACATCGCGGCATGTCCCTGCACCCGGCAGATCGGGGCATCCGGGGCGAACCGCCGCTCGCCGGGCGCTAGCCAGATCGCCTTCGAGCGGCGCTCGGCCTGCGGCCCGGCGACCCGGTCGCGCAGCGAGCGCGCCAGTTTGGCGCGGGCGGCGGCGATGGGTGAGATCACTTGATCACGATAACCCGAGCAGGGGTGTCAGGAGCTGGTCGCGCGGCGACACTGCTGGCATCCGTTGTCGGCGTCGCCGATCGGGAATGCAGTGCCAGCCGACGGTGTTATGTCATTCAGTGCACACATCATCGAAGGAAGGGGTGCCGATGGCCAGGAAGAAGTACGAGGAGCTCGAACTCGACGACGGCACGATCGTCCGGTATCGCCGGCACGAGAACGGCGGCGGCATGGTCGCGACCCGTTCCGCCGTGGACCCGAGCGCACGCATCGAGGAGAACGCCTGGATCGACCAGGGCGCGAGCGTCGGCGCCGAGGCACGCCTGGGCGCCGGGTGTTGGCTGGAGCCAGGGGCGCAGGTCGGGGCCGGCGCCTATCTGGAGACCGCCGTGCGGGTGGGCCCGGGCGCCGTGGTGGGCGAGCGTGCGCGCATCGGCAGCCGCAGCCACATCGGCGCGGGTGCGCAGCTGCGCCCGGGCGCATTCGTCGGCCCGGACTCGGACATCCCAGCGGGCGGGCAGTACACCCGCGCCGCGTGAGCGGGCATAGCCCCGCCCGCAGGGCTCTTCCGGTGTGATTCCGACGCACCCATGCGTTGGAACCGCACCGCAGGGGCTCCTCGGTCCCGGCGGCCATGACCTCAGAGGTCATCGCCAGCCCGACTCCAGACTGCCACGCTGACCAGATCCGCAGCACCGCGGGCCTCCTCGGAAGGACAGTAGCGATGAACGATGTGATGGCTCAGAACGTGGCGACACCCCGCGGCTACGCCGTGGCCCTGCTTCGCGACGTCGAGCTCGGCCCGGAGATCTGGCAGTACATGGAGACCATCGAGGCCACCTTCGCTCCGTTCGGCGGCGAGTGGGTCATCCATGGCACGTCGCCGCACGTCGTCGAAGGCGTCTGGCCCGGCGACCTGGTGATCATCGGCTTCCCGTCCCTGGACGCCGCGCGGGCCTGGTACGACTCCGCCGAGTACGCGGCGATCCTCGCCCTGCGCGCGGACCACTCCGAGGGCGCGGTCGCGCTGGTGGAAGGAGTGCCGGACGGCTACCGCGCCGCGAGCACCGTCGCCGGGATGAAGGCTGCGGCTGCAGTTGGGTGAGTTGCTCGACGCTCACCACGTCAGGGTCGGCACTGTCTCGTGGGCGATGATGCGTCGCGGGTCAGAAGGGCGCCGGTGACACGGCCAGGATCTGATCGAGGCGGAAGGTGCGGTCGCCCTGTTTGCTGTGGCAGTAGCCGGCCAAGTGCCCACCCAGCACCTCCAACTCTGACACCACCCGCATGCTCACTCCGTCAGCGGCCGAGCGGTAGCGGATCTGCACCGGTCGGGACTGCTGCACCGCGTCGGCGAGCTCGTGCACCTCCGCCGACGTCAGGTGCCGGGCATCGGCAGCGATCTGCTGCTCCAGGCCTCCCTCCTCGCCGGGAGTGTCGGGTGCGCCGGCTCCGGTGATCAGTCGCTGCGCGACCTCGGCAGCAGTCTCCGGCTCTGGTCGCGGCCGCGACGGCTGCTGTTCGCCACGTATCGAGGCAAGGAAATCCTCGACGGTCGCCTGAAAATCGTCCTCGGCGGGCTCGTCCACCTCGTCGAGATCATCGAGTCCCGCGCCCGGACCGGACGTGTCGCCTGGCTCAGCCGGCTCGCCGGACTCGGCCATGCCGGCCGGGCGACGGAGCTGCACCACCGGAGCGCCGCCGTCGTCCATCTCCACCGGCAGGTACCCGGCCTTACGCAACGAGGCGAGCACCTGCTCCACCGGCCGATCGGAGACCGCCACGGTGGGCGCCACCATGCTCAGGCCCAGGGTGCGGACGCTCTTCGATGCCACCACCTCGGCCAGCAGCGGCTCATCGGCCGAGGTGATCACCGCCGCGGCAGGACGCACTTCCAAGTGCCCGTGCTTCCGGGCGACATCCCGCAGGAGGTACTCCAGCGCCTGCGGCAGGTCCTGGCCGGCCAGCCGGCGCAGCGCCACGATCAGATCCTCGACGGCGTAGCCCGAGTCGAGCGCGCCACGCACCGATCCTTCGCTCACCCGCCAGGTCCCCACCACTCCGTGGCCCTCCCGGGCAGCAAGAACGTCGAGCAGGTCTACAGCGGCCGGGTCCGGACTTCCTGGGATCACGATCGTCAGGTCGGAACCGAACATCACCTGGTTGCTCTGCGCGGGCAGCACCTGGTCCAGCAGCTCGGTCGCGGCCTCGTTATCCCCCGTGGAGACTGCGGCGCCCAGCGGGGTGAGCGCGCCGTCGGCGAACAGGCCGAGCTGGTGCGCCTCGGCCCAGGTGTGCTCGATGGAGCCGGGCACCGTATTGGCAACCGGGTGATACCAGCGGAGCAGCGCGGCGACATCGTCGGCGGAGACGACACCCTCGCCGGGGAGGGTGGAGAGCAGCCGGCAGAGCACGAGACCGACCGGCAGCCCGGAGTCCGCCGGCGCCCGCCCGAACGCCGTCAGATAGGTCCCGTCCGGATCGCGCTCCAGGGTGGGCGCCAGGCTCATCGGCAGCCAGGCGGACACCAGGTCGGTGGCCCGCTGGGCGGGTGAGTTGTGCCGCCACCGGTCGAAATCGTCAGTGGTGGACAGCTGGGTGGGGCCGGTCTGGTTGATCAGGTGCAGCGTGGCGGCCAGGTATGAGGGTGAGCCGCAGAGTGGTCACCTCGGTGCCTAGTTGTTTGGCGTACCGGGCGAGCTCACGGGCGCCGACACCGCCACTCTTGTTCACCTTCAGGCCTTGCCGCGCGATCCCTTCGAGGATCGCCATCGCCGTGCCGAGGAACTCCGACAGCGCCGCCGCATAGCTGCGTTCCACCTGTTCCGCAGGTGCCGGGACGGTGGCCACCACCGGGGTGTCCGGGGCAAACGCGACCCGGAACTCTGGTGGCGCGAGCGCCAGGTACGCCTCGGTGGGCAGCTCGGCCTCGTAGACGAAACCGAATCCGGTGTAGCCGAAGGCCAGCCCCGCGGAGGCGGCCCACTGCCACATCGCCTTCTCTGCGGCGTAGGTGTGGGGGTCGAAGGTGTAATCGTCCTCGAAGTCCTCGGCGGTCAGGTCCGAGGAGGTGACGGTGCTTGACTCGGCCAGGCGCTTGGTCACGTGCGCGGTGAGTGCGGTGAAGACATCCTCCGGGGCGGTGCCGGCGATACGGCGCAGGGCTGCGGTATCGGCGAAGCAACGGCGCACCGCAGCGATCCTCTCGGGCTTGCGCGCGGGTGCCTTCACTTCCCAGGCGCGCAGGATCTGCTGCAGCTTGTCAGTCGTCTCCTCTGCCAGAACGGCTCGCACCGGTCGGGACAGGGCCAGCGGTCCGACGATCAGCTGGTCCAGGCCGGGATTCACCCGGACATGTTCGCCGTCGAGCCAGACCAGGGCGGTTGCCGTTGCCACGCCGAGCCAGTGTTCGACCTGGGCGCGGTGTGCCTCCCGGACCGCGCCGCCGGTGCTGAGCAGCTCAGTCAGTCGGTCCAGGGTGGCGGCCTCACCGAGGGCGCTCGCGGTCTCTACCAGTTGCAGCAGCGGTGCGGGGGCGCTCATCACCGCCTGGCTGACCATCGACGGGTGCTGCAACCGCATCGCGAGCTCGTCCAGGTCCCGCACCTGTGCACCACGAAGGGTGAGCGGGCTGTGCTCGAGGACTGTTTCCAGCTGGTCGGAATCGAGGGTGTCGAGCCAGGCGCGCAGCGTGGTGCGATCCGTCATGGACACCAGTGTGCGGCAACGGGCACATCGGTGGGAACGGGCTGTGGATGCTGCCCGGAGCGGTCAGTCGACGAGCAACTGCGGCTCGGTCACTCGTGCTCCAGCCGTTCCAGGTGCAGTTCGTCGCGGGACCAGCGTGGTCCGGGCTCGCTGCTTCCCGGCTCCGATCGGGCGATCGCGAGGAAGGTATCGGCGGCGTATGTACTGCCGCTCGACGCGTAACGGGCGAGCTCTTCGCGCAGCACCGCGTTCACCGACGTGCCCTGGTGGGCCGCCCGCACCCGCGCGCGACGAAGTGTGGTGTCGTCCACGGCGATCGTGAGCTTGGCCATCAGTCAACGATGACACGGGAGCAGTGCGACGGCGAGAGTGGTGAGGCGGGGTGTGGGTCGAGTTGTGCGGGTCGATGTGCGGGAGCCGCGGAGCTCTGCCGAAGTAAGCGCTAGAACGTTCTGCCGCGAAGTTCTGGACAAATCAGATTACAGCGCTGTAATGTTTCGATGCAGAACCGGACAGACAGGGTCCGAGGTTGGACCGAACGGGGTGCGATGCGCGCGCCGGAAGAGGGAACAGAGGCGTTCATGACATCGAGCACGCGGCCGAACATCGTCCTGGTGATGACCGATCAGCAGCGGGCCGGACTCACCGGCGGTGAGGGCGGCCCGGACACGATGCCCCGCCTCGACGCGCTCCTGGCCGACGGAGTCCGATTCGACCGCGCCTACACCAGCTCCCCGGCCTGCGTGCCGGCCCGCACCAGCCTGCTCACCGGCCGGTTCCCCAGCGCACACCACGTGCGGCAGAACAGCACCGGCCGGCACGCCCAGTACGCCACCGACTTGCTCGATGTGCTCCGTGGCGCCGGCTACGCACTGCACTTCAGCGGCAAGCCGCATATGCATCCCGGGCCGGAGGACTTCGATACCTTCCACGGCCCGTTCCTGCACGACGGCGGTCCTCAGGCCGGGCAACAGCACGCCGCCTTCGATACGTGGTTGAGCGAGCTGGACCACTCGGTCTCGGAGGAGCCCACACCGTTCCCGGTGGAGAGCCAGCTGCCCTACCGGATCGTCGACGGTGCGATCGACGCGGTCGCAGACGAGGAGGATCAGCCGTTCTTCCTCTGGCTGTCCTTCCCGGAGCCGCACAATCCGTATCAGGTTGCTGAGCCGTACTTCAGCATGTTCGACGAGGCCGAGGTTCCCGAGCGGCTCGCCGGTCCGGAGGCGTTGGAGCGGCTCGGCTGGCGCTACCGCTGGCTGCACCGGCTGATCGAGGAGAAGCGGCCCGGCTTCGACCAGGAGTGGCGGCGCTACCGAGCGAACTACCTTGGCATGCTCCGCCTGATCGACGACCAGATCGGCCGGCTCCTGGACCACCTCGGCGAGAGGGCCGAGAACACCGTGTTCCTTTTCCTCAGCGACCACGGTGACTACTTCGGTGACTACGGGTTGCAGCGCAAGGGCGCCGGGATGCCGGACGCACTGATGCGCATCCCGCTCGCGATCAGCGGGCCCGGGATCACCTCCCAGCACCGCACCGAGCTCGTCTCCATGGTGGACCTGCTCCCCACGATCGCCGAGTGGCTGGAGGAGCCGATCCCCGCCGGAGTGCAGGGCCGGTCACTGGCTCCTCTGCTGCGGGGCTTGGAAGCCCCGGCCACCGAGTTCGGCAGCGTCCTCGGCGAAGCAGGCTACGGCGGCGTCTCCTACACCGAGCACGACCGCCCGCCGCTGCACTTCCCTTACGAGGGCTCCACCTTCGACGAGCTGAACAGCGTCACCCAGAGCGGTGAGATGCGCATGGTCGTCGAAGGCCGCTTCAAGCTGATCGTCGACGATCGCGGTGAGGACGTGCTCTACGACCTAGCCGACGATCCCGCCGAGACCGAGAACCTCAGCGACGACCCCGCCTACCGCGAGGTTCGCGAGGCTCTCTACCGCAGGCTCGTCCAGTGGCTGATGCGCGCCGCTGACGACCTGCCTGAAGGGCATTACACCCCGAACGTCCGGGCCCACAACTGGCGTTGGGCCTGAACCCACGAGGAGTGCGGGTTGCGGCCCGCGCCCCAGAGACGAAGGAGTCTTCATGAGTGCACGGCAAACCCCCACATCCAGCGTCCCCGAATGGCTTTCGCTCGATCGCCGACGGTTCCTCGGAGTCACCGGAAGCGGTGCGTTAGCAGCAGTCCTGGCGAGCTGTACCGGTGGTGGTCAGAGCGCATCGGAGGAGGACGGTGAAGGCGGAGGGGACGGCACGATCCAGTGGTGGGACCAGTTCCGCCCGTTGACCCAGATGCTCCAGGAGGACCTGTTCGACCCCTACATGGCCGAGCACTCCGGCGTCACCATCGAGCGGCGCCAGCTCGCCGCCGCCGACCTCGGGCAAGCACTGCAGGTAGCGCGTCGGAGCAATCAGCTCCCCGATGTGCATACTCTGGTCGGGTTGGACTCGGCGCCAGCGGCGTTGGTCAGCGAGGACTGGTTCCAGCCGATCAGCGAGTTCGTCGATATCGAGTCCAGCCCGGTGGCCGACCAGATCTTCGACGGCATGCACCGGTTCGACGGCGCCGTCTACTCGGTGCCGCTGTTCTCCGCGCGCCAGCACCAGACCATCCCCTGGTATAACACCGAATTGCTCACCCAGGCCGGCGTCGACCCGGAGGACGAGCCGGTCACCTGGGATGACCTGCGCGCGGTGGCGCGCCAGGTGAATGACACTACCGACGCCTTCGGGATCTTCATCCCGGCGCAGAACCCCGGCTACCTCAGCACCGTGGTGAACCAGCTCGCGATGACCGCAGGTGCGCCCGGGGAGATCGACTGGCGCACGGGCGAGTACATCCAGGACTCCGACGCGTTCGTGGCGGCCGTGGAGTTCCTGCTGGCACTGCAACAGGACGGGCTGGTGCACCCGGCCTCTGCGGCGATGATCCCGCGGGACGCGCTCGCTCGCTGGGCAGCCGGCGAAGGAGCGATCTTTCCGTGGGGACCGTGGTTCATCGGCGACCTGATTACCGAGTCCCCGGAGATCGTGGACCGCGGCCTGGGCTGCTGGTCCATCCCGCGACCGGACGCTGAGCGCCGGTCCGTGCGCGCCGCGCCGGCCGGTGGCGTGTTCTGGGTCTCGGTGGACTCCGGCCAGCCCGAGGTTGCGGCCGACATCCTCCTGCAGATGACCGGTGCGGAGTTCCAGGCAGCGCTGGCCGGTGCTATGGATCAGCCGCCGGCGCTGCTGGAGGCGGTCGAGACCGCTGATGTGCACCCCGCCTACCAGGACTGCGTCGCCCGGTTCGCCGAGGACGTCCGGATCGCACCGGCACCGGCGATCGGTCACCCGGAGGCCTGGCGGGTGATCGCCGAGATGCGCCCGATCGACCGCGACCTCGGCATCATCCTGCAGTCCGCGCTCAGCGGGGAGGACATCGACGTCGCCAGCGAGCTGACCACCTACCGGGACGCGATCAGTGCCGAGCGGGACCGCGCCCTGGCTGCGGTCCAGGAAGAGGGCATCGACGTTGATCTCGATGCCTGGGTGTTCTCCAACTGGGAGCCCGAGTCCGACTACGCGATCGAGGACTACGACGCACGATGACGGCTGACCCGACTCGCCTGGCTGAACCCCCAGGGGCGACGGCCCGCACCAGCGGTGGTGTGCTGCGCCGGCTGCGCAAGGACTGGTGGATCTACCTGTTCCTGCTGCCGACGGTGCTGGGCTACGGCGCGTACACGGTGTACCCGCTCGTCGCCTCGTGGTGGTTCGCCCTCCTGGACTGGCCCGGCTTCGCCGATCAGGGCACCTTCATCGGCATCGAGAACTTCGAGCTGCTGTTCGCCGACGGACTGTTCTGGAACTCCTTCCGGCACTCGCTGGTGTTCCTGGTGGCCGCCGTTCCCCTGCGGGTCGGTCTCGCCCTGTTCCTCGCCATCCTGCTGAACCGGAAACAGACACCGTTCAAGGGATTGCTGCGCACGCTGTTCTTCCTGCCGGTAGTCACCACCGGGGCGATCATCGGCGTCGCTTTCACGCTGCTGCTCGACGGCGGCGGGCCGATCAGCCTCGCGCTGGTCAAGTCCGGACTACTGGACTCGCCAGTCAACTTCGTCGCCGACACTGGCACCTCCCTGTTCGCCGGTGCTGCGGTCTGGGTCTGGAAATGGCTGGGGATCACGATGATCTACTGGCTCGCCGCACTGCAGACGATCCCACAGGACGTGCACGAGGCAGCGATGCTCGACGGCGCTGGTCCCGGCCGGGAGTTCCGGTACATCACCTTGCCGCTGCTCGTGCCCTTCTTGGTGATCATCACCCTGATCGACACCGTCGGTGCGCTGAACGTGTTCGACCTGATGTACACGCTCACCGCAGGAGGGCCCGCCTTCTCCTCGGAGGTCATCGAGATCTTCATCTACCGGACGGCCTTCGGCGCCAGCGTCCCGCAGCTCGGCTACGCCTCGGCAGCGGCGGTGCTGTTCGGACTGATCACGATGGGTCTGGCCGTGGCGCAGGCAGTCGGGTTGCGCTGGGCGCGCCGGGCGACGGGAGGGATGAAATGAGGCGCGCGGTGGCCGGCGGCCTCGCCCGCGCGCAAGGATGGCGCCGAGTGTTCGCTCGGCCCGGGAACACGATGACCTTCCTTGGCCTGCTACTGCTCGGCGTGATGTGGATCTACCCGTTCATCTGGCTGCTCTCGGCATCGCTGAAGACCCAGCCGGAGATCTTCGGCTCCGGTCTGGGTCTGCTGCCCGATCAGCCGATCTGGGAGAACTACGCCAGGGCCTGGACGACCGTCGGCTTCGACCGCTACTTCCTGAACACGGTGATCATCACCGGCGGCACCGTGCTGCTCATCGTGGTCCGTAGCGCACTCGCCGGCTACGTACTCGGCCGGTACAAGTTCATCGGCAAGAAGGTCCTGATCGTCGTCTTCGTGGTGACCTTCTTCCTGCCGGAGGGGTACACGATCATCCCGGTGGTCCAGCTGACCGACCAGCTCGGCCTGCTGAACACCTATCTCGGGGTGATCCTCGGCCTCGGCGCAGGCGGCCAGGTGGCTGCGACGCTGCTGTACGCCGGGTACTTCAGTGGGCTGCCCAAGGAGCTCGAGGAGAGCGCCCGGATCGACGGCGCCGGACCGTTCCGGATCTTCGCCCAGGTGATGCTGCCGCTGTCCTGGCCGATCACCGCCACGGTAGTGATCCTGAACTTCCTGTTCGCCTGGAACACCTACCTGCTCCCGTTGGTATTCACTCTCAGCGAGCCGGCGATGCGCACCCTCGCGGTCGGGATGACTGCGTTCGTCGGGGAGTACAGCACCGACTGGTCCGGCCTCGCCGCCGCGGCGATGATCTCGCTGGTCCCAGTGATGGCCGTGTTCATCGCGCTGCAGCGGAAATTCGTGGACAGCATCGCTGGAGCAGTCAAGCAATGAGGCCAACCACCTACGCGCCTGGAGAGGCACCATGTCGAGAAGATCAGCCAGGTACTCCGTCCGAGCAGGGGCGACCTTCGTCGCGGTGTGCGCACTGCTGCTTCCGATGACCGTAGCCAGTGCTTCGCCTGGCGCCGCACCGCAGCCGCCCGCCGACGAACCGGACGGCGCAACGGTGACCGTGCGCGGTCAGGTGACCGACGCCACCACGGGCGACCCGATCGAGGGCGCGAGCGTGCACGCCTCTCGCACCGACGTCGTCGCCACCTCCCAGTCGGACGGCACCTTCGTGCTCGAGGAGGTGCCCGCGGAGGCGGCGCTGGTGATCGCCGCCAAGGAGGGCTACGCCTTCACCTCCACCACGGTGAGAAACTCAGTGCTCCTGGAGCTGGAGCCCGATACCGATCCGGCTCGGGGGGAGTACCCCCGCCCGGACGCGGACCGCCGGCCGTTCACCGACGACGCCTGGCTCTCCCTGAACGGCACCTGGTCGTTCGCCTTCGACCCGGAGGACGTCGGTGAGGCCGAGCAGTGGTACGACCCGGGCCATCGGCTCGGCCGGGCCATCCGAGTGCCGTTCGGCTATCAGTCCCTGGCGGCCTGGGGTGAGGAGGAACTCGCGACCACCGAGATCTTTCACGGCGCCTACGCCGACTACCGCGGCCCGGTCTGGTACCAGCGGTCCTTCACCGTGCCGGCCGATTTCCCCCGCGATGCACCTGTGCGTCTGCGCATCGGCGCCGCGGACTTTGGCGCCGCTGTCTGGCTGGACGGCGAACCGGTGCTGCCCTACTCCGGCGACGGCTACACCGAGATCAGCGCCGACCTGGGTGACCTGGAGCCTGGATCCACCCACACGCTGGCGATCCGGGTAGTCGCGCCGTCCACCGATGCCCAGACTCCCTACCCGCAGGGCAAGCAGACCGGTGACCCGCCGATCGAAGGAGCCAGCGAGGGGTGGTTCAGCGACGTCGGTGGCATCTGGCAGTCGGTGTGGATCGAGCCCTATCCCGGGGCACGGCTCACCCAGACCCACGTCACCCCGGAGCTGATCTTCGAGCCAGACTCCAGAACGCCGTCGGAAGCGTTCGTGACGATCGATGTGAGCGCCGAAGGCGTTCGCGGACGGCCAACGGTGACGGTGACGATCAAGGACCCGGACGGGCGCACGGTGTTCGCCCGGGTCCGGGTGCCGCTGACCGATGGTCGCGGCAGCGTCCGGTTGCCGATCGAGAATCCGCACCTGTGGGATATCGACGACCCCGCGATGTACACCGCGGACTTCAGGTTGCTGGACGAGGACGGGGTCCGGACGTTTTTCGGCATGCGCAGCATCGAACGAGACTGGGCTCCCGGGCAGGAGGGGGAGTACCAGTACCTGTACCTGAACAACCGGCCCCTCTACGTGCGCGGAGTCCTGGACCAGGGCTACAACCCGTGGGGGCTGTACACCTACACCGGCGTCACCGCCGGCCCCGACCTGCACACCGGGACCGTGGCAGACCCAGGGCGGGGGTCGATGGTGGGGGACCTGCAGAACGCCCGCGACCTCGGCTTCAACGTGGTCCGGCACCACCTCAAGGTCAACGAACCGGCCTACTACCACTGGGCGGACACGCTCGGGCTGCTGATCTGGTACGACATGCCCAACGCCGGCTGGGAGTCCCAGGGTGACCCGCAGGCCGAGCGGCTCTACGAGGAGCTGCTGACCAACACCCTGCACCGCGATCACAACCATCCCTCGATCGTGATCTGGACCGTGTTCAACGAGGCCTGGGGACTGGCTGACCGGCCGTTCCAGCAACCGATCCCGCCCCAGGCGTTCGACTACGTCCGGCGAATAGTGGACCTGACCCGGGAGAACGATCCGTCCCGGCTGGTCGTGGACAACTCTCCGTGCTGTCAGAACGGGCACCTCGAGGGCAGTACCGATCTGAACGACTTCCACTTCTACCTGGACACCTACGATGCCTGGAAAGACCTGCTCGACCGGTTCGCCGCTCAGCTGGAACCGGGCTCGAGCTGGAACTTCAACGACGGCGTCCAGGAGGGCCAGCCCTGGCTGAACTCCGAGTTCGCCGTGAAGAGCGGTCAGTTCCAGCACAACGTCAGCCTGTTCCGCAGCTACCCCGAGATGACCGGCTACGTCGGCGTGCAGCTGGCCGAGACCGAGCAGGAGGTGCAGAGCCCGTTCCGCTACGACCGGCAGCCCAACGCTGCCGAGTTCCTCGACCACGAGGGCAACGCCCGGACGATCGAGATGTTCCAGCAGGACGACGCGATCGCTCTGATGACACCGACCTCGCACACCCTCGAACGTGGCGAGAGCATCGACGTGCCGGTCCGGATCAGCCACTACAGCGACCTGGACCTCTCCGGAGCGCAGCTGCACTGGCGGATCGGCGGCTACGACGACGCCGGCCGCTGGCACGGCGACGTGACCAGCGGCGCCCAGGGAATCGACGCGGAGCGGTACACGGTGACCGAGGCCGGCACGATCTCGGTGAGCACTCCGGAGCACCTGCGCAACGGATACGTCTGGTTCTGGATCGAGGTCGACGGCGAGACCGCCGCCGAGCAGTACCTCACCTTCGACACCCCGGGAGAAGAGAGCGAGGCAGGGTTCTCTCCCACGGACGTCGCCGACCATGCATGGACCGGTGGGGTCGCCACACACGGCAGCTCCGACTGGGTCACCGGGTACGGCCGCGGCCACTTCGACTACGACGTGACCGTGCCGGAGGAGGTCCGCAGCGGGCAGGCCGATGAGGCCACCCTGGTGCTCGAGGTGGCCTCGGCCCAGGCGGACGGGCGCTATGACCGCAACCTCATCACCAGCGCTCGCCGGTACCCGACGAACCTCACCGTCTCGGTCGGTGGCGAGGAGTTGCCGGCGGTCCTGCTGCCGGACGATCCGAACGGCCCGCTGGCCTTGGCCGGGCGGTCCCGAGGCACGCCGACCGGCGACTTCGGCAACCGGTACGGGTACCGGATCGCGGTGCCGATCAGCGCCGAACAGCTCGGCACCGAGAACACGGTCAGAGTACGGCTCGCCAGTGACGGCGGAGGGTTGTCGGTCTTCGGCGCCCAGTCTGGTCGTCACGGCCAGCCGCCGGTGCTGCTGAGCTCAGACGTGAGCGTCACCGATGAGCGGCCCAGTCACGAAGGGGTGGACACTCGGCTGTCCGTCTACCAGACCGGCGCGCAGATCTCGCCGGCGACCGGGTCCGGCACTGCGGTCGTCTCGGTGGTCAACGACACGGCCGAGCAGGTCGAGGACGTCGAGGTACGCCTCGACGCTCCGGCCGGCTGGACGGCCAGCGCCCAGGACCCGACGACGATCGGGGCCCTGGAACCAGGCGAGGGGCGGCACGTGGCGTTCTCGGTCGAGACCGACGCTGAGCTGTCCTCCGGGGAGGCGGTGGATCTCACTGCTACCGCGGGCTGGGGTGATCACGCCATCCAAGCCGTGGGTTCCTCGACGGTGGTCTTCGACCCCGCTGCGTACTCCGAGGTCGGGGTGATCGATGGCTTCGACGCCGACAGCAGCGCCGAGTACACCCTGCACTCACCGCCGGGGAGCCCGCTGCTTCCGGAGGTGAGCATCGATTCCGGCAGGCTACGGACCCAGGCGGACTCGCCCTACTTCGGGATGCTCGCCCACCAGGCCGGGCCGGTGGGATCACAGGCGGTGGTCGTCGTGGAGCACGGGAGGTTCGCCGACAACGGCATCACCCCGGACGCCCAGTTCAACGGGCTGCTGAAGGACGAGGACAACTACGTGATGGCCTGGACCGGGATCGGTGGGAACTTCGGCATCGATCTGATGATCGACGGCGAGCTCACGAACTCCTGCTGCACCCCGTACCGGATCCAACCAGGGGACCGGTGGGCGTTCGTACTGGACGGCAACTCGATCGCCATCTGGATCGACGGTGGGCTGGGCTGGTCACGACTACGGGCCGCTACCACGCAGGGCCGGATCGACTTCACCGCACCGGGCGCGCTGGACGGTTGGCACTACGCTGTCGGGATGCGCAGCGGTGGGATGCAGAGCATCGCCTCCTTGGCGGGTCGCAGCCGAGCCAGCGATGAGTAGCCCCGCCCTGGCGAGGCTCGCGGACGAACGGTTGACCGCCGTCGAGCCGAGCACCCTCGGCGTCCGCTACCCGCGGACCGTGGGCCGCAACGCCCGACTAGGCAGTCACGGCTCCGGCTTTTCCACCACCGCCATCACGCTGCGCACCCACTCCGGGCATAGTGGCTGGGGTCTGGTGGAGGGCGGCGCCGGCGAGTTGCAGCAGTGGGTGGGCCGGCCGGTTGGGGAACTGTTCGACTCGGCCGTGGGTGTCCTGGACGCGGCCGCCGCTCCGCTCGACTTCGCGCTGCACGACCTGGCCGCGCGCATCCTCGCTCAGCCCGCGCACGAACTGCTCGGCGGGCACGGCGAGCCGACGGTGTCCTGCTACTCGGGTGCGATCTACTTCGACGACCTCGACCCTGAGGACACCCCACGCGGGATCGCGGCCGTACTGGCGAACTGTGCTGCAGACTGGGCCGCCGGCTATCGGGCCGTCAAGCTGAAGATCGGTCGCGGGTACCGGTGGATGGACAGGCGCGCCGGGTTCGCGCGGGACATCGAGGTCACCCGCGCGGTGCGCGAGGCCTACCCGGCCGCGCGGATCCTGGTGGATGCCAACAACGGCTACACCCCCGCTGAGACCGTGGAGTACCTCCGGGCGGTCAGCGACTGTGGGTTGTTCTGGATCGAGGAGCCGTTCCAGGAGGAGATGGCCGGCCTCGGACTGGTGCGCGAGTACCTCCGGGAGTCCGGCTCGACCGTGCTGGTAGCGGACGGGGAGTTCGAACCGGACGAGCAGCAGGTCCTTGAGCTGGCTCGCCTCGGGCTCGTCGACGTACTGCTGATGGACGTGATCTCGTACGGGCTGACGGCCTGGCGGCGGGTGATGCCGATCCTTGCCGAGATCGGGGTAGCGGCCTCGCCCCATGCCTGGGGCCAGCCGGTGAAGACGGCCTACGCCGCACAACTGGCCGCGGGACTGGGCAACGTGCTGACCGTGGAAGGCGTACCCGGGCGTACCGACGGGGTCGATGCCGAGGCGTTCACCGTGCACGACGGTGCCATTACTGTCCCGGACACAGTCGGATTTGGTCTGTCCCTGACCGGTCGACGGCCTCACGCGGAATGAACCGGGTAGCCTGACCGCCGTGGCACAGGACCGGAGGTCACCGCAGCCTCGCCTCACCGATGTCGCCGAGATCGCCGGCGTCTCGATGAAGACTGTCTCCAACGTGATCAACGGCAACGTTCGCGTCGCCGAGAGCACCCGCGAGCGGGTGCTGGCAGCAGTGCAGACAGTCGGTTACCGGCCCAACCTGTCCGCGCGAAACCTGGCGCGAGGGCGCTCCGGGGTGATCGCCCTGGTGGTGCCGCGGTTGGAGATGCCCTACTTTGCCGCCCTCGCCGGGCGGGTGATCGACCACGCGGAGGCGCGCGGGTGGTTCGTGCTGATCCACGAGACCGGTTGGGACCGGGCGGCCGAGCGCGCCGCGCTCGAGGCGCAGTTCCCGCAGCGGATCGACGGCCTGATCGTCAGTGCACAGCAGTTGCAGCTCTCTGATCTGCAGGAGCGGACGGCCACCACACCGCTGGTGCTGCTCGGTGAACGCACCTTCGGCGATGCCGCCCACCACGTGGCGATCGATAACGCAGCCGCCGCGCAGCTGGCGGTGGAGCACCTGATCGCCCAGGGCCGCCGCAGGATCGCGATGGTCGGCTCCTCGGAGAACATCGGTGACGACCCGCGGATGCGCGGCTACCTCCAGGCGCTCGAGGCGGCCGGTCTGGCGGCGGACCCGGAGCTGATGCTGCCGATCCGGGAGAACTCCGGTGAGGAGGGCGAGCTGGTGGTCCGCACCCTGCTGGAGTCCCAGGTGGAGCCCCCGGACGGGATCTTCGCGGCCACCGACTGGGTGGCGCTCGGCGTGATGCGGGCACTGCACCTGCACGGTGTGCACGTGCCGGACGAGGTGGCCCTCGTCGGGTTCGACGACATCCCGTACGCCCGGGCGGTGACGCCGTCGCTCACCACGATCGCCCCGGACCGGTCCGCGCTTGCCGAGCTGGCGCTGCGCATGCTCGAGGCCCAGATCAACGCCACCGGCGGCCTGGCCGATCCGGTGGACGAGACCGTGCCGTTCGAGCTCGTCGTCCGGGAGAGCACCACCCAGATCGGCGGCGCCGGCACCTCCTGACCAACCAGGGCCGGCCCGCCGAATGTCGCCGCATGGTGCGCGGCGGGTGCGTTCAGCGTGCCGCGACCGCCCGGGTAGTGGCGTCCAACGCAAGCCGCGTCGCCGCGAGCCCGTCCCGCCCGGTCGGCAGGGCGTGCTCCTCACCGTGCAGCGCGGCGGCCAGGTCCAGGTACATCCCATCGAACGACTTCTCCGGTGCCCAGTCGAGCTCGTGCGTCCCGGCGCTGTCGACGAGCACGAAGTCTCGCTCCTCGCGGCGGTAGCGGATGACGCCGTCGGTCCCGATCACCTCGTAGCCGAACGACAGCAGCCTCGTCGGCGAGCGGTGGCTGTAGGCGAAGCTCACCTCGACGAGGACGTGGGCGCCGCCACCGGACAGGTGGGTGGTCAGGTGTTCGGGGGCGTCCACGCCGTCGAGGTCGTCGAACCAGATCCCTCGCGCATGCTCGACATGGAGTTCGCTGCCGAGCCACCACCGCGCCAGGTCGATCTGATGCACACCACAGTCGACCAGCGGCCCACCCTCAAGCATCCGTCCGATCCGGCGCTCGTTCACGCCGGTCCGTGCCTGCCGGTCCTCGAACGCCCCGTGCAGGTCCCAGAGGTAGACCATCCGCAACGACCGGACGTCGCCGACCGCTCCCGTAGCCACCAGTTCCTGGATCCGCCGCGCGACCGGCGAGAACCGGTACGTGAAGCCGACCCAGAGCGCCGCGCCGGCCGCCTCCATCTGCTCGATCATCGCGACCGCCGCCTGCTCGTCCAGCGCGATCGGCTTCTCGCACAGCACCGGCACACCGCACCCTGCCGCCCACGCGACATGCTCCGCGTGCACGCCGGCCGGTGAGGTGATCACCAGCGCGTCGAGGTCGGGCATCTCGTCCAACGAGGTGCAGCGTGCCACCTCCGCCGGGACCGGTGCTGCCGCGAGTCGATCGGTCGACACGTCGCACACTCCGACGAGCTCGAGTCGCTCGGCTCGCAGGAGGGCCGGGAGGTGGCCATAGCGCGCCACCTCCCCGCATCCGACCACACCGATCCTGCGCGGGCGCGCGGAGATCGTCATCGAGCGACTCCGGAGGCGTCGGGGACCGGTGCGGGGATGGGGCCGCGGAGCAAGGGGTCCTCGGTCAGGGTCATAAAAGTGTCGAGGCGCTCGCGGAGGTCGCCCAGTACCTCGACGAGAGCGGGATCGTCGACGGCGTTGGTGGACTCGGTCGGATCGGCGGTGAGGTCGTAGAGCTCCTCGCTCGCTCTCGGTGCCAGGTGTGCATCGCCCATCCCGCGTCGCGTGCTCGAGGACTCGAGGTCGGGAGGCAGCGCGAGCTTGGGCCGAGGCTCGAAGTTGCGGATGTACTTGTAGGAGTCGGTCCGGATCGCTCGGATCGGGTCGTAGTCCGCGTGGTACGTCTTCTCCAGGAACACCTCGTGCCGCCGCAGTGGCGAGTCGTCCCGGAGGGTGTCGGCGAAGCTCGTGCCCTGGACGTCGTCGGGAATGTCCGCTCCGGCCAGCTCGAGCAGCGTCGGAACCAGGTCGACGTGGCTGACCAGCCCCGGTTCGCGGCGCGGCTGCGGGGCGGCGGATCGCGCCGGCATCCGCATCATCAGGGCGACGTGCACCCCAGGGTCGTACAGCGTGCTCTTGGCGCCTGGGAAGGGGGCGCCATGATCAGTGGTGAAGATGACCACGGTGTTCTCGTCCAGACCGCTGCGCTCCAGTGCCGCCAGGATGTCGCCCAGACCGCGGTCTGCGACGGCGATCGACCCACCGAACGCTGCGAGGTCCTCCCGGGTGAACTCGTTGTCCGGGAGATAGTCCGGCACGTCGACCTCATCGAGGGGAGCCGGTGGATACCGGTCGGCGGGCCAGTCCCGGTGCACCTCGAGCATCCCGCACACCAGTAGGAACGGATCGTCGCCGGAGCCCTGATCGTCGAGCCACGACGATGCGGCCTCGGCGACGTCCGCGGCATGCGGGCGTCCGCGGGACAGATGTTCGTCGAAGCCCAGCCGGCCGACGTCGCGGGTCTCGTGCTGGAGGCCGGCGAGAACAGTGCGGTACCCGGCGGCCCGGAGCTGCGCCGGTAGCGGGCGCTCGCCCTCGCCGTACTCCCAGCCGCGATGCGTCAGTCCCTGCAGTCCGTTGCTGTGCGGGTAGCGACCGGTCCAGAGTGCACCGCGGGCCGGGCTGCACAACGGGCTGGTGCTGAAGCACTGCTCGAACAGCGTCGACTGGCTGGCGAGTGCCTCGGTGTGCGGTGCCTCGACGCGATGACCGTAGGACGGCAGATAGGTCCCGAGGTCATGCCAGTGCACGATGAGGATGTTCGGTGGGCGCATGGCTGTGCTCATCCTTGGCTCTGCTCGTATGCCTCAGTCAGTTCATCGCGGATCTTGTCGCCGCCGTCGCGCTTCCAGCGTTCCACAGCATCGGTCCAGGAGGACACCGGTTCGCGTCCCTCCAGGATGTCTGTCTGTGCACTGCCGAGCGCGCTTCCGATCTGGGACCCCTTGCGTGATTCGGTCTCGCTGAACAACGCCGACGCGGGGTTGCCGATCGCAGTCGGGACTAGGGCGGTCTGAGTATCGAACTGTGCTTCGGCCACTTCGGGCTTGCCGGGCACGTAGTTCACCCACGGTCCTTCGGCGACGTACTTGAGACCGAGCTGGGTCTCGCTCTGGCCCTTCTCGGTGAGTACCGGGTCGCCATCGACCATCGTGTGGTGCTCGCCGTCGAGCCCATAGTTCTTGAACAGGTGCTCCTCGCTGCCGAACGGAGCCGCCAGGTAGTTCAGAACCTCGAGTAGCGCGGGGGCCCGGTCGGCGGAACCGATACTGATGCCGGTCAGGTTGTGAGTCGCCGGTCCCAGCCAGATCGGCATGGTTCCGCCGCCGTCGACCTTGGGCGGAACCATCACGCCGAGACGCATCTGGCCGGCATTAGGCCGGGCCGCCAGACTCGACCAGGCGGCGTACGTGCCCTCGAAGAACAGCGTGCGGCCGCCGACGACCCACGCCTGCCGTTGCTGGTTGTCCGACGACGTGGTGTCCGGGTGCACCACACCCTTCTCCACCAGCTCCCGGCCCTTCTCCAGAGCGTCGAGCTGGCGCTCGTCCTCGTTGGTGCTCACCAGCATGCCGTCAGAGCCCAGCTCCCAGCCGTTCGCGATGCCATGGGCTTGCCGGATCAGCTGCATCGGAACGTTCGACAGCGCCCAGGTGTTGCCCCCGGTCAGCTCCTCGAAGATGGTCACCAGATCGGCCCAGCTCTGAACCTCGGGATCGAGACCTTGCTCCTCGAGCACGTCATCTCGCCGGTAGAGCGCCGGGCTGCTCTGTGCGCCACGTGCGATCGGGACGCCGTAGATCCGACCGCCGTAGATGGAGTACTGCCAGCTCTCGGTCGGGATGTTGGCGAGGAAGGGGTAGTCCTGGATGGCGTCCCCACTGAGGAGGTCGGTGAGATCGGCAGCACGCTCCTGCAGCAGGGACGGCAGCCCGGGGATGCCACCTGGGAAGTAGGTGAACAGGTCCGGAAGCTGATCGCCGGCGACCGTCGTCTGAAAGCGGTCGGTGAAGTCGCCACTCGGTACCAGGGAGACGTCCAGGGTGAACCCGAGGCGCTCGTTCAGCGCTTGCCAGTAGGCGTTCTGGTCCATGGACGGCGGCACCGGGGTGTTGGTCACGGCGAAGACGCCGACGTCCTCGCCGTCTCCCGGTGGACCGTCGGTCACGGCAACGGGATCGGCCGGGTAGTGCAGCACGGTGTCGCTGACGCCGTCCTCGCCCTTGAAATCGGGTTCGAAGCCGGTGTACGGGATATAGGTGGGCAACTCGACGCTGTTGTTCTCCGCCTGTGAGCCGGCTCCACCCCGGCCCTCGTTGCTGCAGCCGGTGAGCCCGAGGGCGGCGAGGCCACCCATGGCGAGAGTGCCCTGCAGCAGACGGCGTCGGGCGATGATGGGTTCAGACATGGTGGTGCTCCTTGTCGGTCGTGGCCGTCAGGCGGCCGGATCGGGGGTGTCTTCTGGTGCGGGGTCAGCCCTTGACGGCGCCAGTGAGCATGCCCTTGGCGAAGTGGCGCTGCAGGAACGGGTAGACGATCAGCACCGGCACGATCGAGATGACCAGAATCGCCATCTGCAGTGAGGTCTGCGGCGGGAGAGTCACCTCCGCGCCGAGGTCCTGGATGCCGATCTGGTTGCCGTCGACGACGTAGGTGCGCAGGACCAGCTGCATGGGCCACTTCGAGGTGTCGGAGATGTACAGCAGGGCGTTGAAGAAGGCATTCCAGTACCCGACGCCGTAGAACAGCCCGATCACGGCCAGCACCGGCTTGGCCAGAGGTAGGCCCATGTACCGGAACATCTGCCACTCGCTCGCGCCGTCGATGCGGGCGCTGTCCATCACCTCCTGCGGGAGGCCGACGAAGAAGGCCCGGACGACGATCACGTTGAAGGCCGAGACCGACGTCGGGATGATCAGCGCCCACAGACTGTTCAGCAGCCCGAGCTGCTGGACCACCAGGTAGCTCGGAATGATGCCGGGGCTGAACAGCAGGCTCACCAGGACCAGCACCAGCAGCTGACGGTTGCCGACGCTGCCGCGACGGCTGAGCGCCCAGCCCAGCATCGCCGTCATCGTGAGGCTGATCAGGGTGCCGACCAACGTCACGAACATGCTGACGCCCAGCGCCTGCGTGACGACCCCGCCGGCGAAGACGGAGCGGTAGGCGGTGAGATCGATGCCCTCCGGGAACAGGACGAAGCCACCCGCCTCGACCACCTGCTCCGGCGTGGCGAGCGATGTCGAGATGATCCCGAGGAACGGCAGCACCACCAGGAGGCAGGCGATGCCGAGCACGATGGCTTTGATGAAGGTCTCGACCGGTCCGGGCCGAGGCACCCCGTCGATGAGGGCGCCGCTGCGCCGACGCCGCTTGCGCTGCTGCCGGGCACTGGGCGCGTCGGTGTGAGTCGCGGTCATGCCTTGTACACCCCTTCCTCGCCGAAGATGTGAGCCACCTTGTTCGCGACCAGCACGAGCACCAGCCCGACCAGTCCCTTCACGAGACCGACAGCGGCCGAGACGCCCCACGCACCGCCGACCACGCCGTTGTTGTAGACGTAGGTATCGAGCACTTGGGCGACGTCTAGCCCGACGGCCTGCTGCTGCAGCAAGAGCTGTTCGAAGCCGACGGACAACGAGTCACCGAGCTTGAGGATGAACAGCAGGATGATGATGGGGCGCATCCCCGGCAGCGTCACGTGCCAGGTCTGCCGCCACCGGGTCGCGCCATCCATCGCCGAGGCCTCGTACAGCGACCGGTCGATCTGGGAGAGCACCGCGAGGAAGAGGATCGTTGCCCAGCCGGTGTCCTTCCAGATGATCTGAGAGGTGATGAGGGCGTAGAACACATCGCTGTTGCCGATGATGTCGATGTTTTCCCAGCCGCGGGCACGGAGCCAGTTGTTCAGCATCCCGGCACCGCCGAGCATCTGCTGGAAGATCGCCACGACGATCACCCAGGAGAGGAAGTGCGGCAGGTAGAGCACCGACTGCACGGCCTGCTTCACCCGGTTGGACACCAGGCTGTTCAGCAGCAGCGCCAGCACAATCGGTGCCGGGAACACAAAGAGGGTTTGCAGCGCTGTAATAAAAAGCGTGTTTCGCAGCGCTCGCAAGAACTCCGGGTCGCCGTTGAACAGGATCGAGAAGTTCTCGAAGCCCACCCAGAGCGAGCGGTCGATGCCGAGGTAGGGCTGGAAGTCCTGGAAGGCGATGACGTTGCCACCGAGGGCGATGTACTGGAACACCACGATCACCGTCATGGCCGGTAGCGCCAGCAACAGGACCGTGCGGTCTCGCACGATACGGCGCCACAGTGGCATCCGGCGGCGTGGTTCGCCAGCTGCGGGGGTCTTTGCCTGAGCGAGCTTCTTGGGGCGGTTGGTGGTGGTCGTCACGAGGCGGCCACCGGAGAATGGGGTTGCGCCACGGCGGGGCAGCATGACCGGTGCACAGCACTCCTTCGAGCTAGTGGGTCTGGTCGACACGTCATAGTGATCGTTCACTTCACGATAAGGTGATCGTTCACTCTGAGTCAACTAGGATGCGAACAATGGAGCACCGACGCCCGACTCTTCGGGAGGTGGCGAGCCTCGCTGGAGTCTCGCACCAGACGGTCTCGCGGTACCTGCGGCACGAAGGCGGGTTGCGTGACAAGACCGTCGAGCAGGTCGAGGCCGCGATCAGCGAGCTCGGCTATCGGCCGAATCTGGTCGCGCGGTCGATGCGGACCCGCCAGACCGGTCTGCTGGCCATCGTGCTGCCAGGCTGGGCCGGTGCTGAACGCACGATGGCCGCTGCCTCCGAAGAGGCGCGTGCAGCGGGCTACCGGGTCGAAGTGGTGATCGCCGTCGGGGAGGATCCGGCCGCGCTGGGGACGCATGCCCGGGACCTGTTGGCAGCCGGTCTGGTGGACGGCGTCCTGTCCGTCACCCCGATCCCGCCCGCACCGCCGGACGATGAGCTGCTGGTCCAAGTAGGCGAGTACGACACGCTGCTGCGCGCCGTCGATGCGGTCGCTGATGACACCACCACGATGGAGGATCTGGTGGAGAAGCTTGCCGGGATGGGGCACCGTCACCTGCTGCATATCGGTGGTCCCGAGGACTGGCTCTCGGCCCGACTTCGTCTCGAGGGATATCGCAATGCCGTCGCCCGGCTGGGCCTGGTCTCGCACGGAGAGCTGCCGGGGCCGTGGCTGCCCGCGCGAGGCCTCGAGGTGGTCTCGGCGTTGCCGGAGGACAGCCCCGTCACTGCGGTGGTCGCGGCCAGCGATCACATTGCCATCGGAGCGGTCCGCGCGGCGCTGCAGCGCGGCTGGTCTGTACCGGAGCGGCTGAGTGTCACCGGGTGGGACGACTTGTGGCTAGCCCGGTTCGTGACGCCCGCCCTCTCCACAGTCGTGGTGGATCGCGAGAGCGCGGGGCGGCACTCGATGCGTCGGCTGATCGCTGCCGTGCGCGGTGAGCCGGAGCCCGAGCCGCCCAGCGGTCCCCTCACCCAGATCACGTTTCGCGAGACGACTGCGCCGCCGGCAGACCAGGCGCCGTGAGGGCCTGCACCTCACCATGACCGGGCCTCCGTGTCGCGAACGCGTGCCTCCTCCTCTCCCCCGTTGGAACGCCCTTAGCGCATTCGAACCTGTTTACGGGGTGGTTTGAGTGCGCCGAGGGTGTTCCGATGTGGTTGTGGGTGGGTTATTGCTGTTCGTAGGCGGCGGGTTGTTGTTGGGCGGTGCGGATGCGGGTGGTGTTGAGTTTCTGGGTGCGGTCGAAGTGGTAGATGCCGTTTTGTTCTTGGAAGGTGTCGGTGAGTTGGGTGTAGCAGTAGCCGAACATGTGGGGGTTGTTGAGTAGTACTGCGGTCAGGCCGGTGAAGCGTTGGTGGAACTCTTCTTCGGTGGCTACGCGTTGGCCGTAGCCCCAGGAGGCGTCGCGTTGTTCGCCGCTGGCGTGGGCGGCGGCGAGTTCGGCGTTCCACCAGATGCCGCCGTATTCGGAGACGAAGAAGGGTTGGCCGGCATAGGGCAGGGAGAATTCGCCGTCGGCGGGTTTGTTGCGCTGCGGGTGGCCGTGGGCGAGGCCGGCTTGTTCGGCGGCGAAGGCTGTGGGGTCTTGTTCGTAGGAGTGGGAGTCATAGACGTCGGTCTCGGCGACGCGGTGGGAGTAGCCGGAGGCGTCGATGACTGGTCGGGTGGTGTCGGCGGCTTTGGTGGCGAGGAACATGCCGCGGGTGATGTCGTCCAGGACGGTGATGCGGTCGTGGATGACTTGGTGGGTCTCGTTCAGGGGGCACCAGCCGATGATCGCGGGTTGGTTGTAGTCGCGTTCGAGGACTTCCAGCCATTGGGTGGTGAAGGAGGCGGTGGGTTGCTGGTTGTGCCCGCGGGTTCCTTGTCCGGACACGCCCCAGTCGCCGAACTCGCCCCAGAGGAGGTAGCCGAGGCGGGCGGCGTGGTAGAGGTAGCGTTCCTCGGCGACTTTCTGGTGGATTCGGGCGCCGTTGAACCCGGCCGCGATGCCGAGTTCGATGTCGCGGACCAGCGCCTCATCGCTCGGGGCCGTCATCAGCGTCTGGGGCCAGTAGCCCTGGTCCAGGACCAGGCGTTGGAACACCGGTTTGCCGTTCAGTAGTAGGTGTTGGCCGTCGATGCTGACCGAGCGCAGCCCGGCGTAGCTCTCGACGGCGTCCATCACCTGGTCTGTCTCGTCCAGCAGTTCGATGTGGAGGTCGTACAGGTGTGGGTCGGTCGGGGACCACAGGCGCACGCTCTCGGCCGGGATGGTGAGCTGTAGGGCGGGGGCGAGGTCTAGATCCGCCCGGACCTGCGCCGTCGTGATCTCGATCCCGTTCGCGCTCAGGGTGGCGCGCAGGCGGTACCCGGCCCGGTTGGCGCTGACCGGTGCCTCGATACGGAAACACTCGCCGCCGACATCGGGGGTGATCCGCGGGCGCTTGAGGTGCACGGGTGGGACTGGTTCGGCCCAGACGGTCTGCCAGATTCCGGTGGTGCGGGTGTACTGGCAGTGCGTGTTCGAGTACCAGGTGGCCTGTTTGCCGCGGGCCTGGACCTCTTCGCGCAGGTCCCGGGCCCGTACGGTGATGGTGCCGCGGCCATCGGTGAGGGTGTCGGTGATGTCGGCGGTGAACGGGGAGAACCCGCCACGGTGGCGGACCACTTCGGTGCCGCCCACCCACACCGTGGTGTCGTGATCGACCGCGCCGAAGTGCAGCAGCACCCGCTGCCCGGCCCAGTGCTCGGGCACCGCGATCTCCCGCCGGTACCAGACCGCCTGCAGGAAGTCGGTCTCCCCGATCCCGGAAGCCTGCGACTCCGGAGCGAACGGCACCAGGATGCTCCGAGTCAACGGCGCCTCGACCAGGCCCCGCTCCAGACCCGAATCACCCTGATCGACCTCGAAGTCCCACCAACCATTCAAGTTCAACCACTCCGAACGCACCATCTGCGGACGCGGATACTCGGGTCGAGGGATCTGGTTGGACATGACGTCTCCATCGTTGAAGCGAAAGTGTGGTGGCAATCTAGCAAGAATTGCAGCGCTGTAAAAACAGTACGGCACTACCCGTCAGCCGGCGTCAAGCAGTCGTGAAGGTTGGCCAGCTCGCGCTCGAGGACAGGCGGCAACGGCCCGAGCGGTGCAGGCGAACGGCCCTCGATGATCGCCTCCGTCAGTACCGCCAGCGCGGCCCGAAACTCGGCCTCACCGTGTGTGCCGAAGAGTTCGAGACACCGGGCCGGCACCTGCTCGGGTGCCTCGTGCTCCAGGAACCAGCACAGCGCGAGCGTGCGGTAGGCCAGCTGCTGGGTCGCTGCGATCACCGGCCAGGAGTGCTCGGCCAGTCGACGTTGTGCAGCCGAGGCGGACACGGCCACGTGGTAGGTGTCGTCGAGCACGAAGGTCCCGTGCTGCAGGTCCCGGCGCACTGCCCGGGCTCGTTCGGAGGTGACGTCGCCCGTGGCTACGTGCGGGGCCAGGGTGTCGAGCCTGCGCAGCAGCCGGACCATCAGGCTGGGCAGCGCGGGGGCGGATCGCGGCCGGATCGTCAGGCAGACCAGCAAGGCCACAGTGCAGCCGACCGCGGTGTCGATGCCACGCGCCAACACGAACGCCCCTACATCGGGTACCCGGTGCCCACCGCTGGCCAGGACCAGCGCTGCCGAGGTGATGAACACGACGGCGAGCGAGTAGGTGCGCAGCACCAGCATCTCGATCGTGAACTGCAGCACCAGCACGACGAGCGCCAGCATGACGCCCTCGGGGTGCAGCAGCAAGATCCCGGCCGCCAGCAGTAGACCGATCCAGGTTCCGGTGATCCGTTCCACCGCGCGAACGGCAGTCCGCTTCCAGTCGAAGCCCTGGTGGAGGATCAGCACTGCGGCGGCCACCGCCCAGTAGGAGCGCTCCAGGTGAAACTGGGTCCCGATCACGCCGACGACCGCTGCCGCGACGCCCACTCTGAGTACTGCGGTCCGGATCGAGGCACCCGGTGCCAGCGCATCGGTCAGCGCGGCCAGCGGCCCCGGGTGGCCGAGCGGGACCACCCCTGGTGCCATCCCCGGGGGTAGTGCGTCCGCAGGCACCTTGCCCTTGCCGCGGGCGAGCGCCTGCAGCGTACGTACTTCCTCGAGTAGCGACTCCGGTGCAGGATCGCCGCGAGCGCCGGCGTGGACGGCATCGGCGAACAGTGCGTGCAGCCGGCGGTTGACCGCCCGCAGCGACGCCAGCGTCTCGGTTGACCGCACCCGGGAGGGCTGTTGGTTGACCAGCACGGTCCACGCCCGGTGCAGGGCCCGGGCCGCCGCATGCCGAGCGGAGGACTGCTGATCGGTGCCGAGGGCCTGAGCGTGCGCTGCCACGGCATCACCGGCTGCTAGCACCACTGTGCGCTCCGGGCCGCGGGGCGTGGCGACGGCACCGATCAGGCTGAGCAGCCAGGCAAAGCCGCCACCGGCCAGCACCAGCAGACCTGCGGTCAGTGGGTCACCCGCCTGGTTGAGACCACTGCTCGCCGCGGCGGTGGCGAGCAGGAACATGTAGGGGCCCGGCGGACCGATCTGGAAAGCGTTGCCGAGCCAGGTGGCAATCATCGCGATCAATGCCAGGGTGATCGTCACGGCCACGCTGCCGAGCGGATAGACCGCCAAGCCCACCGTCGTCGCGGTAGCAAACCCGAGCGCGATCAGCGCGAGCTCACGGGCACGGCTCAGGTACGGCCGGCCCCCTCCGTACAAGGCGGTGAAACCACCGGTGGCGGCCACCATCCCTGCCTCGGGATGACCCAGCAGCCATCCGACCAGGATCGGTACAGCCATGCAGACTCCGGCCCGCAGCGCGAACAACCACCGGCGCGGCGGTGCGCTGCCCGGCCGGAGAAGTCCGCGAAACTGCTGACCGACGCCCGGCGGGCCAGGGGGTGGAGTGGACACGATCGGACGATACGCGCGATCAGAACCCGAGGCTGCGTGCGACCGCGCGGATCTCCTCCGCACTGGCGCGCAGCCCCGCGATCTCGTGGTCGGTCATCGGCACGTGCAGCTGGCGCTCGATCCCGCTCGCACCGACGACCGACGGCATGGACAGGCAGACGTCCTCGATGCCGAGATGGCCGTCGACCCTCGCGGATACCGGCAGCACACGGTGCTCATCACGCAGGACGGCTTCGAGGATCCGGCCTGCAGAGACGCCGATGGCGTAGTTGGTCGCCCCCTTGCCGGCGATGATCTCGTAGGCGGCGTGGACGACGTCGGAGGCCATCTGGTCACGTTCGGCCTCGTCGATCAGGTCGGTGACCGGGATCGCTCCCGCCGTCGCGGTACTCCACAGCGGGATCTCGCTGTCCCCGTGCTCGCCCACGATGTAGGCGTGCACGTTCTGCACGGCGATCCCGCAGCGCGAGGCGATCAGGCCGCGCAGCCGCGCCGAGTCCAGCACAGTGCCCGACCCGAACAGCCGCTGCGGTGCCAGACCGGTCAGCTTCTGCGCCACGTAGGTGATGACGTCGACCGGGTTGGTCACCATGACGATGATCGCCTCCGGAGCAACCTCCACCAGCTGCGGCATCAGCGTCCGCATCAGCGCCGTGGTCGAGGCTGCGAGGTCCACCCGGGTCTGGCCGGGCTGCTGCTTTGCACCCGCCGTGACCGCGATGACGTCGGCGCCGGCGCAGACTCCGATGTCGTCAGAACCCTCGACGTGCGCCGCCGGGACGAACTGTAGCCCCTGGCGCAGGTCCAGCGCCTCCGCGCGCACCTTGGTGGCATTGACGTCATACAGCGCGACCGATCGCGCCAGGCCGCGGATCAGGGCGGCGTAGGCGAGCGTCGAGCCGACCGAGCCGGCCCCGACGATCGCGAGCTTCGTTCCCGTGCTGCTCTCGATCACCCGTCCATGCTGTCAGGCGTGGCGTGATCTGTCCGGTCAGACTGAGCGGGCGGCGTCCTGGCACCCGCTCAGTCTGACGGAGGCACCTTCCGGGATCGGAGCCAAGGTAGAACCTGGCTCCGATCCCGGAGGTTGCCTCCGATAGGGGCCGACGGCGGTGATCCGGCCGTGAGCTGGCGCGCGGGGCTACACCACGGCCGGGGCCGGCCGCGGCACGCCCGTCGTCGCGGTCAGCCAGCCGGCGAGCCGGTCCGGACGGTCGGTGATGATCCCGTCCACGCCCCAGGCCAGTGCCTGCGCCCACTGCTCCGGCTCGTTCAGCGTCCAGACGAACACCTGCATCCCAGCCGCGTGGATCTCATCTACCACCTCCGGGTGGCGGGCGATCAGATCGTAGCGCGGGTTGCACGCGAACGCCCCCACCTCGGTGCTCAGCGGCAGCATCACGCTGTCCGGGGCCACATGACTGCCCACCAGCAGTCCGAGGCGCACGCCTGAGTCCGTGGCGCGCAGCGACCGGATCGTCTGCGGCCAGAACGTCTGCACCACGGTGCGGTCACTCATGCCTGCGGCGGCCAGAGTGCTCAACACTCCGGCGGCCTGCGCCTCGGTGTAGTCGCCTTTCAGCTCGAGCAGCAGGTCGGTGCCCGGGTGGTCGGCAAGAAACTCCGCCACGTCCGCCAGCAGCGGCACGCCCGTTCCGGCAAACACGGACGAGAACGGGGTGCCGGCGTCCAGCCGTGCCAGCTCGGTCGCGCTCATCCGGCTCACTTCCCCGGCCGCGGTGGTGGTCCGGTCCACAGTGGCGTCGTGGATCACCACCCCGATCCCTTCCTGAGTCAGGCGGAGGTCCACCTCCACCAGGTCGGCCCCGGCGCGCCAAGCGCCCTCCACGGCCGGCATGGTGTTGCCCGGGGCTACCGAGGCGTTGCCCCGGTGTGCGATCACGAGCAGGCCGGGCTCCGCCGTCGTGCTGGGGGCGGGCTCCCCGCCGGGGGCGGGCACCGCCGAAGCGGCACCCGCCCCTGAAGCGGCACCCGCCCCTGAAGCGGCATCCGCCCCTGAAGCGGCACCCGCTACCCCGTCCCCACTCACAGGTACGGCTCGACGTTGTCCTCGTAGGCACGGTCGAGCTGGGTGGTCACCTGCGGGAACACGTCCTCCGGGGTGCCGCCACCGAGCACCAGCTCCTCGATGCCGTCGGTGATGATCTGGTCCCCGCCGGGGGTGAACACGCGCACCCAGTCCTGCACCCGGGTCTTCTGCTGCAGCTGGTCCACCGAGGTGCGGAACTGCGGCGTCTCCTCGTACACGGAAGCCATCGTCTCGCCCTCGATCGCCGAGGTGCGGACCGGCATGTAGCCGGTCTCTTGGGAGAAGACCGCGGTGTTCTCGGTCTCGGTGAGGAACTTCAGGAACATCGCCGCGGCCAGCTGCTGCTCCGGGGAGCGCGAGGACGGGATGGCCAGGCCGGTGCCGCCGGTGGGCACGTTCGGCACATCCTCCGGACCGTTCGGCAGGAACGAGGTGCCCACCTCGAAGTCGGCGGCCTCCAGGTGTCCGGTCAGCGACCCGGTGGAGCCGATCAGCGAGGCGAAGATCTCGGTCTGGAAGTCGGCGTTGGTGTCCGAGCCGAACCCGGCGAAGGCGTTGTCGCCGTTGTACATCTCGACCACGAAGTTCCCGGCGGCGATCGCTTCCTCGGTGTCCAGCGTGACGGTCCAGTCGTCGCTCATCGCGCCGCCCTGGCCCCAGATCACGTTGGAGAACCACCAGCCGGACCAGGACGGGCCGATGCTCAGCGCGAGCGCCGCGCCGTCGCCGGGCACCTGCTCCTTCAGCGCCGGTGCCCACTCCTGGAGCTCGTCCCAGGTCTCCGGGCCGCGGTCCGGCAGCCCGGCGGCGGACCAGATGTCCCGGTTGTAGTAGAACAGCGGCGTCGAGCGGGCGTAGGGCGCCGCGTAGTGCTTGCCCTCGTACTCGTAGTCGCTGAACAGGGTCTCCACGTAGTCGCCCGTGTCCACACCGAGGTGCTCGAACACGCTGTCGATCGCCATGATCTGGCCGTTCACGAAGTACCGGAACCACCACACGTCCGAGGCGATCACCAGGTCCGGGATCTCGTCCGTGCCGGACGCCGCCTGGAACCGCTGGGCGATCTCGTCATAGCCCGCGCCGGCGGTCACGTGGTTGATCGTGATCTCCGGGTACTCCTCGTTGAACGCCTCGATGTAGGAGGCCTCCAGGTCCTTGGTGTTGCCCGGGTGGTTGGACCACCAGGTGATCTCCGAGGCAGGCTCGATGCTGGCCCAGTCGATCTCGTCGGCGGGGTCCTCCTCCTCGCCACCACCGCCGCCGAGGGAGGGGCCGCAGGCGGCCAGCATGCCCGCGGCGGCACCGGCGCCGGTGAACTGCAGTAGCTGGCGTCGGGTGGGGCGGGCGAGCCGGCGGCTCGGGACGGTGAGGCGGTTACGCGATGAGGACATGGTCGTCTCCTTGGGGGTGATGAGGCGGGGGTCGGTCAGCCGGTCACAGCACCGGCGGTGAGTCCGGCGACCAGCCGGCGTTGCAGGATGAGGAAGATGAGCAGCATCGGCAGGGTGACCACCACAGTGGCGGCCATCAGCACACCCCAGGCCTGCATGCCGTCCAGGCTCTGCAGCAGGGTCAGCCCGACCGGCAGGGTCATCGTGTCGGTGTTGTCGGTGACCAGCATCGGCCACAGGTAGTCGTTCCACTCGTTCACCAGCGAGATCAGCCCGACTGCCGCGATCGTGGGCACCGACATCGGCACCACGAACTTCCACAGCCGGCGCCAGTGGTTAGCACCGTCCACCTGCGCCGCCTCGAGGACGGAGATCGGCAGGGAGAGGAAGTGCTGGCGGAACAGGAACGTGCCGAACGCGCTGGCCAGCCCGGGCACCAGGATGCCTTGGTAGGTGTTCAGCCAGCCGAGGTTAGCGATCAGCTCGTAGTTCGGGATGATGGTGATCTGGCCCGGGATGAGCAGGGCGAACAGCACCACCACGAACACGGCCTTGCGGAACGGCACGTCGATGAACACCACGGCGTAGGCGCAGCACAGGCCGAGGAAAACCTTCAGCCCGGCACCGGCGATGGTGATGCCCACACTGTTCAGGAACATCCGCCCGATCGGGATGCTGGTGGCCACCTGGTCATAGTTGAAGAAGGCGAACTGGTCGGGCAGCCACTGCAACGGCATCGAGTAGATCTCGCCGTTGTCCTTGAAGCTGGCCAGGAACATCCAGATCAGCGGAACGGACATCACCAGGATCGCGGCGATCATGGTCAGGTACAGCCCGGCGTCCAGATGTGCACGGAACGGCCGACGGCGTTTGTTCGGTGTGGTCTGGCCGGGTGGGTCGGTCTGTGCTGCTTGGGTGCGCTGCGCGGTGGTGGTCATGCGTAGTGCACCTTCTTCTCCATGTACTTGAGCTGCACGGCGGTGATCACCAGCAGGATGATGAACAGGATCGTGGCCGAGGCCGAGGCGTATCCGGCGCGGCCGGTCTGGAAGCCCTCGATGTAGATCTGGTACATCAGGGTGGTGGTCGATCCCAGCGGTCCACCGTCGGTCATCGCCTTGATCAGGTCGAAGGACTGCAGCGAGGACAGGATCGTGGTGATCAGCAGGAAGAAGGTCACCGGACCGAGCAGCGGCAGCACGATCGAGCCGAAGGTGCGCACCTTGGTAGCACCGTCCAGGGAGGCGGCATCGCGCAGGTCCTGCGGGATCCCCTGCAGTCCGGCCAGGTAGATCAGCGCGACGTACCCGATGTGTTTCCACAGGTACACGATGATGATCATGATCAGCGCCCAGGGGGAGGTGGTGTACCACTGCGGGGAGTCCAGGCCGATCGCGCCGAGCAAGGTGGACAGCAGGCCGTACCGGGGGTCGAAGATGTACAGCCAGAGCATGCCGACGGCGATCCCGGACAGGACGTACGGCGCGAACACCACGGTGCGGGCCACACCGCGGCCCCAGAGCTTGCGGTTCAGCAGCAACGCCATCGCCAGCCCGAGTACCAGCGCCCCACCCACAGTGGCGACGGCGAAGATCGCCGTGGTGCCCATGATCTGTGGGGTGTCCGGGTCGGTGAACCAGCGGATGTAGTTCTGCAGGCCGACGAACCGGGCCACCGAGGAGCCCATGTTCCACTGCAGCAGCGAGTAGTAGAAGCTCAGCAGCAGCGGCCGGTAGACGAACACCAGCAGCAGTACCACGTTCGGTCCGGCGAGCAGGGCGAAGATGCCCAAGTTGCGCAGGCGGCGGCGATTGATCAGGGCCCGGCGGTCCTTGGGCATGCCCGTGTTCCGGGCGGCCTTCGGTGCCGTCGGCGCTTGCGCCGTCACCGGCGGCACCGCGCCACAGTGGGCGTCACGGCTAACAGTCGTGGAAACACAGTCTCTCCCTCGGGACCAGCATCTCGAACGGCACCACTGCGGCGCGTCCGTCTCGCGCCGGACCGCACCGTAGCGGACCAGTGGCTGACGGCGATCCAGCGCGATGAGGTCCACAACGTATACAAGCCGCAGCCGGTATAGCAATAGCCAACATCGTCCGAACGAACGGTGAAAACTAGTAACTCGGGGTCGGCCACCCGGACATTTATGGCGTGTTCTTCGCATCGGCCGGCCGATCCTGGCTCAGACCGGTGGCCCGATGCTGAGCAAACGTGCTCTCATCCGCTCGTTCGTTGAGCAATTGTGCTGCGCTGTCGGTCACGGTAGCGGCGGTGAACGACGGTCACCATGGATGATCGGGCTACCATACTTGGACTATTCCAGCGTTGGCACACGGCCAGCGCCGCGACCCTTCTCTGGTGCGCCAGGAACGCCTGCTCTGGTGCGCCAGGAACGCGTTTTCTGGCCACACCAGAGCAGGCTCGGGGACACGGGGACGGGCGAGGTCAGCTGGCCCAGGTGCGCAGGGAGACCACTCGTGCGCTCTCGGCACCGTTGGTGGCCTCGACCACCAGCCGGACGCCGTCGACCTCGATCGGTTCGGTGAGCCGGTGCCGACGGTGCCGGTGCCGGTTCTCGGTCACCTGCGCCAGCGTCTGCCACCGGTCACCGGAGCGGGCCTCGATCCGGTAGTCGCGGACCAGGGTGGGCAGCACGTCGAACGGAGTGCGGTGGTGGTGCAGGTTGATCAGGTCCTCGTCCAGGTCGTCATCGAAGACCGCGGCTACCTCGGCCACGGTCACCGGCTCGTCCCAGGCCAGCTCCAGATGCGGCGCCGGGTCATGGTCCAGCGGGGCGGAGATCCACAGCTGCGGACCTCCCCACGGTCGCGCGTACCCGCCCACGGCCCGCTGGGCAGCGAACGCGTCGGTCGCCTCGAGCAACCGCAGGCACACCGAGGAGCGCTGCAGCACCTGCTTCCACTCCCGCCACTGCTCGGTGTAGGCCTCCTCCGCCGGCAGATCTCGGTGAGTGAGCGTGAGCACGCCCGGTAGTGCGCCGTCGGCGGTGTGCAGCCGGACCTGAGCATTCGCCCGGAGCACCACGAACGCGTTCTGCGGATCCTCGAGGTCCCAGTCCAGTGGCAGCGTCACCCACTGCTTCTCCCCGGCGGCCACCTTCACGGTGACGGTGCCCACCTTCCGGTGCGGGACGTAGTTCTGCGGCCGGCGGACCTCGTGTACCTCGACCACCAGCTCGGTATCGGCAGCGGCGTCCAGGAGTACTTCCAGGTCTGCCACGGCCGGGTCGGCCGGCAGTACGATCGCCAGATGGTCGGTCAGCGACCAGTGCCCCGTCGGCGGTCCGGCAGCGAGCGTGCGCAGCGTGGAGGAGGCGCTCACCCGAGCGCGCACCGCGTGGTCGTCCGGATCGTCGTGGAGCACGCCCAGCACCGAGGCGTCGGAGCGCACCAGCGCACGGTGCACGCTCGCCATCCGCTCGGCAGCGAGCTCGCGCGGCGTCACCTGCTGCTGCACCGCCAGTGCGGCTGCGGTTCCCGCCGCTTCACCGATGACGGCGCAGGTCGCCATCACCCGAGTCGTCCCGAAGGCCACGTGGGAGGCGGAGATCGTCCGCCCCGCCAGCCACAGGTTCGTCACGTTCTGCGAGTACAGGCTGCGCAGCGGGATGTGATAGTTCCCGTCCGGGTGCCAGTGCCGCGAGCCCTTCTCGCTCGCGTACATCCCACCCGGAGGATGCAGGTCGATCGACCAGCCACCATGGGCGACCCGGTCATCGAAATGCACCTGGTCGAGGACCTCGTCCTGGACCAGGGTGTGGTCGCCGATGAACCGCCGGTACTCGCGTTTACCGGGCACTGCACCGATCCACTCCAGGGTGAGGGTGTCCGCGTCGTACTCACCGGAGTTCTTGATGTGGTCCCAGATGCCGTAGATCACGCCCTGCAGCTCGTCCCGGATGCGCTCGTTGTCGGCGACCACGTCCAGCTCGCCGCCCCACTCGATCCACCAGTAGTCGCAGCCGTTCGCCTCCACCCGGATACCGCGCAGCTCCGGGATCGGGGTGGTGGTGATGTCCTTGGCGAACGAGGGCGGCACGAACTTCTCCGGCCGTCCGGTGTCCTTGGTGTAGAACAGGATCGTCGAGCCCAGGGTGTTGTCGTCCGGAACCTCCGGCGCCCAGGACTCGCCGAACACCGAGCGGGCTTCCCGTCCGGTGCGGAACCGGGCTCCGGCGAGGTAGCCGACCAGCCCGTCCCCGCTGGCGTCCACGAACGCCGGTGAGGTGAACTGCAGCGAGCGCTCCGAGCCCATCTGCCAGCCGGTGACCGACTCGATCCTGCGGTCGGATTCGGGTCCGGTGGCGCGCACGTGCCGGATGTCGGTGTTCAGGAACAGCTCGATGTTCTCCTCGGCGCGCACGGCCTCGAGCACCACCAGGTCCCAGTAGTAGGGGTTGCCCTCCGGGTTGGTGAACTGGTTCTGGACGAACAGCTCGCCCATGATCCCGGTCTCCCGGGCATAGTGCTGCGCCCCGTGTGCGGTCGCCCCGCAGACCCAGACTCGCACCTCGGACGAGGAGTTGCCGCCGAGGACGGGGCGGTTCTGCACCAACGCCACGTGGGTCCCTTGCCGGGCCGCGGCGATCGCTGCGCACACGCCCGCCAGGCCACCGCCGACGACGGTCAGGTCGGTGGCGATCTCCTCGGTGGGGATGTCTCGGTCTGGGGTGGTCATCGGCTCCTCAGCTTTTCGTCGATGGTGGGGGAGGGGGTACGGATCCGGTGTCCGGGCCGATCACGAACTCGATCCCGAGCGCGTCCGGGATGCGCTGGGCCACCAGGACCCAGAGCAGCGCGGCGGTCAGGGTGTCGCTCGCCCGGCCGGCGAAGTAGTCGGTCCAGGCGCTGCCCTCGCGGGTGCCGGTGTACAGGGCTACTTCCACCTCGCGGGCGAGCGTGCAGCCCGGATCGCTGATGATGGCGACTGTGTGCGCGCCACGTGCCGCGGACAGTCGGCAGAACTCCAGGGCGGCCACATCCTCGGTGGAGCGGGCGAGCACCAGGGCCACATCGCCGGGACCCATCAGGCTCGCGGCGACCCGGCTCGCCTGCTGGCTCTCGTGCCGCCACACCGGCCGGCCGATGCGCAACAGTCGCAGGTACAGCTCGTGCAGGGCGACCGAGTCGCCCCACTCGCCGTGCAGGTGGATCCGGCCGGCCGCGGCGATCCATCCGGCAGCGCGCGAGGCGCCGTCCAGGTCGAGGGCACCCATCAGATGGCGGGCGGCCCGGGTCTGCGCCGAGACGAGTACTCCGAGCACGTCCTCGGCGGTGTCCGCCGGGTTGATCGCGGTGCCGATGTCCCGCTGCCAGCCGCCCTGCACCTCTCGGCCGTGCTCGGTGGCGATCGCCGCTCGCAGCGCCGGGAAGCCGGAGTAGCCGAGGACTCCGGCCAGCCGGGTCAGGGTGGCCGGCGAGACGTCCGAGGCGGCGGCCAGATGGGTGATCGACATCCCGCTCACCTCGGCCGGGGAGGCGACGATATGTGCGGCCGCGCGTGCGGTGGCACCGCTGAGCGTGGGCAGCGTGTCCCGCAGCGCCTGCAGCGGGCTGGCGTCGTCCGCCTGTGATCGTCGCGGGCGGGCGGGGTGGTCGGGCTTGTCCTGGGCCATCGGGGCTCCCGGTTACGTGGAGTACAGCTGAGCAGTGGGATGGCCGCCATTCTCGCCGACCCGCTGCGCGCCGGGTGTGGCCGGGGCTGCGATCGTGCTCATTTGATCCCGGTATGGGTGAGTGCTCGGATGAACCGCTTCTGCAGCACCAGGAAGACGATCAGCACCGGAATGATCGAGACCACCGAGGCGGCCATGGTCAGGTTCGCGGAGATCGCCCCCTGCTCGTCGGTGAAGCCGGCCAGCGCCAGGGGCAGCGTGTAGGTCTCCGGGCTGGAGATCAGCACCAACGGGGTCTCATAGTCGTTCCAGGACCAGACGAAGGTGAGAATGCCCAGTGCGCTCATCACCGGGGTGGCCATCGGCAGGTACAGCCGCCAGAAGATCTGCCACTCGTTCGCGCCGTCGATCCGAGCAGCCTCGGCGAACGCCGCCGGCTGACCGACGAAGAACTGGCGCATCAGGAACGTACCGAGCACGGTGAACATCCCGGGCAGGATCAGCGCCCAGAGTGTGTCGTAGAGGCCGAGCTGCTGGAAGTAGATGAACCGCGGTACCAGCAGGAGCTGAGCCGGAATGATCGACGTGGCCAGATAGGCCAGGAACACCTTGTCCCGGCCGCGGAAGTACAGCCGGGCGAACGCATAACCGGCCATCGTGGCGGTGAACACCTCACCGAGAACCCGCACGGTGGCCACGATCACCGAGTTGGCGAACGCCGGCAGGATCGAACCCTCACCGGTGAGTACCTCCACGAAGGCGTCCCAGTGCACGGGGTCCGGGATCCACTCCATCGGTACGACGAAGGCTTCGGCATTGGTCTTCAGCGAGGTGGAGAGCATCCAGACGAACGGCAGCAGGAACGCCAGCGCGAGCAGCCACATCGGGATCGCCCACAGCCACCGGCTCCGGGCAGCGCGGCGCTGGCGTGGCGTGCGGCCGGTGCGGTCTCGGGTCGAGGCGGCGGCGGGTGTGGGTCGGGGGCGCACAGCGGTGTCAGTCATGCAAGGCCCTTCCTCGTTGTGCCCGCCACATCGCCAGGGTCAGCAGCAGCACCCCGACGAAGGTGACCAGCCCGATCGCGGCCGCATAGCCGAACCGGTAGAACTGAAAACCGGTCTGATACATGTAGTACGGCAGCACGGTGGTGGAGTCGCCCGGGCCGCCGGAGGTGAGCAGCGCCACCAGACCGAACCCCTGAGACGTACCGATGAACAGGGTGACCAGCAGGAACACGGTGGTGGGCAGCAGCGAGGGCCAGGTGATGGCGCGGAACCTACGCCACGGTCCTGCGCCGTCGACCTCTGCCGCCTCGTACAGATCGGTCGGAGCATCCTGGAGCGCCGAGAGATAGATGACTGCTGCGTACCCCAGACCGCTCCAGATCGCGACGATGATCAACGCCGGCAACGCCCAGTAGGAGGAGGCGAACCAGCCGGGTAGATCGGCGAGCCCGAGGAGGGAGAGGAACTGGTTTACCACTCCGGCGGAGGGGTTCATCAGCATCAGCCAGGTCATCCCGACGGCTACGGTCGAGACGATGTACGGCATGAAGAACATCGCCCGCAGCACGCCGCGTCCCGGAATGTCGCGGTCCAGGGCGAGAGAGAGGGCAAGGCCGCAGACGACGGTCATCGGCACGCTCACCCCGGCGTAGATGACCGTGCGCCCGACGCTGCCCCAGAACGTCGGGTCCTGGAGCACGTTGACGAAGTTGTCCGCGCCGATGAACTCGATCCCACCGAGGCCAGAGACCAGGTTCCAGTCGGTGAACGCCAGCACCACCACTGAGAGCAGGGGGACGAACGTGAACAGCGTGACTCCCACCAGGTTCGGCAGGATGAACAGCCAGCCGGCGCGGGCGCGTGGGCCCGCCTGGCTCGCCGGGGGTGTTGGAGCTGCGGGTGCCTGTGCGGCGGTGACCACCATCAGCTCTGCTCCCCGAACCGGTCGATCGCGGCCTGAGCCTGCGAATCGATCGAGTCGATCGCCGCCTGCGGCGACCGCTCACCGAGCCAGCACACGTCGCGCTGCTGCTGGTAGGCGAGATCGATCTCGGGATAGGCGGTCAGGTTCGTGTCCACGTACAGCTCGGTCTCGTCCTCGAAGAACACCCGCCGGAAGGAGTCGACGTCGAACCACTCATCGGCGTCCTCACCGAGCAGGCCGGTCAGGACGGTCTCATCGTCGACGTTCTCCAGGGTGGGGATCCGTCCCCCTGGTGCCAGGTAGGGCGGGCCCTCCTTGATGTAGAAGCGGATGAACTCCCAGGCGAGGTCCTGCTTGGTGGATTTCGGGTTGATCATCATGAAGTCCCCGAACGGTCCGCCGTTCCAGCTGTCCGGGCCGACAGTGGGCATCGGAGCCGCGGCGACGGTGAAGTCGTGCGGGTACTCCTCAGGGTCATAGAGGTAGCGCAGGCTGTAGGGCTCGGTGGCCCACAGGCTGAACTCCTCGGCAACGAACCCGTTCTGCTGAAAGACCTCCAGCTGTCGGGCGAGTACCTCGGTCCACGGGAAGAGGACGCCCTCGTCGATCATCGTGCGACTGAGCTGCATGTGCTCCAGGAATGCCGGGTGGGAGAGGTTGGAGTCTCCGCTGTCGGTGTACCAGTAGTTCGGGCCGAGCTCGAGCCGGGGCAGGTCCGGCAGGCGGTAGCAGCCGAACCGTTCGCCGGTGGTCAGCTCGCGCGACATGGCGACGAACTCCTCCACGGTCCACTCGGTCGGCACCTCCAGCCCGGCAGCGTCCAGGTGTGCCGTGTTCAGCAGGATGAGCGCCCGAGAGCGGGCCGTGGCCAGCGCGGTGATCCGCCCGTCCTGCCAGTAGGCCTTCGGGGTCTCGGTGTCCAGGAAGGGCTCGAAGCCGGGCTCCGTCTCGACCCGGTCGGTCAGGTCCAGTCCCATCCCCGAGCCGGACCGCAGCGCCAGCGACTTCATCGGATAGGTGATGTAGACGTCGATGTCCACGCCACCCTGCAACGCGGTGTCGAGCTTGAGGTTGCCCCGGTCATCGTTGATGAACCGGGTGTAGTTCACCGTGTACTCGGGGTAGGCCTCCTCGAATGCCGCGATCACGTCGGCCGGCCCGGACTCGGCGGGTACACCGCCCCAGACGTTCAGCGTGGTGGCAGCCGAGGACGCTCGTCCACCGCCGCAACCGGTCAGTGCGGTGAGGGCGGTGGCGCCCAGGCCGCCAGCGAGGAGGTTGCGGCGGCTGAGCCGCGGTGCGGCGCTCACCCGCGCGCTCGCTGCGGTGTTGTGAGGTGCTGCATCGGATCTCCCTCGATCGGGTCTGCAAGAAGTTACCGACCAAGAGGAGAGAAATCAAGACATCATGAAAATTACTTGCGAACCGTGGGTTCGCGAACGCTTGCTCGTGCGGCATTCTGGGCGATTTGCCGCGCCAGGCAGCGTTCGCGGAAAGGTCTGGGTCAGCCGAGGTGGGCGGGTTCGGGCCGGTGCACACCGCGGGGCCGGTAGCCGAGGGCGCCGGCGAGGCCGAGCAGGTCGGCGAGCAGCCAGATAATGGTCAACCACATCTCCGTGCCCTGCAGTCCGGGCTCGGCATCGGCTCGGGAACCATCGGCGCCGCCCGCGCTGAACCCGAACCCCGCGCTGTCTTGCCAGCGCGCCAATGCCTCGCGGAGCAGCCGCTCGGCGAGCCGGGTCTGGTCGTCCTTGCGGTAGCCGGTAGTGCGCACCAGCCACAGCGGGTGCGCGACGTCGAGCACGTTGCAGGCGTTCTGCCGCTCGGCGGTGAAGTACCGAGCATCCTGGGCATGCCGGAGCACGGTGTCGACGATCCGTTCCGGATGCGGCACAGCGATCCCGAACTGGGCAAAGGTGCCTCGGCTGGCCCGGTAGAAGCCGTTCACCGGCTGCAGCAGGCCGTCCTCGCCTGGCTGGCCCCACATCCCGGTCTGCGGGTCCGCCCGGCGCACCAACCAACCGATCAGTGCATCGAGCGGTGCTGCCGGCGGGGTCGGGCTGCGCCGGCTGTTCCACAGCATCGCGGTACCGAGCGCATCCACCCAGTGGCCCGCACGCCACGCTTTGCGCTGCCACGGCAGGCCCGCCACGAAGCTGACCACCTCCTCCGCCGACAGGTCCGCCACCGCGTGCACACCGGTGAGGAACTCGCTGCCGAGGATGTCGAGCGCGTAGCCGACGCTGAGCACGTGGTAGGCGGCTGGCGGGTCGGAGAGGGACAGCGGCTGCGCCGGGTCCCGGCCCAGCTCGCCGACCAGTCCGGTGCGCGGGTCCTGCCAGCCGCGGAGCAGCGCGATCGTCTCCTCGCCCGAGCGTTGCACCGGGGGTGCGCCGGTAAGCAGATCACTGATCTCCACCGCGTCGCACTGGGCGCGCACCGTGACCGGGCTGCCGGGCTTGTCGCCGAACAGGGCGGCTTCGGCGTTCCAGGCCCGGTCCAGGACCTGCGCTGCCTGCTCTCGTGCCCGGTCGGCGAAGTCCCGCAGCCGCTGCTCCAGGTCGCCTGCCGGAGCAGTAGGCGATCCGGGAACGGGGCGGTGACCGTCGGCCAGCTCCGGAACCCGCCAGCGCAACACCCGGGCGGGATTGCCACCCACCACAGCGCCGGCGGGTACGTCCTTGGTGACCACGGCACCCGCGGCGATCACCGAGCGGTCCCCGATCTGCACGCCGTCGAGGATCACGCAGTGCGACCCGATCCAGACGTCATCACCGATCTCGATGCCTCGTTCGCTGATCGGCTGGCGGAACACCTCCACGTCCGGATCGGTCATCGTGTGGTTGAAGCCGATGATTGAGGTGTGCGCACCCACGCGGACCGCGCTGCCGAACCGGACCGGCCCGCGGATGATCGAGTATGCGTTGATCGTGCAGTGTCGGCCCATCTCGATCGCACCGGTGACCAGTGCGCCGGCAGCGATGTAGCTGCTGCGCCCCATCGTCAGCGCCGAGCACTGCACCGAGGCGAGCGCGGAGACGAAGGCCTTCTCCGCGAACTGGTAGTCCGGGGCGGTGGCGCTCAGCTCGGCCTGCACGGCGAGTTGTTCGGCCTGTTCGGTCTCGGTGGCCTCCGCCCAGAACCGCCAGGGGGAGAACTCGAGGTCCCGGTTCATCGGGTGGCTCCTTCCGGGAGCTGGCTGGTGAGCAGGTGCTGGAGCAGGTCGGGTGGTGCGTCGCCTTCGTCGCCGGCGTCCCGGTGGCTGAACTCCTGATCGGCGGCAACGGCGCCGAGTACCAGATAAGCGCCGGGTCCCGGGGTGAAGGTGTGCTGGCCCGCCGGGAAGCGGAACGCGTGCACGTCCACCCAGAGCCGACGAGTCTCGTCGGATCGGGCGGCCGGGATCGAGACCTCGAGCGCCGACTTCAGCACCGGGTCGAGCCCGCCCTGATCGTCCGCGTGGGTGTTCACCTCCAGGTCCGGCACCTGCAGCCACTCCGGGTCCGGGCTCTGCACGTAGCCGATGAGCAGGTGGCCGGATTCTGGCAGGTCAACCTCCAGCGCCACCTGGGCGGCGCTCGAGGCCTCGAAGGAGATCCGGGACGCGGTGACGCCCGCGAGCTCGGGGGCAATGCGCTCGATCAGCACACTGCGGTCGGTGAACACCGACTGCCCGGCGATCAGGTCGAAGCCCTCGGCCGGGGTCACGTCCACCTCCGCGGCGCGGAACGGGACCACGTCGGCGCCCTCGGGCACCGACCCGGGTAGGGGCCAGCCCTGTGCGGCGATCTCGCGGGTCGCCGCCGCGAACGCCACCGCCTCCTGCTCGAACTCCGGCAGGCACGCCGTCCAGTGGCCATAGACCTTGCCGTTCCGAAACGGCACCCGGCGTTGCGGTGTGCGCATGCTGTTCGCGTACCGGTAGGTCTGTTCGGTGAGCTCGGCCAGCTCGCGGTAGCGTGCCACGCTCTCGGCGATGAGGTCCGCGGCGTGGGTCAGCTGCGCGGGGTCCACCTGCCCGCCGCGCACGGACAGCGCCCGCTGGGTCAGCACGATCGCCGCCGCCTCGATCCGAAGCGCGTAGAACTCCGCGATCAGTGCGAGCGCCCGGGCATCCTGACGGAGCCGGGTGAACTCCTCGGCGTCGCGGTGCACGTGCCTGTTGCCGGCGTCCGCAGCAGCGCAGGCGCGGGCGGCGAAGTGCCGGATATCGTCCACCACGTCCAACGGGGTCTCCCCGAGGTGCGCGTCCCCGCGGACCTCCCGTTCGGCGTACTCCTGCAGCCGCTCACCGCCGGGGGCGTGCGACTGCCACAGGTCCGGCCAGGTCCGGTGCGCCTCCGGCTCGAGCAGTTGGCTCATCGTCATCCCCAGGCTGAGCGTCTGCCGGTTGCCCTCGGTGATGCCCACCCGGCGCACCAGCAGCGGCGCGATCTGACCCATCGCCTCGTACGTCTCCAGGGCGGCCGCACCAGCCTCGGCAGTGCCGAACTGCTCGGCGAGCACCTCGGTCCAGTAGGCCTCCTCGGCCACCGGGTCCCGATCGGCCTGCCAGGCGTACCGGAGCCAGGCCCGGAACCAGATCGCGTCCCGGTCGATCTGGCGCAGCCGCGGCTCCGCCCGGTCCGGCGACCACGGCCAGTCCCAGTAGAACAGCGGGTACAGGTGCAGACCCTGAGCGTGCAACCGGTGCTTCATCGCCTGCGCGCTGCGCTGGATAAAGCCGACCGCGCCGAACCGGAACGGTTCGAGGTTGGCCAGGATGTGTACGTTTGCGATGTGCGTGCTCTCCAGCGAGGAGAGGAACTGGTGCTGCTCCTGCCACTCGCCCCGCGGGTTCCAGGTGGTCAGCGACTCGCCGTTGTACTTGGCTTCGGTGTACAGCCGCGGATAAACCTCGCGGGCGGCGGTGACCACCGGGAGTGGGTCGATCGCGTGACCGCGCAGGATCAGCGGCGGGAGCTCGGCCAGCCCCGCCTGCTGCACACCGTCGAGCACACCCGGAATGATCGTCTCCAGTAGCCACTCCTTGCCGTACAAGTCACCCTGCAGCACCTCACCGAGGCAGGTGTACAGGCCGATGTTCGGGTACTGCGCCACGAACGCGCCGATCGTGGCACGGGTGTAGCTGCTGGTCAGTGGCGTCGGCTGCGGCTGGCGCAGTGGGATGCCGTGGTGCTCGGCGAACGGGAGGGGGATGTGGATGTTGTAGAACTTCACCACGATCCAGATGCCGCGTCGGTCCGCCTCCTGGGTCAGCCACTGCAGCATCGACGCGTTCAGGTCCAGCTCGTCGTCGGTGACCTCCTGCGCCTCCGGAAAGTCCGGCAGCGAGACGAAGGAGGAGAACGGATGACCGCTCCACAGGTAGATCACGTTCGCACGCTGGTCGAAGAGCTCGTCCAGCACTCTCAGCCAGTGCTCGCGGTCGTAGAACCACGGAAACCGTTCCGGCGTCACCGGGTACTCGTACACCTGGCGCGGCGGCTCGACCTCGGTCTTCTGCAGCCCGATCGCAGGACCCCGCAGCACCATGTCCGGAGTCTCGCCGCGGTCCAGGTCTCGCGGGATCCTGCCGGTGCGGGTGACGATGCGAGCGAGCTCCTGGCAGCCGTAGAGCACTCCGGCGTCATCACCACCGGTGACCACCACGACGCCGCCGGGCAGGTGGGAGAGGTAGTAGCCACCCTCGCCGGGGGCGCCGGTGTTGTAGAGCAGGACGTCCTGGTCCTCCAGCTCCCGGATCTGCTCGCTCGAGGTGCGTACGCCCAGCAGGATCCGGAGCGTATCGGCGGACCGGGGCGGTAACTGACCTTCGTGGCGCACCTGGAGGCCTTGGGCCGCCAGCGCCGCTGTGATCAGCTCGAGCCCGTAGCGGATCCGCGGGCTCTCGCTCGAGGTGAGCGTGATCGATACTCGGTCCATCTTCAATTCTTGGTTCCTACCTACTTGATTCCGGTGGTGGCGATGCCGTCGACAAGGTACTTCTGGCCGGCGATGAAGAATCCGATTACCGGGGCGAGTGAGAGCGTCGACATGGCGAAGATCTGACCCCATGAGCTGAGACCCTCGGCGTTCATGAACTGCCGAAGGGCGAGGGGCACGGTGTAGAGCTCGGGACTGGTCAGGTACAGCAGTGGCGAGAAGAACTCGTTCCACGTCCAGATGAAGGTGAAGATCGCAGTGGTCGCGAACGCTGGAACGCACAGTGGCGCGACGATGGAGAGAAAGATCCGGTAGTTCCCGCAACCGTCGATCCTCGCCGCATCATCGAGTTCTTTCGGCAGGGCGCGCATGAACTGCACCATCAAGAAGATGAAGAACGCGTTGCTCGCCAGGAACGCGGGCACCACTAGCGGCAGGTAGGTGTTTAGCCAGCCGAGGTTGGAGAAGATCACGTACTGCGGCACCAGGAGCACGTGGGAGGGGAGCATCAAGGTGCCCAGCATGATGGCGAAGAACGCTTTCCTGCCGACGAACTGCAGCCGGGAGAAGGCGAACGCCGCCATCCCGCAGGAGATGACGTTCCCGATGATGCTCAACACCACGATGATGAGGGAGTTGACCAGATAGAGACCGAACGGGTGGTCGAGCGCCACCCAGCCGTCGGAGTAGTGGCTGAAGTCGAACTCGCTCGGCCACAGGCTCGAGTCGGTGAAGATCAGCCCGTCGGGTTTGACCGAGCTCGACAGCATCCACAGCAGCGGATAGAGCAGGATGATTCCGATCCCGCAGGCGGCGACGTGCCGCACGAACACTCTCCGTGAGGAGAGGCCGAACCGGTCGAGGGCCGGTAGCGTCGACCGCCGCGGTGGCGCCTTCGTGGTGGTGCGCTGAGGCGCGACAGGCCTGCTTTGCTGATCAGTTTTCATAGTAGACCCAGTACTTCTGGCCGATGAAGTTGATGGCGGTAAACGCCGCGATGACCAGCAGGAGCAGCCAGGCCATCGCGGAGGCGTACCCCATATCGAAGCTGGTGAAGCCCTGCTGGTACAGGTAGAGGTTGTAGAACAAAGTCGAGTTCGAGGGACCACCGGTGCCATTGGAGACGACGTACCCCTGGGTGAACGTCTGCATCGAGCCGATCACGGCCAGGATCAGGTTGAAGAAGATCACCGGGCTGATCAGCGGCAGGGTGACCGAACGGAACTGTCGCCACCGGGAGGCGCCGTCCAGGGCGGCGGCCTCGTAGTACGCCGCCGGCACCTGGCGCAGCGCGGCCAGGAAGATCACCATCGGTGCACCGAAGGTCCACACGTTCAAGGTGATGAGCACGCCCAGCGCCGTGTCCGGGCTGCCGATCCAGGACTGGGTGTGCTGGATGCCCAGGGTGGCAAGCAGATCGTTCACGATGCCATCGGCGCCGAAGATCGCCCGCCACAGCATCACCACGGCTACCGAGCTGCCGATCAGCGACGGGAGGTAGAAGACGGAGCGGTAGATCTTCAGCCCGGACATGCCCTTGTTCAGCAGGACAGCCACGCCCAGGGCCGCGATCAGGGAGAGCGGCACCGAGATGAACGTGTACAGAAACGTCACGCCCAGGGAGTGGTGCAACGTCGTGTCGGTGATCATCCGCTTGATGTTCGTCAGACCGGAGAACTCCGGCGGGTTGAGCAGGTTGTAGTCGGTGAACGCCAAGTAGAGGGACCACAGGAACGGGACGATGGTGAACAACATCCCGCCGAACCAGGGCAGCAGGAAGACGTAACCGGACCAGTCCTGGCGCCGGCGCCTTGAGGACGACTGAGTCCCGGCGCGCACGCGGCCGGACCGCTGGCGTGGCGTGGGGGTGAGGACGGGCGCCGTCACTCCTGCGCCCACGACTGCTGCGCTGCCTCGACGAGCGCTTCCCCCGCCTCGGCGGGCGACAGCCGGGCGAACCGGACCTCGTCGGCGATCGTCGACATCTCTTCCATGAACTCCTGTGCGCCGACTGGGGCGGGGATGGGGTCGACCAGGTCCAGCTCCCCGAGGCTGAGGATGTGCTCGTAGGCGACCTGCTCGTCCTCGTCCAGGTCCTGCACCAGGGCGGAGACCACCTCTTGGTTGGCCGGGATGCCGTTGGTGCCGGCCATGGCTTCGTTCCCGCCCAGGTCGTTGACGAGGAAGTCCACCAGGGCTACAGCTGACTCCGGCGCTGCGGTGGCCGAGCTGATCGACCAGAACAGGGCCGGAATGAGCTGCATGCCGCGGCCCGCCCCGGTCGTCTCGCCCGGCAGGTAGCCCATCTCCAACTCGCCGCCCGCTGCCGTGTTGAAGGAGGCGAACGAGTTGGACGGAATAACCTGTGCGGCGGTCAGTCCCTGAGCCAGTGCGGACTGGTCGGCCGCCGCGCCGAGGACATCGATGGCGCCGCCCGCCGGGACAGCGCCCATCGCCTCGAGCTCGACCCAGAGTTCGTACCAGGGCGTGACCTCCGGCGCGGTAAAGCCGATGCTGCCGTCCTCGTTCCAGAGGTCCAGACCCTGCTGTCGCAGCCAGGTGCCGAACGTCTGCAGCTCGCCGATGGGCAGGTCGCCGCCGTAGACCTCGCCGTTGCTGGCCTCGCTGAGCTCTGCGCTCACCTGACCGAAGTCCTCCCAGCTCCAGGAGGTCATATCGGGCGCCTCGACGCCAAACCGGGTGAAGGCGGCATGATCGATCACCATCGACATTGACGTGACCCCGCCGGCAACGCCGAGGAGCTTGCCGTCGACGAGACCGGCATTGAGTACCGACTCCGGCATCTTGTCGGTACGGAGCACGTCGGAGTACTCGTTGAAGTCGAGCAGGACGCCGCGATCGCCATAGTCCCGCAGCGACTCGCGCGCCATCCGCATGACATCCGGGGGACTGTTGGAGGCGAAGCGGATCGCCAGCTTCTGGCGATACTCCGACCCGGACTGGTACTCGGTGGAGACCTCCACGTCCGGGTGGGCTTCGATGAACAGGTCGACGGCGGCCCGCATCTGTTCTGCCCGGGTGGCATCGCCCTTCCAGACGAAGTTGAGCTCGCCGGCCGCCGCGTCGGCACCGCCGGTGTTGGTAGATCCACCGAAGCGGCCACAGCCGGCAACACCAATTCCACCTGCGGCACCCAGGCCGAGACCGAGGAGAGCGCGCCGGCTCAAGTTCGCTGTCATCGTTGACTCCAGATCGTTTCCTGTTCGGGTACCCTCAGAAAAGTCCAGATACGCACGCGTTACAACCAGATCGCACAGACTCGCACAGGCAGTTGTTCGAGTCCGGAGGATCTCCGATGACTGCAGAACGCCCCGATCCGCTGCCCGGTCAACGGCAGGAACGGCTGCTGCGCGCGCTCCGAGCCACCGGGTCGGTCGTGGTGAGCACCCTTGCACCCGAGCTCGGTGTCTCGGAGATGACCTTGCGCCGCGATCTCAATGCCTTGGCAGCGCGGGGGCTGGCGGTGCGCGTGCATGGCGGCGCCACCCTGCCGGATGCGCCGGGCCAGGAGGGTGTCGGCCCGGGGTCGGAGGCGCCCCAGCTGACCATCGGCCTGGTCCTTCCCGGCGTGGAGTACTACTGGTCGCCCGTAGTGGTCGGTGCTCGTGAGGCCGCGGCGCGGGTCAATGCCCGGTTGATCCTGCGGTGTACGGGTTACGACCCCATCGAGGACCGCAAGCAGGTGCAGTCGCTGCTGTCCTACGCCAATGTCGACGGCCTGATCATGGCGCCGACGCTCGACTCCCTCGAGAACGGTGAGCTGGTGACCTGGCTCGATTCGCTTCCGGTGCCGGTGGTGCTCGCGGACCGGAGATCAACGGCGGTCCCGGTGCGCAACCTCGAGTGGGTGACCTCCGACCATGCGGCCGGTGGTGCACTGGCGGTGCAGCACCTGGTGGCCCAGGGGCACCGCAGGATCGCGGTCTGCTCCGGGCCGACGGCCACGACTGACCAGCTCCTTGGCGGGTGGCATCGTGAGTCGATCCGGCTCGGGCTGGACCCGGCCGAACAGTTCGCGATGCGCACCGACCTGACCGAGCGCGATCGGCGGCACGCCGCGGACGAGCTGCTGGAGCGGTGCACCAGTACTGGTACGACCGCGGTGATCGTCCACCCGGACATCCTCACGCTCACTCTGGTGCAGCAGTGCTTGGATGCCGGCATCGCCATCCCGGACGATCTCGCCGTGGTCAGCTATGACGACGAGGTCGCGGCTCTCGCTGATCCGCCGCTGAGTGCCGTGATGCCACTGAAGCAGGATGTGGGGCGGATGGCGATGGAGATGGTGCACGCCCGGCTGATGGCCGGCGACCGGCGCCCGCCCAACCGGCTCACCGTGATGCCAGTGCTGAACGTCCGCAGGTCCAGCACCACGCGCCGCGGCTAGGAAGCCATCATGGGCCCCACTGACATCGACGTAGTGCGTCGCCGGGCCGTCACGGGCCCGGCTGGAGTCCGTGTTCGTGCGGGTGGCAGGCCCGAATGCGGACAGCGAAGCGAACTTGAGGTCGCTCTTGAGGTCGGATCGCATGCGCGTATCTCGGCAATGTTGTATCGTAACCGTGTCGGAACGCTCTCGGAAGTCGATCGAAGCGGCCGGCTGACGAAGGAGAGTGCGCGATGGCTGCCGCGACCCACACCAGGAGTCACGCCCCAGTAGCAGGCGAAACGCCGCGGCGACCCGAGGACTGGAGCGTGCCGGAGATCGCTGAGTTCCTGAACGAGAACCTCGGCCCGAAGCTGACGGCATACCTGGTCGGCAAGGACCCGCAGACCGTAGCTCGCTGGATCAAGCGTGAGCAGATTTCGCCGCAGCCAGATGTAGAGCGGAAGCTGCGCGGGGTGTTCCAGATCTTCGACCTGCTGGTCAAGACCGACTCTCGGCACGTCGTGCGCGCATGGTTCATCGGAATGAACCCCCAGCTCGACGATCACTCGCCCGCCGAGGTGCTTGCCGGCGGTGACACGCGTTCGGCGATGGCTGCCGCTCGGTCGTTCTCGGCAGGCGGGTGAGTGTTCCGGGGCCCGCCGTGGTGTGGCCTCCAGGGCTCTTGTGGCGGGTCGCCCGGACAGGCAGGGGCTTCACTTTCGCTGAGGTCGATCTGGATGATGCCATGGAAGGGCGAGGTGTCAACCGGTTCGATGTCGCTGGTTCCGGCGTCCTGTACGCATCCACCGACATCGAAGGCTGTTTCCGGGAGGTGTTGGCCCGGATGCGCCCCGCGCGTGGCATGGCCGACCTGGACGAGGACAACTCGAACGCATTCATGGGAGCGGGCCAGCTGCCGGCGTCCTGGCGCGAGAACCGACGCCGGTTCGCACTCGCCGTCGACAGCGATCTGCCCTTCGTCGACGTGGAACAGCAGGTCACGTGGAACGCGATCGAGGCCACTCCGGGTGCGCTGCCGCCGTTCGACCCCAAGAAGGACGACGGGCACCTGGATATCGGTGACATCCGCGGGAGTGATCGTCGCCTGACGCAGCGAATCGCGCGTTGGGCCTACGACGAAGAGTCGATCGATGGCAAGCCCCGCTATGCCGGGATCCGCTACATGTCCCGCACCGGTCATTTTGAGTGCTGGGCGATCTTCCAGCGTCCGGCGGTGCAGGTGGTCGAGGTCCGACCCGCGGGCGAGATCGACATGAGCGACCCCGACCTCAGTAGGGTCTGCCGCGCGTTCGAGTTGACCCCGCACTAGTTTTTCGCGCGATCAGTCAAGAGTGAGGACCGGCGTGCGGCATCGGCCGAGCGGGGTGAGTAGCGCGCTCTCTTGAGGCAAAGCGCGCCATTCTCGATCAGCTGAGTCAGGTGACCGGCTCCATCGCACGGCTGCCGGGTTAGGGCTAGCAGCGCCGCGGTCAGCCGCGCCTCACCGCCGCGAGCGCCGCTTCGCCGACGGCAGCCGGCGCCGCTGCCAGGAGTTGAGGATGTGCTCGCTCATCGCGATCCGGGCTGCCTCCCGGTCTCCCGCCGAGATCGCCTCGACGATCTGCTCGTGCTCGGTGAGGGTGAGCTCGAAGGCGTGCGCGGGGTCGAGGCCGGTGTAGCGCTCGCTGCCGACGGCGTGGGCGATCAGCGTGCGCGCGATGTTCTCCGCGAGGGTGTTGTCCGAGAGCTCCATCACGGCGAGGTGGAACTGCACGTCGGCATCACGGAAGGCGGTGGAGTCCTCGATCAGCTCGGCCATCACCTCTAAGCGCTCGGCCAACTGGGCGCGAGCCTCGTCGGTCACGGCTCCAGCGGCTGCGGCGGCCATCGCAGCCTCGAGCGAGCCGCGGACCACGCTGAGGTCGTCCAGCACCCCGAGCGTGCTGTCATTTCCGATCATCGTGGCCAGTACCAGCGGGTCGAGGACGTTCCAGTTGGTGCTCGGCAGCACGTGCGTCCCCCGGCCCTGGACGACGGTGATCATACCCTTCTCCTGAAGGCGCTTCATCGTCTCCCGGATCACCGTGCGGCTCACCCCGAACTCGGTGCTGAGCACGGCCTCGGGCGGCAGGATGTCACCGGCGGCGTACTCGGCGGTGACGATCGAGCGGACGAGCTCGTTCAGGACGGTCACCCCGATGCGGTCGATCGGCGGTCTGGTCCGGCCGGGCGATCCCGGTCCTAACAGTTCAGGCATGGGACCAATCTATTGATGTTTTCGGCCGAGGGGTGCAGGACACCCCAAAACCTAAGACATATGATGTATGCTGGCTGCTCTTCCGGTCTCCACCTCGAGGACGATATGAAGGTCACTGGCTATCGCACGCTGCGGACGGTCCACCGCTGGGGTCGCCCGGTCGGCGACGTCAACGGGTTCATCGCCTCCGGCGTGACCGACGTGCCGGTGGTGATCGTGGAGACCGACGTCGGCATCGAAGGCGTCGCGATCGGTTCGCACGCCGATCTCGACCGACTCTTCCCGGCGATCGAGGGGCAGGACCCGCGAGCGGTCACAACGCTGTACGACGCCATGCTGGCGCGGGTGTTCAAGTCCTCGCACGCCGGGGCGACCTTCGGCGGCCTTGGCACGCTCGACAGCGCGCTGTGGGACATCAAAGCCAAGGCGGCTGGCGAACCGCTGTGGCGGCTCCTCGGCGCCGGGGACCGGTTCGTGCACGGCTACGCCTCCGGTCTTGACGCCGCACTCTCCGCTGAGCAGCTCGAGACGTTGTACCGCTCCTTCGCCGAGCGTTCCTTCACCTCGGCCAAGCTGAAGGGCGGGCGCAACGTCGAGGCGGATCTACGCCGGTTCGCCGTCCTGACCGACGTGCTCTCCGTCAACACGCCGACGCCCGCGCTGATGCTCGATGTGAACGAGTGCTGGAACCTCAAGCAGGCCGTGCGCTACGTGAGCACCCTGGAGGAGCAGGTCGACCTCACCTGGATCGAGGAACCGCTCCGGCGCTGGGACGCCACCGGGCACGCCCGGCTGAGCCGGTCGGTCAAGGCTGCCGTGGCGACCGGGGAGAACCTCACCGGACTGGAGCTGTACCGTCCGCTGCTGGACGCGGGCGGCGCCGACATCGTCCAGGCGGGTGCGATCTGGGGAATCACGCACTTCCTCCGGGTGGCTGTGGCCGCGCACAGCCGGGACCTCCCGGTCTCACCGGTGGGCCTGACCGCGAACTACGCCGTCGCCGCTGCCGCAGCCGCCGTTCCGAACCATCTGTCCGCAGAGGTCCAGGATCTCGGTGTGCCGGTGGGGCTGGCGCTGGACCAGCAGATCGTCGACGGCGGGATCGTCCTGGGGGACCGGCCCGGCGGCGGGATCGAAGTCGACCAGCACCTGATCGCCGCGGCGCGCGAGGCCGGCGACTGGGAAGAACCCGCAGGCCCGCACGTCCGCCCGATCCGGGCCGGCCTGCGGCTGGTGGACAACGGAACGTGGGGAGAATGATGGAACTGCGACCAGGACTGCACCGAATCCAGGCACCGCTGGGCGAACGCTTCATCGCGATGTATCTGCTCACCGGTCCCGATGGTGCCCTGCTCTTCGACACCGGTGTGGCCGAGTCGGTACCAGGCACCCTCGCGCCCTATCTCCAGCGCATCGGCTTCGACCCGGCCGGGCTGCGCTGGGTGATCAGCTCGCACTGCGACTTCGACCACACCGGTGGCAACGCCGCGCTACGCGAGCTGGCACCGCACGCCGAGCTTGCCGCCGGCCGCGCCGATGTGCCGATGACCGAGGACCTCGAGCTGCTGATCACCGGGCGCTACGGCGAGTTCGCCGCGCTGGACCGGTTCGATGATCCCCCGGAGACCACCGCCGAGATCCGGCGCAGCACGGCACTGGTCGGCGTCGATCGTGCCCTGGACGGAGGGGAGAGCTTCGACCTCGGCGGCGGCCGGCAGATCGAGGTGATCGCCGCACCCGGGCACTCGCCCGGCCACCTGGCGCTCTGGGATCCGGCCAACAGTGCACTGCTGATCTCCGATGCGGTACTCGGCGAGACGGTACCGACCGCGGACGGCCAGCCCGCCTTCCCGCCGACCTACCGGGACACCAGCGCCTACGTGCAGACCATCCGCACGCTCGGCGAGTACCCGGCGGACCTGCTGCTGACCGCCCATTACCCGATCTACGAAGGCAGCGAGGTGAGCACCTTCCTCGCCACCTCGCTCGCCTACACCGAGCGGGTCGACGCCGTGATCGCCGAGGTCCTTGCCGCCGGGGAGGAGCTGACCTCGCTGGAGCTGATCCACCGCAGCGCGAAGGCGCTCGGCCCCTGGAACGCCGAAGCCTGCGAGTACCTGATCTTCCCGATGACCGGAAACCTGGAACGACTGACCCGGGACGGCCGGGTCGTCGAGGGCACCCGGGACGGCCTGCGGACCTGGCGGTGGGCAGCATGAGCGCGGTACGCCTGGGCGCGATCGGCGCCGGCTGGTGGGCCACCAGCAACCACTTCCCGCTGTTCGCGGCACGCAAGGACGTCGAGCTGGTCGGGGTGTGCGGGCGCGGCCCGGGACTGGAGGACATCCGCGCGCAGTTCGGCTTCGACTTCGCCACCGAAGACGCTGACGAGCTGCTCGCCGCGGACATCGACGCCGTCGTGATCTCCACTCCGCACGACCTGCACCACCCGCTCGCCGCACAAGCGCTCGACCGCGGACTGCACGTGCTCTGTGAGAAGCCGATGACCTTACGCGCCGATCAGGCGTGGGACCTTGCCGATCGCGCGGAGCGCGCGGGCACCGTGTTCCTGGTGCCGTACGGCTGGAACTACAAGCCGTTCACCGTGGCAGCCAAACAGATGCTCGACGGCGGTCGCATCGGTCAGATCCAGTACGTGCTCTGTCATATGGCCTCACCCACCCGCGGGCTGTTCGGCAGCGACCCGACCCACATGCTGGCGCGGTGGAACTCCGATACCGCCCCGAACCCGACCACCTGGTCCAGCCCAGAACACGGCGGCGGGTACGCCCACGGTCAGGTCACGCACTCCTCGGCCCTGCTGTTCTGGCTCACCGGCCTGCGCGCCGCCACGGTCGCGGGCCGGGTGAGCAATGCCGGCGCCGCGGTGGACCTGTTCGATGCCGGTGTGGTCCGGTTCGACAACGGAGCCCTCGGCACCCTCTCCGGCGCAGCGACCCTCGCCGACGGCGACCGGTACCAGGTGGACATCCGGCTGTTCGGCACCGAAGGCGTGCTGATGATCGACGCCGAACGGGAACGGGTCAGCCTGAGCCGCTACGACGGGCAGCGCGAAGACATTCCGATCGCCCCCGAGGAGGGCGACTACGAGTGCCTGGTCCCACCGGCGCGGTTCATCGACCTGATCACCGGAGCCAGCCAGGAGAACAATTCCGACGCCGCGGTGGCAGCGCGCTCGGTCGAGCTGATCGACGCGCTGCTGCGTTCCTCGGCCGCCGAGGGGCGCGAGACCCCCGTGCACTGAGAAGCCATCGCTGCACTGGGCAGCCACCGCACCACCCCGACCGACCAGTAGAGGAAGTCATGGCAGAGAAGTCCACCGGCAAGATCCTGGACGGCTACCGGGTGATCGACTGCTCGATCGCCATGGCCGGCCCGTTCGCCGCCCAGCGTCTGGGTGACCTCGGCGCCGATGTCCTCAAGGTCGAACCGACCAAGGGGGAGTGGCAGCGGTACGCCGCGGCCGGTGGCGCCCAGGGGAACACGGTGAACGTCTCGTTCCTCTCCCTGAACCGCAATAAGCGCTCCCTGGCCGTGGACCTGAAGTCCGACGACGGTCGACAGATCGTCCGTGACCTGATCGCCACCGCGGACGTCTTCCTGCAGAACTACCGGCCCGGCGTCGCCGCCCGGCTCGGCCTGGACTACGAGACTCTCGCGGCGATCAACCCCTCGCTGGTGTACGTGTCGATATCCGGCTACGGCGAGGACGGACCTTACCGGGACCGCCCAGGCCAGGACCTGATCCTGCAGGCGATGACCGGGGCGATGCTCTCCGCCGGCCGCGCCGGTGAGCCGCCCACACCCGCCGGTCTGTTCCTCGCCGACGCCGTCACCGCCTCCACCGCCTTCGAAGGAGTGCTCGCCGCCCTGCTGCACCGGGAGCGCACCGGGGAGGGGCAGCTGGTCACCGTGAACATGCTCGACGCCCTGACCACGCTGCAGATGCAGGAGTTGTCCGTCTACACCGTGGGCGGAGTGCCGCAGGAGCGCGGCGAGGAGCCGAACGCACACGTCTACATCCGCGCCCCGTACGGGGTGTTCGCCACCAGCGACGGCTACCTCGCGCTCGCGTTCGCGGACCTGAGCACCCTCAGCGAGGTGCTCGACGAACCCTCGCTGGCCGGGCTCGACCCGGAAGAGCACGGCTGGACCCACCGCGACGAGCTGTACGCCACAGTGGCGCGCCACCTCAAGGACCGGACCACCCAGCACTGGCTTGATGTGCTGCTCCCGGCCGGGCTGTGGGTCGGGCCGGTGCAGGGTTACGCGGACCTGGTCGAGGACCCGCAGATCCTCCACAACGGCACCTTCGTCGAGTACGAGCACCCCACCGAGGGGTGGGTGAAAACCCCCGGGTTCCCCTACAGGTTCGCCAAGACCCCGCCGTCGGTGGACCGCGGCGCCCCGCTGGTCGGTGAGCACACCCGGGAGATCCTCACCGAGCTTGGCATCGAGTCCGAGCGGGTGCAGGCTCTGGAAGAATCTGGCGCGATCGCCGCCACCGCCCCGGTGCGGCAGTGACCGACTTCCTCGGGCTGACCTGGGACCACCCGCGCGGCCGGAACGCCCTGGCGGCAGCCGCCCCTCGGCTCGGCGGCGGCGACCGCCTGCACTGGCACGTCCAGCCGCTGGAGGGGTTCGAGTCCGCACCGATCGACGAGCTCGCCCGCAGCTACGATCTGCTCGTGCTGGACCACCCGCACCTCGGTGACGCGCTCGCCACCGCCAGCCTGCGGCCGTTGGACGAGCTGGTCGACGCCGAGCAGATCCGTGCCTGGGAGCAGGCGGCGATCGGGCCGACGCTCGCCTCCTACCGGATGGCCGGGCAGCTGTGGGCGCTGCCGCTGGACGCCGCGACGCAGGTCTCCGCCCGGCGCCGGGACCTGGTCCCGGACGCCCCGACCACGTGGGGTGAGGCAGAGCAGCTGGCCGAGCGGGGCCTCCTCGCTCTGAGCCTGGCCGGACCGCACGCCTTCCTCTCCCTCTGTTCGGTCGCCGTTTCCTTCGGGGACAACCCGGGCAGCACGCCCGGCGGGCTGTTCCACCGCCCGACGGCGCAGCGCGCCCTGGCACTGCTGACTCACCTGGCCGCTCGCGCACCCGAAGGCACGGAGCTGCTCAACCCGATCGGGCTGCTGGGCCGGATGCGCGATCACGGCGATATCGGCTACCTGCCACTGGTGTACGGCTACGTCACCTACTCCGCACCGGAGCTGGCCTTCGGCACCGTGCCGACCGAGAACGGGCGGATCGGCTCCACTCTGGGTGGCACCGGGATCGCCGTCACCCGCCGGTCGGAGCCGTCGCCGGCGCTGCTGGACCACCTGCGCTGGTTGCTCCGGGAGCAGACACAGCGCACCTTCATCCCCGCCCACGACGGCCAGCCGGGCATCCGCGCAGCCTGGACCGACCTGGACGTCGATACCGCGGCGCACGGCTTCTACTCCGGCACCCGCGCAGTGCTCGAGGCCGCCTGGGTCCGGCCCCGCCTCCCGGGCTACATCCCGTTCCAGTCCGCGGCGTCGGCCATCGTGCGCGCGGCGATCAGCGGCGGACGCAGCGGCGCCAGCGCGCTGGACGAGCTTGAGGAACGCTTCGCGCAGCTCGGCACGCACCCCAGCAGAGAGGACCTGCCATGACTGTCACCTCCGACACCGACCTGATCGTGGTCGAGACCACCGGCGCCGTCGCCACTGTGCGGCTGAACCGGCCGGAGAAGCTGAACGCCGTCACCCAGGCGATGAGCGACTCCCTGGTCCGGATCGTCCGCGCCCTGAACGAGGACCCCGGCATCCGCGCGGTGGTCTACACCGGCACCGGCCGCGCGTTCAGCGCCGGTTCGGACATCGCCACCCTCGACCAGTACGCCACGCCCTGGCAGTTCCGGAACCGGTGGGACTACTGCGATGCGCTCCGCGAGCTGCGCAAGCCGGTGATCGCCGCGGTGAACGGGTACGCCTTCGGCGGAGGCCTGGAGGCCGCCCTGACCTGCGACATCCGGCTGGCCGCCGAGACCGCCACGTTCGCTGCACCGGAGATCAAGCTCGGCTGGATCGGCGGCGGCGGGATGTCACCGCTGCTCGCGCAGTCCGTGGGCGCGAGCAACGCCGCGCTGATGCTGATGACCGGCGACCCGATCGACGCCGCGCGCGCCCTCTCCTGGGGGCTGATCAGCGAGGCAGTCCCCGCTGCGGACCTCCTGGCCCGGGCGCAGCAGCTCGCCGCCACCATCGCCGCCCGGCCACCGATCGCCGCCGAGACCGGGAAGGCCAACCTGCGGGCGTCCTGGAACCTTCCCCTGGACCAGGCGATCGGCTACGAACGAGAGATGCAGGCGATCACCTTCGCCACCCAGGATGCGGCCGAAGGCCGCGCCGCCTTCGCCGAGAAGCGAACCGGTACGTTTCAAGGACACTGACGCTCCGCCGTCGACCTGTGTGCAGTCCCGCGGGTGAGGGCCTCGAACAAGGAGAGAGATGACCGAAAGCTGGGCCGGGCCGGTCGAGACCGTGCTGCCCGACGATGCCGACGATGCACTGCTGGCCGGGCGGGTGTGGCTGCCGGAGGTCGGTGGGCCTGCGGTCGTCGTCTGCCGCAACGGCCAGGTGCTGGACCTGTCTGGCTCGTTTGCCACGATGCGGGATCTGACGGAGGAGGCGGACCCGGCGGTCGCCCTGCGCGGCGCGGACGGTCCGGTGGTCGGTTCACTCGCGGATCTGTGGGCGAACACGAACCCGGACGCTCGGGACCCGCGCCGGCCGTGGCTGCTGTCGCCGATCGACCTGCACGTAGTCAAGGCGGCCGGGGTCACCTTCCCGGTCTCCATGCTGGAGCGGGTGATCGAGGAGCGGGCCGGTGGTGAGGCGGAGTCGGCCCAGGGAATCCGGGAGACCGTGCTGGCGGCGCTCGGCGGGGACATCCGCGATCTGGTGCCCGGTTCGGACCAGGCCGCCCGGCTCAAGGAGGTGCTGGTCGCCGAAGGGCTGTGGAGCCAGTACCTGGAGGTGGGGATCGGGCCGGATGCGGAGATCTTCACCAAGGCGCCGGTGCTGGCCACGGTCGGCGGCGGGGTGGACGTCGGCGTGCTCGCCGAGTCGGAGTGGAACAACCCGGAACCCGAGGTGGTGCTGGCGGTCTCCGCCGCCGGAACGATCGTGGGCGCGACGCTCGGTAACGATGTGAACCTGCGCGATATCGAGGGGCGCTCGGCGCTGCTGCTCGGCCGGGCGAAGGACAACAACGCCTCCGCCTCGCTCGGACCGTTCCTCCGGCTCTTCGACGACCGCTTCGACCTGGCGGACGTGCGCGAGGCGACCGTGCAGCTCACCGTGACCGGAGCGGACGGGTTCGCCATGTCCGCCAGCTCGCACATGGACCAGATCAGCCGCGACCCCGCCGATCTGGTGCAGCAGGCGATCGGGAGGCACCACGCCTACCCGGACGGGTTCGTGCTCTACCTGGGCACGATGTTCGCCCCGGTGGAGGACCGCGACGAACCGGGGCACGGCTTCACCCATCACCTCGGCGACGTGGTCCGGATCTCCTCCCCGCGGCTCGGCGCCCTGGTGAACCGGGTACAGCACAGCGAGTCGCTCGAACCCTGGAGCTTCGGGATCTCCGCGTTGATCACCAGCCTCGCCGAACGAGGCCTCGTCGGAAGGACACGACCGTGACCACCCTCACCACCACCGACCCCCGCACCGGCACCAGCCGCGACACCGACCTGACCAAGACCGGAGCCGAGGAGGTCGCGGCGATCACCGAACACGCCAGTGCGGCCTTCGCCCAGTTGCACGAGCAGCCGCGCAGCTGGCGCGCCGGTCTGCTCCGTGCGCTGGCCGACGGCCTGGAGGCCGACCGGGACGGCCTGGTGGAGGCGGCGATGAGCGAGACCGGGCTGCCCGAGGCCCGGCTGAACGGCGAGCTGAGCCGCAGCGCGTTCCAGTTCCGGCTTTTCGCCGACGCCGTGGCCGAGGGCGGGTACCTCGAGGCGATCATCGATCACGCCGGTCCGACCCCGCTCGGCCCCGGCCCGGATGTGCGCCGGATTCTGGTGCCGATCGGCCCGGTGGCCGTGTTCGGTGCGAGCAACTTCCCGTTCGCGTTCTCGGTGGTGGGCGGGGACACCGCCTCGGCGCTCGCCGCCGGGAACCCGGTGGTGATCAAGGCGCACAGCTCGCACCCGGTCACCTCACAGCGATCCTTCGCCGCGCTCGAGCGCGCAGCCGCTGCGTACGGCGCACCGGCCGGCACCTTCGGGATCGTCTACGGCCAGAAGGCCGGCTCGGCGCTGGTGGCCGACCCGCGGATCGCCGCCGTGGGATTCACCGGATCGCTGTCCACCGGCAAGATCCTGCAGCGGATCATCGACGAACGACCCACGCCGATCCCGTTCTACGGAGAGCTCTCCAGCCTGAACCCGCTGGTGATCACTGCCGGCGCTGCTGCCGCACGCACCGCCGCGCTCGGTGAAGGACTGTTCACCTCGGTGACCGGTTCGGCCGGCCAGCTGTGCACCAAGCCCGGACTGGCCTTCGTCCCTGCTGGTGCTGCCGGTGACGAGCTGGTGGCGGACGTCGTCTCCCGCGCCTCTGCCGCGGGGGCGCAGACCCTGCTCAACGCGCGCATCCACAGCGCCTTCGACGAGATCCGCAGCCGGCTGATCGGCGACGGGCAGGCGCGCAGCCTGGTGGCGCCTCAGCACGGGGATGCGGGGTTCTCGCTCACCCCCGGCGTCCTCGAGATCGACGCCGCCGACGTCACCGCCGCGGTGACCGAAGAAGCCTTCGGACCCCTGGTGGTCCTGGTGCGCTACCGCAGCATCGAGGAGATCCGCACTGCGCTGCAGGCGGTGCCGCACTCGCTGACCGCCACGATCCACTCCACGGCCGAGGAGACGCAGCAACGCGCTGCGCTGACCGAGGCGGTCACGCCCCTGGTCGGGCGGATCGTCTACGACGGCTTCCCCACCGGGGTGCGCGTCTCCTGGGGGATGCACCACGGCGGGCCGTGGCCGGCCACGAACACCCAGCACACGTCAGTGGGGGTGACGGCGATCCGCCGGTTCCTGCGCCCGCTCGCCTGGCAGGACGCACCGGCCGACGTCCTGCCGGCGGAGCTGCGGGACGGGACGGTGGACCTTCCGCGCCGGGTGGACGGGGTGCTGCAGCTCGCCGGGAGCTGAACAACGGCTATCGCTGCGCGGCGCAGCGCCTGCCACGATCAGCGCGTCCCAAGCCGGGAGGCGCCGGCGCCCGGCGGTGCCCGCCCGGTCAGAACACCGACCGGGCCCGGGTCGGCGGCTGCGGATCGGGCAGCGTCGGCTGACCGAGCGGATGCCGGCGTTCGGCCGGCGGGCGGGGTCCGGCATCAGCAGTCCCGTGCAGCCGTCGGATGAGCTCGTGCGCCGGTGATCCCGGCCGGAGCGAGAAGTCCCGGGACTGCGGATCTGCGAGCAGCGGGTCCGCCACCACCGAGTGCCGGTCGCGCCCGGCGGCGAGCCAGTCGTCGTCGGCTGGGCCGGTGAGCTGCCAGCGCCGGGCTCCGTCAGCATCTGGCGCTGAAGTGCCGTTGGCCGCGATCACTGCGCCAGCGGCGGGGGAGTAGTCCCAGACCAGGTTCAGGTCGCTGCGCACGTTCAGGGACCGGACGTCATCGGGACGGCCCTCGTGGCCGGTGAACGCCGGCCGGCCAGATCCGAGCAGCATGTTGCCCAGCAGGGTCAGCCCCACGTGCTCCTCCGGCCTGCTCACCGTGACCTGACCGTGGCCGCCGAACGCGAAGAGGTTGTCCCGCACGATGTTCTCCCGGCCGTAGTGCAGGTGCAGGCACTGGCTGGAGGAGTCATGCACGGTGTTCTGCTCGATCACCACGTGGGAGGACGCCTCGTCCAGGTAGATGCCCCAGCCGCCGTAGTTGCGGCAGCGGACGTCGTGGATGTGGTTACCGCGGACGATGGTCCCGGGGGCGATCCCGAGCAGGTAGACGCCGCCCATATCGTTCAGCTCGCCCTGCCCGAGGTGGTGCAGGTGATTGCCCTCGACGAGATTCCCCACCGACGCACTGGGGTGGTAGTCCCACACCCAGCCGATGGACACCGCGCTGTAGTAGAAGTCCGCAACCTCGTTATAGGCCACGATGTGGTGCGCAGCGTGCTGGAGCAGGATGGCCACGCAGCCGGGGTAGACGCGGCCGCCGGAGCGGATCGTGCAGTCGCTGATCTCGTTGTGGCTGACGAACCCGGGGCTGGCGGGATCGGCAGAGCCGCCGGCCCGCACCGCCCCGGCGCCGAGGTCGGTGAAGGAACTTCCCGAGATCAGCGCGCCGCGGGTTCCGTCGCCGAGCTCGATACCGTACCCGCCGATGTGCTCGAGGGCGCAGTCGAGGAACACGCACCCGTGGGCGTAGCGCAGCTGGACGGCGGCCGGCACCTGGCTCGCGGCCTGCACCTCCGTGCCGTACTCACCGGCCGGCAGTATCGGGTCCTCTCGGACCCCGAACGGCGGCACAGCCGGCGGTGAAGTCGTGAAGTCGGCGTAGGCGAAGTGCACCTGCTCGAACCGCACCTCCCGAACCGGATCGGACTCGTGGCCGGCCACAGTCACGAACGCCTCCACCACCGGCAGCCGGGCCTGGAGGTTCTCCGCTGTCTCGTTTGCGCGGGGCACGTAGAGCACATGGGCACCGTCGAGCCCGCAGACGGCGCCGGTCGCGTCCAGGTACCACTCACCCGGTTCGTCGCCCAGGGCCTCCGCGACGTTGTCGAGGTAGTAGGTGGCGAACGTCTTCGCAGCGTCGTCGCGCAGCGCGAACAGGCTCCGATACGGGCTGACGATGGTGCGGGTGCCGTAGTCGATGCTGCCGATCGGCAGACGTTCCTGCACCCAGTAGTGCGGGACGACCACCTCGACCCGGTCCGGTTCGGACAGTTCCGGGAGGTCGCCGTCGGCGTAGGTGAAGGTGTCACCGCCGTCGAACATGGTGCCGACTCCGTGCGCGTGGGGATCGAGCCCGCCGGCACTGGCCATCTGCAGCCGCCGGCCGCGGGGGAGTCGCGGTCGTGGCCGTCGTTCCCCGTCGACGTAGAGCGACTTTCCGCCGTCGGCCGGGGCCGGTGCGGCGAGCATCGACCGGCCGTTGACTCGCACGGACCGCCAGTCGGTGACCGGCACCGATCCGTCGAAGACTGGCGGGTTCGCGGGATCGATTGCCACGAACGAGGTAAAGGAGTCCGCCGGGCCGAGGCTGAGCGTCTCGTGGTGCCGGTAACGGCCGCCGGCGATCCAGACGACCGCGCGCTGGCCCACCTCGCGGCGGGCTCGGATCACCTGAATCGCTCCGTGCAGGTCGCCCACCGGATAGCCCTGCGACCCGTCGCCGTACCGTGACCCGCTCGGGTGGACGAACACTTCGATCCGGTGGGTGACCATTCCTCGACTCCAGTGGCGATCGGTGCGCAGCGGGCGCAGGTAAAGCTCTCGTCAGCGCGGGCTTCCCGCAGTGGTGGCCGTGGACCGGACGACGCCGAGCCGGGAGCGTGCGTCCTCGTCGAGCTCGGCGTGCGGGGGGCGCACTCCACCAGCCTCGATCCCCTGCCAGCGCAGCAGCTGCTTGATCGTCGCGACGTTGTACCGCCCACCGTGCTCGGCGCGGAGTGCTTCGACCGGTTCCACGAAGTCACGCACCAGGTCACGGAGCTGGCCGAGGTCACCGTCGGTGACCGCTCGGTGCACGGCGAGGGCGATGTCCGGGCGGGCGTTCGCGATACCAGACGTGAACGACGTCACGCCCAGCGCGCCGAAGGACGCCACTGCCGACTCCGCGAGCCCGTTGATCCAGGTGCATTGCTCGCCTGCCGGTCCGGCCAGCAGCGTGGCCAGCGTGTGCAGGTCGTTGCGGGCGTACTTGACGCCGACGACCGCCGGGAGCGCGGCCAGCTCGGCGAGGTGGGTTGGCTGCAGCCGGGTGGATCGCAGATAGAGGACGGTCGGCAGGGCCGAGGTCTGGGCCAGCTGCCGGTAGAAGGAGGTCAGGCTGTCCGGATCGCCGAACGGGTCTGCGGGTTCGTGCACCATAGCGGCGTGGTAGCCCAGCTCCCGGGCCGTCTCGATCTCGGACAGCATCGTCGGCATGCCGCCGCAGACTCCGGCGATTCGAGTGACCGGCTGGTCGACTGCCGCCACCGCCCTCAGCACCGCCAGTCGCTCATCCGGCCCGAGCTGCTGGACCTCCGCCGTGTTGCCGAGCGCCGTCAGCACCGGGACACCGGCCGCAGCGGCCCGAGCGGCGATAGCGGTGACGGTGTCCTCGTCGACCTGCGCGGTACCCTCGCGGTAAGCGGTGATGAGCACGGCGGTGACGCCGTCGAGGTCGGTAGTCACTGGTCTTTACCTGCTTCCGTGTCGATCTCGATCTCCGAGGAGGCCTGCCGCACCTGAGCGGTGAGACCGCCGTCGACAGTGATCACCTGACCGGTGATGTAGGCGGCGTCGGCAGAGGCGAGGAACGCTGCGAGACCGGCAACATCAGCGCCGCTGCCCGCGCGGCCGAGCGGGATGGGGGCGACCTCCCGAGCCTGGACCGCCGGATCCAGGCCCTGGAACCGGGCGTTCGAGATGGCTCCCGGCGCGATCGCATTCACCAAGATGCCGCGGGTGGCCAGCTCGAGCGCTGCCGCGCGGGTGAAAGCCTCGATCGCCCCCTTGCTGGCGTCGTAGGCTACGGCGGCCCGGTGCGCTTTGGTGGCACCCACCGAGGAGATGTTGATGACTCGGCCGCCGGTTCCCATCAGCTGCGCAGCCGCATGCGTGCACAGGTAGGTGCCGCGGGCGGCGACGTCGAACTGCCGGTCCCACTCGGCCAGGGTGAGCTCGAAGAACGGTACTCGCCCCAGCATCGGCAGGGCGGCGTTGTTCACCAGCACATCGAGGCCACCGAGCTCATCGCCGATCGCGGTGAACATCTGCGCCACCTGGTCCGGGTCGGAGACGTCCGCCGGCATCGCGATGGCGCTCTGGCCGGCGCCGCGGAGCTCGGCGGCGAGGCTCTCTGCCTCACCGGGCACCACGGAGTTGATGGCAACGTGGGCCCCTTCGGCCGCGAAGCGTTCGACGATCGCGCGGCCGATGTTCCGCGAGCCGCCGGTGACCAGCACACGGGTTCCGCGCTGCCGCAGCTCGGTGCTCATGAGCTGGTCCCCGCGCGGTCGATGATCGAGGTGGTCGCGCCCGCGTCCCACCGCAACGGCCCGGCGACCTCCTGCAGTCGCTCGGGGTCGATCTCCATCCCGAGGCCCGGTCCGGTAGGAGCAAGGAGCTCACCACCGGAGTAGGTCACCGGCGCCGCGACCACATCGGATCGGTACAGCAGCGGGCCGACCGGGTCGCTGGCGATGGTGACGCACTCGGTGGCCACGCCGAGGTGGACAGCTGCCGCTGTACCGATCGACAGCTCCTGGGTCGTGCCGATCAGGCACTCCACCTGCGCGGCCTCCGCGATCGCGATCACCCTCAGCGCCGGGGTGATGCCGCCGAGGGCGAACAGGCCCACGTTCAGCACATCGACGGCACGGGCGGACACCAGCCGCAGTGCAGCGGAGGCGTCGTAGACATGCTCGCTCACCGGGACGAGCGCTCGACGACGTACCTGGGCCAGGCCGTCGAGGTCACCTTCGTGCGCCGGTGCTTCGACCAGAGCGTAGCCCACGTCCAGAGTGCGCTCGATGAACCGGGTCGCGGCGGCGGCGTCGAGCAGGTTGGAGAAGTCCAGGGACTTGATCTCGATACGGTCGCCGAAATGGTCGCGAAGCGCGCGCAGGAACAGCTCGTCGAGCCCGAGGTCGCCGCCGACGTAGACCCGGAACATCGTGAAGCCCTCGTCCAACCGGTTCGCGACGAGCTCCAGGTTCGCCTCGATATCGGCTGCGCTGCGCTGGCGGAAGATCGGGTAGGCCACCGGCAGGGCGTTCCGAACGGCCCCACCGAGCAGCGAGCCGACGCTGCGGCCGCTCACCTTTCCGCGCAGGTCCCACAGGGCGATGTCGATACCGCAGCGGATGACAGCGCCTTTGTCGTAGAGCGAGCCGCTGGAGGGGAAGGACCCCTCCAGCAGTCCGGAGATCTGGTTCGCCGCCCAGAGGTCGATCCCGGTGAGCATCGCGGTGAGCGTGCTGGTCAGATCGCCGATATCGGGGTGGAACCGGGGGAGGTGCTGGAAGTCCGACATCTCACCGATGCCGGTCTGCCCGTCGTCGGTATCCAGTTCCACGATGACGTGACCGCAGACCACCCCGGTCGTCCGGGCGACGTTGACCGGGGTGAGCCGCACCGCGGTGATCCTGGTCAACGTCTCTTCCCGTCCATATCGGCACCCTAGCAGTCGAGTGCATACACAGCGAAAGACGAATAGATATGCCGTCTCGCGTTGACAAGAGAGTTCGGCATACGGCAAGATCGGCGCAATAGCAGGCGAGGATGAATAAATATGCATCCCTTGGCCCCAGCGAACAAGGAGCGGGATGGCCCAGGACCTACGGCGGCGGGTGATCGTCAACACCGACGCGAAGAACGAGGCGGACGACCAGTTCGCGATCGTGCACGCGCTGCTCTCGCCGACCCTGGATATTCGAGGGCTTGTTGCCGCTCACTTCGGTCGCCATCGCTCCGCCCACAGCATGGCGGACAGCCGCACCGAGATCGACCTGCTGCTCGACCTGCTGCAGCTCGAGCACGAGGTGCCGGTGGCCGACGGCGCTGAGCACCAGCTCCCGGACGAGCGCACCCCGGTGGACTCGCAGGGTGCCCGGCTGATCATCTCCGAGGCGCACGAGGACGGCGAAGGTCCGCTCTACCTGGCCTTCCTCGGCCCGCTCACCGATATGGCCAGCGCGCTGCTGCTCGATCCGAGCATCGCCGAGCGCGAGCTGGTGCTGATCTGGATCGGCGGCCACCACTACTACGACCCCACGGCGCCGATCGAGCCGAAGGTGGAGTTCAACCTCGGCAATGACATCGCTGCGGCGAACGTGGTGATGGCCTCGTCCCTGACCGTCTGGCAGGTGCCCAGCTCCACCTACCGGCTGGTCGGTGTGGGCTATGCCGAACTCGACGCACGCGTTGCTCCGCACGGTCGGATCGGGCGCTACCTGGTCGATCAGCTGCACGACTGGAACGCCGCCCACCACAACGGTCCGATCGAGCACCGCTCCCTCGGCGACTCACCCGCGATCGGGCTGATGCTGAACCCGCACAGTGCCCGCTTCTCCGTGCGCACCGCTCCCGTGTTCGCCGCCGACGGCACTACCACCGGGGTGGCCGACGCCGAGCGCACCATTCGAGTGGTGGAGAACTACGACACCCGCTGGCTGCTCGAGGACATGTTCCACAAGATCGCCCAGCACGCCCAGCACGCCCAGCCGAACGGCGGCCCGGCATGATCGCCGATGCGGGCCAGGTACAGGCCTGGCGACAGCTACGCGTCGAGGCAGCGGCAGCATCCGAGAGTCACCGAGCGACGTTGCTGGCTGACCAGTCCCAGGCCATCCGCCGCGCGGTGCTGACCATGATCGACGGTGCCCGAGCCGGCCATATCGGTGGTGACTTCTCGGTCACCGACATCCTGACCACCCTATTCTTCGGGGTGCTCCGGATCGATCCCGCGCAGCCGGCGGCGCCCGTCCGGGACCGGTTCATCCTCTCCAAGGGGCACTGCTCCGCCTCGCTGTACGCGACGCTCGCCTTCTGCGGCTACTTCAGCCTCGACGAGCTCGGCACGTTCATGGCGCCGCACTCCTCGCTGAACGGGCACCCGAACCGCACCAAGGTTCCCGGCGTGGAGACCAACACCGGCCCGCTCGGCCACGGACTCCCGGTGGCGGTCGGGGAGGCGATCGGCACCCGGCTGCTTGGCCAGGACTCCCGCGTCTACGTCGTCTGCGGCGACGGCGAGATGCAGGAGGGCAGCAACTGGGAGGCTCTGATGGCGGCGGCGCACTACCAGCTGGACAACCTCACCGTGGTGATCGATCGCAACCGGCTGCAACAGGGCGCACGCACCGAGGAGACCAACGCCCTCGACCCGCTCGCGGACAAGCTGGTCGCCTTCGGCTGCGAGGTGCGCGAGGTCGACGGCCACGACCACCTCGCCCTGCTCGAGGCGTTCACCACGCCGGGCGCCGGCCGGCCGATCGCCGTCATCGCCCACACCATCAAGGGCAAAGGCGTCTCGTTCATCGAAGATCGGGTCGAGTGGCACCACAAGGTACCCACCGCCGAGCAGGTCGCGCTCGCGGCGAAGGAGCTGGCATGACCCTCACCGACGCGGCCGTGCCCGTGTACGACAACCGCACCGCCTTCGCCGAGGAGCTGGTGGCGCTCGCCACCGAGAACCCGCGCATCGTGGCGGTCTGCAACGACTCGGTGGGCTCCTCCAACCTGGTGGCTTTCCGCGAGGCGTTCCCGGACCGGCTGATCAACGTCGGCATCGCCGAGCAGAACATGGTGGGGGTCGGGGCCGGGCTGGCTGCCGCCGGACTGGTGCCGTTCGTCTGCGCCGCCGGGCCGTTCCTCACCGGTCGAGCGCTGGAGCAGATCAAGGCCGACATCGTCTACAGCCGCCATGACGTGATCCTCTGCGGCATGAGCCCGGGGATGGCCTACGGCGAGCTGGGCCCGACGCACCACTCCGTGGAAGATCTCTCCTGGCTGCGCGCACTACCCGGGCTGGACATCGTGGTCCCCGCCGACCGGCACCAGACCCGGCAGGCGGTACGACAGGCGGCGGCCGACCCGCGCCCCACCTACATCCGGGTCGGCCGGTTCAAGGTCCCGGACGTCACCGACGCCAGCGATCCGCTCACCCGTGGCACGTTCCTGCTCGCCCGGCCGGGCATCGACGCCACCATCATCGCCACTGGCACCCTGGTCTCCCACGCCCTCCAGGCCGCCGAGACCCTTGCCGAAGAGGGCGTCAGCGTTCGGGTGCTGAACGCCAGCTATATCGCCCCGCTGGACGAGGCGGCGATCCGGTCCGCCGCCGCCGAGACCCACGCTGTCATCACCGCCGAGGAGGCCACGGCCTCCGGCGGGCTCGGCGCCGGAGTCGCGCTCACCGTGGCAGCCGAGGGCAGCAGTGTCCCGGTGAGAGCATTGGGTCTGACCGAGTTCGCCCCGACCGGGAGTACCGAGATGCTGCTGGAGCACTTCGGCCTCAGCGCCACCGCGCTCGCTGCTGCAGTCCGGGAGGCGCTCAGGGCATGACGGGGCCGGGGGAGTCCGGCACCGATGCCGGCCAGGGCGTGATCGTCGCGATCGATCAAGGCACGTCTGCCACCAAGGCGATCGCGCTCGACGGCGGAGGCCACCTGGTCACGTCCGTCACCGTGCCAGTCACTCAGTCGCATCCCCGCCCCGGCTGGGTGGAACAGGATGCGACCGCGATCCTCGCTTCGGTCCGGGACGCCGTGCGGCAGCTGGTCGCGCAGTTGGATATACCGGTGCTCGGCGTGGGCATCAGCTCCCAGCGCGAGTCCGCGCTGCTCTGGGACACCGGTACCGGGCAGCCCCTTGGCCCGATGCTCGGCTGGCAGGACCGGCGCACCAGCGCCGCCGCGGCTGCGCTGGCCGAGAACGCTGACCTCGTCCGGCAGCGCACCGGACTGCCCCTGGACCCGATGTTCTCGGCGTTGAAGCTGTCCTGGCTGCTGGACCAGGTGGACCCCGACCGCCGCCGCAGTGCTCGGGGGGAGATCGCCGCGGGCACGGTGGACTCGTGGCTGGTATACGCCCTCACCGGCGAGCACCGGATCGAGATCGGTAACGCCAGCCGCACCCAACTGCTGAACCTGGTCACCGGCACCTGGGATCCGGACCTGCTGGACCTGTTCCGGATTCCCGCCGCTGTGCTGCCCGCGGTGTTTCCCTCTACGGCAGCCACCGGGCCGTCCGATCTTCCCGGTGCGCCCGCGATCCACGCAGTGCTCGGCGACTCCCACTCCGCGCTCTACGCCCACGGCATCCGCACCCCGGGCCAGGTGAAGGTCGGCTACGGCAGCGGATCTTCGGTGATGGGCCTGACCGCCGGCCAGGAGGCGGCGCCAGAAGGGCTGACCACCACGATCGCCTGGCAGCTTGGCGGTGCCGCCCACCAGCTGGCGTTCGAGGGCAACATCCTTTCCACCGGGGCCACGGTCGCGTGGCTCTCCCGACTGCTGAACCGGCCGGTCGGCGAACTGATGACGCTGGCCCGCTCCGCGGAGCCTGGTCCGGTCTTTCTGGTGCCGGCGTTCGCCGGGCTCGGCGCGCCCTGGTGGGATCCTGGTGCGAGTGCCGTGCTCAGCGGGTTCGATCTGGGTACCGATGCCGGCACACTCGCCCGCGCCGGAGCAGAGTCGATCGTGCACCAGGTGGAGGACGTGCTCGCTGCTGCCGACTCTCAGGCCCCGGTCACCGAGATCCTCGCTGACGGCGGACCGGCGGCGGACGACTGGCTGATGCAGCTGCAGGCCGATATCAGCGGCCGGCCGGTGCGCCGCGAATCCCGAGCGGAGCTGTCCGCGTGGGGTGTGGCGCTGCTGGCCGCCGAGGGACTCGGGCTGACCATCCCGGGAGCGGGTCCGGGTGCGATGTTCACTCCCATCGCAGCGCCGGAGACGATCCGATCCCGCCACGACGCGTGGCGTGACGCCGTCGCACTCGCGCGAGCAACGCCGTCGGGCAGGACAACACCGTGATGAGCCGACCACCAGAGGAGACCCTATGAGTACCCAACGCTACGGCGCCGGCATCTGGCACTTCGCCACCTACGTGGACCGGTACGCCACCGACGGCTACGGCGATCCGCGCACCGTGCTGGATGCGATCGAGCTCGCCGGACGGGTCCGCGACCTGTCCGTGGTGGACCTGAACTATCCGTTCTTCGGCGGTGAGTTCAGCAACGAGCAGGTCGGCGCCGCACTGGAGACCGCCGGCCTGGACGTCATCGGCATCACCCCGGAGATCTACACCCGCACCTTCTCCCGCGGCTCGTTCACCAGTCCGGACCCGGGCGTGCGACGGCTCACCCACGAGCTGTGCACCGAGGCGGCCGACGTCGTTCGCCACTTCGGCGCGGAGTACGTCAAGCTCTGGCCGGGTCAGGACGGCTGGGACTACCCGTTCCAGGTGGACCACGGCGCCCTCTGGAAGGCCTCCCTGGACGGAGTCGGCCAGCTGGCGAGCGAGAACCCGGACCTGAAGTTCGTGATCGAGTACAAGCCGCGCGAGCCGCGGGTGCACATGAGCTTCGACTCGGTGGCCCGCACCCTGCTCGGCATCGAGAAGATCGGGCTGCCGAACGTGGGCATCCTGCTCGATTTCGGCCACTCTCTCTTCGGTGGCGAGTCCCCGGCCGATGCGGCGCAGCTGGCGATCGACTACGGGCGGCTGTTCGGGATGGACGTCAATGACAACCTGCGCGGCTGGGACGACGACATGATCGCCGGCACCGTGCACCCGATCGAGCTGTTCGAGTTCTTCTACACCCTGCGCAAGAACGGCTGGGAAGGCGTCTGGCAGCTGGACCAGTTCCCGTTCCGGGAGGACTCGGTGGCCGCCGCCGACCTGGCGATCGACTTCCTGAAGAAGATCGAGCGCGGCCTGGACACCCTGGACATGGCCGCCGTCGCCGAAGCTCAGTCCCGCCAGGACGCGGTGGCCGCGATGCGGCTCGTCCAGCAGGTGCTGTTCGCCTGAGCCGGTTCGGCTGGCGCGGTCATCGGAGGTGCCGGGTGTGATCGGAGGGAGGCGCGGCGTCCCTCCGATCGCCGGAGCTACCTCCGATCGCGGGCGAGCCGGCGCCGTGCTCGAGCGGGTAGGCGGCCCGCGATCGCCGCTGCGCCGGTGGTGCGCTTCGGTCGCCGCACCAGCTCACCGCCGCAATTGGGGCAATCGGTGTGACTGCGCGCGCACGCGGTGCAGTACGTGCACTCGTAGCTGCAGATCCAGGCCTCACCGGCCCGCTCCACACCGCCAGCGCAGAGCTCGCAGCGATCATGCATCTTCAACATCGTCAACTCCTGCTCAGGTACCTCGACGGAAAGGCAACGGTGCGTTGCATATCGTCAGAGTAGGACTAGTCCTAGGTCGGATGCAACGCTACGTTGCATTAAGGTGGGGCCTATGAAGGTCACGGTCAGCAAGCCGCGGAAGGCGCAAGCCATCTTCGCCGCGACGCTCGAGCTGCTTGCGGAGCGTGGCTACGACGCATTGGCGATCGAAGCTGTCGCGGCCAGGGCGGGGGTGAACAAGACGACGATCTATCGGTCATGGGCCGCCAAGGACGAGCTCCTCGCCGCTGCCTTTCGCGATGCTCCGGTGCTTGCGCTCCAGGTGCCCGACACCGGGAGTCTGCGCGGTGACCTGATCGACGTGGCGCAGCAGATCGCGACGCTGCTCAGCGAGGAGCCGAGCCGTCGCATTGCCGCCGTCATGCTCGCCGCTGCGCCCGACCGACCTGCCACTGCACAGGTGACCGCAGCGTTCTTCGCGGATCGACTCCAACAAGAACGCTGCATTTTCGAACGCGCCGAGCATCGGCGCGAGCTGAAACCCGGAACTGACCCCGCCGCGATCATGGACCTGCTCGGCGGCGCCCTGTGGTTCCGGATCTTGATCCGCTCCGAACCGGCGGGCGCGGGCTACATCGCTGCTCTCGTCGACGCGATCTTGGCTGGCGTCGCCAGCGGTGTGGCCGGGCCGGCCATCGGAGGTCACCCACGCGATCGGAGATAGGCGCGGGCGTACCTCCGATCGCGTGGGTGACCGCTGACGGCGGGAGAGCCGGCCTCTTGTCTCCGTGGCGCTACGACGTGGCACGTTGGGGTGCAACAAGGGTCACGGATGAATTACTATTCATGTGGCGTCCATCCGTGCGATCCTGGCTGCGGCTACGCCTGAACTTGTCCGCTCCCGCCAGGAAGGTGGCGCAGTAGGGTGCACTCCATGTCTGCAGGTTCCCCCAGTCCCGCGCGCGTCTCCGGCGACCGGATGTCGCTGCTGGTCAAGATCGCCCGGATGTACCACGAACAGGGTCTGCGCCAGCCGGACATCGCCGCACGGCTGCACATCTCCCAGTCCCGCGTCTCCCGCTTCCTGAAGGAGGCGGTCTCGCTGGGCATCGTGCGCACTGTGGTGGTCCCGCCGCCGGGCACCTTCTCCGAGCTGGAGGAGGCGGTCCAGGAGCGGTACGGACTGGCCGATGTGGTGGTGGCCGGCCCCTCCACCGATGACGAGTCGGCGGTCCTGGCCGCGATCGGCGGCGCAGGTGCCGCCTACCTGGAGACCACGCTGCTGGGCAGTGAACGCGTGGGAATCTCGTCCTGGTCGGCGTCGCTGCTCGCCGTGGTGGAGGCCATGGCCCCCCGAGCCACTCGCAGCGCCGAGGTCGTGGTCCAGCTCCTCGGCGGCGTCGGCGACCCCCAGGCACAGGTCCGCGCGACGCGGCTGGCCGACCGGCTGGGGCAGGCCACCGGAGGAACGGCGATGTACTTCCCGGCACCCGGTGTGGTGGCCTCGCCGGTGGTGCGCGATGCCCTGATCGCCGATCCGTACATCTCCGACGTCGCCGAGGCGTGGGCCTCGCTGAGTGTGGTGCTGCTCGGGATCGGTTCTGTCCAGCCGTCCCCGTTGCTGGCCGCCTCAGGTAACGCTCTGCCCGAATCGGATCTGGATGCGTTGCGCACCGCCGGCGCCGTGGGGGATGTCTGCCTGCGGTTCTTCGACGCCGACGGCTCCCTGGTCTCGACCGACCTGCACGAGCGGGTGCTCGGTATCGGTGCCGACACCCTGCGCGCCATCCCGCGCAAGATCGGAGTGGCCGGTGGGCCGCGGAAGTTCGAGGCGATCCGCGCCGCCGTGTTGGGCGGCTGGATCGACGTGCTGATCACCGACAGCTTCACCGCCCGCCGCCTGGTCGAGCAGTGAGCGTGGGGGTCGGATTCGGGGCTGCGTACTACACCGAGTACCAGCCCAGCCCGCGCCTGGCCGAGGACATGCGGCTGATGCAGGAGGCAGGCTTCAGCGTGATCCGCGTCGGTGAGTCGACGTGGAGCACCTGGGAGCCCGAGGACGGCCGCTTCGAGACCGGCTGGATGACCGAGGTCCTCGACGCGGCGCACTCCCACGGCATCGAGGTCCTCCTCGGCACACCCACCTACGCGGTGCCGCCGTGGCTGGCCCGCGCGCACCCCGAGATCGCCGCCGAGACCAAGACGGGTGTGCGCCGTCCCTGGGGTGCCCGCCAGGAGATCGACATCACCCACCCGACCTTCCGGCAGTACGCCGAGCGGGTGATCGCCACGATGGTGACAGAGTTCGCAGACCATCCGGCCGTCGTCGGATACCAGCTCGACAACGAGCCCGGTGTACTGCTCCTGCACAACGAGGGCGTGTTCGCCGGTTTCAAGACCTGGCTTGCGAACCAGTTCGACGACGTCACCACGATCAACGACCGCTGGGGCCTGGCCTACTGGTCCCACCGGCTGAGCACCTGGGACGACCTCTGGCGCCCGGACGGCAACGCCCAGCCCCAGTACGACCTGGCATGGCGGCTGTACCAGGCGGAAGTCGTCGCGGAGTTCATCGCCTGGCAGGCCAGGATCATGCGTGAGCTCGCCCGGCCCGAGCAGTGGCTGACCACGTGCATCGCCTACGACCGGGTTGCCGCTGACGACCTGCGCATCGCCGCGGAGCTCGACATCGCCTCGGGCAACGCGTACTACCGGATGCAGGACGGGCTCGCTCACCCGGCCACCACTCGGCCGCAGACGTGGATGAGCGACGGCACCTGGAGCGTATTCCTGCAGGCGGACCGCATGTTCGGCTCGAAGCAGGCGCCGTTCCTGGTCACCGAGACCAATGCGGGCGCGATCAACTTCGCCAACGTCAGCGAACCCGGCTGGGACGGGCAGTGGCGGCAGGCCGCCTGGGCGCAGATCGGCCGCGGCGCGCGGCTGATCGAATACTGGCACTGGCACACCAACCACTACGGCACCGAGACCCACTGGGTGGGCGTGCTTCCGCACGACCAGCTCCCGGGCCGGGTGTACCGCAACATTGCCGAGCTCGGGCAGGAGATCCAGGACATCGGTGAGCGAGTGGCCGCCACCACACCCGATGCCGATCTCGCCTTCGTGTTCTCCACGCCGTCCAAGTACGCGCTCGCATTCGAGCCGGTCTTCGGTGACGAGGGCGCGGCGCCGCACTCGCGCGGCTACCAGCGGATCTTCGAGGCGTTCTACAAGGGTGCCTTCGACGCCGGACTGCAAGCGCACGTGCTGCACGACCGCGCACTGCCCAGCGGGGCCGAGCTGGCCGAGCGGTATCCGGTGCTGGTGGTGCCCGGGTTGTACAGCGCACCCGACGGCGTCCTGGCCACCCTGCGCGAGTACCACGCCGCGGGAGGCCATCTCGTGCTCGGACCTCGCACCGGGTACGCCGACGAGTGGGCCGTGGTGCGCCGAGACCCCCAGCCCGGCGGCCTCGCCGATCTCGCCGGTACCCGCTACCAGGAGTTCACTACCCTGCGCGCGCCGGTGCCGATCATCGGCCGGGACGGTGCGACGCTCGGCGCTGCGCACGGCTGGACCGATCTCCTCGAGCCCGACGTCGCGGAGCCGATCGCCCGGTTCGACCACCCCGAGCTCGGGGCGTTCGCGGCCGCGACCACGATGACGTACGGACCCGGCCGCGTGACCACGGTGGGTTTCGTACCGGACGATGCGGCCGCCGTCGCGCTCCTGGAGACGGTCAGCGAGCTGAGCAATCTGCGCCCGTTCAGGTGCAACGCGCCCTCGGTCACGCACAGCTCCGCGACCGGTGAGCACGAGCGCTTGCACTTCTACTTCAACTGGTCCGGCGAGCCCGTCACGATCGGCTGGCCGGCCGGTCAGCACAGCGACGACGGCAGCAGCCAGCCGCAGCTGGAGCTCGGCGCCTGGGACGTGCAGCTCCTCTGGGAGTGACTCGGCTGAGCGCCCCGCCGATGCACCGACTGCATCTGGTGGGTGGGATTTCCGTCGCTCGCGGCCCGAAAAGCGACGGAAACCTCACCCGCGGATGATGACCACTGGGTGAGCGTCAGGACCGGGCGACGGCGATCCCGCGCCGCTCCCGCTGCCGGAAGTCACCGATCAGCACCGGCTCCGCCAGCCGGGCGACCGCGCAGTAGTAGTGCTCCAGCCGGCCGTCGGTGGTGATCACCGCCGGTTTGTGTGCGTAGGCGGAGTCGATGCTCCCGTCCGGGCCGACGTCGATCAGCACGTGTTCGGACCGCTGCCAGGTGAGCAGATCCGTGGACGTCGCGAACGTCTCCCGGGCGCGGCCGTCGCTGCACAGCCCGAAGTAGAACATCACCCACAGATCACCGTCGCGCAGCACGCACGGGTCGGAAGCGAACCGGTCGTCGATCGCGCCGGGCTCCCCGTTGCGGACCAGCGGCTGGCTGCCCACCCGTTCCCAGTGGTGCAGGTCGGTAGAGCGCGCCGCTCCGGTCTGTTCCTGCCAGCCGCGGGGGGAGGCGTCCTTGGCGTTGTAGAACAGCCAGAACTCACCTTCGTGATGCATCAGCCAGGACTTGTACAGACCACCCCGTTCCCACGCTGCACCATCCTGCGGGCGGAGCAGCCCGCCGTACTCCTGCCAGTGGCGTAGGTCGCGGCTGCGGACGATGCCGACGACGCCCGGACCCTCCTCGTACCCCGCACCCGGATAGGCGTGATAGGTGCCGTAGTACCAGCCGTCGACGGCGAGCAGCTCACCGTCGCCAGCCAGGTCCACCTCCCGCATGATCGAGGTGAGAGCCGCGTTGTACCGGCGGTGCGCGGACGAGGGGTCGCGGCCGAAGACCAGCTCGGGCTCGGACCACGCACTGCCGTCGAACCAGGACAGACCACTCTGGTAGCCGATCCCGTCCCAGCCGATCACCGTCATTCCCAGGCGGCCCTGGTGCCGGAACACGAACGGGCAGTCCACGCCGTGGGAGTAGAAGTCGCCCGCCCGGAAGCTGGGGGCGAGCACCAGCTCGCCCTCCTTGTGCGGGGTGGCCAGCCGCTCCGTGAGCCGTCCGGTGGGTGCCGTCATCGGGCCCTCCTGGTGTAGGTGATCTCATGCCGGCCGGAGCCGCGGACCTCGACCGGCCCGGAGTAGCCGGGCGGTGGCACACACTGGGCCTCGGCCTGCGCCGGGACGTCGAGACGGATACGCAGCTGATCGGCCTCGCGCTGCCAGTCGAGTACGTAGGTACCGCCCGGGCTGTCGAACGTCAGCGACGCCGTCGGCACCGAGTCGAGCGGGCGAGGTGAGACGACGGCGCGCCGCCAGCCCACGCCGTCGGAAGCGTGCCGCAGCCCGGCCACCGACTCCAGGAACCAGGTGCCGATCGCGCCGAGCATGAAGTGGTTCGCCGACTTCCGGCTGCGCATACCGGTCCAGTGCTCGACGAGCGCCGTGGCACCGTCGGCGAGCATCTGCCCGTAGCTCGGACCGGCGGTCTGGGTGACGAACCGGTAGATCTGCTCGTGTTCCTCGGCCGCTACCAGCGTGCGGAGCACGGCCGGCAGAGCGATCTCGCCGACAGTGAGCTGGTCGTCGCCCTCCCGCAGCAGGGTGATCAGGTGGTCCACGGCGCGTGCCTGGTTGTCCTCGTCAAGCGCGCCCGAGTCGGCCAGCAGCGCCGCAGTGGCCTGTGAGCCGGACGCCAGCTCCCCGGTGTACTGCTCAGCGATCTGCCCGCGCACCTCGGCTGCGCGGCTGCGCATCCGGCGTTCGTCGGCCGGCCGGCCGAGGGCCCGGGCGAGGGTCGCGGCGCTGTCCAGTACGCGGGCGTGCCCCCAGGCGGCGACCAGCGGCCGGGGAGTGCTCTCGTCCAGGGCGATCCAGTCACCGAGCCCGGTGGCGAGCAGACCGTCACCGGCGCGGTCGTCGAGATAGGACAGGTAGCGCAGCCCTGCTTCCCACGCCTGTTCAGCGGGTTCCAGAGTGCCGTAGTGCCGCCACAGCAGCGCGGGCAGGTGCCAGATCGCGCCGCCCCAGTTCACGTCGTCGCGAAAGCCCGGCTCCCAGTCGAAATCGAACACGACGAGCTCGGGCGCGATGTCCGGGATCAGCCCGGTGCTGGTCTGGGCGTCGCCCATGTGCGTGATCATGTCGTGGAAGTGCTCGCGCACGTCCCACCGGAAGGCCAGCGGCTCGAACACCAGGTGCAGCTGCTCCAGCCAGCCGAGCTTCTCCCGGTGCGGGCAGTCGGTCGGTACCGTCATCAGGTTCGACTGGGCCGCGTTCGTGATCAGGTCATCGATGCCCTGCAGCACCGGATCGCCCAAGTGCAGCGCCCCGGTGGGGCGGTCATCGGTCATCACCTGCAGCGCCTGCACGCGGATCTGCTCCGGGTCGGGCGCCACCGGCCGGCCGGCGGGATCGCGCTGCTCGACCTGGAGATACTGGAAGCCGTGGTAGACCAACTGGGTTTGCCACACTGCCGGTGTTCCGGCGCTGGTGTAGGTGTCCAGGATCGGCGACCCGGTCGAGCACTGGTCCACCTGCCCCTCGCTCAGGTACTCGGCGGGCCGCAGGACGAGGCTCGCGCCGCGGTCCAGGCCGGTGATGGTCACCTTCGGCACCCCGGCGATGTTCCGGCCCAGGTCCACCACGAACGAGGTGGGGTGGCGGGTGATCGCGGCTGGCTCCACCACCTGCTGCACGCGCATCGCCGGTGCCCGGCGGCGCCACGGCGTCGGGCCGTCGGCGGGGCCGCCGAGCACGGCGACCGGCCCCCAGCCGTCGTTGCTCGTGGTCGCGGTGAGCCAGCCCGCCGGCTCGAGGCGCGCGTCGTAGTCCTCGCCGCCGTACCAGTGGCAGAACACGGTCGGACCCAGGCGTGCCTGCCAGCCGCTGTCGGAGCCGAGCAGGTGCCGCCCGGTGGCGTCCTCGAGCTCGAGTACCACCCGGGCGCGGGGGCCGAGGGTGCCGCCGACGAACTTGGTGTACCGGCCGGGAGCGGCCCGCACATGGGCAGGCCCTTCGCCGAGCTGCAGCACCAGCTCGTTCTCCCCGGCGCGCAGCAGGCCCGTCACGTCGTAGCTGCGGGCGCTCACCCGCGTCTCGAACGTGCTCACCCCCGGTTCCAGCAGGTCGGCGCTCACCGGGACGCCGCCGATCCGCGCGTGCCAGACGCCGAGCCCGAGCACGTGCAGCACGGCTCGAACCGGGGGACCGGCGAGGTGCCACCGGGTGCGCAGAGTCGGCTGTTCCCAGGGTGGGTCATCGCTGGCCCACGCGGGGTGCGTCACCCACTCGCCATGGCTGGTCAGGGCATCCATCGGTGGAGGGCTCCTCGTCTCGGTCGGGCTCAGGTCAAGTCGGCGTGGTGTGCGCGTTCCCCGTCACCATCACGCGTGGTCATGGTCGGGCCGGAAAGCCCTCGGCGACGGCGGCCCATCCGGTGGGTAGGTCGGCTCGCCTGGGGGTGCCGTCGGCGCCGGTCCAACCACCGAACAACAGGGCGGCGGCCATCAGCAGGGCGCCGTTGCCGGGCAGGTACAGCGGCATCCGGTGCGGCACCTGCCGGTTGTGCCCGTTCGCCAGGAAGGTGTTCTTGTCCTCGGTACGCAGCAGCGCGTCGAGGGCGATGTCGGCGCGGCCCAGCCGGGTCGCGCACATCGCGATCATCGGGAAGTCCCAGCCCCACGCACTGCGCCACTCCCAGCGCTCGCAGGCACGCTCCAGCGTGCGCAGCATCGCGGCGTGGTCGATCGCCCCGGTATCGGGCACCACCCCGAGGGCGCCGAGCATCGCCGGATGGTCGGTGTAGACGGTGCGCGGCGGGTCCTGTACGGCGTCGTAGTGGCCGTCGTCGCTGACCACCGGGCGCAGCCCGGCCGCCACCTGTGCCCACTCCGACGGCTCCTCGCGGCCGTCGGCCCGGCGCCAGCCCAGGGCCACCTGCAGCGCCCAGCGCACGTAGGACACCTCGAACAGCGGGTCCCACGTGCGCGCGGCGCCGTACACCTCCTGGGCCGGCATCAGCGGCGGCGGCAGGTGGTAGCTGCCATCGGATCCCGCCAGCGCGAACGAGACGAGGAACTCCGCCGTCTCGTCCACCAGCTCGCGGTACCGGTCCCGCACAGTGCCCGGACGGGCGGCCGAGGCCCGGAGCAGCTCTGCGTAGTGGATCACATGCGGCTGCTGCCAGAGCAGCAGCGGCCCGATCTCGTTCGGGCTCTCCACGCCTTCGGGCCCGACATGCTTGGGCCACCGGGCTCCGCGGAACCCCTGAGCGGCGGCGATGCGCCGGGCCACCGGGAGGATGGCGGCGTACCAGCCGAGGCTGCGCTCGAGCAGCTCTGGGCGGCCCCACGCGGGGAAGTGTGCGGCGTGCCACCAGTGCATCTCCAGGTGGAAGGTGCCACCCCAGCTGTTGCACACCAGACCGGTCTCCTGCGGCGGTGTGCTACCGGAGCAGTGCACCGCGGTCTGGTATTGGGAGAGCACGATCCGTCGCTCCAGCTCCCGCGCCCGCGGGTCGCTGCTGGCGTCCAGGTCGAGCGCGGCGCCACGGGTCCAGAACTGCTCCCAGCCGCGGGCTGAGCGGTCGAAGACCGCCCGGGCGTCGTCGAGCACCTCGGCACCCAGAGCGGGGGCGAGCTCGACGACGGCGCGCAACGTGTCGCCGTCGGGCGTGAGTACCCAGTGGTGCCCTTCGCCGGTGACGGCGAAGGTACCGGCCGCGCGCACCTGGTAGGTCGCCTCATCGAGGCGGCGATCCCACACCTGCGCGCCGGCCTCGCTCCGGGAGGAGGTGCTGTGCGCCTCCGGCCGGTCCCAGACCGGCGGCGCTTCGAAGCTCTCCTGCACGTACGGGAACGCGATCTCGACGGCCAGGCGCCCGTCGGCGAGCAGGGGCGAGGCGACCTCGACGGCGATCGCATCGCGGTCGGGGTCGACGGCGGTGCGCACCTCGACGCCGATGCCGGCCAGGTCGAAATGGCTGACCACCAGGCCGGTCCACAGGTCCAGTTCCTGCGAGCGGGCGCGCACCTGGTCCCACTTCGGGGCACGGCCATCCAGCAGGAGGCCGATCCGGGCCAGGTGCAGCCGCTGCGGGTTGGTCCAGAAGTAGTAGCCGGCCCCGCGCCCGGAAGCCTCGGAGGCGGCTCGATCCTCGCGGAAGTCGTACGCCGTCGGGTACTGGATCGGCCCGCGCGGGCTGGAGTAGGCCTCCGAGGTGTCGCTCAGCCGGTAGCCCTCGGGGTTGGGTGCCCAGTGGTAGCCCCACTGGGCCTGGGTACCCAACGGCGTGGCAGCCTCACCGCGCTCGCGGGCGGCGTCGCGTTCGTACCGGTCGGCGAAGGTCTGCAGACCGGTGTGGTCCACGGTGAAGGCCAGCTCACCGTTGCCCACGGACAGCGGTGCCTCCGGCTCCGGCTGCTGGTAGCGGATCGAGTGACGGCGGACGACGGCTTCTCGGTCGATCACAGGAGGGACTCCGATCGGGGGACGAACTCGTTGGTGAATCGTTTGTGCACCGGGCGCCCAGCGCTACTACGATCCGAGGATGGTGACGCTGCGAGATGTGGCCGGCCACGCCGGGGTGTCGGTGTCGGTCGTCTCACGCGTGCTCAACTCCGACCCGTCGATCAGGATCCGGCCTCAGACCCGCGAACGTGTGCTGGCCTCGGCCCGGCTGCTGCGCTACGCCCCGAACTCCGCCGGCCGGTCGCTGCGCCGCTCGCGCACGCATCTGCTCGCGCTCGTGGTCCCGGATGTCACCAACGCGACCTTCACCGACCTGGTCAACGGCGTGGAGTCGCGCGCTCTGGACCAGGACTACTCGGTGCTGCTGGCGTCCAGCCCGCGGATGCAGCCCGGCAGTGACGGGTTCACCCGCCTGCTCAGCGAACGGCTGGTGGACGGTGTGCTGCTGCAGAAGGGCGACGATGCCCCCGCCGAACTCGTCGCCCAGGCGCTCGGCCGGCCGGAGCGTACGGTGATGATCAACTCCGGCCCGGTACCGGGGGTGGCGACGGTCGCCATCGACGACACCGCGGCCGGCGTCCTGGCCACCCGCCATCTGCTCGAGCTCGGGCACACCGTGATCGGTTACGTCGGTGGCGTTCGAACCTCCGACACCAACGACCGCCGTCGAGCCGGAGTGGTGCAGACCCTCGCTGAGGCCGGGCTCACGCTTGCACCGGCACACCAGACCAGCCTGGGCTACACCTACCGGTCGGCACGGGACGCGGTCCGGCTGCTGCTCAGCCGCGAACCGACCCCGACCGCCCTCGTGGTCGGTAACGTCAACGCCGGTATCGGCGCCCTGACCGAGGCTGGCCAGATGGGCTTCGACGTGCCCCGGGACCTCTCCGTGGTGGCGATCCACGACATCTGGCCGGCGATCACCTGCGCGCCAGCGCTGACCACGATCCGGCTGCCGATGGCCGCACTGGGCTCCACAGCGGTGGATGTCTTGCTCGCCGGCCTGCAGACACCGGACAGCCGCAGCCGGATCATCGACGATCCGGCTGCAGAGCTCATCCTGCGGGCGTCGACCGCACCGCCCGGCGGGAGCTGAGTCACGGCAGCGGATGGCCACCTGCCTGACCGGCGGTGTGTGCCGCCTCGAGCACGGCCATGGTCCGCAGCGCGTCGGTGGCCGCCGTCGGCAGGGTGGCCGCCTCGCCGGTCACATAGCGTTGCAGCGCGCCCATCGAGCCGATGAAGGCGTCCGGGAACCAGGAGCCGTCCACCTCGATCGCCCGCCAGCCTGTGCCGGTGGTCACCTCGAGCAGGTCCGGTCCGCCGCGCGGGTAGTCCAGCAGCAGCCCGAGCTGGGCGCGGATCGCCCCTTCGGTGCCGTGCCAGAGCACCGCGGCCTCCTGGTGCGCCGGCCCGAACGTGTGGTCGTGGTTCGTGCTGACCGTCACCCGCAGCGGGCGGTGGGCGTAGTGCAGCAGGTAGGCGCTGCGGGTGCTGGCGAGCTTCTTGTCCGGATGGGCCGTCGTCATCGCGCTGACACCGGTGGGGTCGCCGACGAAGGAGCGGACCAGGTCCACGTAGTGCACCGAATGCATCGGCATCTCCATCCGGTCCAGCGCGAACACGCTCGGGAACAGCTCCCACCGGGTCTCCACCCGCACCAGCACCTCGAGGTCGATCAGCTCACCGATCGTCCCGGCGGCGATCAGCCGGCGGGCGGCGGCCACCTGGGGTGCGAACCGCAGCTGGGTGTTTACTGCGGCGACCAAGTTCTTGCGGGTGACGAGGTCGACCAGTTCGCCGGCCTGGGCGTAGGTGTAACCGAGCGGCTTCTGCAGCTGCACCGCCGCGCCGTCGGGCAGGGCTTCGAGGATCGAGGCGAAGGCGTCCGGCATCACCGCGACGTCATAGACCACGTCTCGGCCGTGGGCGGCGACAGCCTCGGCGATGTCGGTGTGGGTGGTCGGTACGCCGAAGTCGGCGGCGAGGCCCGCCGCGCGGTCGCCGTCGACGTCGACGATGGCGGCCACCGGAAATTGCGCCTTGCGGTAGGCGGGCAGGTGCGCGTCCCGAGCGATCCCGCCGGCACCGACGAGCACGATCGGCACCGGTTCGCTCGGCGGCCCGGCCAAGTAGGCGGGGTCCGGGTCGCGATCGATGAGCGTCATCGGTTGTCCTGTGGCGCTGCGCGGTCCAGTCCGTACACCCGCGAGGCCGTATCCGCGCGCAGCGCCTGCGCCTGCTCCGGCGGCAGCCGGTCGACGGCAGCGGTGAGCACGTTCATCGTCACCTCGGTGCCACCGGAGACGGTGCACATCGGCCAGTCGCTGCCGATCATCAGCCGGTCAGCGGAGAACACGGCCAGCGCGGTGGCCAGTACGGCATCCATCTCCTGGGCGGAGACGGCCGCGCCATCGGCCCGGTAGATCCCGGACACCTTGGCCACCACATTGGCCAGCGACCCGAGCTCGGCGAGCTGATCCTGCCACCGGCGGTAGTCGCCGTCGAGCCCCACCGGCGGCTTGCCGAGATGATCCAGCACGAAGGGGAGGCCGGGATGGTCGCGAGCGAGCCGGATGAGGTTCTCCAGGTGCCGCGGCAGTACGGACACATAGTCGAGCGGGACGCCAGCCTCCTCGATCAGCGCGAGGCTGCGGCGTTGATCGGTACCCAGGATCCAGTCCGGGTCGCTCCGGTCGTGGGTGAGGTTGCGGATCCCGACGAAGTCCGGCGTCGCGGTGAGCACCGGCAGTTGCGCCGCGACGGTCTCCGGGTCCTCCAGCGGCAGGTAGCAGACGGCGCCGGCCAGGCGAGGGTCCGCGGCCACCAGCTCGAGCAGATAGTCGGTCTCGGCGAGCGTCTCGTCGGCCTGCACGAGCACGGCCTGCTCCACCCCGGCCCCGGTCAGGGCCTCGAAGGCCTGTGCCAGCGAGTGGTCGGCGCGCAGCGGTTCAGGCGCGCCGTCCAGCCAGGCGTACCGCGACCGCGCCCGGTCCCAGACGTGCAGGTGGGCGTCGATCACGTGCGTTCACCCCGCTTGTTGACCACGTACAGATGCACCAGCGAGAGCACGATATCGCCGTCGGAGTTCGTCACCGTCACCTGCTCGTCCACCCGGCCGAGCTCGGGGCGGCGGGGATGGTCGGCGATCTCGGTGATCTCCGCCCGGACGGTGATGCTATCGCCCAGGTAGACGGGTTTGATGAACCGGATCCGGTCGTAGCCGTAGCTCATCGCCTGCGGGTTGACGTCCCCGGCGGTCATCCCCACGGCGATCGAGATGATCAGCGTGCCGTGCGCGATCCGGCCCGGCAGACCGGCCTCCTCGATGCACCAGCGTTCGTCCATGTGGTGCGGGAAGAAGTCGCCGGTCTGGCCGGCGTGCAGGACCACGTCCGCTTCGGTGATCTGGCGGCCGAGCGTGCGCCGCTCCTCGCCGAGGCGGTAGTCCTCCAGGTAGCGGTCAACGACCTGCATGCTCGGCCTCCTCTGCCAAAGCTGTGAACATCCGGTCCAGGTCTTCGAGCACCGGGGCTGCCGCCTCGCGCTCCCACAGCCCCCGGTGCACCCGCTCGCAGGCGGCGTCCTGCACCGCCATGAAGTCCGGGTGCTGGGGACGCAGGCTGGCCTGGTCGAGGGTGCGGCGGGTGCCGGAGAAGAAGCCGTGGGTGAGGGCGTCCAGGTCCGGGTCCATCCACGCGGTCAGGTGCCCGGGCTGGCCGCCGCCGAGCGCGTACACCCCGCGCTGCACCAGGCCGGTGGCCACCCAGGTGGCGAAGGCGATCGCCTCCTCCGGATGGGCGGTCCGGGCGGAGACCGCCAGCCCGGCACCGCCGAGCATCGAGCCCCGCGGCTGGCCGTCGATCTCCGGGATGTCCCTCCAGCACAGCAGCTGGTCGCGGAACCCGGGGCGGGAGTAGTTCGTGTACCCGTACAGCAGCGGTGCGTAGGCCCAGCGGTTCTCGGTCGCCATCCGGTCGGCCACCTGGATCGGGTTCGCGCTACGGCACTCGGGCGGGACCAGATCGCGCAGCCGGCCAAGCAGGTGCCAGGCCTCGGCGAACGCGGCCGGGTCCGCGAAGCGGCCCTGGCCCGCGTCCGCGCCCTGCAGGCCCGAGACGAGCGTGAAGGTGGAGGCGAACGCGTCGATCGGCTTCGCCGGCCAGAGCACGACGCCGTCCCTCGCCAGGTCGAGCACTTCCGCCCAGGTGCGTGGGGGCTCGGGGAGGAGGTCCGGCCGGTAGGCCGCGACCTGGGCGGCCGCATCGATGGCCAGGCCGTACCGGGCGCCCTGCCAGCAGTAGCTCTGCGCACTGCGACCGACGAACTCCGCTGGACCGTCGCCGTCGGGCAGGGCAGCGAGCAGCCCGGCGTGCGCCGCCTCGGGGATGTGCGGGTGATCGATGACCAGCAGGTCGTAGGACTCGGTGAGCGAAGCCAGACCCTGGTCGGCGAACGCCTGCAGCGAGCGGGCGTCCCAGTCGATCTGCACGCCGCTGCTCGCCGCATAGGCCCGGCTGGCGGCCACGATGCTGCCGTGACCACGGGGATGGTCCCAGGTGATCCCGCGCAGTCGGAGGGTCACGGCAGGCTCCCGGCCACCTGCGGGGCAAGCTCGCCGTGCACCTGCTCGGTGTCCGCACCGAGCACCGGGGCACCGCCGCGGCCCCAGACGCGCTGGCCGTCCAGACGGATCGGCAGCCGGGTGGTGGTCACCTCGGTGCGGGCGCCATCGGCTTCGTCACGGGTGAGGGTCTGCACCATGTCGATCGCGTGAAAACCTTCGTGCTCGACCAGCTCGTCCACGGTGTGCAACGGGGCGCACCAGACGTCGGCGGCATCCAGCACCGCGAGCCAGTGCTCCGTACTGGCGGTGCGCAGCCGGGCGGCGAGCAGCATCTCGATCCGCTCGCGCTCGGTCCACCAGGTCTCCGGTTCGGTCAGCACGGTCAGCTCGGGGATCTCCAGCAGCTCACCGAGCTGCGGCACCGGGTTCATCGCGATCGACAGGTGACCATTCGCGGTCGGGTACACCCCGTAGGGCGCGGGGAGGTAGGTATGGGCACTGTGCGGGCCCCGCGGGCGAGAGGTGATCGCCCCCGGTTCGGTCAGCCGCACCGACAGCATCTCGAACTGCAGGTCGAGCATCGCCTCCAGCAGCGAGGTCTGCACCTGGCCGCCGATCCCCGTACGCAGCCGGCGCAGCAGCAGCGCGGTGATGCCGTGCGCGAGGTGGCAGGAGGCCAGGTGGTCGGCGATCGAGATCCCGAACGCGTTCGGTTCGGGATCGGCCTGCAACCAGGGCAGGCCGGAGATCGACTGGGCGAGCAGATCCTGACCGGGCCGGTCCACCCAGGGGCCGGCATCGCCGTACCCGGTGATCGAGCCGTACACCACCCCGGGGTTCACCGCCCGGATCGCGTCGTAGTCCAGTCCGAGGCGGGTCATCACTCCGGGGCGGAAGTTCTCCACCACCACATCGGCCTGTTCCACCAGGCGGCGTACGAAGGCGAGCTGCTCGGGGTCCTTGAGGTCGGCGGCCACGCTCTGCTTACCTCGGTTCATGGCGTGGAACGAGACGGTGTCGCCACCGGCCCGGGCGCCGGCGAACGCCAGGCCGCGGCCGATGTCGCCAGTGCCGGGACGCTCGATCTTGATCACCCGGGCGCCGAGATCGGCGAGCCGGAGTGCCGCCACCGGTCCGGCGAGGAACTGGCTGAAGTCGAGGACCAGGAACCCCTCCAACGGCAGGGGAGCTCCGGGCTGAGGGACTGTCATGGCTAGGACTCCTGAGAGAGGTCGGCGCCGGTGAGTACGGCTGAGCCGGTGGGTGGAAGGTCGACGGTGAGCTCGTCTGCGCCGCAGCGCACCCGCACCGTCTGGGGCTCGCGGTTCTCGGAGGTGATCCGCGCCTCGGTGAGCTCTCCGGCACGCCACTGCAGGTCGACGCTCAGCCCGGTGCGGGCGCGCAAGCCCCGGACCTGACCATCGGGCAGGTGCGGCGGCAGCGCCGGGAGCAGATCGAGAGCACCCGCATGCGACTGCAGCAGGCACTCGGCGAGCGCCGCGACGATGCCGAGGTTGCCGTCGATCTGGAACGGGGTGGGCGGAGAACAGGTTCGGGTAGAGCCCGCCACGCCAACGGCCGCCGGTAGGCCCGGGCTCGACCTCCACTGCACGGCGGATGAACTTCTCGAGCAGCCGGCCGGCACCGTCGGCCTGGTGCAGTCGTGCTCGCATCGCCATTTTCCAGGCGAGCGACCAGCCGGTGCCCTCGTCGCCGCGGGCGTCCAGGCTTCGGCTCGCTGCCGCTGCGACCGGTTCCGACGGCGTTCGGTCAGTCGGGTGGATCGCCACCAGGTGGGCGATGTGTCGGTGGTGCGGGTCGGCCATCTGCTCCACGTCGGCCCACTCGCGGAGCAAGCCGGCGCTGTCCACGCCGGGGGTGAGGATCCGAGGCAGCGCAGCCTCGGCTTCCTGGCACAGCTCGGGGCTGCTGGCGCGCAGCGCGTAGGTGTCCGCCAGCCGCAGCAGTGAGTCGAGCAGGTGGCGGGAGAGCACCAGGTCCATCGTGGCGTCGGCGGCGACCGAGGAGGTCTGGTCGGTGCCGGGGACCAGGAACCGGTTCTCCGGTGAGGTGGCCGGCGAGGTGCCGAGCGACCCGTCCGCGCGCGGCTCGAGCCAGTCGAGCACGAATCTGGCCGCACCGCACAGGGTGGGCCAGAACCGGCGGGCGGCGGCCTCGTCGCGGCTGAACGTGACCCGGTCCACCAGGTGCGTGGTCAGCCATACGCCCGCGAACGGCCAGAAGGCCCAGGCCGGGTCGTGGTGGCCGTCCCCCATCGGGTCGGCGAAGGCCCAGATGTCGCTGGCGTGGTGTGCCACCCAACCGGACGAGCCGTAGATCCGGCGGGCCGGTTCGCGGCCCCGTCCGGCGAGCGCCTCGATGAACTCGAAGAGCGGCTCGGCGCACTCGGCCAGGCCGGTGGTCTCGGCCAGCCAGTAGTTCATCTCCAGGTTGATGTTCATCGTGAAGTTCGAGCTCCACGGTGGCTGCATCCGCTGGTTCCAGATGCCCTGCAGGTTGGCCGGTGTGCCACCTGGGCGGGAGCTGGAGATCAGCAGGTACCGGCCGTACTGGAACAGCAGCGCGACCAGCTCCGGGCCGCCGGCGGCAGCCGCGCCGCCGGCATCGGCGGCGTCGATCAGCGCGGTGGTGTTCGTGGGACCGGCGTTCGCCCCGGTGCGGGTGCCGAGCTGCAGTTCGGCACGGTCGTAGAGCTCCCGGTGTGCCGCGACGTGCTTGCCGTGCACTTCCTCCAGACCGGCAGCCACCGCGTCCCGGCAGAGCTGGCGCGCCCGTGCGAGTGCCGGGCCGACATCGTCGGCAGGATCCTGACCCAGGTGCGTGAACGTGGTGCGCACCGCCACGACCAAGGTGGCATCGCCGTCGACCTCGATCACCAGCCCGTCCGCCGTGGCCCGGGTGCGGGCAGCACCACCGAGCACGCGCATGACGACCGCTGCCTGCACCCCGCGCGGGTCCGCCGCCCAGCGGATCGGATCCGGCTCGCGCTGCACGGCGGGAAGGACATCGTCCGGGGCGCGGAGCACGGCCCAGGCCTCAGTATCCTCAGTGCCGGTCTGTTCCAGCTGGAGCGGTGAGTCCAGCGTGAAAGAGACTCCTCCGCGGGCGCCGGCGACGTCGATGACCAGCACCTGGTGCGGTGCACTGGCGAAGACTCGCTGACTGATCGTGGCACCGGCCGCATGGGCCGAACTGACTGCACCGGCCCGGGTCCAGGCCGTCGCGGTTCGCAGGTCCAGACCACGGGCGTAGCCCTCCGGCGCGACAGCGCTCACCGCACCGGCGTCGCTGACCGCGCCGGCGTCCTGTGCCGGCACCACCTCCGCCTGTCCGGCGGGCTCGGCCGCCGGAGCGCCGATTCGCCGGCGCAGCCGCGCCAACGGCTGGAAAGACTGTGGGGAGGAGTGTTGCAGTGCGTGCAGTGCGTGCTCGGCGGCGACGTAGTCCCCGGCCGTTGCCGCGGTCCGGGCGGCAGAGAGCGCCGCTCGCGCCGTCTCCGGGGTGACCGGGTGCGGCTGCGGCCGCCGCGGCGGCCCCGACCACACCGTGCCCTCGCTCAGCCAGATCAACTCGTCGTCGGCTCCGCCGTACACCATCGCGCCGAGGCGGCCGTTTCCCACCGGCATCGCCTCCACCCACTCGGCCGCCGGAGTGCTCAGCTCGAGGCAGTGTGCAGAGTCGGCGGACTCGGGGACCGCCGCTGAGCCGCTCGGCTGAACTGTGGACGAGAACGTTGACGACACCGTCACCTCGGAGAATCGATTTTACTGAGTGGAGACACCATAGACCGTAGCCAGGTAATCCTGGCAACCCCTTCATACAAGCCTATTCAACGAATCTGTAGTTGGGGGTTGCGAATCGCTAGTAAGACATATTACCATCTGGACAAACGATTCACCAGACGAAGCGGTCACAGGTGCGCGACCCGGCTCCCGAGTCGCACGCGCCACGGCCGGGCGCTCATCGAGAGGAGCACGTAGCGGTGCAGACACAGGCCGGGCGTCGGCGATGACACAAGCGCCTCCACTGCCCACCCTCGCGGCGAACAAGTTGCCGGCTGACCCGACGCCGCACCGGCGACCCGGACGGCTGCGCAAGGCGCTGCGCCGGCGCTGGCAGCTCTACCTGCTGGTGATACCGCCGCTGGCCTACTTCGTGATGTTCCAGTACGTGCCGATGGCGAACGGGATCATTGCGTTCAAGCACTACAACGTGATCGAGGGCATCTGGGGCAGCGACTGGGCCGGCCTGGAGTACTTCGAGCGGTTCTTCACGAACCCGATGTTCACCACAGTGGTCAGCAATACCTTCCTGCTGAGCCTGTACGCGCTGATCGCGAGCTTCCCGATCCCGATCATCCTCGCGCTCGCGCTGAATGAGATCCGCGGCCGCTTCTTCAAGCGGACCGTGCAGATGGTCACCTACGCGCCGTACTTCATCTCCACGGTGATCGTGGTGTCGATGGCGATCCTTATTCTCTCCCCGAGGATCGGGCTGATCAGTGAAGTGACCGGCTTCTTCGGGCTGCCGGCCACCGACTACCTGGCCCAACCGGACTTCTTCCGACATGTCTATGTCTGGACCGAGGTGTGGCAGACGGCCGGCTACTCCGCGGTGATCTACCTGGCCGCGCTCGCCGGTGTCGACCCCGCCTTGTACGAGGCGGCGAAGGTCGACGGCGCGAACCGGCTGCAGAAGATCTGGCACGTGGATCTGCCCAGCATCACTCCCACGATCGTGGTGGTGCTGATCCTTTCGGTCGGCAGCATCATGGCGGTCGGCTTCGAGAAGGCCTTCCTGCTGCAGAACCCGCTGAACCTGTCCCAGTCGGAGATCATCGCCACCTACACCTACAAGCTGGGCATCCAGAATGCCGACTTCAGCCTGGCGACGGCCGTGGGGCTGTTCAACTCGGTGATCAACCTGGTGCTGCTCCTCGTGGTGAACAAAGTGTCCAAGCGAGTGACGGGGAGCGGACTGTGGTGAACCTGCTGACTGCCCGACGGCGTTCTCGCTCCCGGCGGCCTACCCGGCCACGGGAGTCGCCCGTCGACCGAGTCTTTATGATCGGCGTCTACATCCTGTTGGTCACCTTCCTGCTCGTGGTGCTGCTGCCGCTGTGGTACATCGTGGTCAGCTCGGTGAGCAGCCCGGGGGCGGTCTCCGCCGGCCGTGTGTTCCTCTGGCCGGTGGAGTTCACCCTTCGTGGCTACGAGGTCGCGCTGACCAATCCGAAGATCCTCAGCGGCTTCGCCAACTCGCTGTTCTACACCGCGGTCGGAACTCTCCTCAGCGTCGCGCTGACGGTGATGCTCGCCTATCCGCTCTCCCGGGCGGACTTCGTCGGTCGCAAAGTGCTCACCGGGGCGGTCGTGTTCACCATGCTGTTCGCCGGCGGGATGATCCCGACCTACCTGGTGGTGCAGGCCACCGGGATGCTCGATACCCGCTGGGCGATGATCATTCCGAAAGCGGTGGCGGTCTGGCCGGCGATCCTGGCGATCACCTACTTCCGGTCAGCGATCCCGGACGACGTCCGCGAGGCCGGGGAGATCGACGGTGCCAGTGACCTGCGCATCCTGTGGAAGCTGATCCTTCCGCTTGCCACGCCGATGATCGCGGTGATCGCGCTGATGTACGCGATCGGACAGTGGAACTCCTACTTCGATGCGCTGATCTATCTGCGCGACGACAGCCTCTACCCCTTGCAGCTGGTGCTGCGCAACATCCTCATCCTCAATACCGACTCCGGCGCCGATGCCGCCTCGGCCCTGGAGCGACAACAGTTGGCGAACTTGCTGAAGTACTCCCTCATCGTGATCTCGACGGTCCCGATGATGCTCATCTATCCGTTCGTCGCCCGTTACTTCACCAAGGGTCTGCTCCTCGGCGCGGTCAAGGGCTGACCCCCGTGTACATCCCCTGCCGTCGACCCTCGCCGGCACCCCCTCACAACGAAGAGAGGCACCATATGACACGCCGACACCGGATTGCGGCGGCGACGATCGCTACCGGCCTGGCCCTGACCATCGCTGCCTGTGCACCAGGCGGAGGAGGAGGTGGCGGCGATGGTGGTGGCGAAGATGACGGTGTCATCACCATCTACAGTCAGCAGGGCCCGGAATCGGATCTGAACACCAACGAGCTCACCCTGCTGCTCGAGGAGGAGTTCGACGTCGACCTGCAGTTCGAGACCACCACCTGGGACGCGGGTGCAGCCTCGGAGTCCCGCCAGATCACCCTCGCCAGCGGCGACTACCCGGATGCGTTCCTGCTGATCCCGTGGGTGGATCAGTTCACCCCTGCTGAGCTGCTCAAGCTCGGTGACCAGGGAGTGATCCGGCCGCTGAACGATCTGCTCACCGAGAATGCCCCGAACCTCCAGGCGGCCTGGGAGCAGACACCGGAGTGGGAACAGCTCTCCACCGCGCCGGACGGGACGGTCTGGGGCCTGCCGCAGTGGAACGACTGCTTCCACTGCACCTACCCGTCCAAGCTGTGGATGAACTCCGCCTGGCTGGACGCCGTCGGGATGGAGCAGCCGACCACGCCGGAAGAGTTGCGGGCGGTGCTCACCGCCTTCAAGGAGGACGACCCGAACGGGAACGGCCAGGCGGACGAGATCCCGATGACTGGCTTCTCCAGCTCGGTACTGCCGTACTTGATGAACCCGTTCGTCTACATGGCCTCGCCCACCGATGACGGCGTCATCCCGGCCTCGCTGGCCCTCGACGGCGACACGGTCACGCTGCAGCCGACCCTCGACGCCTGGCGTGAGGGGCTGACCTACGTCCACGCCCTGTACGAGGACGGCCTGCTGGACGAGTCCACCTTCACGCAGAACCAGGATGCCCTGCTCGCTACCGGCGACGTCGCGGGAGACCCGATCCTGGGCTCGACGGTGGTCGGCCACCCGGGCGTGTTCGTCACCATCGGCCAGGAGGACGGCCGGGACCGGAACTACGATCCGGTGCCGCCGTTGACCGGACCGAACGGGTCGCCGGCCTCGGAGATGCTCTCCTCGGTGGTGGGAGCGTCCTTCGCGATCACGTCGAATGCCAGTGATGAGGAAGCCGCGACGCTGGTGCAGATCGTCGACTGGATGATCGATTACGACAACCACCTCCGTGCCGAGTTCGGCGAGGAGGGCGTCGCCTGGGACTACCCCGAGGAAGGGGACGTCGCACTGGACGAGTCGCTGGACCCGCTGTTCGTGCGACACCGGCTCAGCGGTGCAGAGGCCACCGAGAACAGCAATGTGGCCTGGGGTCCGATCGCGCAGTACTACGGCGACGAGGTGTTCCGCGGCTCCCAGGTGGTCGGCGAGGACATCTATGAACTCGCCAGCTATGAGCGGCGGCTGTTCGAGGCCACTGAGCCGTACGCGGAGAACAGCCCGGACGCGGCCTTCCCGTACTGGAATCTGTGGATCCCGGCGGAAAGTTCGGCCGAGTTGTCCACGGCACAGACCAATGTGGAGAACCTGGTGCTGCAGGCTGACGCCGAGTTCATCACCGGTGTGCGGGATATCGACAGTGATGCCGACTGGCAGGAGTTCCAGGATGCCCTGGTGGCCAACGGCAGTGAGCAGTACCTGCAGATCTACCAAGAGGCGTACGACGCCGCTGGCTGATCAGCGCGCCCACGGGGACGGTCCGGTGCGCCAGGTACCGGGCCGTCCTCGTGGGGCGAGCCTCGGGGCCCGCGACCTGTGCAGGCATATATATTCACATGTGCACGGAGTTGACAGTGAGATGTGGGCGCTCCTACCATCCGTTGAATCGCTTCAAAACAGGAAGCAGTTTCGAGGAGAAAACATGGTCAGCCAGAAGATCATGAAGGGACTGACTTCCGGTGCCGTCAAGGGCTGACGCGACACTCACCCCCTCGGCCATCACGCTGGGAACCTCCGGCCTCGGTGACCGGGCCGATGCAGTGGCGACCGCCCGGGCCCTCCTCCGGACCGAGCACGCCATGATCGACACCTCGAACGCCTACGACGGTGGGCGCAGCGAGCAGGTCATCGGCCGGGCGATCGCCGACCTCGGCGGGCTGCCCGCACACGTCCAGGTGATCTCCAAGGCCGATCGGGATCTCGGAACGGGCACCTTCGACCGGGACCGGGTGCTGCGCTCGTTCGAGGAGTCGACCTCCCGTCTCGGCCTGGACAGCCTGCCGCTGTACCAGCTGCACGATCCGTACACGATCACCGTGGCCGAGGCGATGGCACCGGGCGGCGCGGTGCAAGGACTGGTGGAGCTGCGGGAGCAGGGGGCGGTCGGCGCGATCGGGGTGGCGGCCGGCCCGTCGGCCCTGCTCACCGCGTACCTGGAGACCGGGGCGTTCGACGCTGTGCTCAGCCACAACCGGTTCACCTTGGTGGACCGCTCCGCGGCGGACCTGTTCGATCGCGCCCGGCGGCGCGGCATCGTGGTCTTCAACGCCGCCCCGTTCGGCGGGGGCATGCTTGCCGACGGCGCTCGTTCCGGTGCTCGGTATGCCTACCGGGATGCGCCGGCCGAGCTGCTCGCCTGGGTACAGCGCGCCGACGAGGTCTGCGCGAGGCATCGGGTGCCGCTGGCCGCTGCGGCGCTCGCCTTCTCCACCCGCCAGGTGATGATCTCCTCCACGGTGGTGGGGCTGGGCTCGCAGGCTCGGCTGACCGAACTGGCTGCCCTGCTGGCCACGCCGATCCCTGAGGACCTCTGGCCCGCCCTGGACGCGCTCGGCCCACCGCCGTCGCCACTGACCGACTGACTGCACCCAACTGACTGCACCGACTGACTGCACCCGAGGATTGGACCTGAGCTCCGTGCCGTACTACGACGACCCGGCCCCTGGTTCCGGGCGCCGCCACCCCCGCGCCGACTTCACCTCCGACGCCGCCCGGCTGAACCTGAACGGACAGTGGGCCTTTGCGCTCAGCCCCACGGCAGCCGGCACGGGGGAGAGCTTCTCCGACCCGGACCTGGACCTGACCGGCTGGGGCGAGATCGACGTCCCCTCGCACTGGGTGCTGCGTGGCCACGATGTGCCGCTCTACACCAACACCGCATTCCCGTTCCCGATCGATCCCCCCTACGCGCCGACGGCGAACCCCACCGGGGACTATCGGCGCACCTTCGACCTTCCGGCCGGGTGGCGCGCCGAGGGCAGCGTGCTCCGGTTCCAAGGAGTGGACTCCTGCGGGCGGGTCTGGCTGAACGGGGTGGAGCTGGGGCACTCGAAAGGCAGCCGGCTGCCGTTCGAGTTCGACACCGGCGCCGCCCTGCGGGAGTCCGGCAACGTGCTCTGCGTCCGGGTGCACCGGTGGTCCTCCGGCAGCTACCTGGAGGATCAGGACATGTGGTGGCTGCCCGGGATCTTCCGGGACGTCGAGCTGCTCGAGCGGCCGGCCGGCTGCCTGGACGACCTGTTCGTGTATGCCGATTACGACCACCACACTGGCGCCGGCCGGCTCCGGGTGGAGACCACCGGGCGTGGCGGCGCTGCGGTCACCGGAGAGCTGAGCATCCCCGAGGTCGGCCTGGTCGGTGTACCCACCAACGCTGACCACCGGATCGCCCACGTTGAGCCCTGGAGTGCCGAGGTGCCGCGGCTGTACCAGGCCACGGTGCAGGTCGGCGCCGAGCAGGTGGACGTGCCGGTGGGCTTTCGCACGATCAGCGTGGCTGACGGTGTGCTGCGGGTGAACGGCCGCCAGGTGCACCTGCGTGGCGTCAACCGGCACGAGCACGACCCGGACCACGGCCGGGCACTGAGTGTGGCCACGATGCGCCAGGACATCCTGATGATGAAGCAGCACAACCTGAACGCGGTGCGCACCGCCCACTACCCACCGCACCCGGAGTTCCTCCGCCTGTGCGACAAGCTCGGGCTGTGGGTGGTGGACGAGAGCGACCTGGAGACGCACGGCTTCATCTACGCCGACTGGGACGGTAACCCGGTCGACGACCCCACCTGGGAGCCGGCGCTGCTGGACCGCACCGCCCGGATGGTGGAGCGGGACAAGAACCATCCGTCGGTGATCATTTGGTCGCTCGGCAACGAGAGCGAAGGCGGCAGTGGCTTCGCCGCGATCGAACGCTGGCTGCGCGAGCGGGATCCGAGCCGGCCGCTGCACTACGAGCGTGACAGGACCTACGCCCAGTCCGACTTCTACTCCCTGATGTACCCCTCCCTGGACGATCTGCGTGCGATCGCACAGCGCACCGAGCCTCCCCCGGAGGCGCTGGCCGATGACCCGGCGCTGGAGGAACGCCGTCGAGCCCTCCCGTTCCTGCTCTGCGAGTACGCCCATGCCATGGGCAACGGCCCCGGCTCGCTGGCCGACTATCAGGAGATCCTGGAATCCTCGGACCGGATGGCCGGGGCGTTCGTGTGGGAGTGGATCGACCACGGCATCCGCCGCACCGAGCCCGATGGCTCGCACGACTTCTGGCACGGTGGCCGATTCGACTATGAACCGAACGGGGGCAGCTTCTGCCTCGACGGGCTGGTCCGTCCCGATCGCACGCCCTCGCCCGGTCTGATCGAGCTGGCCAAAGTGCTCGAACCGGTGCGGCTGAGCGTGACCGAGCAGGCCGTGCTGGTGCGGAACGCCCACGACGTGCTCAGCAGCGCCCACCTCGACTTCGTCTGGGAGATCACCCGGGACGGTGAGGTGTGCGGCAGCGGGGAGCTTCCGGTGCCAGTGCTCGAGCCTGGCGCGCAGGCCAGCGTGCCGTTGCCCACGCTGCCGGAGCCGGTCGAGGGGCCGGGAGAGGTCTGGCTCACCGTGTCCGCGCGGCTGCGCGCCCCGACGCCGTGGGCCGAGGCTGAGCACGAGGTGGCGTGGGGGCAGGGCCGGCTCACCCCGGAGCTACGCACTCCGCCGCAGAGCCCGGCCGCCGCCGGCCGCATGACCGGGAACGCACCTGCTGGCGCGGCCGCCGGGAACCCACCTGTTGGCGCCGCCCCCGGGAATGCACCTGCTGGCGCCAGACCCGCCGTGCTGCAGGTCGGCCCGGCGCGTCTGGATGCTCGGACCGGGGAGGTGCTCGCTCTCGGTGACTGGGAAGTCAGTGGCTTCGGACTGCACGTGTGGCGCGCCCCGACGGAGAACGACCGGGGCCAGGGAGAGCTGAACAACCTGGTGAAGGTGTGGCGCGCCGTCGGCCTGGACCGGATGGCCCACCGCACTACCAGCGTGACACCGCTCGAGCAGGGTCTGCAGGTCAGCGCACGGGTGGCGCCCGCCACCCAGGCGTTCGGGCTGGACGTCACCTACACCTGGACTCCGGCCGAGGACCACTCCGTGCGCCTGCAGGTGGGGGTCGCGCCCTATGGGCCGTGGCAGGACACCCCGATCGGTCACCATCAGGTGACGCTGCCGCGGCTGGGTCTGCGCCTGGAACTTCCCGCTGGACTGGACCAGGTGAGCTGGTTCGGGCTGGGCCCGGGGGAGAGTTACCGGGATAGCCACACTGCCGCCAAGGTGGGCAGCTACCGCGCCCGGATCGACGATCTGGACTTCGGCTACGTGGTGCCGCAGGAGAGTGGGAACCGGCACCGCACCCGCCGGCTCGAGCTCATCGGCCCGGGCTTCGCCCCGCTGCGGGTCAGCGGCGTGCCGACTTTCGACTTCAGCGCGCGCCGATGGTCGGACGAAGCACTCGACACCGCGGTCGCCGCGTACCAGCTCCGCGCCGAGGACCGGGTGTACCTGCATCTCGACCACGCCCAGCACGGCCTCGGCAGTTCCTCCTGCGGGCCCGCCACCCCGGCGCGCTACCGGGTCGAGCCCGCGGCCACCACGTTCACGGTGGTCTTCGCCACCGACGCACCCTGACGCCGATCACGAGCAACGAGAGAGTGACCCGATAGATGACCAGCCTTGAACCGTACGCCCTCCGCGTCGAGCACCTGAGGAGCCCACTCGGCCTGGACGAGCCGCGGCCGCGCTTTGCCTGGCGACTGCGCAGCACACGAGGCGGCGCCCGGCAGAGCGCGTACCGCCTGGTGGTCTCGGCCGGGCAGCAGACCTGGGACAGCGGAAAAGTGGCCTCTGCCGAGCAGCTCGAGATCGCCTATGCCGGGACCGACCTGCAGCCGTACACGCGCTACACCTGGACGCTGCAGGTCTGGGACGAGAACGATCAGCCCAGCGAGCCGAGCGACTCCTGGTTCGAGACCGGGCGGCTCGGGCGCCCCTGGGTGGCCCGCTGGATCGGCCGCGACTCCCGGGACCGGTCAGCCTTCCTCGCCCCGGTCGACGACGACCTGACCTGGAACAGTCGCCCGCTCGCCCCGCCGGCACTGCTGCGGACCACGTTCACGCCACGCCGCGACGTAGTCTCGGCACGGCTGCACATCACCGCGCGCGGACTGTACGAGGCCCGCGTGAATGGCAGGACGGTCGGGGACAGCACCCTCAACCCCGGGTGGACCGACTACCGCCGCCGGATCCACTACCAGACCTACGACGTCACCGAGGCGGTGCGAGCCGAGGAGAACGTCCTGGCCGTGGCACTCGCCGATGGGTGGTGGAGCGGATTCGTCGGCTACGACCCGCGCAACGCTGGCCGGCTCTATGGTGACGCCCCGGCCCTGCTCGCCGAGCTGCACCTGGTGGCCGCCGACGGCGCCACCGAAGTGATCCGCACCGACGACTCCTGGCGCGAGTCGGCCGGGGAGTGGCTCTACGCGGACCTGCTGATGGGTGAGGGGGTGGACGCCCGCCGGCGTCCGGCCGGGTGGGACTCGCCGGGTTTCGACGACGCCAGTTGGCGGCGTGCCCGAGTGCTCGGCGACGACACCGCCACAGTGACCGGGTCGGTGACGCCACCGGTGCGCCCGGTCGCTGAGCTCACGCCGGTGAGCATCGAGCCGGAACCTGGCTCCGACGCCTGGCTGGTGGACTTCGGGCAGAACCTGGTGGGCCATGTGCGCCTGCGGCTGCACCGGCCGGTCGCCGGGCAGCTGATCGAGCTCACCCACGGCGAGACCGTGGACGCCGACGGCCGGCTGTACACCGACAACCTGCGCCGGGCCGAGGCCAGGGATCTGTACTACCCGCGCGGGGAGGAGACCGAGACCTTCGAACCGCGGTTCACCTTCCACGGGTTCCGCTACCTGCGGATCGCCGGCCTGGCTGGGCCGCCCGCGGCCGCGGACGTCACCGCGATCGTGGTCAGCAGCGACCTGGAGGAGACCGGTAGCTTCGACTGCGATAACCCCGATGTGCTCCAGATCGTCGCGAACACTCGGTGGAGCCAGCGGGGCAACTTCCTCTCCGTGCCCACCGACTGCCCGCAGCGGGACGAGCGCCTCGGCTGGCTGGCTGACGCCCAGGTGTTCCTGCCTACTTCGGCGCGGCTGTGTGACGTGTCCGCGTTCTTCGCGAACTGGATGACCGATGTGATCGGTGGCCAGAGCTCCGACGGCGCGTTCGGGGACATCGCACCGGCCGGCCCGTGGATGGGCGAGGGAGCACCGGCGTGGGGCGATGCCGGGGTGATCATCCCGATGGCGCTGTTCGACCTCTACGGCGACCGCCGCCAGCTGCAGCGCAGCTTCGGCGCGATGGCGGGCTGGGTGGAGCACATCCGCCGGGCGAACCCTGACCTGATCTGGCGCAAGCGGGTGGGCTCGAACTACGGCGACTGGCTGCATGTGGGCCCGGAGACCGACCGGGCCGTGCTGGCCACCGCCTACTTCGCGAACTCCGCCTCGCTGGTGGCCAGGGCCGCTGCGGTCCTCGGCCGGGACGCTGAGGTGCAGGAGTACACCGAGCTGGCGCAGCAGATCCGGGTGGCGTTCAACGCCGAGTTCGTCGACGGCACCGTGATCACCTCGGATACCCAGACCTGCTACCTGCTCGCCCTGGACTACGATCTGCTTCCCGCTGAGGCGGTGCCGGCCGCGGTGGACCGGTTGGTGGAGCTGGTCCGCGAGGCGGGGAACCGACTCACCATCGGGTTCGTCGGCGTCTCCAAGATCTGCCGGGTGCTTAGCGAGCACGGGCACGACGACCTCGCGCACGCGCTGCTGGTGCAGGAGGCCTATCCGAGCTGGCTGTTCCCGATCAGGCACGGCGCCACCACGGTCTGGGAGCGCTGGGACGGCTGGACCCCTGAGGGCGGCTTCCAGTCGGTGACGATGAACTCCTTCAACCACTACAGCCTGGGTGCGGTGGTGGACTGGATCTACTCCTGCCTCGGCGGGATCGATCAGGCCCCCGGATCGACGGCTTACCGCGAGCTGCTCATCCGGCCGCGGCCAGGCGCCGGGGTGAGTCGGGCGTCCGCGGCGCTGGAGACCCCGCTCGGCCGGGTCGCGACCCGGTGGGAAATCTCCGGCGAGAGGTTCGAGCTGGACGTGGAGGTCCCGCCCGGTGCCCGCGCCCTGCTGTCCTTGCCGGCGGCGGACCTTGACTCAGTCACCGGGGTGTCCGGTGCGCCGGAGCTGGCCGCCGACGGCAGTGTGCAGGTGCGGGTGGGCAGTGGCCGGCACCGGGTGAGTGCCGCCTACCGGCCCGCCGCAGCTCTGGTCGGGTCACTCGACCGGCGAAAGTGACGGAGATATGACACGCGGTGGGCCATACGGCCATGCGTGACGTATATCCGTCACTTGCACTACTGCGAGCCGAGTAGCGCCGCCGCGCGGCGCACGCCCAGCTCGGGGCTGGTCAGCACCGGGGTGTCGACCGCCGCTGCCGCGCTGGCCATCGAGGCCTGGGCGAGCACCACCACATCAGCCTGCGAGGCCCGCTTGGTGATCGCCTCGGCGACCAGCCGGTCGTGACCGGTCTGGTCCCCGGTGCTGACCGCCTCGAACGCGCCCTGGACCAGCACTTCCGCCACCTCGATCTCCTTCCCGGCCAGTTCCGCCCGCTCGTGCAGCAGGGCGACGGTCGGCGCCAGCGTGGTGGGCAGGGTGGCGAGCACGGCGATCCGTGTGCCGAGACCGGCCGCTTCGTCGGCCATCGCCTCGTCGATGCGCAGCACCGGGAGGTCCAGCTCGGCCTGCAGACCGGCCGCGAAGCCGGAGATCGAGGAGCAGGAGAACATCACCGCATCGGCACCGCCGCGCTTGGCGGCGTGCACCAGGTCGCGGAGCCGGTCCCGCACGCCGCTGCCCTCTGGGTCGCGGCCGAGGTCGGCGACGATCTTGTCGTCGAGCAGGTGGTGGGTCTCTACGCCGGGCAGGTGGTCGGCGGCCAGGGCGCTGATGGTGGGGATCACCACGGCCCCGGTGTGGATGAACGAGAGGCGGGTCATGAGTCTCCTCCGGAGAGTCGGACAGAGCGGAGCAACGGCAGCCAGACGGTCATCTCGCCCGGGGCCGCGGTTCGCCCAGTGGGCGTAGGGGACGAGCACCAGGTCCAGCTCGGTGCCCGGCTGCTCGACCAGCTCGCCGTACAGCGTGCCGTGCGGGACGGTGGCGGGCAGCGTCACGGCTCGGGTGCGCAGCAGCACCTGGTCGGTGAACAGCCCGGTACCGGCTTGTTCCTGCCACTCGGCCGGGAACGGTAGGTGCACGGACTCGATCCCGAGACTGTCGGGCAGGTCGGCACTCTCCACGCAGTACACCACCGGTCCGCGCACGACGGCGGCCTGGTTGGTGCTCTCCTCGAGGAAGTGGTGGGCCACCGTCACCCGGGGCCGCAGCGGGATCTCCACGGAGATCTCCTCATCGCTCCAGGTGCGATCGATCACCAGGTAACCGTTCTCGACGGCGGTGACCGGCTCTGACTGGACCCGCACCTCGGTCCCCGGGGCCCACCCGGGCCGCCGGATCCGGATGCTCGCTCGTACCGGGGACTGTGCCTTCACCCGGATCCGGATGCTGCCCTCGCTCGGGTACCGGGTGGTCTGGGTGATCTCCAGTGGTACCCCGGCCACCTCCAGCTGCGCCGTTCCGGGCACGAACTGGTGCACCCACACCGACTCGGCGTCCTGGGAGTAGAGGTAGTACGGCAGCTCGGCGATCACCCGGGCAATGTTCGGCGGGCAGCAGAAGCAGTTCGTCATGTACTCCTGGCGGGAGCGGTCGTCCGACGCGGGGGGAGTGGTGCGTTCCGGGTCCCCCGCCCGGCGCATCGGGAACGGCAGGTCGCGCACCTGGCGCAGCGGGTTGGTGTAGAAGTAGGCGAGGCCCTCGGCGTCGAGCATCGCCGGGAGGGAGTTGAACAGCACTCGTTCGATCTCGTCGGCGAACCGGGCCTCACCGGTGAGTAGCAGCATTCGCCAGGACCACAGCACGAAGCCGAGCGTCGCGCAGGACTCGTTGTACGCCGTCGTGTGCGGCAGCTGGTAGGGCCGGCCGTACGCCTGGTGCGTTTTCGAGATCGTGCTGTAGTCCTGGGCGGCATCCGGGGAAGCGCCGTCGTACACGGCGCCGCAGCCACCGGTGAGATAGAGCTTGCTGGCGACCACGTCCTCCCATAGCCGGGTGACGGCGGCCCGGAACTCCTCGTCCCCGCTCTCCAGGGCGTAGTCGGTCATCCCGGCGAACAGGTAATTGGCGCGCACGGCGTGCCCGGTGGCCACCGGTTGGTCCTGCACCGGGTAGACGTCCTGGTTGTCGTCCCCGCCGGCGCCGCCTTTCCCGCCGTGCAGGTCCAGCAGCGTGCGCGCGAGAGTGAGATAGCGCTCGTCCCGGGTGCTGCGGTACAGCTCGATCACGGCCATGTAGTGCGAGGGGCAGATGTTGCAGTCCGCGATCGCCTCCGGCTGCTCGCGCACCGCCTGGAGCAGGTAGTCGGCGGCCCGGACCGCCATCGCGAAGTAGGTCTCGTCGCCGGTCAGGCGCCGGTGCAGGCAGCCCAGGGTGATCAGATGGCCGAGGTTGTAGGTCTCGAAGTTCAGCCGGTCGGTCAGCGGGGCGATCGCGCGGTCGGTGCGGGCAGCGATCGTGGTCTTGGTGTGCACGTACCCGTCCGGCTGCTGCGCCGCTGCGATCACATCGAGCGCTTCGGCCACCCGGCCGGCGAGCTGTGGTGCGTCCGGTGCGGCGACGACCGCGGACTCGAGCCACTTGTACAGGTCGCCGTCCATGAACGGTGCGGCCCGATGCTCCCCCTCGGCGCGGCCGGCGGCGATCCGGAAGTTCTCCACGGCGTGGGCGATGTCCGGATCGAACATCAGCTCGCCCATCGAGGGAATCGTGACGTCGAGGGCTCGCTGGCGCAGCCGGCCGAGCGGGCCGGTCGCGGTCATCGTCACCGACCCCGCCGGTAGCGAGGTCATCACGGCGAAGCGGCTCGTGGCGGTGTCGGTCAGCATCGGCTGGTCTCCTTCTCTGGCGGGTCCATCGGTTCAGGTGGCCGGCTCGATGATGTGGCTGGTTCGGTGGTGTGGCCGCGGCGGACGTCCTCGAGCAGGTCCACGTGGCCCATCTGGCCACCTTTGAGCACCACCTCGACACTGTCGTAGCCGCGGCCGGGTGCCTGCGCGGCGCAGAGCGCCACATTGCCCCACGGGCAGCTCTCGATCGTCAGCGCGGCCACTCCGAGCCGGCGCAGCACCGTGCCGCTGGTGTCGCCACCGCAGAGCAGCAGCCGGGTGCGCGGTGCGGCCTGCAGGCGGGGTAGCGCCACCTCGAGCAGCGCCTCGGTCACCTCGGCGGCCTGGAGCTGCCCGCCGCCGGGGGTGCTGGAGTGGAACACCGTGTCCGCACCGGCGGCGTGTGCGGCGATCGCGCGGGCTGCGGCGCCGGGCCCCCGCAGGTCGATGCAGGTCCAGCCGGCGTGGGTGGCGGCCTCGATCTGCGCCCAGGTGCGCGCCGAGCGGCTGCCGCTGAGTGCCAGGCACGGACCGTCGGCAGCACTGGCCCGCTCGGGCAGCGGCGCAGCCGTGCCGCCGATCGCTCGGCCGAGACCCAGACTCAGTCCGCCGGCACCGAGGACGAAGCGGGTGCCAAGCTGGTCTGTCCCGGCTCCATCGCTGCTGGCGGTGCTGCCGAGCTGACCGGAGCGGTGGCTGATCGCGCGACCGAGGAGGTCCAGGTGGGCGTCGGTGAACCCGTCGCAGACCACAGCAGCAGCGCCGGACTCGGCCAGCGTCTGCGCTACGTGGCGGGCCGGGTCCGGGCCGGTCTCGTACTGCGGCCAGGCGAGGGCGCCGATCGGCAGCTCGGTCTGTGCCCCGAGATGGCGGGCCAGGTCCGACTCCGTGCTCGGGGTGCTCGGATGATCGCGCATGGTCGGCTGCCGGTCCAGGCGGAATACCCGGTCGTCGTCTCGGGCGAAGTGGTGGCCGAAGAAGGTGTACCGACCGAAGTCCGGCTGGGCGAACACCGCCGGGACCGCAGCGGCGCCGAACACCTCTCGGCCGAGCTCGATCACTTTGCCCAGGCTGCCGACCTCGGGCGAGGAGTCAGCGGTGGAGCAGGCCTTGTACTGCACGATCGGGGCGCCGCGGCCGGCGAACCAGCGCAGCGCCGGCAGCACCTCGGCGGGCAGGTCGGCAGTACGCAGCGAACGGGCCACCCCGGCGATGCCGACAGCCTCGGAGTCGCTGCGCAGCGACTCGGCGTGTGCCACCGAGGTCGCGAGCACCCCGGTGAGCCCGGCGCGGCGCAGCTGGAGCAGAGCGTCGATCGAGCCGGTGAAGTCGTCACCGTAGAAGCCGACCTTCACCGTGGCGGTCCGAACGTGTCCAGCGCCTCGGCCAGCTCTGGCACCTGCTCGGCCCGTTCGGCCAGCTCGACCCCCTCCAGCGCCGCCTCCCAGGCCGCCCGCATCGCCCGCACCCCCGATGCGGAACCGCTCGGGTGACCGTGGATACCGCCGCCGGCGAGCACCAACAGTCGCTGCGAGGCGACCTGCTGGTAGGTACGGGTGGCGAGTGCCGCCGTCTGCCCGGAGGAGAGCACCGGGACTGCGCCGTAACCGCCGAGGAACGGCGTCTGCACGGCGGCGATCGAGGCGAGCACCTGCTCGTCGGTCTCGTAGAACTTATTGCTCAGGCCGTTGGTGTGTACATGGTCGGAGCCGAGCAGCCGGGAGAGCTTCTGGAACACCTGGAAGTCGATGCCCAGCTGGGGTGAGCGGGAGTAGGCGCCGAACATGGTGCGGTGGCCGTGGATCGGCAGCTCGGAGCGGGCGCGCAGATACTGCAGCCCGGCCAGACCCACGGTGTTCACGCAGACCATCACACACCTGCCGCCGGCAGCCGCGACCAGATCGTGGTTCGGGCCGAGCCGGTCGATATCGTCGGTGATGTTGAAGGCGTACATCGGCATCCGGCCGTTGCGGTCGGCAGCCGCCTGCAGCGCACCGGTCACCACTCGCACCCGTTCGGCCAGCGGCAGGTGTGGAGCGTTGCCCTGCAACTCGTCGTCCTTGATGAAGTCGATCCCGGCGTCGGCGAGCTCGGTGACCAGATCGGCAAGCTGATCGGCGTCCAGACCGATGCTCGGCTTGACGATCGTGCCGAGCAGCGGGCCGGAGGTCCGGCCGGTCAGCCGCGCCGTCCCGTCCCAGCCGAACTGTGGTCCCGGGTAGGCGGCAGCGAACTCCTCGGGCAGGTCGAGGTCGACCAACCGTAGGGCGCCCACCTCACGGATCTCGAACAGGTTGCCGGCGACGGCGGCGAGCAGGTTCGGTACCGACGGGCCAAAGTTGTCCAGTGGGAACTCGATGCTCACCCGGGCCCGGCGTACGTCGGTCCAGTCGCCGGAGGCCCCGGGCAGCGGTGGACGACCGCTCGCCGGCAGCTCGGTGATGTTGGTGACCCGGGCAGCGAAGCGCCGCTTGAGCTCGTCAGTCTCCCGAGCGACGGAGACGAATGTGCCGCTGGACTGCTCCGAGGCCATCACGGCGGCGGCCCGCTCCGGCGGCAGCGCGGTCTCGATCTCGTAGTCCGCGGTGACGACGCTCATCGGTACCTCGTGCTCTCTGAGCGTTGCATCAATGCTCCTTCGCATGGCTACCCGAGGACTGGGTGGCCACTCCACCCTCAAGCCTATGCATCAATGAATGGACGTGCAACCACGTCCGCGGGCCGGACGCCGTAGCCTCAGCGAGGGTCCCAGCCGCCCAGCAGGGAGGCAGGGTTCCGGAAACGTGCGGCCTCCTCGGCAGTCAGGGGGCTCGCCACGCTCGAGCGTTCGCTGAGATCGAGCGGACGGCCGTCCAGGTCGGTGCTGCCGTGCTCCTGCAGGCGCAGCCTTGAGGTGTCCCACTGGTCGCCGGCATCGGTGGTGACCCAGCCTGTGGCGGCGATGTGCGCGTCCATCGCGGTATCGATGAACACCACCTGGCTCCAGCCGAACCGGGAGAGCTCCACTCTGCTCAGGTAGCTCGCCCCGTCCGGCACGCCTGGACCCCTGGTCAGCTGAACGTCGGCGAAGACCGCCCCCGGACCGCCGTCGACGTTCCGGATCTGGGTGTAGTAACCCGGGCCGAGCGCCTTCAGCTCGGTTCGTTCGACGAACAGCCCCCCGGTTCCCCAGACGAAGTCCACATCGCCCTCGATATAGCTGTCCGCCACGTAGCAGCGGCCCTGCAGGCGCAGGGTGTCCTGATGGCTGTGCAACGAGATGCGGCGCGCGATGATCCGTTCGCCGTTGCCTCGTAGCGCCTCGGCCTGGCCTCCGCCTGCCGGGGTGCTGTTCCGGATGGTCAGGTTCTCCACTCGTACGTCGTCGGCATCGATGCCGAACACGGCGCGCCAGCAGTTGAACCGGTCCGAGCGCTCGATCACCCGTTTCGGGCAGCAGGCGATCTCGATCGGCTCCTCGCGCATCGCCGCGTCCCCGTTGAGCACGTCGTTGTTCGCGTAGCTGATCACGGTCCGACGGCGGTCCTCGCCGCGGAAGGTCAGCTGCGGTTTGGTCTGCGGTACATAGATGATCTCGGTGTAGGTCCCGGCCGCGATCGCGATCAGCACCTCCTGCTCGTTCTGCTCCGGGACGAAGTCGACCGCGCCCTGCACCGTGCAGAAGTCCCCCCCGCCGGCCGCGTCCACCACGATCCGGGTGGCGCCGGCCGGGGGTAGGCTTCGGGTGCTGAAGTGCCAGCCGTCCTCCTGCGTGATGCCGCTGTGGCCGCGGACGAAATCGGCGTCCATCGTGACGTCATAGTCCTGGTCCGGATCGAGGCTGCGGTGCAGGACGATGGTCACGTTCTGGTCCTCGACGAGCACCGGGTGGTAATTCCACAGGTGGAGCTCGCCATAGTCGGAGCGGGCACCGCCGATCGGTCGCTTGCCCACCTCCGGATCGGCGAGGTCGATGGTCTCGACCACGGCGCCGTCGCCGCGATGCACCTGCAGCCGGCCGCGCGGGCCGATCTCGACCGGATGGTCGAAGGACAGCTGTAGGCCAGCGTCCACACAGATGCCTGCGCCGGTCGGTGACAGCCGAGCGCCGTCCATGCCGATTCACCCCACTGATGCCAAAGGCCGTCACGATGTGGCGGGCGACCGTCCATCCGCGACCGATCCTCCGCCGTCTGCGCAGTATACGCATTTGCCGCTAGGCTTACTGCGCAGATTGCGCGAAGGGAGCACGATGAGTGACGTCAGTCCGGCTCGACCGATCAGCGCCGAGGCGCGGGCCACGCAGATCCTGGCCCGGGTGTCCCCACCGGTGTTCCCCGACCGGGTCCTGGACGTCACCACCTTCGGCGCCATCGGGGACGGAGCGACCGACTGCACAGCGGCGATCGCGGCTGCGATCGCGGCCTGCTCTGCGGCCGGCGGAGGGCGGGTGCACGTGCCGGCCGGGACGTTCCGCACCGGCGCTGTTCATCTGCTCGACGACGTGGAGCTGCACCTGGCCGCCGGAGCGGTGCTGGCCTTCAGCCAGGAACCCGAGGACTACCTGCCTGTGGTCCGCACCCGTTACGAGGGGGTCGACTGCTACAACTACTCGCCGTTCCTCTATGCCGTCGGGCGGCGCAACATTGCCCTGACCGGCGAGGGGGTGGTGGACGGCGGCGCCGATGAGCAGCACTGGTGGAACTGGGTGAAAGCACCGGCGCCGCACGAGGGGCCGGCCAAGCAACGGCTCCTGGCAACCGCCGCTGCGGGAATGCCCGCCGGTGAGCGGGTGTTCGGCGAAGGGAGCCACCTGCGCCCGAACCTGCTGCAGTTCCTCGAGTGCGAGAACGTGCTGATCTCCGGGGTGACGTTCCGGCGTTCACCGATGTGGACCATCCACCCCCTCCGCTGCCGCAACGTGACCATCCGCGGGGTGCTGGTGGACAGCCACGGGCCGAACAACGACGGCTGCAACCCGGAGTCCTCCCGCGATGTGCTGATCGAGGACTGCACCTTCGATACCGGTGACGACTGCATCGCGATCAAGTCCGGGAAAGGTCCGGACGGCTGGCAGCCCGGTCAGGCCACCACCGGTGTGGTGGTGCGGGACTGCCGGATGCGGGCGGGCCACGGCGGGGTCACCATCGGCAGCGAGGCAAGCGGGGGAGTCTCGGACGTGGTGGCCTACCGCTGCCAGATGTCCAGCCCCGAGCTGAAACGGGCGCTGCGGATCAAGACCAATGCCGAACGCGGGGGCTACATCCGGGACATCCTGTTCGCCGATATCGAGGTCGGCGTGGTGCGCCAGGCGGCGTTGGAGATCGCCCTGGACTACGGCCGGGTGAGTGAAGGCTCGCACCCGCCGGAGGTCGCCGATATCGAGGTGCAGCGCCTCAGCGCCGAGTCCGCCGGCTGTGGTCTGCGGCTGATCGGCCTGCCGGACGCGCCGATCCAGCGGCTACAGCTGCGGGACTGCTCCTTCGGCGCGGTCAGCGGGCCGGACGTCGTCCAGCACGTGATCAACTCCGTCGGCGTCGGCGTCGGCGTCGGCCGCGGCGAAGCGGAGCAGCTGCCACAGCGGTAGCGCGATCACCCAGGACGGGTTCCAGGTATTGCTGTGGCCGCGGTCCTGCCAATTCGTGACGAAGAACGCCTCCGCCTGCTCACCGACCACCCCGAAGCCCCACTCGCCAGGTTCGGTGCATACCCCCTGGCCCATCGCCGCCACGATCGTGCGCGCCCAGTGCTGCAGGTGAGCCTCGCCGGTGAGCCGGCCCAGCCGCCACAGGTCGAAGGTCGGGAAGAACACGTCCAGATGGTGGTTCTGCACACTGACCCCGGGCCAGCCGGTCGCGGTGAAGCCGGCCTCGCGCAGTGGTGCTCCCCGGTCGTGCTGCGGGTTCCAGTGGTAGACCCAGCTGAGTAGCCAGTCCGCCACCACTTGCGCGCGGGGTAGGTACCTCTGGTCGCCGGTGAGGTCGTGCAGTGTCATCAGCAGCTCGAAATAGGCGAGGCCGCCCTCCTTGTCCTCACAGGCAGCGTCCAGGGTGGAGTGAGCGAACGGCCGGAAGGTCCGCCCGTGCAGCTCGTGGTACGCCTCGGCAAGCTCCACGGCCCGGGCGAGCAGCTGCGGCTGCGCGCAGACCTGGGCGGCCTTGGCCACGGCGCGCACGGCCGGGATGCCGGCCGACCATGGCGGGTCGGTCACTGGTGTCCCGTCATCACTCCACCCGAGGGGAACCAGGCCTGATTCCAGCGTGGACGCGGTCATGAACTCGGCGGACTCCTGCAGTGCCGCGGTCCAGGCCGGCGGCACCGGCTCCCGGTAGTCGCGGAGCAGGGTGATCAGGTCGGCGAGATCGCTCATCGTCTCGCCGTGCGCCCGTGCGGAGATCACCTCGCGGCCCTGGCGGCGCAGCCCTTGCCAGCGGAGCTCGTCGTGCAGGTAGGAGTTGTATCGCAGACCAGGCACACCGGTACTGGACCCGGTCAGGTAGAAGTCGGTGACGGAACGGGCCCGCTGGAGGCGGTCGGGTTCGCCACGGTCCAGACCCACCCACGCCTCACACCAGGCCAGCCGCAGGCACTGCCCGGTCCAGCCGTAGAGGAAGTCGACCTCCGGACGGCCGGCGCGTTTGCGTGGCTCGCCCCAGGCGGGGAACTTCAGATAGCCGGCCACGTCGCCGTCGACGAATGCCCGGGCATCCAGGGCGGCCAGGCGCAGGTCGAGATGACGGCGATCGGCCAACGGACCGGGCAGCGCACGCTCACCGCCGCCGAACAGGGTGCGACCGAGCCGTACCAGCTGCCGGAACCCGTGGCCGGGTGCTACCTGTCCCCGGTGCACCAGGAATCGTTGGTGCAGCGACTGGCCCGGGAGCAGCTCCCGGTAGCCCGCCTCGGTCGGCGCCGTGCGCGCCTTGTGCACGTAGGTGATGTCCGGCTCGCCGTCGAACAGGGTGACTCCGCTCAGCCCGAGGGCATAGGTGCCCTCGCCGGCCACCGCGCCGAGCGAGCCGTAGCGCACCCGGCCTGCAGCGTCCTCGTCGGCGTCCGGCCAGGACACCAGGGTCAGCGTGTCGCCGCTGGCGTCCTGCAGACAGACCGCAGGGATCGGCAGCCGGTGCAGCTCGGTGACGAAACCGCCCCGGCTGACATGCGGCACCACCCGGGCGGGATCGGCGGACGGATTATCGTGCTGGATCACCTGCGGGATCGTCACCTGGGCATCGGCCGGGCCGGGCAGCCGCAGCCCGACCACCAGATCCTCGATGCCGGACGCGGCGTCGTTCTGCCACTCCAGGTCCAGCTCGAGGATCGCCTCGGTCAGCTGCGCGCGGACCTGTACCTGCACCGGACCGACCCGGCCGGTGACCTGCAGGGCCTCGCCGGCAGGAGTGGTCTGGGCATGGGTCAGTCCCGGTGTCTGCTCCCGCCATGGGCGCCCGGTGGAGAGCACGAGCATCCGGCCGAGCAGCGCTGGCCAGTCCGGCAGGTCTGCGGTGGCCGGGTGCCCGGTGAGGAAGGCGGTCAGGGAGTCCGGGTTCAGCACCGGGTGATCCGCACTGCCAGGTAGGGCTGGCGCGGCAGGTCGAGCACGAACTCGCCGCTGAACGTCCCCGGCAACCGTTCGACGCTCAGGTTCCAGGTATCCAGCAGCTCGACGATGAACTCGGCATCGTCGGGCACGGAGTAGGCATGGGTGGAGTAGCGGTGCAGCCCGTGGTACTGCAGGTAGTACTGCCCGGGCTGGGACAGAGTGAAGGTCTTCGACTCCTCGGGGTCGCGCGCCAGATCGGCCGGAGCGCCGGCGAGTACCTCGCGCAGGAACGCCAGCTGCGGGACACACTCCCCGTGCAGCTGGCCGCCGTGCCGGCTCCAGGAATGCCGCGCGAACTCCTCGGCGTGCCAGAAGTAGCCGCCGCGCACCAGCGCCCACCACGCGAGCGAGACCAGCTCCTGCGCGGTCCGGCCGCCGGTCGGGGTCGGGAGATCACCTTCGGTGCCCACATCCAGCAACGCCGGTTTGCCGAACGCGCGCACCGGGTCGATCGCGTCCAGCTGGAGGTCGTCGCGCACGCTGGTATGGCTGATCAGGCGGCGGCCGAAGTCGAACCTCGGTCCGGCATGGATGGTCAGCGGCCGCCGGCCGTGGTCCGCCTCGGCGACCAGGCGTAGCGCCTCGTCCCAGGTCCAGGAGTCGACGTCGGACCGGTCCGCATCCAGCGCGAGGCACCACCACACGTTCCGGTACGCCGCGAACCGGTGCACGATCTCGCGCAGGTACTCGGCCCAGCCCGGTCGCCCCGGAGCCTGCGCGCCGGCGGCGAAGAGCACCAGCTCGGCTTGGAACCCGGTGTCCCGCAGCGCCACCACAGCCCGTTCCAGCTCGTCCAGCTCGCCGGGCGTGGGCCAGCCGGTCGCACCGGGAGCGAGCACGGACATCCGCACCCCGGTGAATGGTGAGCGCGCCAGGGCGGCCAGTGTGCCCGCCCGGGTCTGCGCATCCTGGCGGTGCCAGCACAGAGCGGTAGTGCCGAGCGGATGGTGCGCGGCGCCGTCGGCCGTGCAGAACCGGGTGCCGGCAACGCGCACCGGGCCGGGGTCCTCACCCTGCGCGGCGATGCACTCCAGCGACCCGGTGGAGAGCGGGCGGCCGTCAGCATCGGCCACCGTGTACTCCCAGGCGCCGATCGCCTCCGGTGCGAACCGGACCAGGCGCCGGCCGCCGACGGTCACCGGTTCGACCACGGCCTCCCGGTCGGCGTGGGTGAAGGTGGCGGCTGCTGCTGCGTCGGTGACGTCGAGCTCGATCAGGTCCCACTGCCGGGCGGTGGGTGCGGAGGCGGTGGTGCTCATCGGACCCTCCGAACCCGGATAGCAAGATCGGTGCGGTCCGGCAGCGGGATCCGGCACCGGCCGCGGTAGCTGCCGGGCAGCGGGGTCACGGTCATCTCCCAGGTGTCGATCAGGTCCACAGTGTGCTCTGCCTCGTCCAGTTCCAGGTCGTGGTAGGCGTACCGGCGCTCGCCCAGGTAGTCCAACCGGTAGCCGTCGGCGCGGGCCGCGATCCAGTCCGGCGGGCCCTCGGCAATCACTTCGCGCAGGAACGCGATCCGTGCGGGACTGGTGCCGATCAGGCGCCCGCCGGCGGAGATCCAGGCGGGCTTGGAGTCCACGTAGCACTCGCCATGGCCGGCGTAGCCGCCATCTGCCACGATCTGCCAGCACCGGCGGGTCATGTCGCGTCCGCTCAGGTTGCCCCACCGGCGGTCGATGTCACCCTCGTAGCCGATCTCGTCGATCACTACCGGGCCGGCGTTCTGGCGGCGCCAGTCGGCGGTGAACCGAGCCTCCCAGTGCTGGATGCTCTGGTGTGTCGTCCACGGCTTGCTGAAGTCGTAGACGGAGGCGTGGATGTACATCGCGGTGCCGTTGTGGATCGAGGCCAACCGGCGGTAGGGGTCGATCCGTTGCAGGTACTGCAGCAGCTCGTCCCAGTCGGTCATCGTCTTCGCGTCGTTGAAGTCGAACTCGTTCGCGATCGACCACCACACGTTGCGCATCGCTGCCATCCGGGCGACGACGTAACGCACGAACCGCCGGTCCTCCTCGGCGGTCATGTTGTCCACTCCCCACTCACCCTTGTCATAGGGGTGGAACAGGATCAGGTCCGCCTCGATGCCGAGCCGCTGCAGGTCCAGCACCCGCTCTTCGAAGTGGCGGAAGAACTCCGGGTCGAAGCGGGTCTTGTCCAGCCGGCCGGGCTCGTCACCGAGGAATGCCAGCCGTGGCGGGCGCATCCCCCCGGTGGGGAGGAGGCACATGCGCACCTTGTTGAAGGGGGAGCCGGCGAGCGAGGCAAGGGTCTCCTCCTCGTGCGCCCGGTCGCCGGTGTGCGTCCAGTGGTAGCAGGTGGTGCCGAACGATTCGTGCCGGGTGCCGTCGGCATAGCGGAAGGTCGATCGTCCAGCGACGTGCACCGGGCCATGGTTGCCCGCTGCGGGTGGGGTGACCTGGAGCTCTCCGGTCACACTATCCAGCTCCGCTGCGGAGCTGCGGGTACGGAACGTCCACCGCCCCTCCTGATCGGGGCTGAACCGGATCCGGTAGGTGCCGTCGCCGTCGTAGAAACCGTCGACGTTCACCTCTCGGTTGCGATAGGTGAACGTGGCCGTCAGCTCCACGTCGAGGAACGGGTTGCCAGCCGAGGGGCCGCTCAGCTCGATCTCGTGCAGGCCCCACCGTTCGACGGCGGAGGTCTGGATGGTCATGTCGCGTCCTCGGTCGTATCCAGCGCCGGACCCTCATCTTCCTGCGCCGCGATCCAGTCCGGCTCCAGCCGGACGTGCTTGATCGTCTTGCGCAGATAGGAGTACGCGACGTGCAGCGCACCGTCCGAGGCCTGGATGATCGTCGGGTAGGAGTAGCCGGTGGGGCGATCCTTGTACTCGATATCGGCCACCTGAAGGTTGCGCTGGTGGGGCCAGGACCGGCCGCCGTCCTCGGACAACGCGATGGTGAGCGGGGTGCGGACGGCCTTCTTCCTCCAGCCATCCCCCGAGGGGACGAACCGGAACTGGTCGCGTTCCATCGTCGCGTTGTTGAAGACCACGGCGAGCCGGCCGTCGGCCAGGGCGATCTGGTGCACGGCGGAGTTGTTGTTCGGCAGCGCGGTGCGCACCGGCGGCGTCCAGGTGCGGCCCAGATCGGTCGACTCCGAGGCGTAGACCCAGTCGGCTGCGCGGGAGCGGAACAGACCGAGCAGGCTGCCATCGGTGCGCACGGCGATGCTCATCTGCACGCGGTGCCGACTGCCCGGCACCTCGCGGACCTCCCAGCTGCGGCCCTGGTCGCTGCTGTGCGCCACCACGCTGTACTCGCCGTCGGCATCGACCTGGTAGGCCGGCAGCAGCCAGGTGCCGTCCGGGAGGAAGAGCGGCGGGTTGCGCAGGAAGAAGCCCGGACCGGCGAACAAGGTCTGTGCTGGCGACCAGCTGGACCCATCGTCGTCGGAGATGCGGGCGAGCACCTGGGCATCGGTGCGCTGATGCGGGGTGTTGGCGGTGTGCAGCAACCAGATCCGGTCGTCCGGGTCGCGGAACAGGACCGGGTTCTGCTCGGACCGGTCCGGGTCGGCGGACATCGGCCGGGGCTGCTCCCACTGATCGGAGCCGGCGGGCAGCCGGGACAGCACCACATTGGTCTGCCGGTCCCCCTCCTGCGGGCCGTTGAACCAGGCGCAGAGCAGATCGCCGCTGTGGGTCTCGACCAACGCCGCCGCGTGGCTGTCCACGGGGTGCAGCACTGGCAGGAGCGCTTCGCTCAGCTGCGGATCCGTGCCGGAGGGCGCAAGCTTTCCGGTCAGTCGCGAGTCCATCTCAGCCTTTCTGGTGCTCAGGTCAGGATCGGCGGCAGCCCTCATGCCGCGCCCAGGTCCTCGATACCGCGCAGGCCGAGCTGCTCGCTGAAGTGGCAGGCCACGCGGCGCCCTGGTGCGACCTCGCGGAGCTCCGGCACCTCCGTGCTGCACTTCTCCTGCGCGTAGGCGCACCGGGTGCGGAACGGGCAGCCGGACGGGACGTTGCTCGGGTCCGCGACCTCCCCCTGGAGCACGATCCGGTCCCGGCCGCGGGCCGAGGACGGGTCGGGGTTCGGTACCGCCGAGAGCAAGGCCTCGGTGTAGGGGTGCTGCGGGCGGCGATACAGCTCGGCGGTCGGACCGGTCTCGACTACATGGCCGACGTACATCACCACGACCTCATCGGCCATGTACTCCACCATGCTCAGGTCGTGGGAGATGAACAGGTAGGTCAAGTCCTCATCGTCCTGCAGGTCCTTCATCAGGTTGAGGATCTGGGCGCGGACCGAGACGTCGAGGGCGCTGACCGCCTCGTCGGCGACGACCAGGCGAGGGTCCAGGGCGAGCGCTCGGGCCAGCCCGACGCGCTGCCGTTCGCCACCGCTGAAGGCGTTCGGATAGCGGCGCAGGTACTCCGGGCGCAGCCCGACCCGGCGGAGCAGCCCGGCCACCCGGTCCTCGACCTCCGACTCCTTCACCACGTTGTTCACCCGCAGGGGCTCGCCGACGATGTCGGCGAGCGTCATCCGCGGATTCAGGGAGGAGAACGGATCCTGGAAGATCATCCGGATATCCGGCCGGTACGGCTTGAGCTGGCGCTCGCTCAGCGGAGCCAGGTCCACCACAGTGCCGTCGGCTTTGCGGTAGAGGATCTCTCCGGAGGTGGGTTCGTAGGCGCGCAGGATGCATCGGCCCAGCGTGCTCTTCCCGCAACCGGACTCACCGACCAGGCCCACGGTCTGGCCCTGCTTGACCTGCAGGTCGACCCCGTCGACGGCCTTGACGTGACCGACGGTGCGTCCCCACATGCCCTTCTTGATTGGGAAGTACTTGCTCAGCTTGCGGGTCTCCAGCAGCAGGTCGGAGGTGTCCGCCTCGGCATCCTCGCGCACTTCCTGGGTGTCCTGGCTCATTTCGTCTCCTCGTAGAGCACGCAGCGAACTTCGTGGCCCTGCTCGTCGCGGATCAGCGGTGGTGGTGCGGTATCGCACCGACCGGGCTGGAAGAAGTCGCACCGGTCGTGGAACGGACACCCGCTCGGCCGGGCGAACGGGTGCGGAACCATCCCGCGCACCGGTGCCAGCCGGGTCTGGTTCCCCTGGCCCAGCTTCGGGATCGAGCGCAGCAGTGCCTGGGTGTAGGGATGGCGAGGGTTGCGGAAGAGCTCCGCGAGGTCCCCGCGCTCGACCACGTTGCCCAGGTACATCACCGCCACCGAGTCGGCGAGCTGTGCGGCCACACCGAGGTCGTGGGTGATCAGCATGATCGCCATCCCGCGTTCATCGCGAAGCGAGGCGAGCAGCTCCAGGATCTGTGCCTGGGTGGTGACGTCGAGGGCTGTGGTCGGTTCGTCGGCGATGAGCAGCTCGGGGTCGCAGGAGAGGGCCATCGCGATCATCACCCGCTGCCGCATCCCACCGCTGAGCTCGAACGGATAGGAGTCGACCCGCGTCTCCGGCGCGGCGATGCCGACCCGGTCGAGGAGGTCGATCGCCCGCTCTCGGGCGACCTCGTCGCTCACCGGGTCATGCAGCTGGATCGCCTCGATGATCTGGTCGCCCACCTTGTGCACGGTGGACAGGGACGTCATCGGTTCCTGGAACACCATCGCGATGCGCTTCCCCCGCACCGCGCGGATCACGGCCGGGTCGGCGCCGATCATGCCGACCATTCCCTCGGGGGCATCGCTGGCGTCCACCTCGGGCTTGATCGTCCGCCGGCGCTTCCTGCGGAAGAAGGCGGACCTGCGCGCGGTCTCCTCCACCTCGGCGGCCGGGGGGCGCGGCACCCACACCTGGCCGCCGACGATCTTCCCGGGCCGGTCCACCAGCTGCAGGATCGAGCGGGCCATCACACTCTTCCCGCAGCCGGACTCGCCGACTACGGCGAGGGTCTCGCCACGATGGATGGTGAGGTTGACGCCGTCGACGGCTTGGACCACGCCGTCCTCGAGCTGGAACTCGGTCCGCAAGCCGCTGAGCTCAAGCACCGGTGGTGCGTCAGGATCCAGCCGCCGCTCGGCTACCGGGTCACTTGTAGGGGTCTGCTGCATCACGCAATCCATCTCCGACGAAGTTCATGGCCAGGACAGTGATAAAGAGCGCCAGGCCGGGGAGCATCAGCCAGGGTGCGGTCTCGATGGTTCGGATGTTCTGTGCGTCCTGGAGGAGCACACCCCAGCTCACCGCGGGTGACTGGAGGCCGAGTCCGAGGAAGCTCAGTGCCGTCTCGCCCAGGATCATTCCGGGCACCGACATGGTGAGTGATGCGATCAGGTGGCTGGAGAAGGACGGCACCATGTGCCGGAAGATGATCCGGGGTCTGCTGCAGCCATCCAGCAGCGCGGCAGTGATGAAGTCCTCCTCTCGTAAGGAGAGGAATTTCCCTCGCACTTCTCTGGCCATGCCGGTCCAGCCGATCACCGACAAGATGGCGGTGATCGCGAAGTATCTCCCCAGGGGCCCCCAGGTGGCTGGAATAGCTGCCGAGAGCGCCAGCCAGAGCGGCATCGTCGGGATCGACATCAGGAACTCGATGATCCGCTGGATCAGCGTGTCCGGCTTTCCGCCGTAGTAGCCGGAGATGCCGCCCAGGGCCACGCCCAGGATCAGGCTCACCCCGACACCGACCAGACCGATCGACAGCGAGATCCGGGAGCCGTAGATGATTCGGCTCAGCGAATCTCGCCCGGCCCGGTCGGCTCCCCAGAGGAACATCGGCTGGTCCGGGTCTTCGGGACCGATGAGGTGCAGGTCCATCGGGAACAGGCCCCACAGCTCGTACGGTGTACCACTGACGAACAGCCCGACGGGGATGTAGCTGTCCTCGTCGATCTCAAACTCGTTCGCGAAGGTCTCCGAGTTCCGCGTGACGGTGAAGTCGTTCACGTAGAGACCGAAGCCCTCGGTCTCGTGGTAGATGTGCAGCTGCTGGGGCGGAGCGTAGGTGTACTCCGGGCGCTGTGCCGTGGCCGTGGTCGGCGCCAGGATCTCAGCGAACGCCACCACGAAGTAGATGGCTATCACCACCCAGACGGAGACGAAAGCGACCTTGTGCCGGCGGAAGCGTCGGTAGATCAGGCGCCACTGCGACTGTGTCCCACCCTGCACGGCCGCAGTGCGGCTCGGTGCGGGGGACTTCGAGGTGACCGCTGCGTCGTCCCCGGGGGCGGGGGTGGGGATCTCCATCCCGTCCTGCGCCATCGTGGTGCCCTCAGCAGCCGAACTGCTCACCTCGAGATCGTCGGTGGTGGTGCTCCCGACCCGGTCGAGGCTACGGTCTGTCTCTTCCGTCATGGTTCAGCTCTCTTGGTAGCGGCGTCGGATTCGGGGGTCCCACCAGGCGAGTGCCAAGTCGCTGATCAGCGTCCCGATCACAGTGAGCGCACTGAGGATCAGGATGAAGCTGCCGACCAGGTACATGTCTTGACTGAGCGTCCCTCCGAACAGCAGGGGTCCGGTGGTGGGCAGGCTGAGCACGATCGAGATGATCGTCTCGCCGCTGATCAGGCCGGGCAGCAGCCACCCGATCGTGCTGAAGAACGGGCTCAGTGACATCCGCACCGGGTACTTCAGCAGCAGCTTCCACTCCGGCAGGCCCTTGGCTCGTGCCGTGATCACGTACGGCTTGTAGAGCTCGTCCAGCAGATTGGCTCGGGTAATGCGGATCAGCCCGGCGGTTCCGGAGATACCGATGATCAGGATCGGTAGCCACAGGTGCGCGAGCAGGTCGAGCACCTTGCCGAGGTTCCAGGCCGCATCGACGTACTCCGGTGAGAAGAGTCCACCGGCACTCTGATCGAAATATCTGACTCCCAACCAGAGGAAGAACAGCGCCATCAGGAAGCTCGGGATTGCCATGCCCACGAAGCCGAAGAAGGTGGCGACGTAGTCACCGATGGAGTACTGCTTCACCGCGGAGTAGATGCCGACCGGGAAGGCGACCGCCCAGACGAACAGCAGGGTGCTGATCGAGAGGAAGAAGGAGAGTGCGACCCGATCCCAGATCAGCGTCGAGACCGGCCGGTTCCAGGCGAAGGACTGGCCGAAGTCGCCGTGGAAGATGATGTTGGAGATCCAGTTCCAGTACTGCACCAGGAACGGATCGTCCAAGCCGTACCGGGCTCGTAGCGCTGCCATCTGCTCGGGCGAGATGACCTCACCGCGAGACTCCGCCTGCGCCACGATGGTGGATACGTAGTCGCCTGGTGGCAGCTGGATGATCCAGAAGGTGACGAACGAGATGGCGGCCAGCGTGATCAGCATCAGACCCACGCGCCGGATCATGTACTTGCCCATTGGACCGTCCCTTCCCAGCGTTAGTGCGCAGCGGCCTGAGGCGCGGTGACTGTGGTGTGCTGTGCGCGGCTGATGGCCGCCGCCGGTCGGGTCGTGGTCGACCGCCGGGGCCCCTCACCGTGCCGACGCGCGGCGTTGACCGACCGCTTCAGCGTCTGGCTGATCGGTGTGAGCGGCCAGATCCGGCGCGGATCGGTCGTCGCGTGAGTGTGCAGCACACTGGCTCCTTTGCATATATACCCACATGGTCGTGAACATGCGGTTTGGCGATGCTAACCGGTGATCGTGGTGCTGTGCAACACACGATGTCACCAAAACAGCCCTGACGGGCACTAAACGGCATCTGGCTGGCATTCCGCAAGAACAGCCAAATAGCCTGAGGGTTGACGGTCGCTACGTCACAGCCATACGTTCGATGGCATGCCACCGGTATTGGAGGAGCAATGATGACCACCCCAGAAACATCCGGACTGAGTCGGCGAGGACTGATCGCCGGCGCTGCCGTGGCCGGAACCGCACTGGTCGCGATCGACCAGCTGAGCAGCTCCGGCGCATCCGCCGCCCCTGACGCCCCGTCGGCGGATCCGATCAGTTACGCCGATCCGCCACCGCAGCCCGCTGCGGTGGTCGGCAACACTGTGCCGGCCTTTCCCGGGGCGGAGGGAGCGGGCAAGCTCACCACCGGCGGGCGGGGAGGTGAGGTCTACGAGGTCACCACCCTGGCCGACTCGGGAGAGGGATCGCTTCGGGAAGCGTTATCCGGCGACGATCGGATCGTCGTCTTCCGGGTGGGCGGCACGATCGAGCTCGAGTCCGGGCTCGATGTCACCGGGTCGAACATCACCGTCGCCGGGCAGACCGCCCCAGGTGACGGGATCTCGGTGATCAACAACGAGTTCTCGATCAAGGGCGACAACATCATCATCCGCTACCTGCGGGTGCGAGCCGGTGACAGCATGCAGGCGCCGGTCGACGCCTTCAAGGCGGAAGACCGACGGAACCTCGTGATCGACCACTGCTCGGTCTCCTGGGGGGTGGACGAGTGCTTCTCCCTGTACGGCAACTACGACGTCACCGTGCAGTACTGCATCTTGGCCGAGGGGCTCACGATGTCCGCGCACGAGAAGGGCCGACACGGCTACGGCGGCCTCTGGGGCGGCCAGAACGTGACCTATCACCACAACCTGCTCATCCACCAGGGGGGACGTAACCCGCGGTACAGCTTCGTGGAGGACATGAAGCAGCTGGTCGACCAGCGCTATAACGTCATCTACAACCACGGCTTTACCACGGCCTACGGCGGCGAGTGGGCCGAGGGCATCAACATGGTCGGGAACTATTACAAGCCCGGTCCGGCCACCTTGTCCGAGGTCGCCTCGAAGATCCTCACAGCGGACCGTGGCGGCAGCTGGTATGTGGCCGAGAATCTGATCGAGGGCGACGAGGAGGTGACCGCCGACAACGAGAAGGGGATCGGCTTCCCGGCGGGTGGGATCAGCCTGCTCAGCGAACCGGTGGAGTTCGTCAACGCCGTTCCGGACCAGACTGCCGAGGAGGCCTACGAGGACGTCCTCGCCGACGTCGGCTGCAACATTCCTCGGTACGACTCGGTGGACGCACGGCTGCTCGCCGATGTCCGCCATGGCACCGGTCGGCTGATCAACTCCCAGACCGAGGTGGGCGGGTATCCGGTGATCGATGGCGGTGAGCCGCTGGTCGACTCCGACCATGACGGCATCCCGGACGACTGGGAGGCGGAGAACGGACTGGACCCGCAGGACCCGGCCGATGCCGCGGCGCTGGCCGACGACGGTTCCGGGTACACGAATCTGGAGCTGTACCTGAACTCGATCACCGGGACCGGCGCCAGCCCTACGGTGGCGATCGCCTCGCCGGCGCCCCATCAGGTGTTCTCCTCGACCGCCGACATCCAGCAGGTGACTATCACTGCTGAGGCCGAGGGTCAGGACGGAGCGGCGATCGAGAACGTGGACTTCTTCGTCAACGACGAGCTTGTCGGCAGCGCCACCAGTGCGCCGTTCGAGTTCACCTGGCCGGCCGCGACGGATGGCACCTACTACCTCATCGCCCGAGCCCGGGACGAGCATGGGGCAAAGGTGGACTCGACGGGTACACCGATCCACGTCAACCAGACCTCCGATCTCGGCGCCTGGACCTCGACGGACATCGGAGACGTGGCGATCCCCGGCTCGGCTTTCATCGACGACGTGCGCGGCGACATCGTGCTCAAGGGGGCCGGCAAGATCCGCGGCCGGCAGGACGACTTCCAGTTCCTGCACCAACGGGTGCGCGCCAGGGAGAACGACGTCGTGGAGATCATTGCTCGGATCGACGGGATCGACCGGACCTACGAGGGTGCGTACGCCGGACTGATGATCCGGGAGTCGCTGGAGGCCGACTCGCCGTACTTCACCGGCGGGCTGTGCTGGGAAGCGAGCGGCTACAAAGGCCGGGTGTCCAGAATCAGCTACGACGGCGACCAGGCGAGCGTGGGGGGCTACCCCTATGACGACTCCGAGCTCGATGTGAAGGAGTACTGGATCCGGATCATCAAGCGCGGGACCGAGTTCGAGTGCCACCTCGGCACCGACTCGTTGCAGTGGACCCGGATCGGCTATGAACGGATCCCGATGCGCAGCGACCGTATGTACATCGGACTGGCCGTCGATGCGAACAAGGAGGCGAACGCGGTCGAGAACTACACGGTGGGCCGCTTCGCCTCGGTGCGGATCAACAGCTGACCTAGCGCCCGCCCGCGGTGCCCCAGTTCGCCGAGCTGGGGCACCACGGGGCCCTGCGCCGCCTCGTTGGCGGCTGCCGTGCTCTCTCCGCCCAGCGCAGGACCGACCCGCTCAGCGCTGCCGAGCAGAAGCGAGCGAGTGCTGGTCCAACTCGTACGCGAACTGCGCGACGGCGTGGGGCGAGACCTGGTGCACACCGTGCGTGGCGTCGTCGACCACCTCCCAGTCCCCGCCCAGGAGCGTGGCCCGGTCCCGGACCGGCTGGGCATAGCTGCGATACCCGACCCCGGGAAAGCAGGACGGGTCGAACCGGTTGAGGATCTGCAGTTGGCGCCGTCCGTTGCCGGTCGCCCCCAACACGTAGAGGTCGAGGTAGCCGGCGATGTCGTACAACGCCGGCAGGCTCTCCCGGCGTTGCTCCCAATCGCCGAAGTTCGGGTGGTCGGCAGGGTGGGAGCGCAGGTAGAACGGCCAGGTACCGGCCACCTGGACGCTCAACGTGACCCGTGGGTCGATAGCGGCGTGCAGCACAGTGGTCCACGCGCCGCCGGAGAAGCCAAAGGTCACCACCTCGGTCAGCTCGTGGAGCTCTGCCGCGTAGTTGATCAGCGTCAGGACCGGATCGAGATAGTAGGTAGCTGCGCAGAAGTCCGCGCGTTGGTACCGGGCAAACCGCTCGTGGCTCGCCGGATCCGGTGTCGGCGGGCCATCGTCGGCAGGCGGGTCCATCTGCGTGGAGTTCCAGCCCTGGAGCGGCATGTCCACGGCCGCGACCCGGTAGCCGCGCTCGAGGAAGGTGCGCATCACCGCGAGCTGGGGCAGGTGGTATACCGGCTTGCGGGCATTGCCGTGCCCGGCGAGAAAGACGCCGAACCGCCCGGGTATCGGATCGTGAGGGTGGACGAGGTAGCTGGTCGACGTCAGTCCGTTCGGCATCGACAGTGTGGCCCGGTCCACTGCGGCGCTCGGCAGTGGCTCCAGCTCGGGAACGGCGACGTTCTCCTCGATGCGAGGGGTGGACGTCGGGATGCCCGCCCCTTTCCACAGCTCCTCGATCAACCGCTGCCGACGGTCTGCGGCATCCGCCGCGGTACGGATCGTGATCAGCTGGTCGACATCGACGCCGACCGCCGCCTCGGGCAGGGTCCGCCACTGCGGTCCAAAACTCGCCTCGATCTCAGGGTTGACCACCGGGCGGGGACGCGCCCCGGTCACCGGGTGAAGCCGCCGACGGTGGGTCGCGGACGGGACATGAACACGATCGTCTGGTCCCGGACCCGCAGGATGTGCGATTCGAGCGCCGCACGGGCAGCGGGGCCATCGCCGGCGTTGAGTGCGTCGACGATCTCCCGGTGTTCGGCGACCGCGGCATCCAGCCGTTCCCGATTCATCGGAGCTTCCAGGCCGGCCCGGGTGACGTGGATGCTCAGGTGCAGGTCGTCATGCAGCGCCACCAGTCGAGGCAGACCGGACATCTCCACCAGCGCGCGGTGGAACCTGCTGTCGTTCTCGCGGAAGGCGATGTACTGCGCAGGATCCTGCAGGGCCGCTCCGGCGAGCTCGGTCGCCTCGGTGACCAGGTCGTCCAGGAGCGGTGGTGCGGTGGGGCCCTCCTGCTCGGTGTACCGGCGCACGCTGTGCGACTCGATCATCACGCGCAATTCGAACAGCTCATACAGAGAGCTGAGCGAGGGGACGGCCACCGTGAAGCCGGCGATGGAGTCATAGGAGAGGAGGCCGCGCTCGTGCAACCGGCCGACGGCGCTGCGTACCGGCGTGCGGCTCATCCCCAGCTTTCGGGAGAACTCCCGGATCGGCACCGTCTGACCCGGTTGCGGGTGCTCCTCGGTCAGCCAGGTCACCAACGCATCATGCGCACGGTTCTCCAGCGTCGTCTGACTCACCGGTTCCTGTAGCCGCGTACCAGCCGTCGACATTGCCACCTAGGTCCTCCCATCTGCACCGGAAGCCGGTGCGCTCGCGTCTGCTCCCCACCATGGATCCATGGTATGCCATTCAACTTCCAGTGGTAGTCCCGTTCCGGGCGCAGGCGGCGTCGTTATCAACCTGTATCCGTCGGTGTGCTTGACAACCAGGCGGTCGAGGTCAAAGGATGGCCTACATGCCAGTGGCATTCACCCCCTCCAAAACGACCGCTTCCGCCGACCTGTCCGGTGTGCTGCCCCCGGTCGTGCTGCCGATGACCCCGGAGGGCGAGGTGGACTCGCCCTCGCTGCAGTCGCACGTCAGCCACCTGGTGTCCTCCGGTGTGCACGGACTCTGGGCAAACGGCACCACCGGCGAGTTCTATGCCCTGGACGGTGATGGCCGGGCCGAGGTGGTACGCCAGTGCGTCAAGGCCGCAGCCGGCCGTGTGCCGGTGGTGGCCCACGTTGGCGACACCACGACGAGCCTCACCGTGCGCCATGCGCGGGAAGCGCTTGCCGCTGGTGCTACCTTCGTCTCGGTGCTGCCGCCGTACTTCGTCAGCTTCGGACAGGAGGAACTCAAACGTCACTTCCGCGAGCTCGCGCACGCGATCGGCGTTCCCGTCCTCGCCTACCACCTGCCCCAGTTCATCCCGGCCACGCTGAGCATCGACTCGATCGTGGAGCTGACCGTCGAAGGCGTGCTCTGCGGAGCCAAGGACAGCAGCTCGAACATGGTCTGGTTCCGCCAGCTGCAGCGCCGTCTGCGCGCAGAGGGAGTGTCGCTGCCGTGCCTGACCGGCGGCTCGAGCGTCGCCGATCTCGGCTATCTGCTCGGGGCGGTCGGCTCGGTCTCGTCGACCGGGAACCTCACCCCTGCGCACCTGGTACGCCAGTACGAGGCCGCACAACAGGGCGACTGGACACGCGTCCTGGCGCTGCAGGAGCAGAGCGAGGAGCTGATCGAGCTGTTGACGCCCCCGGGCGCCACGCCCGGTCCCGGCCTGAGTGCCACGGTCTACAAGTACCTGCTGGCCAAGCAGGGGCGAATCGACTGCGAGTTCAGCGCCGCACCCCTGACCCAGCTCTCGCCGGAACAGTGCCGGTACTTGGACGAGCAGGTCCTGCCCGTCATCGCCCGCGTGGAGAGCCCGGCCGCCGAGCTCGTCTGAACCCAGCCATCTGCCACTGGCATACCGCCCCCACAATGAAGAGGAGAACGATGATGTTTCCACCCACTCCAGAAGCGGGTGCTCCAGGCCGGATCTGGTCGAGCGCCGTGAGCCGCCGGTCGCTGCTGCTGACCGGAGGAGGGCTGGTAGCCACCGCCTCGTTGGCCGGCTGCTCGTTCTTCGATACCGACCCCGCACAAGGCCAGAACAACGGCGGCGCCGCCGGGCCCAAGGGTGCAGAAGCGCCGTCCCTGGCAGCCCAGGTAGAAGCCGGTGACCTGCCACCGGTCGAGGAGCGACTGCCGAGCACACCACTGGTGGTGGAGCCGCTGAACGAGATCGGCCAGTACGGCGGCACCTGGCGGTCGGCGATGGTCACCGAAGAGGACCGGACCTGGCTCGAGCAGGCCATCGGCTACGAGCCGCTGATCCGGTGGATCCCGGGCTGGACCGATCAGCCAGGCACCGAGGAGATCATCCCGAACCTCTGCGAGAGCTACGAGGAGCTCGAAGAGGGCCGGGTGTTCCAGTTCACCCTGCGCGAGGGGATGAAGTGGTCGGACGGTGAGCCGGTCACCGATGAGGACTTCCGGTTCGCCTTCGAGGACGTGAATGTCTATCCCGACCTGCACCCGGGCGGCATCTACACCCTCTGGACGAACGTGAACGACCCGGAGAAGCCGGCCACGTTCGAAAGTGACGGCACCGTCATCCGCTACGTCTTCGACGATCCGAAGCCGGGCTTCCTCGAGGAGATCGCGTCCGGGACCACGATGGTGCTGCCCAAGCACTACTTCGAGCAGTTCCACGACAAGTACAACGACAATGTCGCCGAGCTGGTGTCCGAGGCCAACCTGGACGACTGGGTGCAGCTGTGGGAGTCCAAGAACGAGGCGTTCACCGATGTGGATCGGCCCACGCTGTACGCCTGGACGCTCACTGCCGCACTGGGCGATGGCAGCTACGTCGAGGCAGAGCGCAACCCGTACTTCTGGAAGGTGGATCCGGACGGCAGCCAGCTGCCGTACTTCGACTCGGTCCGCTGTGAGATCTTGCAGGACGTCGAGGTCGAGCTGTTGAAGATCACCAACGGTGAGCTGGACATGCAGATGCGCAACTTCGACACCATCCGGAACCTCCCGGTGGTCTCGGAGAACCAGGAGAGTGGCGACTACCGGCTGTTCAGTACGTCCCCGCAGGGTCCGAACGCGATGGTGATCGGATTCAACCAGAACTTGGAGAATGACCGGAAGCGGGAGATCTACGCCAACAAGGACTTCCGCGTCGGACTGTCCTATGCGATCAACCGGCAGCGCATCATCGACACCATCTATGCCGGCCAGACCATTCCCTGGCAGTGTGCCCCGGTGGAAGGTCACCCCGCCTACAACGAGGAGTTCGGCACGCAGTACACCGAGTACTCGGTGGAGAAGGCGAACGAGGCGCTGGACCGGGCCGGTTACACCGAGACGGACGAGAGCGGTTTCCGGCTCAGCGAGGGTGAACGGATCAACATGACCGTGCTCGTCCCGGCCACGATGCCCGACCACCTCGATGCCTTCGAGATGATCAAGGCAGACTGGGCCGAGGTCGGCGTGGAGGTCAATGTCACGCCGTTGGCCGAGACCTTGTACTGGGAGCGGGTGGAGGCGAACCAGGCCGAGCTCTCCACCTGGACCGGGGGCGGCTTCGAGATCCGCGCCACGCAGGGTTCGAACCACTACTTCGTGCCCTCCAACCCGCGGGGTTCGTCCCGTTACGGCCACGACTGGGCCAAGTGGTATCGGGGGGAGAGCAGCGAGGAGCCACCGGAGATCATCCAGGAGCAGCTCGCGCTGTTCGATGAGATGCGGACCACCTACGATGCCGACGACGCGATCGAGCTGGCCCGCCAGGTCCTGGAGATCGCCAAGGACGAGTTCTTCTACATCGGCATCTGCACGGAGCCCGATGGTTATGGCGTGGTGAAGAACAACGTCGGAAACGTGCCGGAGGAGATGCCCGGTGACGTCGGCTACCAGCCGCCGGGGCCGACCAACCCGGAGACGTACTACTTCTCCAGCTGAGCTCCCCGGTCACCGCACGATCGACGGCGCCGCGCAGGCTGTCCTGCGCGGCGCCGTCGGTACGTCTGCGCAGCCCGGGCCCGTCCCACTGCAGCCGGTCCAGGCTCGTCCCCTTCAGACGGTGGCGTGCGGCGCTCGCCCGGCGAGCGCTGCGGCTTGCCGCAGTGCTTCGGCCATGCTGGCCGTGGTGACCGTGCCGGTGCCGGCGATGTCAAAGGCGGTGCCGTGGTCCACGGAGGTGCGGATGACGGGCAGACCGACCGTGATGTTCACGCCGTCATCGATGCCGAGCACCTTCACCGGCCCGTGGCCCTGGTCGTGGTACATCGCCACGATCAGGTCGAAGTCTCCTCGAGTGGCCAGGAAGAAGGCGGTGTCCGCGGGTAGCGGCCCGTGCACGTCATGGCCGAGGGCCAGCAGCTCGTCGATGGCCGGCTGGATCTTCTCCGCTTCCTCGCCGTAGCCGAACAGCCCGTTTTCGCCCGCGTGCGGGTTGATCCCACACACCCCCACCCGCGGACGGGTGATGCCGGCGCGTTCCAGGGCGTCGATGCCGCGGCTGATCGTGCGCTGCACCAGTGGGGGGTCGATCCGGTGGACCGCGTCCAGCAGGCCGATGTGCGTGGTGACATGGATGACCTTCAGCGTGGGCGTGCTGAGCATCATCGACACCTCCGACACCCCGGTCAGGTGTGCCAGCAGCTCGGTGTGCCCCGGGAACAGGTGACCGCCGGCGTGCAGGGCGGCCTTGTTCAGCGGGGCGGTGGCGATCGCTGCCACGTCCCCCTCGTTCGCGTAGGCGGCGGCCCGCTCGATGTAGGTGTAGGCGGCATGGCCGGCGATCGGGCTGACCGCACCGAACGGGAGGTCCGCGGGAAGCTCACCCACACCGATCGTTTCGATCGTTGCCGGGCTCCCGAGGGACTCGCTCGGGTGCTGGATCTCACGTATCGGTGCGCGCACGTTCATCAGAGACGCCGCGTGCCGCATTCGTGGCAGGTCCCCGATCAGCACCGGGCGGCAGACGGCGAGAACCGTCGGGTCGAGGAGCGCGCTGGCGCAGATCTCGGGTCCGACGCCGGCCGGGTCGCCCATGGTCACCGCGATCACCGGAAGGGATGTGGGGTCAGGTGTGGCCACCGGGGGGCTCCTTATCAGGGGTCGGGGTGTGGTCCGCAGGTGCGGGGGTGGTCAGGTCGAGCAGCGTGTGTCGATCGCCGTAGCTGCCCGGTTTGGTCAGGACCGTGCGCCCGTCCACGGCGATCAGGCGAGCAACGGCGCCATGGCCGTGGGGCGCGGTGCGCAGCGTGGTGAGTCCGAGCTGCTCCAGCACCCGGCGCGCCGTATGTCCGCCGCTGAGGTAGAGGGCGACGGCGTTTCCCACACCGGCGATCGCGGCGCGGCAGGTGGTGGCGAGGGCCGTCATGGCCAGGCTGCTGCGGTACGCCGCGCGGCGTGGCTCCGGAGCCGGGGTCAGCACGGTGTGCGCTCCCCGGGCCAGTGCCTCGCGCACCTGCCGGGCAGCGGCGGCAATCGCGTGCGGATCCGGAGCGGGCGGTGCCTGCACGACCGCCGTCTGCGGGTCCCGCTGCCGGAGCGCGGCCACCTGAACCTGCCCGGCCGGCTCGGTGCTGCCGATCACCGCGAGCAGCTGTCGCACCGGAGCCGGTGTCCGCTCCGGTTCGGCGGCCGCAGAAACCGACCGGCCGTGCCCACCGGTATACCCCTGCGCCAACGCGCCGAGGAACGGAGCCGATCCAGCGGCGTGTGCCGGTGGACTGATCCGGCAGTGCCGGGCCAGCCGGTCCAGCTCTGCGGCACTGGAGACGTCGGCAGTAACCAGGACCGGCGACGACGCGCTGAGCAGCTCGGGCAGTTGCCCGTACTCAGAAGCGGCCAGGTGGCGCTGGGGGAGCCCGGCGAACAGTGTGCGCAGCGCCGTGGCCGTGCCAGCGCCCGGTACGTGGTGGCGACCCTCGGCGGTGATCCTGCCGAGTGCCGGATTGGCGGCCGAGAGCACCACGGACCGGCCGGTGGCGAGCAGTGCCGCGGCATAGGCGCGTACGGGGCCGCGCAGCTGAGAGTCCAGCTTGAAGAACACGCAACTGTCCTGGTCGAGGCGGGCGAGAGCAGGGGTGAGCCGGGATCGCGCCCGGACCTCGCCCTCGTGCCGCAGGTCCAGGTCCCAGACCGCCCCCGCTGCCGTGGGGAGACGGTCGCCGGTGCCGAGGTGGATCCGGATACTCTCCCCGGACGCCTGCTGCCAGGTGTCGGCTGCCTCGGCCGCGCCGCTGAGATCGTCCGCCCAGACGAGCGAGAAGGTCATCGGCGGGCGGGTTCGGCAGCAGAGGTGACGATGACCTCGCGCTCGGCACTGCGGAACTCGGCCAGGAAGTCCGGATCGGCGCCGTCATCGGTGACCAAGGTCCAGGGCTGGGAGATCCTCGCCCAGCTGTGGAACGGTGACCGGCCCAGCTTGGTCGAGTGGGCGAGCACGTAGACCTGGCGGGAGCGCCGTGCCATCAGCTCCTTCAACCTGGTCTGGTCGAGCTCTGCCTCGCAGATCGCCCCGTCCGCGCTGACACCGTCAGTGCCGAGGAACAACCGGTCGAAGCTCAGCCGCTCCAGGTTCTGCTCGGTCAGCGGACCGACGAAGGCATCGGACAGCTCGCGCAGCCGCCCGCCGAGCGCAACCAGGTTCACCTCCGGTCGAGATCGGAGCAGGCTGATCACCGGGATGCTGGCGGTAGTGACGGTCAGAGCGTCCAGCGGCGGTAGCCGCCGGGCGAGCAGAGCAACGGTGGAGCCGGCATCGAGCAGGATGGACTCCCCGGCCCGGACCTGCTCGGCGGCCCAGCTCGCGATCGCGGACTTCGCGTTGAAGCCCTCGTGCTCTCGCTGCGGGAGGGAGGTCTCGGTGCGATCGCCCGCGGCGATCGCCCCGCCGTAGGTGCGGGCCAGCTGGCCCGACCGGCTCAACAGGGCGAGGTCGCGGCGGATCGTCGAAGCAGTGACACCGAAACGGACGGCAAGATCGTCCACGCTGGCCAAGCCCATCTCGGCCGCCAGAGCGACGATCTCTGCGCGACGCTGTTCCGTCTTGCTGGCCATCACCTGTCCCCTTCCGTCCGGACGAGCAGAGCTGCTTCTGCGGCTCGATCTTCTCACGAAGTGCGCATTCTGTGCTAGTTTTGTTGCGCAAAGTGCGCAATATTCCAGGGAGGATTCATGGCCGACGTGGCAGCAGACGCAGGGACGCGAGCGGAGCCTGTCCGCCTTGTGCTCGGCACCATGTCCTTCGGGGACACTGTGCCGGAAGCGACCGCTCGAGCCATCGTCGAGACCGCCGTCGCCGCCGGGATCAACGAGGTCGACACGGCGAATACCTATGCGGGCGGCGCCGGCGAGCCGATGATCGGCCGCATTCTGGCCGAGAAGCTCGGTAGCGTGGCGGTCTCCTCCAAGGTGGGGATGCAGCCGGCCGCCGGCGCGGGCCGTGGTCCGTTGAGCCGAGCGGCGATCATTGCCTCTGCCGAAGCCAGCGTGGACCACGTGGGCGGCGCCCTGGACACCCTCTACCTGCACCAACCCGATCGCAGCACAGCGCTGGAGGAGACACTCACCGGCGTCGCCGAGGTCCTGGACCGAGGGCTCGCGGCCCGGTTCGGCCTCTCGAACTACTCCGCCTGGGAGATGGTGGAGATCCAGGAGCTGAGCGAGCGCCTGGACCTGCCGGCACCACGGCGAGCCCAGCAGCTCTACAACCTGCTCGCCCGGCGACTCGAGCTCGAGTTCCTGCCCTACGCCGTCAGCCGGGGGATCGAGACGGTTGTGTACAACCCGCTGGCCGGTGGCTTGCTCACCGGCCGGTACAGCCGCGATGACCAGCCCGATGAAGGGCGGTTCGGCGATTCGGCGCTGGCCTCGATGTACCGGAACCGCTACTGGAAGCCCGCTCCGTTCACTGCGCTGGCGCAGCTGCAGTCGATCGCCGCGCAGGTCGGCGTGCCGATGATCGAGCTGGCGCTGCGGTGGCTGATCGATGCCCCGGGGGTGAGCGCGATCCTGCTCGGCGCCTCCACACCGGAACAGCTGACGGCGAACATCGAGGCGGTCGGGCGCGGCCCGCTGGACACCGAGGTGCGCTCGGCGCTCGATGCGGCCACCGGGCAGCTGCTCTCGGACTCCCCGCACTATGCGCGGTGACCTGCCGTGCGCTGGGTGCTGAGGGGGTGAGGACGTGGATATCGATCGGTCACTGACCGGTCCGCATCGCGGTCTGCGCTCGCGGCCTGGCACGCTGCTGCTCGGCCCGTCCGGCCGCCGGCTGTGGGCCGACTATCTCGAGGACCGGCCGGGGTTCGCCGGCCGGATCGACTACATCCACAAGCTGAACATGCCGCTGCTGTTCACCGTGCATCCCGGCTACGCCTCCGATCCCCAGCGCAGCATCGGGCAGTGGTTGCCCTCGCAGCTGCGCACCGAGCAATCCTTCGGTGCCGTGCGGCTGGCCGAGACTCGGTTCATCACCTGGGACGACCGGGCCGTGTCGATCCAGCACTGGCGCAACGAGGGCAGCTCGCCGATCACGCTGCGCGCCGAGTACGACCCCGAGCTGATCACGGACACCGGGCCCGGCGGGCTCCGCGGCCGGCGCTACATCGACCAGCACGACTTCACCCTGCTGGTCCAGCTCACCGCCTCTCGCGAGGACCTCTGGGACGGGATCCGGCTCGAACCCGGCGCTGCGTGCGAGCTGACCCTGATGGCGACCGTGGGGCACCTCCCCGGCGAGGCCGCCGCGGCCCCGGAGGGGGAGGCCGGCCGTTCACCGGCGCCCGCACTACCCACCGGTGCCGCACTGCTGGCCGCGCACCAGCGTGAGTACCAGGACTGGTTCTCCTCGGTGCCGACCCTGACCAGCAGCAACGAACTGCTGGACCGACTCTGGGCCTACCGCTGGTACATCCTGCGCAACTCACTCAGCGAACCAGGCCTGGGCCATCTGCCCGGGCGGGTGATGTACGAGGGCCGCTCGCACAAGATGGCCAAGGAGCCCTGGCGACCCAAGGGCTGGGAGTTCAGCAAGCTCATCCCGCTGTCCACGTCGCTGCACGTGCAGGACCTGCGCTGGCGCGCCGATGCGGCGGACACGATCGAGGTGCTGGCCTCGGCCGCGCGGCTGCAGGGCGCGGACGGCCAGCTCTACTCGCACACCGTCACTCAGCGGATGAAGCCGTACGCCAACTACTTCGGGCACGCGATGGCGTTGTTCGCCCAGCTGCACGGCGCCGACGCGGTGCCCGACGCGGTACTGGCCGCGGCGAAGGAGCAGGTCCGTGGCGACCGGCGCCAGCTCGCCACCTCCAGCGATGAGCTGCCGGTCCAGTACGACCACAAGCGGACCGGTAAGGAGTACCAGCCCAGCTACTGGTACTTCCACGACTATCCCGCTAACGCCAAGGACAAGGCCACCTACACCCCGCTGAAGCGCGTCGACCGCGCGGTCTACCAGTACCTGAACGCGACCGGAGTCGCCTCCCTCTGCGTCAGCCGGAACGACCCGGACGAGCAGGAGTTCGCCGACCTGGCTGACCGCCTCGCCGCCGCCATTCTGGCCAAGCAGTGGGATCCGGACACCGAGTTCTTCTACGACCTGCACCACCGCTCCGGCGAGATCGCCCAGGTGCGTAACGTCGTCGGCTTCTATCCCTGGTGGGCCGGTCTGACCGATGATCAGCACACGGCGGGGCTACGCCGCGCGCTCGGTCCGGACTACTTCGGCGGGGCCGAGGCCTACCCGTCCGTGGCCCAGGACTGCCCGGCGTTCCGGCCGGGCGGCGGCTGGCTGGGGAACTTCTTCAAGGGCCGCAACGGGTGCATGTGGAACGGCCCCAGCTGGCCGTACACCACGGCGATCACCCTGGATGCGATCGGGCGGAATGTGGGCTCGGCGCCGGATCTGGCCGAAGAGTTCGCGGCCGGATTCTGGGCGCTCGCGCGCCAGCACTTCCGTGACGGCGATGTGGCGGTGCCCTATCTGGTGGAGCACTATGACGGGCTCACCGGGGAGCCGATCAGCGATGAGCCGGACTACAACCACTCCTACCTGATCGACCTGATCGTGCAGTACGTGGCCGGGCTGCGGGTCGAGCCGGACGGACTGTTCCTGGAACCGGTGGAGATCGACCTGGGGGAGTTGCACCTGGCGGGCCTGCCAGTCGGGACGCACCGGTTCACGATCGAGCTGACCGGGCAGGGCGAGGGTCGTGTCGCCCGGGTGGGCTGCGGCGACCAGGTCCTGTTCGACGGGCCCGTCCGCGGCCGGGTGCAGATCCCGAAGTGCGCGCACGCCTGAGCGGGGAGGGTCGGCGAGGCGCTGCCTGCCGGTGCCGGGTGCGGGACTCCTCAGCGCTCGATTCAGTTCTAGTTCCGCCGCCTGCCACTGGTGCTGACGCTCACAGGTCGAGGACGAAACGTAGCGCCTGGTCAATGACACGCATCTGGTCGGGGGCGACCATCCCGCGGCGGGACGACAGCCTTGCTGTCGAGATCACCCGCAGTTGGTCGCAGCGCGCGTAGGAGGTGTGGCCTAGCCCGCTGCTTCCTTGCTCGACCTCGACATGGCTGCGCAACCCGTAAGCAGCCGACGTGATCGGCACGACCATGACCAGCTGGCCGGGGCTGTTGTTCAGGATGTCAACCGAGACCACCACGGCAGGCCGCCGGAAGGCCGGCTCGTGACCGACTGGCTGACCCAGATCGACGTCATAGACCTCCCCTCGCCAGATCACGCGAGGTCGTCCCACTCCTGCCGCTCGGCCAGATACCGCTCCCAGCGCTCGGGGTCATCGCGCAGTCGCTGGTAGTCCTGACCCAGACCGCGAAGGAACTCTTGCCGCTCCAGGGCATCGATAGCCGCGTGCAGCACATCGATGACTGCGGTCTGCCGGGACTTGGCAAGGGACTGCAGGCGTTCGGAGTCTGGTCGGCGAACACGAACGGTGGTGGTGTCTGCGGCTGCCATGGCTCCAGTGTAGACGAAATGTAGACGGACCGTCCCGTAGGCCGATCCCGCTATGGATAGGCCTCGTCGATGCGCCCCAGTTGTGCTTGAACAGCCCGGACAAGAGAATGAAGGTCGATAGGTTCGCGGGTATCCACGCGCATCACGGGTCCCAGGGCAAGCGGCTCGGCCTGTTCGGCCCAGGTTTCCCAGTCCAATGTCAGGCGCCGGTCGTCCTCGTGCACTGCGTGGCGGGTGCGCCGTGCATATCGTGTGCGCGCCAGCTCGACAGGTACGTCGCACCACACCTCGACCACCGAGCGCGCCCCCGCGGTGCGTATGCCCTCCTCGGCAAATCGCAGGTCTCGGGGCCGGAACCAGAAGGACTCGATCACAACGGTGCCTGATGCGGCGCCTGCTAGTGCCCAGGTGGTATCCATCGCGATGGCTCCCAATTGCGGCACCGCCCAGGTGGTCGCTACAAGCATGTCGGCCAAGGCTTCCTTGACGCCATCCTTGGAGAGCAGTTGGGCGCCCAGGTCAACGGCCAGAGGCCCAGCGAGCGTCGTCTTACCTGATCCCGGCATTCCGTTGATCAGAACTAGTGAATCGGCCACACCAGGCACCCTGCCAGATTGGCGTGGTCCGGAACGCGCTGCGCGCACCTGACGGCAAGCACCCGGAGGTGGACGTGTCCTGAGCGGCAGGCCGGGGAGGCCCGGGTCACCACGACGACGGCGGAGCCTCCGGTGCCCAGGTGCGACCCGCCGTCGTACCCCTACCGTGCGGGGTGGATCCGGAACTGGTCACCGGTGGTGGATGCGAACGCCACCACCCCCGGCTCCGGCCGGTCCAGCTCGGGGTCTGCGCCGCGGAGTGCCTCCACCTGGACGTCCCCTGCGGTGCGCAGGCGCACCGGCGCACCCCGCAGCGAGGTGATGACCGCCTCGGTCAGTGTTCCCTGCGACCACTGCAGATCGACCTCGAAACCGCCGCGGGCGCGCAGGCCGCGCACCTTGCCCTCGGCAAACGCTTCCGGCACGGCCGGGAGCAGGAACAGCTCACCGGAGTGGCTCTGCAGGATCATCTCGTTGATCCCGGACACCCCGCCGAAGTTGCCGTCGATCTGGAACGGCGGATGCAGGTCGAAGAGGTTCGGCGCAGTCCGCTCCGGTTCGATCAGCTGGGTCAGGTGTAGCCAGACATTCTCCGGCTCCAGCAGCCGGGCGCGCAGGTTCAGCTTCCAGGCCAGCGACCAGCCGGTGGTCACCTCCGGGCCGCGCAGCTCCAGCGATCTGCGCACCGCGTCAGCCAGCTCGGGCGTGCGCTGCGGGGTGATCTGGTCGCTCGGGAAGGCGCCCCACAGGTGGGAAACGTGCCGGTTCTGCTCCAGTGCCCCCTCCTCCCAGTCGATCAGCCACTCCTGCAGCTGGCCGAGGTGACCGATCTGGTTCGGGGGCAGTTTTTCTCGGGCTGCCTGGGCCTCAGCGACCATCGGATCCTCGATGCCGAGGGCATCGGCCGAGTCGGCGAACGCCTGGAACAGGTCGCGCAGGATCTGGCAGTCCATCGTCGGGCCGGCGCAGATGCTGACCCCGTCGCCGTCGAAGTCGTGGTGCTGCACCTCCGGCGAGTGGGACGGGTTGGTGACCAGGTACCCGGTGGTCTCGTCGGTCTGCAGCGTGGCGAGGAAGAACTCCACGGCACCGCGCAGCACCGGGAAGTTCTGCCGGAGGCGCTCGCGGTCGCCGGTGTAGCTGTAGTGCTCCCAGAACAACAGGGACAACCAGGCGCCGCCCATCGGCCACACACCGTAGAAGGCGAAGTCCACCGGTGCGCTGCCACGCCAGCCGTCGGTGTTGTGGTGTGCCACCCAGCCCGGTGCGTTGTACATCGCGCGGGCGGTGCGCGCACCGGACTCGGCGAGTTCGGCGATCATCGCGAACATCGGGTCCCAGCACTCGGCGAGGTTGGCCGGACCGGCCGGCCAGTAGTTCATCTCGGCGTTGATGTTCAGAGTGAACTTCGACTGCCACTCCGGCAGCATCTTGTAGCTCCAGATGCCCTGCAGGTTCGCGGGCTGCCCGGGGCTGCGGGAGCTGGAGATGAGCAGGTAGCGGCCGAACTGGTAGTACAGCGCCGCGAGCTGAGGGTCGGTGCCACCGGCGAAGTGCTTGATCCGCTCATCGGTCTCCTGCTGCACGGCCGGCGAGGTGCCCAGGTCGACGCTGGTCCGCTCGAACAGGCGCCGATAGTCGGCCACGTGCCGCCGGCGCAGCTGCTGATAGCTCAGTCGCGACGTGCGCCGCAGGGGCCGTTCGGCCCGGGCGACCGGATCGGCGGAGACGTCCTGCCAGTCCCGATAACTGGTGCCCATGCTCACCCGCAGGGTCACCTCGTCCGCCCCGCGCACGCTCAGGCGCTCGTTGTCGACCTGCACGGTCCCACCCTCGGCTGCAGCGCGCAGCAGTGCCGTGAACCGCACCTGGCCCTCGAGGCCTTCGGCCTCACCGCTGATGCCGTTCAGTGCCAGGGTCTGTTCGTCGAACTGTCGCAGGGTGGTCTCCTGCGGCGAGGTGAAGCTCGCATCGACGTCGATCGCGCCGGGCTGGTCGGCGCTCAGGTGCACCAGCAGCACCTGGTCCGGGTGACTGCACAGCACCTCCCGGCGATAACGCACCCCGCCGATCGTGTACTCCACGCTGCTGGTCGCACTGTCCAGGTCCAACGTGCGCAGGTAGTCCTGCGCCGGGCCGGTGATGGTCGGAAAGCTGAGGTCGAGGTCGCCGACCGGCTGGTACTGCATCTGCTCCGTGGGCTCACCCATGAATCGCTCATCGGCGAGGTTCTGCGCTTCCAGCCACTTCTCCTCGTTGATCAGTGAACGGATCTCCTCGACCACTGTGTGCGAGTCCGGATCCGCGTAGTCGTGCGGGCCGCCGGCCCAGACCGAGTCCTCATTCAGCTGCAGGCGTTCGGTCTCGACTCCGCCGAAGACCATCGCGCCCATCCGACCGTTGCCGACAGCGAGTGCCTCCAGCCACTCCTGGGCAGGTCGCCGGTACCAGAGCACCATCGGGTTCGGCTCGGTCTGGGCCTCCTCCGGGGTGACTGCGGCCGATGCCGCGGTGGCTGAGGTGCCGACCAGCGCGCCGCCGGCAGCGGTCCCGCCGGCCATCTTCAGCACCGAGCGTCTGGAGAATCCGATCATGAGTTCCTCACTCGTCGTTGGGTGACTTCGGCTGGGGCTCGTGGGTGCGGGTCGGCACCGTCTGGTGCCCGGTGGTCCGGGTCCGCACGCCGACGGCGTACCCCGTGAGATTGCCTGGTCCCGGAATCAGAGGTAGTCCTGATTGACTATTCGCCCCTGCTTATAAATGTATTGACGGTGCTCGGAAGTGTCAAGGCGCCGCGAACCATTGCCTGCATCAGGACCCCTGCCCACTATTTGAGACGCGAGATCCGCCCATTGAACGCTTGGGTCAACGCGCGGACTCTTATCTGCACACCGGCACCTGACCGGTGGCGCCGACCGGCGCTCTCCCGTCCGCCTCGCCCGGCTACAGCCGGCGGGCCGGGCGGATCCGATCTGAAGGAACCTCGCATGAGCCCCAGACGTCATCGCACCGCTGCTCGAGGCGCCGCGCTCGCCACCGCCGCTGCTCTGATGCTGGCCGCCTGTGGTGGCTCCGGAGACGCTGCGGACACCGGAGGGTCCGGGGAGCCGGTCGCCGGCGGCACTCTGGTCTACCTGGACAAGGGCACCTTCGACACTCTCTACCCGCCGGAGGCCGGCTTCTACCCGAACGGCGGGCTGGTCAACAACATCACCGACCGGCTGGTCCACCAGAACCCGCAGACGCTGGAGTTCGAGCCGTGGCTGGCCACCGACTGGGAGATCAACGAGGACGCCACCGAGTACACCTTCACCCTCCGGGACGACGTCACTTTCTCCGACGGCACGCCGCTGACCGCTGAGGCGGTGGCCGCCAACTTTGACCTGTACGGCCTGGGCGATGACGACCGTGCGCTGATCGTGTCCGAGGCGGTGAACAACTACGAATCCAGCGAGGTGATCGACGATACGCACGTCACCTTCCACTTCTCCGTCCCCGCGCCCGGATTCCTGCAGGCCACCGCGACGATCAACTCCGGCATCCTCGCCCCGAGTACCCTCGCGTTCGCCTATGAGGACTTCGGCCCGGGCAACGCCACCGCGGTCATCGGCACGGGTCCGTTCGTGATCAGCGACGAGGAGATCGGCGCCTCGGTCACGCTCACCGCCCGCGAGGACTACGACTGGGCGCCGGAATCGGCCGACCACCAGGGCCGGGCCTATCTGGACGAGGTGCAGGTCCAGGTCACCCCGGAGGCCTCGGTGCGCGTCGGCGCGCTGCTCTCCGGCCAGGCCGACATCGTGCGCGAGGTGCCCGCGCAGGACGAGGAGCGGGTCGCCGGTGCGGGGTTGGACCTGTTCGCCCCGCAGACCCGTGGGGTGAACAACGTCCTCAGCCTGCGTATCGGCAACGATATCCTCGCCGATCTGCGGGTGCGTCAGGCGTTGATCGCGGGCATCGACCGGGAGGCGGTGACCGACACGTTGTTCACCGAGAACTACCCGCTGGCCACCTCGATCCTGTCCAGCGAGGCGACCGGCTATATCGACACCAGCGAGTACTACGCCTACGACCCCGAGCGGGCCGCGGAGCTGCTGGACGAGGCCGGCTGGGAGGTCGGACCGGACGGTATCCGGGTCAAGGATGGCGAACCGCTGACCATCACGGTGAACGAGGCGCTGCCGCAGCCGCGGTCCTTCGATGTGGTCACCCAGATCAGCCAGCAGCTGCGGGAGATCGGCGTCGACCTGCAGATCCTGCGTGCCGATGCCGGGACCTACGCCCAGGCGATCCAGGATCCCGACCAGGTGCAGATCTACCACTCGATGGTCGGCCGCGCGGATATGGACGTGATCAAGAGCCAGCTCTACTCCGCGAACCGCAACTCCCTGCTCAACCGGGACCCGGAGACCGACGAGATCACCGATCCCGAGCTGGAGACCTTGCTGGAGGCCGTGGCTGCCGAGCCGAACCACGAGGACCGGATCGCCGCGTCCCAGGCGGTGCAGGTCTATGTCGCCGAGAACGCCTACGTGATCCCGCTGTTCGAGGAGCCGCAGGTGTTCGGTGCGCAGCCGGACACCCACGGCTTCGGCACGGAGTCGGTCGGTCGGCCCAGCTTCTACGGGGTGTGGCTTGACCGCTGAGGCCGGCGCGCTGGGAGTGGGCGGCACCGCACCCCGGCTCCCCAGCCGCCCGCTCCGGCCGGCGACGGCGCCCGGTCGCCGGTGCGGCGCGCGCTCACCGGCCGTATCGCCCGGCGTCTCTACCAGGCGGTCGGCGTGCTGCTGCTGGCGTTCACCGCCGCGTTCCTGCTGCTGCAGACGATGCCCGGGGACGCGCTGCTGATCCGGTTCGAGAATCCCGAGCTGGGGCTCTCCCCGGAGCAGATCGCCGAGCTGCGCACGGCCTATGGCGCCGACCGGCCGGTGGTGGTGCAGTTCTTCCACACCCTCGGCGCCTTCCTCACTGGCGACTTCGGTTACTCGGTGCAGTCCGGCACATCGGTGCGCACGTTGGTCGCCGAGGCACTACCGCAGACGGCGGTGCTCGCCCTGGTCAGCTTCGTCACTGCGGTGGTGGTCGCTTTCGGGATCGCCTTTGCCTCCTCCTACCGGCGCTTCGCCTGGATCGCCGACGTGCTCCGCGCCGTGCCCTCGCTGTTCGTGGCGGTGCCGGTGTTCTGGCTGGGCATCATGTTGATCCAGGTGTTCTCCTTCCAGCTCGGCTGGGTGGGGGTGATCAACCCGGAGCCGGTGGAGGGGTTGATCCTGCCGGTGCTGACCATCGCGGTGCCGATCTCGGCGCCGCTGGCGCAGATCTTGGTGCGCAGCATCGACCAGGTGAGCACGTCACCGTTCGTCGCGGTGGTGCGTGCCAAAGGAGCGTCCTGGTCCTGGGTGCTCTGGCGCAACGTGCTGCGGAATGCGATGCTGCCGGCGCTGACGATGGCGGGCATCCTGTTCGGGGAGCTGATCGGCGGGGCGGTGGTGACCGAGACGGTGTTCGGCCGCGCCGGCATCGGGCGGATCACCGAGCAGGCGGTGTCGAACCAGGACACCCCGGTGCTGCAGGCGGTGGTGCTGCTGGCGGCGCTGATCTTCGTGGTCATCAACCTGATCGTCGATCTGGTCTACCCGCTGCTGGACCCGCGGTTGCGCACCCGCCGCTAGCTGCGGGTAGCGCGGGCCCTGAGGAGGTCGGCGACATCCGCCAGGCCGGTCTCGATGCGCCCGTAGACGCGCGGGTTGAGCAGCGTGACGCCGTCGAAGTCCCCGGCATTCGCGAAGATCGCCACCGGCACGGTCATCGCCTGGAAGAAGGCGAAGAGTGGCCGCAACTCATGGTCCAGGACGAGCGCGTGGTGGTCTCCGCCGCCGGTCGCCACTAGCAGCACCGGCTTGTTCGCCAGCGCGTACTGGTCGATGAGATCGAAGAAGTGCTTGAACATGCCGGGATAGGAGCCTCGGAACACCGGTATCGCCGCGACCAGCAGGTCTGCGTCTTCGGCGAGCCGGAGCGTGGCCTCGACCTCGGGCGTGACGTCGTCGCGCTCGAGGGCTCCGGTGAAACCGGGACCCAGGCGGTAGACGTCGATCTGGGACGACTGCACCGGCAGCATCATGCCCAGCGTGTCCAGGACCACGCCGGCCAGCCCGACGGTCTTGGACTGACGACTGGGGCTGCCGTTGACGACCACGACCCGGAGCGCTGGGGCGGCCATAGGCACGGTGCCGTCCGTGTGCACCTCCGCTGCGCCGTCGACGGCGGTGAGCCCCGTGGTCATGCTGCCAGCCCCTGACGTGCCGCCACCTCGCGGCGCACGACGGGCGCCACCTCGGTCCCAAGCCGTTCGATCGCCTTGAGGTGCTCGGCCTGCGGGAGCCCGCCGAAGCCCATCTGGATGATCGCGCGGTTCAGGCCGTAGAGCTCGTGATAGGCGAGCAGCTTGTCGATGACTTCCTGCGGGCTGCCGACCAGCAGGCCGGCCGCGGGTGCGGCCTGCGCCTCGAACGCGGCCCGCGGAATCATGAGTCCCTCGCCCCGTTGGTGATTGTTCTCCATCATCCCCTTCGCGAAGTAGGGGTACATCACCTCCCGCGCCTGCTGGCTGGTGCGCCCCACGAACCCGTGCGTGTTGATGCTGATCGGCAGGGCGTGAGCATCGTGCCCGGCCTGCTCAGCCGCGGAGCGGTACAGCTCCACGGTCCGCTCGTGGGCGTTCAACGGTCCGAGGAGGAGGGCCAGTGCCATCGGCAAACCGAGGCGCCCGGTGCTGATCGCGGACGCCGGCGACCCGCCGACCCCCACCCAGATCGGCAGGGTGTCGCCGTCGGCGCGTGGGGCGATATCGGCATCGACGAGTTCGGCGCGGAAGCGCCCGGACCAGGTGAGTGGATTCTGCTCGCGAATGGCCAGCAGCAGATCGAGCTTCTCCCGGAACAGGTCGGCATAGTCCTGCAGGTCGTAACCGAACAGTGGGAACGATTCGGTGTACGAGCCGCGGCCGGCGATGATCTCCGCCCGACCGGCGGAGAGCAGGTCGATGGTGGCGAACTGCTGCCAGACTCGCACGGGATCCTCCGAGCTCAGCACGGTGACGGCGCTGGTCAGGTGGATCCGCTCGGTCGCCTGGGCGGCGGCCGCCAGCAGGATCGATGGCGCCGACCCGACGAAGTCAGAACGGTGGTGCTCGCCGACTCCGAACACGTCCAGACCCACCTGGTCAGCGACCTGCGCCTGCTCGATGGTCTCTCGCGCGCGTTCGCGCGGTGACGGCGTGCGCCCGGTGGTGGGATCTTCCGTCACCTCGCCGAAGGTCATGATGCCGATCTCGAATGTCATCCCTCTCGTCCTTTCTGCTCAGACTCAGACCAATACCCGTCTTCACACCAGTGCCGTCGCCGGCGACCAGATCGCATCGCACGCGGCTTCGGCCCGGCGGCGGCTCTCCTGCGCCATCGGCACCAGGTCGGACATTGCCGGTACGACCGCGGCGAGGGTCAGCTCCACGCTGACGAACCGCGGTACCAGTCCGGTCTGGGCCAGGCCGTGCGGTAGCCACGCGGTCGCGTGGTCCCATCCCTGCTTCGGGGCGCCCTCGCTGTACCCGCCGCCGCGGGAGACGACCGCGACGAAGTCACGACCGCTGAGCAGGCCCTCGCCGGTCTCGGGGTCGAACGACAGGCCGGGAGCGTGCAGGTGATCCACCCAAGCCTTCACCGTGCTCGGCGCGCCGTAGTTGTACAGCGGGAAGCCGAGCAGGACCGCGTCGGAGTCGGCGATCTCGCCGACCAGCTCCTCGGTCAGTGCCCAGGACGCCTGCTGTGCCGGCGAGCGCTGCTCCGGCGGTACGAGCCGGCCGAGACCACCTGCGCTGTCCAGGTGGGGGATCGGATCGGCCCCGAGGTCGCGATAGACCACGGTGCCGCCGGGGTGCGCCTCGCGCCAGGCGTCGGCGGCGCGGGAGGTGAGCCGCCGGCTCACCGACCCCTCGCCCTGGATGCTGGCGTCGATGTGGAGCAGCTGCGTCATTCTTTCGTCCTCTCCCGATATAGTTGCTTGCGCAGACAACTATAAGAGAGGGGTTCGACGATGGCAAGGGGGGTTCTGACCAAAGGCGAGTGGGTTACTGTGCCGCCATGGCGACCGAGCGGCTGGGAGATCTCGAGGACGAGGCATGGAAGGGTTTCCTGCTGACCCACGACCGCATCTGGCGCACGCTGGAGGCGCGGCTCGCGCCGCTGAACGTGAGCATGGCCGAGTACAGCGTGCTGGCCCTGCTCGGCGAGGCCGGGCGGCAGGGGATGAGGATGTCCGAGCTCGCCGAGCGCAGTCTGATGTCCAGCGGTGGATTCACCCGCCTGGCCGACCGGCTGGAACGGCGGGGGATCATTGAACGCCGACGTTCAGCTGCCGACGGTCGAGGGTTCGAGGCCGTGTTGACGAACGAGGGACGTCGTCAGCTGCGCACGGCCTGGCGCCAGCAGCACAGCGACCTGCGGGAGCTCTTCTTCGATCGCTTGGACGACGATGATCTGCGCCATCTCGCCGCTATCTGGGCGCGGCTCGATCCCGGGCAGGACTAGACGGTATGTAGTGACCTGTCCGGCGTGGAGGGGTTGCGGGCCGGGGCCTCTCTCACACATGTTCGTGGGTTACCGAGCAGGGGCCGCCTGCTCGGCCTATCCGACAGTTGTGGGAGGCCCCGGTGTTTACCGAGCGTACGAGTGTGGGGCTCGACGTGCACGCAAGGTCGGTCGTTGCTGCAGCGATCGATGGCGTCACGGGCGAGTTCTTCCGAACTAGATTGACGCCTTCGCATGAGGAGATCCGATCCTGGGTGAACGACCTGCCTGGCCCGGCGGCGGTCGCTTATGAGGCTGGCCCGACAGGGTTCGGGTTGTATCGGCATCTGATGGCGACTGGGATCCGGTGCGAGGTGGTGGCGCCGTCGAAGTTGCAGCGCCCCAGTGGCGATCGTGTGAAGACCGATGCCAGGGACGCGGTGCATCTGGCGCGGTTGCTCCGGCTGGATGAGTTCACCGCCGTGAGGGTCCCGACCGTGGACGAGGAAAATGCTCGTGATCTGGTCCGTGCTCGTGAGGACGCCCGTGGTGATCTGATGCGGGCTCGCCACCGGCTCTCCAAGCTGCTGCTGCGCCATGGGCTCGTCTATTCCGATGGGCGGGCCTGGACCGGCGTGCATGAGGCGTGGCTACGCCGACAGCGGTTCGAGTCGCACGCACTGCAGTTGACTTATGAGTCTGACTTCGAGGCTGTGTTGACGGTCCAGGCGCGCCGGGACCGCCTCAATGAAGCGATCGCGGCGATGGCCGCGGACAGTGAATTCACTCCGATCGTGCGACGCCTTGGCTGCCTGCGCGGGATCGGCGACCTGACCGGACTGGCCCTGGCGGTCGAGGTTGGCGACTGGCACCGCTTCACCGGAAACAGCATCGGCTCGTTCGTCGGCCTTGTCCCTTCGGAGTACTCCTCCGGTGCCTCCCGGGTCCAGGGCTCGATCACCAAGACCGGCAACACTCACGTGCGGCGGCTCCTGGTCGAAGCCGCCTGGCACCACCGAGCCCGCTACGTGATCGGCAAGACCATCCAGGACCGCTGGGAACTGGCCCCACCGGCTGCCCGGGCCCGTGGCGATGCCGGGAACCGGCGCCTGCACCAGCGCTGGAACACCTTCCGCGAACGCCGCAAGCGCCACGTGGTCGCCAACGTCGCCATCGCCCGAGAACTGGCCGGCTGGTGCTGGTCCCTGGCAGTACTCGAGGAATAGTCCCCACAGACCGCTTCGCCGACCAACGCGGTGGGAGCAGCGCGTGGAGCGACCCGCGACACAGCTATGAGCAACCGGGCCCCTGGGCCAGGCCACGCTCGACCCTAGACACGCGGACCGCTCCTGCCGAACACCCCGTCCTGCGGTAACCAACCCGCGCATATCAGTCTGACCGCGCGTCGCCAACGACACGCTCACCACCTACCCAGGCCGGCGAAGCAGAGGCGCCCGCCCCCAGTAACGGGGGACGGGCGCCTCACCCTGCCACTTGACAAAAACGGCTACATATCAGCTGGACCGATCCTCGACGGTGACTAGCGGGGCGATGCGGACCACGACTGCCGGACCGAACCTGGGCTGCGCCGTCGAGAGTGTCGGACCTGCACGATGATGCCGGCGACAGCCAGCGCGAGCTGGCCGAGGTACCACAAGGGCTGGTCTGCGATCCGAAGCTCGGCCTCGGTCCAGCTACCGAGGTCGACGGCACCGAGGAGGAGCGCGAGGCCGCTCACGGCGAGGCTGGCCCCGGCGAGTGCGCTGACGACGATGAGCACCAGCTCGGGGAGGTTGGTAGCGATCGCCAGCACACCGAGTGCGACGCCACCGATCAAGCCCGCGCCGATGAGCAACCACGGCTGCGAGGCGCCGAGAGCTGCGGCGAGCAGCTGCGCGAGCACGTAGCCCATCGAGGCGAACGCCAGGACGACGGCGACCGCGTAGAAGAGGTAGGCAAGGACCCCGAACACCAACGCCAGGGCGATCGCCGCCAGCCAGGCGGCCGCGGTGGCGAGAGGGCCCTGGTCGGTCAGCGCGGCGACCAGCACCGCGCCGAGGCCGAACCCGAGGAGTCCGCCCCACACGGCGAGCAGCACCCGCATCGCGACAGCGCCGCGAAAGCACAGCAGTAGGCCGAACAACAGCGCGAGTACACCCAGAAGGACATCGGTCATGATGGTCAAGCCTAAGCCGAGAGGCCATCGCCCGAATTTCGGGTCAGCCGTCCTCGAGCCCCGCCAGCGTCGCCGCCAGGTACGCATCTTCTGCTTCGTTGCCCGGCAGCTCAAGTGCACGCCGGTAGGCCTCGGCCGCCCCGGTCGGATTGTCGAGCTGCTCCAGAGTAACCGCCCGGGCGGTGTGGAACGGCCGGAACCGCGCCAGTGCTGCATCGTCGGCGAGCTCGTCCAGCCGGCGTAGCCCTACCTCCGGTCCGCGGGCTCGGCCCAGGGCCACAGCCCGGCCCAACCGCACCACCGGCCCGGGCTCCCGTTCCTCGAGCAGCCGGTACAGCACCGCGATCTGGTCCCAGTCCGTCTCCGAGTAGCTGGACGCCTCGGCGTGCACGGCGGCGATCGCCGCCTGGATCGCGTACGGGCCCGCTCCCGCCGCCGCGGCGGCCTGCTCGGCGAGCGCGACCCCCTCAGCGATCAGGTGGCTGTCCCACTGGACTCGGTCCTGCTCGGGCAGTGGCACCGGTCGTCCCCGGGGGTCGGTGCGCGCGGGCCGACGAGCCTCGGTGAGCACGAGCAGGGCGAGTAGCCCGGTGACCTCCGCCGTCGCCGGCATCAGCCGGTGCAGGACGCGGGCCAGCCGGAGTGCCTCGGTGGTGAGGTCTTCGCGCAGGTGCGCCGAGCCGGTGGACCGGGCGAATCCCTCGGCGTAGAGCAGGTACACCACCCGCTGTACGCCGGCGAGGCGTGCGGCGAGATCCTCCGGACGCGGCGTCTCGAACGGGACGCCCAGGCTCCGGATCCGCTTCTTCGCCCGGACTATCCGCTGCTGCATGGTCGATACCGGCACCAGCAGCGCATGCGCGACCTCCGGCGTCTGCAGCCCGGCGAGGAATCGGAGGGTCAGGGCGATCCGGTCCTCGGGTGTGAGCACCGGGTGTGCGCAGGCGAAGAACAGCCCGAGCCGGTCGTCCGGTACCGGATCCGGGCGGCCTGGTCCGATCTGGTCAGCAGGGTCGGCGAAATCGGTGGCGCCCGGCGCCCGCTCCTCCTCGATCCGCAGCCGGGCCAGCTTCTGCGCCAGCACGTTCTCCCGTCGGACCACATCGAGCGCCTTGCGCCGAGCCGTGGTGTGCAGCCACGCCTCCGGCGCATCGGGAATCCTGGTCTGCGGCCAGCTGTGCAGCGCCTGGGCGAACGCTTCCTGGAGCATGTCCTCGGCCAGGTCCAGATCGCCGAACCGGCGCGCGAGCGTGGCCAGGATGCGGGCCCGGGCATCTCGATCGATCGCCGCGACGGCGGTGCGTGCGGCTGCCACTGGATCCGCGTCCGCCACCGGATCCGCGCTCGCCACCGGAGCCACCGGCGTGGAGCCGAGGACCGGTGCGTCCTCGGCTCCACCGGGAGGTGTGGGGTGCACGGCTCAGTACGGGGCGAGCGGGCGGATCTCCACGTGCCCGCCGGGTGCGGACGCCGGGCTCTTCTGCGCCCAGGCGATCGCCTCGTCGATGTTCGCGACGTCGATGATGTAGCCGCCGCCGACGAACTCCTGTACCTCGGCGAACGGCCCGGACGAGACGACGCGCTCGCCGTCGGCATCGCTGCGCACCGCTACCCCCAGCTCCGGGTCCTCGAGGGCGAACGAGGAGACCACCACACCGGCGGCGGTGATCTCTTGGTCGAAGGTGAAGAACTCCTCGGGGCTGGCGCCGCCGTCTTCACCGCAGGCCGGATCGTTGCTGTGGCCCATCAACAGTAGTGCGTACTTCATTGCATCTCCTCTACTCTCCCGCACCGGTGCGCTCGCAGCGCCGGTGCGGGTGCGGATGCCGGACCGGGCGGCCCGACACCATCTTGACGTACGGCTGTCGCCGAGATCGACAGGTCTCCCGCAATGAGTTTCGGCGAGTTCCTCGCCCAGCCTCGCCGAGTGGCCAGCTGTGGTGGGTGTGCGGGCATGAACACCCACCACCACTGGCCACTCGGCAGGTGCGCGAGCGGCAGTGTACCCAGCCGGCTCACCATGTGAGACGCGCCGATCCATCACCCCACTCGGCCCGCCGGGCCGCAACTCTGGTGTGGTGACCGGAACCCCCGTGCTCGAGGCCCTGCCCGAGAGGACCACCACGCCAGCCGCGGCGACCACGCCGCGCACGCACCGCCGTCGCCCGCGCCCGAAAGCCCTCACCGTGCTGCCCTGGCTGGTGATCGTGGCCGCCGTGGCGATGGCCGTGGCCCCCGGCCTGTTCACCTCGGCCGACCCGCTCGCCGGCAACGCCGCCGCAGCCCTTGCCCCACCGAGCGCCGAGCACTGGTTCGGTACCGACGCCACCGGCCGGGACGTGTTCGCCCGGGTGGCCTACGGCGCGATCCATTCCCTGTCCGCTGCCCTGATCGCCGTCAGCGTGGGTCTGGTGCTAGGCACCACGATCGGCGTGCTGGCCGGCTCGGTCGGCGGCGTGGTGGAGGACGCGCTGATGCGGGTGGTGGACGTACTGTTGGCGATCCCGACCCTGCTGCTCAGCCTCAGCGTGATCATCCTGCTCGGTTTCGGCACCACCCAGGCGGCGGTCGCAGTGGGCGCGGCAAGCGTGGCCGCCTTCGCCCGGCTGGCCCGCTCGGAGGTGGTTCGCGTGCGCCAGGCCGAGTTCGTGGAGGCGGCGTTCGGCTCCGGCGGGCGCCCCGCCGCCGTGATCGCCCGGCACGTGCTGCCGAACTCGCTCACGGCGGTCCTCGCCCTCGCGGCCCTGCACTTCGGAACCGCGATCCTGGCGATCGCCACGCTCGGCTTCCTTGGCTACGGCGCACCGCCGCCCACTCCGGAGTGGGGTCTGATGATCGCCGAGGGCCGCAACTACGTGGCCACCGCCTGGTGGCTGACCACGCTGCCCGGCCTGGTGGTGGTGGCCGTGGTGCTCGCCGCCAACCGGATCAGCGTGAACCTCGGGAGAACGTCATGAGCACGACGGCGGAGCCCGCCCTGGGTGGTGTGCCCCGCCGCGGGAGCGGCGCACCTGCTGTGCTGCAGGTGCGCGAGCTGAGCGTGGCCTACGCCACCGGGCGCGGCCGGCTCGGCCAGGTCACCCACGAGGTGTCGCTGAGCATCGGTGCCGGGGACGTGGTGGCCCTGGTGGGGGAGTCCGGGTCCGGGAAGACCACCACCGCCCAGTCGATCATCGGACTGTTGCCCGGAACGGGTGCGATCGTCGGGGGCCAGGTGCTGCTGGCCGGCACCGACATCACCGGCTGGTCGGACCAGCGGATGGCCGATATCCGCGGTTCGCGCATCGGCTGGATCCCGCAGGACCCGAACAACTCGCTGAACCCGGTGAAGCGAATCGGGGACTCCCTCGCCGAGGTGCTGCAGATCCACAGGTGGGCCGACAAGGCGGCCATCGCCGAGCGGGTGATCGAGCTGCTGAGGCGGGTCGGCATCCCGGAACCGGCGGAGCGAGCCCGGCAGTACCCGCACGAGCTCTCCGGTGGGATGAAGCAGCGGGTGCTGATCGCGTCGGCCATTGCCCTCAAGCCGGCGCTGATCATCGCCGACGAGGCCACCAGCGCCCTGGACGTCACCGTGCAGCGCACCATCCTGGACCTGCTGGACGAGCTCCGTGAGGAGACCGGTGCGGCGATCCTGCTGGTCACCCACGATCTCGCCGTGGCCGCGGACCGGGCCACTGAGGTGGTGGTGCTCTCCGGCGGTCGGGTGGTCGAGTCCGGACCCAAGCAGCAGGTGCTCTCCCACCCGCGCTCGGATGTCACCCGGCAGCTGCTCGCCGACGCCCCCGCGTTCGCGCGCCACGCCCGCCGCGGCGTGGCCGAGGTGCGGGAGAAGCTCGCGGCAGCGGCCGAGCAGCCCCCGGCGATCGAAGCGATCGACCTGGTCCAGGACTTCCGCCTCGGGGCGCGGTCGCTGCGCGCAGTGGACCGGGTCTCCTTCACGGTGGCACCGGGCACCACCCATGCGCTGGTGGGGGAGTCCGGATCGGGCAAGACCACTACCGCCCGGGCGGTGATGGCGTTCACCCGGCCCACCTCCGGGCAGGTGCGCATCGCCGGCACGGACGTGCTCGCCCTCGGCTCGAAGCAGCTGCGACAGTTCCGCGCCCGGGTGCAGATGGTCTACCAGAATCCGTTCTCCTCCCTGGACCCGCGGCAGAGCGTGGCCGAGATCGTCGGTGAGCCGCTGCGTAACTTCGGACCCCGCGGTCGGGCCGGCCGCCGGGTGCGCGCGGACCGGGTGTCCGAGCTGCTGGAGTCGGTGGCGCTGCCAGGCGAGCTGGGCCGGCGCCGCCCGGCGGCACTCTCCGGCGGGCAGCGCCAGCGGGTGGCGATCGCCCGAGCGCTGGCGCCGAATCCGGAGGTACTGGTGCTGGACGAGGCGGTGTCCGCGCTGGACGTCAGCGTGCAGGCACAGATCCTCGACCTGCTTGCCCGGCTGCAGGACGAGCTTGGAGTGAGCTACCTGTTCATCTCCCACGACCTCGCCGTGGTGCGCGACCTCGCCCACACGGTCAGCGTGCTCAGCGCCGGGCGGGTCGTGGAGTCGGGCATCACCGAAGAAGTGTTCGCCCACCCGGCCCAGCCCTACACCCAGGCCCTGCTGGAGGCGATCCCCGGGCGCGCCGGGCTCGCACCGGCCGGCGCCGCTGAGGAGACACGATGACCACCGCCCCCGCGAAGCAGCTCGGCTTCTTCACCCGCCTGCTCGATGATGTTCCGCCGGCCGAGCGCTACCGGCTTGCCCTGGAGCAGATCACCCGGGCGGAAGCCGCAGGGTATGACGCGATCGCCGTCGCCCAGCACCACTTCGATGCTGCCGAGGGCGGGCTACCGTCCCCGCTGCCGTTTCTCGCCTACGCCGCCGCACACACCTCCCGGGTGCGGCTGACCACCGGAGTGGTGACCCTCGCTCTGGAGAGCCCGGTACGGGTGGCGGAGGACGCCGTCGTGCTCGATGCGCTCAGCGGTGGCCGGCTGGAGCTGGGCTTCGCCTCCGGCGGGTCCCCGGGCGCGTTCACGGCGCTCGGGCTGGACTTCGCCGACCGCCGGGAGATCTTCGAGGCGAACCTGGCCACAGTGCAGCGGGGGCTCGCGGGTGAGCCGGTCACCGGCACGGAGGGCGGGCCGTTGCTCTACCCGCCGGGTGGCACCCTGGCGCAGCGGATCTGGATCGCCACGTTCTCCCTACCGTGGGCGATCGAGGCGGGCCGGCGCGGGCACGGACTGATGCTCTCCCGCACCCAGCCGCGACCCGAGGACACCCCGGACGCACCGCTTGCAGACCTGCAGAACCCACTGATCGATGCCTACCTGGAGCATCTACCCGCGGGCGCGACGCCGCGGATCAGCGTGGCCCGGTCGGTGTTCGTGGCCGAGGACGGTGAGCATGCCCGGGACCTCGCGCTGGCCGGGCTGCGCCGCGCCCCGTTCGTGGCCAAGACCCTCGGCACCGACCCGGCGCAGGCGCCGCTGGAACGCCTGCTCGCCGCCACCGACGCGCACACCGGCGACCCGGCCGATGTCCGCGCGACCTTGGCCGCCGACACCGCGCTGGCCCGCGCCACCCACCTGTCCTTCCAGGTGCACTCGATCGACCCGCCGCACCAGGACGTCCTGCGGTCCATCGACCTGATCGCTACCGAGGTGGCACCCCACCTGGGCTGGAGCCCCTCCGGAGGAACCGCATGACCACGGCTACCACCAGCGCCGACCCGGGCCCCGATGTGACCGGGCCCGCCGACCTGATCGATGCGCTGCTCGGCATCGCGCCTGGTGACCGTCTGGATGCGATCCGCCGTGCCCGGCCGGCCCAGCGCGAGCACACCCAGCGCGCGTACCAGGCGTTGGTGCGCCCGGTGGACGCTACCCACGTTTCGGTGACCGAGCGGCTGGTGGTGGCCTGGTACGTGGCGGAGCTGCACCGGCATGTGGGGCTGGCGGCGCACTACCGTGCGCTGTTGGAGAACCATGGCGCCGACGGCGGAGCCTCCTCGGGTGCCTCGCTCACCGGTGCCGTGCTTGAGCTGGTCCGGGTGAGCGCGGGGTCCGGGCCGTACGGGCGGTACCGGGAGCCGGGGCTGGCGGGGGAGTCCACCGACGGCCCGCGGCTGCGGATCGGCGCCGCGCTCGGGGATGGGGTTGCGGAACTGTTCGGACCGCGCCTGACGGCGGCCCTGGAGCACGCGCACCTGCTGACCTTCCGGCCCCGGGAGTCCTCAGCGCAGGCACTGCAGGCCTTGCTCGAGGCGGGCTGGTCGGCCACCGGGGTGGTGACGCTGTCCCAGCTGGTGGCGTTCGGCAGCTACCAGGTGCGAGTGGTGGATTCAATGGCGGTTCTCGCTGGGTATGACGAGCAGCGGGTGGGCGTGCGCGGCGGCAGTGCGGCCGCCAGGGGTGCCGCGGCAGGAATCGGGGATGGGGCTGCCGCGGGCTCTGCTCAGGGCGCTTCAGCAGAAGCGGGGACCGGTAGCGCTCCCGCGGCAGCCCGAAGCGCTTCCGCTGAAGCGCCGTCGGGTGACCAGGTGGTCACCTACCCCGACCTGGACCGACCGGAGGCCTTCACCCAGGAGCCGCTCGGCTAGGTGCCCTGGTTGGAGCCGCTGGCCGAGGACGAGCTCACCGAGCGGCACTACGACGGGCTGGTGGAGCGCGCCCGCGGGAAAAACCCGTACTTCGCCCTGCTCGCCCGCGACCCGGAGGTGCTCGGCGCACGCACCCGCGCCGACCTGGACATCTTCACCAACGCCGACGGCGGACTCGGCCGGGCCGAGCGCGAACTGGCTGCCGCCGCCACCTCCCGGGTGAACGGCTGTGTCTTCTGCGCGCACGTGCATGCGCGCGTGGCCGCTCGGGAGTCGGGCCGGGTCGAGGACGTGCAGCGGCTGCTGGATGAGGGCGCGGAGGCGCGCGTCGATGCCACCTGGGATGCGGTGATCGACGCTTCCGCCGCGCTCGCAGCCACCCCGCCGTCGTTGGGTCCAGCCCAGGTGGACCAGCTCCGGGCGGTGGGCCTGGACGATCAGGCCGTGGCCGATGCGCTCAGCAGCGCGGCGTTCTTCAACTGGGCGAACCGGTTGATGCTCTCCCTCGGCGAACCGCGCGTCCCGCGCCGCCGCTGAGTGACCGGTACGTAGCCGGCCTCGCCGCCTATTGCGAGCCCGGACGTCCGCCAGTTCACCGCGGGGGCGCTGCGAGTGGTCAAAATTTGTTGCTGAGATCGCGCCCAGGCAACGGATTCCGTCCAGTCGGTACCGTCTGGCCAGGGACTCGGTAGGTCTGGCCACCGTGACTCGGCGACCGGACCGGACGGAGCGTAATCGCCGCCACAAATGCGCGCAACCCATGCAGTTCAGCCATTTCGACCGTATCCTGAACCGTCGGCTGAGTCGCGTTTGTCCCGAGCGGTAGCTGGCGCGGGCCCGGAACCGTCCCTTGGGTCGCGCCTGTTGTGCAGCCGACCTGCCCCCACCGTCCATTGCGAACCAGGAGCCTGATGTCGGTCGCGCAGCAGCAGCCTGCTCCGACCTCGGAACCCGGAAGTGACCGGGCCGTGGTCGAGGCCGTGCGTGCCGGCGAGATCAGCCAGTTCGCGCTGCTCTACGAACGCTACAGCCGTGAGGCGATGGGCATCGCCCGCCGGCAGGTCGGCGCCGATGAAGCGCAGGACCTGGTGCAGGAGACGTTTGCGAAGGTGCTGCGCGCGATCCAGAACGGTGGCGGGCCCACGGAGGACGTTGCCGGATACATCTTCCGGACGCTGCGCAACCTGAGGATCGACCGCGGCGGGCAGCGCGAGTTCGCCACCGACGATGTGGAGAGCGCGGGCCCCGCCGGACTCTGGGTGGTGCCGGACACCTCCGACGAGGTCCTCGACCGGGGGCTGGTCTCCGATGCGTTCGCCGAACTACCGCCGCGTTGGCGCGAGGTGCTCTGGCTCACCGAGGTGGAGGGGGTCGGTCCCGGGGAGCTCTCCGACCGGATGGGGATCAAGGCGACGGCGGTCTCCACCCTGTCGTTGCGCGCTCGCGCGGGGTTCCGGTCCGCCTGGCTGCAGGCACACGTGCGCGCGGGGTCGGCACCGAGCGGATGCCGACCAGTGGTCACCCGCCTGGGGGACTATCAGACGGGGCGGCTGTCCAGTCGGCGGCGGGCGCAGGTGGAGTCGCACCTGGACGAGTGCGACCACTGCCCGGCCGTGGTGGCCGAGCTGGCGGCGGTCTCCGGGCACATGGGCGCGCTGCTGCTGCCCGTTGTGGTGCTGGCGCCGAAGGCTCTGTGGTGGGTGTTCGGCGGCTGGGGCGTCAAGGCCGGTTTCCTGCTCTGGGGCACGAAGGCGACGCTGAACCGGCTGCGGGACCCGAAGGTGGCTGCTGGCTCGGTGGGCGGCGCGGCGACCGTGGCGGTGGTGACCGCTGTGGCGATGGCGATGACTGCGCCGCCGGAGCCCCCTCCGGCGGCGGGCCCTGCGCCGAGTGCCAGTGCTCCCGCGCCGAACAGCTCGGGACAGAGCTCCTCCAGCTCAGGCTCGTCCACCGGCGACGACCAGGCCGAGCCCGATGATGCTGAGGAGCCCGCCGACCAGCCGGAGCCGGCTGACTCTCCAGCATCTGTTCCGGCGGCGCCGGTCGACCCCGGCCCTGAGCCGGTTGATCCAGCGCCGGTGCAGCAGGATTCTCCGGCGCCGGCAGAAGAGCCAGTGGATGAGCCGACACAGGCGTCGGAGCCCGACGACCCGGCGCCGGAGCCGGAAGAACCGACCGACGAACCGACAGATCCCGCACCAGAGCCAGAAGAGCCGGAGACCACGGCTCCCGATGCCCCCATCGTCACCGATGCGCCAGCTGGACAGACCACCATGGTCTACGGGGGCACGCTCGAGCTGACCGGTACCGACGCGGTCCCGGGCGCGAGGATCACAGCGACCGATGCCGACGGTGACCCGGTGGCGGAGGGCCAGGTCGATGACGACGGCAACTGGACCCTCGAGATAGGAAATCCCGGGTCCGGGGGCGAGCCCGGCGGTGGGATGCCCGGGCTGGCCAGCGGCGGGACGGCATCGAGGAGCGTGACCGCTCGCGGACTTGCTGACGTCGCTGCCGAGCGCGGTGATGAGGACGACGACGACCGCGGCGATGGAGGCGATGATGATGAGGGCGACGAGGGTGCTGGCGACGACGACGCAGGCGACGGTGTGGCCGAGGACGGTGAGGGCACGACTGACGGGGGCCACTACTTCACGCTGACTCAGACGGTCCCGGACGGGGCTTCCGACGAGTATGCGGGGGCGTCCGAGCCGGTGACAGTGGGGCCGTTCAGCTGGGTGGCTCCGCTCGCGGTGCTCAGTCCGGAGGACGGCGGCGAAGCAGAAGTCACCCAATCAGGCGGCGGGTGGGCCGACTACATCTGGGTGGAGTACCAGCACGACTGCCGGTTCGACGTTCAGTTCTTCCTCAACGGGAGCCCGGTGGAACTCCACGACCTTGTGCCGATCGATGTATGTGATCCGACCTCGGGTCTGCTGACCGGCAGGGACCATCTTCATGGCGTCACGTCTCGCTCGTACGAGCTCGCCATGCAGTACGTGGACGACGATGGTGAACTCGTCGGCAACCCGGCCACCGTGTGCTTTACCGCCGTCTCTACCAGGGACGCGGGCGAGGACGACGGTGATGGCGACGATTCCGGCGACGACCGCGACTGTCCCGAGCCAGACTCCGAGCCCACCGGTAGCTAACTCCTCCCGCGCTGTGACTTAGTTCACATCCATTCTCGCGTGACATTCGACGACAGACCCGGTCGTACCTCATATCAAGCCACCTCGTGACTTGAAGCAGGACGGCTGGGTGTCATCGAACGTCGCAGTGCCGCAGGGGGGTACTGGATCGGAGACGGCACCGCAGCCGAGTACGTCGCCACGGGCGGGTTCGGAGGCACAACCGGACCCGTCCGGGGCGTCGGTTGGGGGTGGGCCGCCGCGGCGGCGGGGTTTGCACGGCCCCGTCGCCGGGCCCACCACGCACACCCACCCCACCGACCATGGCGACCTCACCTGGTCCTCGTACGCTCCGCCGTCGTGATCTGGCTGCCTGCGCACCTGCGCGGCACAGACCCTGGTGCGACGATGGCCAGCATGGACCGCGCACACCGCAACGACGGCTTCGCCGACCTGATCCAGCTCCGCCGGGACCTGCACCGCCGCCCCGAGCTGGGCTTCACCGAGATCGAGACCGCCGCCCGGGTGATCACCGAGCTCACCGGCGTGGCCGACGACGTCCGCTACGGCTCGGACGTGCTGGACACCGCTGCGGCACCCAGTCTGCCCGCCGACGCGGAGCTCGCTGAGGCGCGCGAGCGCGCGAGGACCGCCGGAGTGCGCGCGGATCTGGTCGAGGCGCTCGGCTACGGGGCTACCGGCGTGGTGGCCACCGTCGCCGGCGACCGGCCCGGACCGGTGCTAGCGCTGCGGTTCGACATGGACGCCCTCCCGGTCACCGAAGATGACTCCGACGCTCACCTGCCGGTCCGGGAAGGTTTCGCCTCCCAGCGAGCAGGGTTGATGCACGCCTGCGGCCACGACGGCCACACCGCGATCGGGGTGGAGCTGGTCCGCCGGCTGGCGGCCGAGCGACACTTCGCCGGCACGGTGCGGGCGATCTTCCAACCCGCGGAGGAAGGGGTCCGCGGTGCCACTCCGATGGTCGCCGCGGGCGTGCTCGACGGTGTGGAGGTGATGTTCGGGGTGCACCTGGGCCTGAATCTGCCGGTCGGAGAGGTCTCTGGCGGGGTGGAGGGTGTGATGGCCACGCGTAAGTTCACCGCTGCCTTCACCGGCCAGGCTGCGCACGCGGCGCTCGCCCCGGCCGAAGGGCGCAATGCGCTCCTCGCCGGTGCCAGCGCGGCGCTCGGTCTGCATGCTCTGCCGCCGATCTCCGGGGCCACTACCCGGGTGAACGTGGGCCGGATGATCGCCGGCACCACGCCCAACGTGATCGCCGAACACGCGTTGCTCGCGTGCGAGATCCGCGCCTCCGACGACGCCGCCCTCGCGGCCCTGGACGCGCGCGCCGAGCAGGTGATCGCCGGTGCAGCGACCATGTATGACGTGGCAGCCACCGTTCGCACCACCGGGGCCTCGCTGGTCGCCCAGTGCGACGCCACCGTCGTCGACCCGATGCTCGCCGCGGCTGAGACTGTGCCCGGTATCGAGCGAGCCCACCGGTCCGCGGTGATGAATGCCAGCGACGACATCACCGTGATGATGCACGCCGTACAAGAAGCCGGCGGCCGGGGAACCTACGCCGTGGTCGGCGCGAGTAATCCGGCACCGCACCACAACCGCCGCTTCGATGTGGACGAGGCCGCGTTGCCCCTGGCGGTGGACTGGCTCGAGGCCGCCGTGCGCATGGGTATGTGAGCGTGCGTACGGGTATGTGAGCGAGGGCACGGCCGGAGCAGTGACTTCCGCCGCACGGTCGGGAAGAGTGGGGGCAGCAGTGCTGCGGGTCGCTGCGTGCGAGAGAGGACGGACATGAAGAGGCAGCCCCCTACCCATGGGCGTGACCACAGCCACAATCACGCCGTGACCGCCACCAGCGCGAACCGGCGCAAGCTGGTTGCGGTGCTGGCGATCACCCTCTCCGTGATGGTGGTCCAGGCGATCGGCGCCTGGATCTCCGGTTCGTTGTCCCTGCTCGCGGACGCCGGGCACATGCTCACCGACTCCGCCGGTGTGGCGATCGCGCTGCTCGCCGCCACTCTGGCCACACGGCCGGCCACCGACCTACGCACCTTCGGCTGGCAACGCGCGGAGATCCTCGCGGCCCTGGCGAACGCCACCGTGCTGTGCGCCGTCGGGGTGCTGGTGATCCGGGAAGCCTTCCTGCGCTGGGGCGCCGAGCCGGAAGTGGAGTCCGGCATCATGCTCGGCGCCGCCGTGCTCGGCGCGATCGCCAACCTGGTCTCCCTGGCCATCCTCACCAAGGCGCGCGGGCAGAGCCTGAACATGCGCGGCGCCTACCTGGAGGTGTTCGGCGACCTGCTCGGCTCGGTTGCCGTGATCGCCGCCGCCATCGTGATCATGACCACCGGCTGGGTCCGGGCCGACGCCATCGCCTCGTTCGCGATCGGACTGCTCATCCTGCCCCGGGCGATCCTGCTGCTCAAGGATGTGGCGGACGTTCTGCTGGAGTCCACCCCCAAAGATGTGGACCTGACCCGGGTGCGCGAGCACATCGCCGGCATCCCGGGCGTGGTGGACGTGCACGACCTGCACGCCTGGACCATCACCAGCGGAGTGCCAGTGCTCTCCGCGCACGTGGTCCTCGATGCCGATGAGGTGGACTACGAGCTCGGCTGCCGCACCCTGGACGCGCTCGACGAGTGCCTGGAGGGCCACTTCGACGTGGCGCACTGCACCTTCCAGCTCGAGCCGAAGGGACACCTGCGGCACGAGCGTGCCGTGCACGACTGAGCGCTCGGGACGCCGACTTCCCGAGCAAACGGTAGATCGCTCTAATGATCTGTCGCGATGCCGGAGGGCGTGACCGATCCGTGCTGGAGTCCGTGCTGATTCCGGCATTGACAGTGCTTGGCAGCTATCCTAATGTGATCGATCTACCAAGGGTGATGAGCAGACCGCTCAGCGTCCGCAGGCGTCCTTGGTACGAAACGCAGCTCACTGTCGACTGAGAAGGGTCACCCCATGAGTACCCCGTTCACCCGCCGCCACCTTCTGGTGACCACCACTGCCTCCGTGCTCGTGCTCGGTCTCGCGGCGTGCAGCCAAGATGCCATCGATGGCGAAGCAGCTGAGGGAGAGACGTTCACCCTCGTCGCCGGCCACCAGCTTGCTGCAGACACCCCCTTCGACGAGGGCCTGGACCACTTCGCCGAACTGGTCGAGGAGTACACCGACGGTCAGGTGACCGTCGAGGTGCATCCGAATGCCGAGCTCGGCACCGAGACGGAGATGTTCCAGGCGATGCAGTCCGGGACGATGGACGTCGCGATCGTCGCCCCCGGCTCGATCGCAGAGTTCGTTCCGGAGACCTCGATCTTGTCCATGCCCTTCCTGGTCACCACCCGGGAACAGCGGGACGCGATCATCGAGGGACCGATTGCCGAGGAACTGGCCGGCTCGATGGAGGAGACCGCCGGGATCTTCCCGATGACCTACTTCGGTGGCGGGATCCGGCAGATGTTCTTCACCGAGCCGGCGCAGAGTCTGCAGGACGTGGAGGGCCGCCTGTTCCGGGTCCAGCCCTCTGAGGTGCTCACCGACTCCTTCGCTGCCGTCGGTCTGGAACCGACGGTGGTCGCCTACAACGAGCTCTACAACGGTCTGCAGACCGGTGTGGTGGACGGAGCGGAGAACGAGTCGGTGTTCATCGACTCGCAGAAGTTCTACGAGCCGGCCCCGAACATCCTGGTGACCAACCACGAGGTGACCATCCGACCGCTCGTCGTCGCGCGGGCGTCGCTGGACCGGTTGCCGGAGGACGTGCAGGAGCAGGTACTCCAGGCCGCGACCGAGGCCGGTGAGTTCGAGCGCGACCTCGAGGCAGAGACCGATGACGAGATCCTCCAGCAGCTGGGGGAGATGGAGGGCGTCACGCTTGAGGAGGCCGATGTCTCCGGTGCGATCGACGACGTTCGCCCAGTCTGGGAGGAGTACGCCGCCCAGTGGGGCGCAGAGGACATGCTCCAGCAGATCATTGACCTGCGGGAGGACGCATGACGGCGGTGGCCGATCGCCTCTACCGCGTTCTCCTGGTCGCCGTCACGGCTCTCCTCGGGGTGCTGACGGTGGTGGTCTCGTATCAGGTGATCGGACGGTACATCTCCTTCATCCCACGGGCGCTGTGGACGGAGGAGATCGCGCGGCTGTGCCTGGCGTGGTTGGTGTTCCTCGGAGCGGCACTCGCCGTGCGCCGGCATGAGCACTTCCTCATCGACGTGATCCCCGCGAAGGTGGCGGAGCGCATCCGCAAGCCTCTGCAGCTGACCATCATCGTGATCACAGCGCTGGGTGCGTTGGTGCTGCTCATCGGGGGGCTGCAGTTTGCCGGCACCGGTGCCTCGCGCGTCTCCACCACTTCGGGGATCAGGCTGGTGTGGGCGTACGCGTCCATGCCGGTGGCCGGCCTGAGCATGCTCATCTTCCTCGCCGAGCTCGCTCTTCGCACGCTCCGTGGGGAGAAGGTCGAGGAGATCGGCTCGGCCCTCGTCGAGGCCGATACACCCGGCATCGCTGATGAGGAGGCCAGCTGATGGTTGTTGTCGCCCTGAGCCTCTTGGCGATCTTCATCGTTCTGTGCCTGCTGCGAGTGCCGATCGCCTTCGCGCTGATGCTCGCGTGCGTGCCGTTCTTCCTGATGGCGGACCGGCTGAACCTGGAGCTGCTCACCCAGCGTGCCTACGCCGGTGTGGACTCATTCGTGCTGCTCGCCGTGCCATTCTTCGTTCTGGCCGGCGCGATCATGAATGCGTCAAAGGTCACCGACCGGCTGCTGACCCTGGCTCAGGCCATCGTCGGCTGGGTCCGCGGTGGCCTCGGCATGGTTAACGTGGCCGCCTCGATGGGCTTCGGTGGGGTCTCCGGTTCGTCCACTGCAGACGTCGCCGGTCTCGGTTCGATCCTCATCCCGCAGATGCAGCGCCGGGGTTATACCGCCGGCTTCGCGGTGGGCATCACCGCGGCCTCGGCCGTGATCGGCACTATCATCCCGCCGTCCATCCAGATGGTGGTGTGGGGCTCGCTGACCAACACCTCGATCGGAGCGATGTTCCTCGGCGGGGCCATTCCGGGTATCGCCATCGGCGTCGGGATGATGGGTGTGGCTTATATCCAGGCTCGCCGGCACGGTTACCCCCGGGAGAACCGGCCACCGTTCCGGGACGTGCTCGTCGCCCTGCGCGACTCCGCGCTCGCGCTGGTGATGATCGTGATCGTCCTCGGCGGCATCGTCGGTGGTTTCGTCACCGCCACGGAGGCAGCGGTGCTCGCCGTGCTCTATGCGCTCTTCCTTGGCCTGGTGGTCTATCGCACCATCAAGATCCGGGATCTGCCACGCATCCTGCGGGAGGCGGCTCTGCTGACCGCGCTGCCGCTGTTCGCGCTGGCGGCGGCGGGAGTGTTCGCCTACCTGCTGGCCTTCTACCGGATTCCGTTCATCTTCGAGGATGCTCTGGCTGACGTGCCGAGCTGGGCGATCCTGTGGGTCGTCGTGCTGATCTTCATGCTGCTCGGTACCTTCCTGGACGCTCTACCGGCGATGGCGATCATGATCCCGGTGCTCGCGCCGGCAGTGACGGCAGCGGGGGTGGATCCCGTGCACTACGGCGTGGTCTCGGTCCTCGCGCTGGCTTTCGGCTTGATCACGCCACCGTACGGGCTGTGCCTGCTGCTAGCGGCGAAGATCGGAAAGATCCCAGTGGCGAGGGCGATCAGACCGATGCTGCCGTTCGCCGCAGTCATCGTCGGGGTGATCGTGCTCGCCGTTCTCTTCCCGCAGTTCGTGCTCTGGCTACCTGGCCTGGGCGCGTAGTCCGCATCGTTCGAGGGGCCGGTCCGGCACAGTCCGGCCCGGCCCTTCGTCCGTCCCGCCACCGGCCGGTGGCAGGGTCCGCTCAGCTCACCGTGCGCGGACGCCAGCCGAGCGTGGAGTTCCGCAGCCGCAGAGCAGGATCGATCAGCTGCCACTCCGGTTCGAACTGGGCCCCCTCCTCGATGGCCCGAAGCACCAATTCGGAGGCGGCGGTGCCCACCTGTTCGGACCACATCGCTACCGAGGTCAGCGGTGGGGTGAGCCAGGACGACATCATGATGTCGTCGAACCCGGCCACCGCTACGTCCTGCCCGGGCTGGAGGCCGCGGCGGTTGATCTCCACATACATCCCCATCGCCACGATGTCGCTGTAGCCGACGACGGCGTCCGGCAGCTGGCCTTGGTCGAAGACTTGGGCCATCGCAAGTTGGCCGACGTCGGAGTAGTTGGTCTGGGTGGCGGTTGCGCCACCGGCGTCGAACTCGATGTCCTCGCCCAAGCCGGCCCGGAGGCCGGCTGTGCGGTCGGTACGCGCGGAAGACTCGCTCGGTCCGCCCACCAGGGTGACCGAGCGGACCCCGAGCGAGCGCAGGTGCTCGCCGAGCAGGCGGCCGGCCATCTCGTTGTCCGGCCCCACATAGGCAAGCGTCTCCTCCAGGTGACGCATCGTGGTCACGATCGGGATGTTGAACTGCTTGGTGTATCGATCAAGCACCCCAAGGCCATGCTTCTGGGACGGGTGCACGATGATGCCGTCCACTCGCCGCTCAGCCAAGGTGGCGAGGATCTCGGCCTCGCGTTCGGCGTCGTCGCTGGTGTGGCTGATCAGCGAGGTGTAGCCGCGCACGCGGAGGGTCCGTTCGATCGTCATCAGCAGGTCCGCCAAGTACGGGTTCCGAATCTCCGGCACGATCACGCCGATCGTCATTGTCTTTGCGCCCCGCATCTGCGCGGCGGCGCGGTCATAGACATAGCCGAGGTCCTTCATCGCTTGTTGCACCCGGGCCGTCGTGGCCGGGGAGATGCGCGAGCTGCCGCGCACCACCAAAGATGCCGTGGCCCGGGAGACCCCGGCGGCTTTGCTTACGTCGTTCAGGGTCACTCGCCCCATGTGTACCTGCTCCTGTTGCGTGCTTCCTTGCCCACTTCTGTTAGATCGATATACTCTGGCGTCTCAGCAGTCATTCGTCAATGTTCGTCCGGATTCGACGGCCAGGGAGGGTCTCGATGCACAGAGGCTACGGGAACACGGAGGCAGAGGCGGGCGATCGTGGGCCGGGGACACTGGACGAGTCAGCTGGCCTTGGTAGGCCGGCTGTCGCTGCTGGTACTTCTTCGCACGATTCGGAGCTGGCGTCTGAGCGTGAAAGTACGCCCGCCGCTCAGCCTGGGATGCTCGCCGGCGTCCGGGTGCTCGATCTCTCGCACATGATGCAGGGCCCGTGGGCCACCGAGATGCTCGCCGACATGGGTGCGGACGTGATCAAGGTTGAGCATGCCACCCACGGTGAGCGCGGCCGCGAGTCCGGGAGCATCCGGCTCGGCGGGCACTCGGCCATGTACTTGGCGATGAACCGGAACAAGCGCTCGATCGGTGTGGACCTGAAGACCGACGCCGGCCGGCGCCTGCTCTGGCAGCTCATCGAGACCGCCGACGTCCTGGTGCAGAACTTCCGGCCGGGTACGCTCGCCCGCCTGGGCTTCGGCTGGGACGCCGTGCACGCGACGAACCCTGCGCTGATCTACTGTTCCGGTTCCGGGTACGGCGCGGACGAGGTGAATCTGCCCGGTCAGGACCTGCTCGCCCAGGCGCGCAGCGGCACGATGCACCTGACCGGTGCCGACGGGAGCCCTCCGGCCCCGAACGGCGTCTTCCTCGCCGATGCCCACGCCGCTACGGTGCTCGCCTCCGGGATCTGCGCCGCGCTGTTCGAGCGCACCCGCACCGGGCGGGGCCGCCACCTGGAGGTCGACCTGATCGGGTCGATGGTGCACCAGATGACGCAGGAGCTGGTGGCCCACCACAACGCCGATGGCACACCGGAGCGCTCACCGGCGCCGGGCAACCCGTTCATGGAGGCGCCCTACGGCGTCTACCCGACCGCCGACGGCGATGTGGCAGTCTCCATCTGCCCGATCTCCCAGCTGGCCGCCGCACTGGCAGCGCCCGCTCTGGCCGGGCGCTTCACCGATCAGGACGCGGTGACCCGACGGGCCGAGGTGAGCTCCGCCGTCGCAGATCTGCTCGCTCCGCTGCACACCGATGAGGCACTGCGTCTTCTCCAGGCCGGCGAGGTGTGGTGTGCACCGGTGAACGACTTCGACGCGATGGCCACCGATCCCGCAGTGGGCTGGCACCGGCGCCACTCCCGGGTTCACCACCCCGGGATCGGTGAGCTGGTGCTGGTGCACCATCCGCTCTCGGTGGACGGGCAGCAGCTGCCGATCCACCGACCGGCGCCCCGGTTGGGTGAGCACACCGCCGAGGTGCTCGCCGAGCTCGGCTACCCGGCAGCGGACCAGGCCGAGCTCGCCCGCACCGGCACGGTCGCCGCTGCCCCGATTCCTGAACACGAAGGAGGACACCGATGACCCGGTACCCGGCGGTCGGCGCACAGGCGTCGTTCGCGAAGACCGTCACCGAGACGGACGTGACCCTGTTCGCCGGCATCACCGGCGACCTCGCCCCGCACCACATCAATGCCGCGTTCATGGCCGACCACCCGCTCGGCCAGCGCGTCGCGCACGGTGTGCTCACCCTCGGCATCGCCTCCACGGCCACCTCTGCGCTGTGCGCTGCCGAAGGCGTGCTTGCCCTCTCTTACGGGTACGACCGGCTGCGCTTCCTCAAACCCGTGTTCCTCGGGGACACCGTCACGGTCACCGCGACCGTGTCCCGGATCGATGCCGAGCGCAGCATCGCCGTTGCCGAGGTCCGTGCCACCAACCCTGCCGGTGACCTGCTGCTCGTGGCAGACCACCTGCTCTACTGCTACGACGACGAGGAGTCCCGATGACCCTGCTGGAGGACCTGGACGAGCTGATCGCCACCACGGTGGCGCCCCGGGCGGCCGAGATCGACCGCACGAACGAGTTCCCCCACGATGTCGTCCGCGCCGCTGCGGAGATCGGCGTGCAGCGGATCCTCGTCGACCCCGACGGCAGCCTGGATGTGAGCCGGGCGGCGCTGGTGCACGAGACCTCCGAGCGGATCGCGATGTACTCGATGGGCTCCGCGGTGACGATCGCCAACGGCCGCCTCGCCACCTACCTGCTGCTGAAGTACGCACCCGAGCACCTGGTGCAGCAGTGGGTGGAGCCCACGCTGTCCGGTGAGACGTTCGGCGCGTTCGCCATCACCGAAGCGCACGCCGGTACCGATGTTCGCGGCATCGCGACCGTCGCCCGCCGTGACGGCGGTGACTATGTGCTCACCGGGGAGAAGCACTGGGTGGGCTATGCCCCCAACGGTCAGTTCGCGATCGTGCTGGCCAAGCTGGAGGACGACGCCCGCGACGCCGCCACTGTTGCTCTGGTGGTGGATACCTCCGCGCCGGGCGTCAGCCAAAGGCCCGGGCCGGCGCTGGCCGGCCTGCGCGGGATGCCGAACGGGGTGCTCGGCTTCGACCGGGTGCGGGTGCCCGCCGCTGATCGCCTCGACGTGGACGGCTTCGGCGGGATGATGGACGGGCTGAACATGGCCCGGATCGACGCGGCCGCCTACGCCTGTGGTCTGCTCCGCGGGTCACTGCGGGCGAGCATCGATCGCGCCGCCGACCGGGAGGTCTTCGGTCGTCCGCTCGGTGAGCTGCCCTCCGTCCAGGCCAAGATCGGCCGGATGGCCGCCGCCTACCAGGCCGCTCGTGCCCTCACCAGCCGCGCCGCCCAGTCCTTCGCTGCCGGTGATGGCGGCGACCAGGACCTGATCTCGATGGCGAAGATGTTCGCCTCCGACGCTGCCCGAGAGCACACCAACCAGGCCGTGCAGATCCACGGCGCGGAGGGCATGGTCGCCTCCTCCTGGGTGAACCGGCTGGACCGGGACGCCAAGGTGACCCAGATCTTCGACGGCACCAGCGAGATCCACGAGACCATGCTCGGCCGCCGTGCCGTCCGAGCGGCGATTCGCGGGAAGGACCTCCAGGCGTTCCTCGGCCGCGGAGTGCCGGGATGAGCGAACCCGCCGGACGCGTCGTGGTGATCACCGGGGCTACCGGTGGGATCGGGGCGGCCACCGCCCGCGCTGCTGCCCGGGCCGGTGCGATCCCTGTGCTGGTGCACTACCGGGACGCCGAGCGCGCCGAGCAGCTCGCGGCAGAGCTCACCGGACTGGTGCCGTCGGGTGGCGCGCCGGCACTGGTTGCGGTCGCGGACGTCCGCGACCGCAACCAGGTCGCCGCGATGGTCGCGGCCGTGACCGACCGGTACGGCCGGATCGACGTGCTGGTGAACAACGCGGGCCTGATGGACGAGATCGCCTTCACCGAGATGACCGATGCCGACTGGGACCGGACCATCGGCACCGACCTGACCGGCGTGTTCCAGGTGACCCAGCAGGTGGTGCCGGTGATGCAGGCAGCGGGGTCGGGCGTGGTGATCTCGGTCGCCTCCCAGCTCGCGCTGAAGGGAGCGGCCGGGTACACCGCGTACTGCGCCGCCAAGGCCGGGGTGATCGGGCTGACCCGCGCGCTGGCCCGAGAGATCGGCCCGGCGGTGCGAGTGTGCGCGATCGCGCCGGGCCCCGTCCGTACACCGATGACCGCGCCCTACCTGACCGAGGAGTGGGTCGACGAGCGGGCCGGATCGCTGGTCAGCGGGCGGCTCGCCGAACCGGAGGAGATTGCCGCAGCCATCTGGTACCTCGCCGGGGATGGTGCCGCCCTGATGCACGGGCAGACGTTGCACGCCAATGGCGGGGGAGTGTTCGAGTGATCGCAGAGCCCGAGCACCACAGCGCGCTGAGCCAGCAGGTGGAGGCGCTGTTGAAGTTCGGGCGCGCTGCCCGGGTACCGGGAGGGTTCGGCTGGCTGGACGATCGGGGCCAGCCCACGCGGGGCCAACCGCTGAAGCTCTACGTCACCGCGCGGATGACGCACGTGTACTCCCTCGCGGCCGTTCTCGGCCACCCGGGTGCGGCAGCGCTCGCCCAGCACGGGCGGGACAGTCTGGTGGAAACCTTCGCCGACGGCGTCCACGGCGGGTGGTACGCGGCCGTCGCGGGCCCCGAGGGCGGGGCAGGCGACACGACCAAGGCGGGCTATCCGCACGCGTTCGTCATGCTCGCCGCAGCGTCCGCGACCACAGCCGGGATCCCTGCCGCAGCCGAGCTGCTCGATCGGTCCAGCACGCTCTACCTGGACCAGTTCTGGGACCAGGCGCAGGCGATGCCGGTGGAGGACTGGGACCGGTGCTTCACCCACTGTTCGGCATACCGCGGCGCCAACTCCTCGATGCACGCCGTGGAGGCGATGGTCGCCGTCGCTGAGGCCACCGGCGATACTCGGTGGCTCGAGCGGGTCGAAGCAGTCGCCGGGCGCCTGATGGCGGTGGCTCGCGACCACCACTGGCGTCTACCCGAGCACTATGACGCGCAGTGGAACCCCGACCTCACCCTGGGCCAGGACACCCCCGAGGATCCGGTGCGCCCGTACGGCTCCACCCCGGGCCACGGACTGGAGTGGGCGCGGCTGCTGGTGCAGCTGCAGGTGGCAGGAGAGCGAGCCGGCCGCACGTCGGCACAGGACTGGACGGCGGTGGCGGCGGCGCTCGCGGACCGCGCGGTGGCCGATGGCTGGGCTGCCGACGGCGCTGAGGGTTTCGTGTACACGGTCGACTTCGAGGGTGCCCCCGTGGTGCGGGCCCGGATGCACTGGGTGCTCTGCGAGGCGCTCGGAGCGGCTACGGTGCTCTGGCAACGCACCGGCGAGGAGCGGTACGCGCACTGGTATCGGCAGTGGTGGCGGTTCGCCGTGGATCACCAGATCGATCACGACGGCGGCTCCTGGCACCACGAGCTCGGCCCTGATCTGCAGCCCTCGGCCCGGATCCGCCCCGGTAAGGCGGACTTGTACCACGCGGTGCAGGCCTGCCTACTGCCGAGTCTGCCGCTCACCGGGTCGCTGGCCTCGGCGGTCCGTAGCTCTCGGGGGTGAGGTTTCCGTCGCTTCGAGGCGCTGCAGCGACGGAAAGCTCACCCACCGCGGGTGGGACGCGGCAGTGTGTTGCCGGTGCAGCCTAGAGCTCCTCAGCTGCCATCCCGTGCGCGTCGGCCACCGCCTGGTTCACCAGTCGCCCACCGGTCACGTTCACGCCGCGGGCGAGCGCAGCGTCGTCGGCCACGGCCTGCTGCCAGCCGGCGTCGGCGACCGCCAGGGCATAGGGGAGAGTGACGTTGGTCAGCGCCACGGTGGCGGTCACCGGGACGGCGCCGGGCATGTTCGCCACGCAGTAGTACAGGCTCTGGCCCACGGTGAACACCGGATCGTCGTGGGTGGTGGGGCGTGAGGCGGAGAAGCAGCCGCCCTGGTCGATCGCGATGTCCACCAGCACCGACCCGGGCCGCATCGTGGCGCTCATCTCCTCGGTGACCAGCCGCGGCGCCTGCGCGCCCGGGATCAGTACAGCGCCGATCACCAGGTCTGCCTCGCGCAGCTGCTCGGCCACCACGTACGGGCTGGACCGTGCGGTGGAGAGCCGGTTGCCGAACCGTTCGTCGAGCACCCGCAGTCGCGGGAGGGAGACGTCCAGCACGGTGACGTTCGCCTGCATCCCGATCGCCACCCGGATCGCCTGCTCACCGGCTGCACCGCCGCCGAGGACCAGCACATTGCCACGCGGGGCTCCCGGCACACCGCCGAGCAGCTGACCGCGGCCACGGTGCGGGCGCATCAGATGGTAGGCACCCACCTGCACGGCGAGCCGGCCGGCGATCTCGCTCATCGGCGCCAGCAGCGGCAGGGCGCCGGAGTCCAGCTGCACCGTCTCGTACGCGATCGCAGTCACCCCGGAGTCGAGCAGGGCCCGCGTCAGCTCCGCGTCGGCGGCCAGGTGCAGGTAGGTCAACAGCACCAGGTCCTCGCGCAGGTAGTGGTACTCCGACTGCTCCGGCTCCTTGACCTTGAGCACCAGCTCGGCCCACGGCCACACCTCGTCGGCCGAGCCGACCACCTCGCCTCCGGCCTCGGCATAGGCAGCGTCGTCGAAGGCGGACTCGGTGCCGGCGCCGGCCTGGACCCGCACCTGATGTCCGGCGGAGACCAGCTCGTGCACCCCGGCAGGGGTCGCAGCAACCCGGAACTCGCTGTTCTTCACCTCAGTGGGGATTCCGACGCGCACTTCTGCTCCACTCTCCTTCGCACCCGCTGCTCGGCCGGCGGCCGAACGCTCCAGTGTTCCACGGCACAGCGGCGTCGTACGCCTTGCCCTCCCGATACCCTATGGGGGTATAGTGACGTTGTCAGATACTCCGCAGAGGCATAGCGCCGGAGGAAGGGTGGATCACGCGATGCGAGTGCCGGTCAAGCTCGGCCTGTTCGGTGCCGCGCTGATCATAGTCTTCGCCCTCGGCTACCTGCTTGGAGCGGTGCTATGACCACCCAGACCCCGGAGACCGACCAGCAACGCATCGACCTCGCCGTCGGGGGGATGACCTGCGCCTCCTGCGCGGCCCGGGTGGAGAAGAAGCTGAACAAGCTCGACGGCGCGGTCGCCACGGTCAACTACGCCACCGAGAAGGCCCGCGTTCTGGCCGGTCCCTCGGTCACCGTGGCCGAGCTGGTCACCGCTGTGGAACAGGCCGGGTACACCGCCCAGCCGCTCACCCCCACCCGTCCCGACGGCGCAACCACCGCGGGCGAGTCGGGCGGCACCGCCGTAGCCGATGCCGCGGACGCCACCCGGGCCGCCGAGCTCGAGCTGCTCCGCCGGCGCACCGTGATCAGCGGGCTGCTGTCGGTGCCGGTGATCCTGCTCGCGATGATCCCCGCGTGGCAGTTCACCTCCTGGCAGTGGCTGTCCCTCACCCTGGCGGCCCCGGTGGTGGTCTGGGGTGCGTGGCCGTTCCACCGCGCCGCCTGGACCAACCTGCGCCACGGCGCGGCCACGATGGACACGCTGATCTCCATCGGCACCCTCGCCGCACTCGGCTGGTCGCTGTACGCGCTGTTCTTCGGCACCGCCGGGATGCCGGGGATGACCCACGAGTTCACGCTGACCATCGCCCCCGGGGACGCCACGGCGAACATCTACCTAGAGGTAGCCGCCGGGGTGACCACGTTCATCCTGCTCGGCCGCTACTTCGAGCTGCGCGCCCGGCGTCGCGCCGGGGACGCGCTGCGCGCGCTGCTCGACCTCGGCGCCAAGGACGTCACGTTGCTGCACGGCACCGTCGAGGTGCGCCGCCCGGCGAGCGAGCTGACCGCAGGCGACGAGTTCGTGGTCCGCCCGGGCGAGAAGATCGCCACCGACGGCGTGGTGATCTCCGGACGCTCCGCCGTCGACGTCTCGATGCTGACCGGAGAATCGGTGCCGGTCGAGGTCGCGGCGGGGGACGCCGTCGTCGGCGCTTCGTTGAACCAGGGCGGGCGGATCGTGGTCCGCGCCACCCGGGTGGGGGCCGACACCCAGCTGGCGCAGATGGCCGAGCTGGTGGAGGAGGCCCAGAACGGCAAGGCTGAGGTGCAGCGGCTCGCGGACCGGATCTCCGCAGTGTTCGTGCCCGTGGTGCTGTTGATCGCCGCCGGGACGCTGGGCTTCTGGCTGGCGAGCTCGGGTGCCGCGGCGCCGGCGTTCACCGCCGCTGTGGCGGTGCTGATCATCGCCTGCCCGTGCGCCCTCGGCCTGGCCACCCCGACGGCGTTGCTGGTGGGGACCGGGCGCGGAGCACAGATGGGGGTGCTGATCCGCGGCCCGGAGGTGCTGGAGTCCACCCGCCGGATCGACACTGTGGTGCTGGACAAGACCGGCACGGTGACCACCGGTGTGATGACGGTCCACGGCGTGCACCCGGCCGGTGGCGTGAGCGCCGAGGAGGTGCTGCGCCTGGCCGGAGCCGTGGAGCACGCCTCCGAGCACCCGATCGGCGCGGCGATCGCCGCAGCGGCCGCTGAGCAGGGGGAGCTACCCGAGGTCACCGGGTTCGAGAACCTCGCCGGACGCGGTGTGCGCGGCCAGGTGGAGGGGGCCGCGGTGCTGGTCGGCCGGCCCAGCCTGTTCGGCGACTCCCGTGCCGATGCCGCCATCACCCGCGCGCGTGCGGAGGCGGACGAGCGCGGGCTGACCGTGATCGCGGTCGGCTGGGATGACGCAGTGCGCGGTCTGATCGAAGTGGGTGACACGGTCAAGGACAGCTCGGCTGCGGCGATCGCCCGGCTGGCCGAGCTCGGGCTGCGCCCGGTGCTGCTCACCGGTGACAACCGTGCCACCGCCGAGCGGGTCGCCGCCGAGGTCGGGATCGAGGAGGTGCTCGCCGAGGTGCTGCCCGCCGAGAAGGTGGACGCCATCCGCGATCTGCAGGCCCGCGGAGCGGTGGTCGCGATGATCGGCGACGGCGTGAACGACGCCGCCGCGCTCGCGACCGCGGACCTCGGCCTGGCGATGGGCACCGGCACCGATGCGGCGATCCAGGCCGGGGACATCACCCTGGTCCGGGGTGACCTGCGCGCCGCAGTGGACGCCGTCCGGCTCTCCCGCCGCACGCTGAGCACGATCAAGGGGAACCTGTTCTGGGCGTTCGCCTACAACGTGGCCGCGATCCCGGTGGCCGCCGCCGGGCTGCTGAACCCGATGCTCGCCGGTGCCGCGATGGCGTTCTCCTCAGTGTTCGTGGTGACCAACAGCCTGCGGCTGCGCCGGTTCCGCTCCGAAGCCGCTCAGGTGCGCTGATCGAGCAGTTGCCGCGCCAGGCTCACCGAGCACACCGAGTTGACGTTCTCCACGTGCACCCGCCACTGGCTCGCCACGGCAGTCCGCCCGCGCACCGCGCCGGCCATCGCGGTGGCCAGTGCACCGATCCTCGACGTCTCCCCGCCCAGGTTCGCCGCCAGCACGCTGGTGTGGGTCGGGTCCGCCTCGGCGCGGATGAGGAGCCCGATCGCTGCCGGTACCGACTCTGCGGCCGCTTTGGACACCCCGACCACGTCGTAGAGCCGGGTGAGGAATGCTTCGTCGTCGGGGGCGCGCACAGCGATCTCCCGGGCGAGCAGGGAGCGTTCGATCACCGAGGGTGCGACGTCCGCTCGCCCCCGGCCCTCGATCTCCTCCATCGCACGGAACCCCATCTCCAGGTGTGCGGCGAGGAACATCGGGTCGGTCGCCCCTTCCGGAGCGTCCACGGCCGAGGAGATCACCCCGGCCACCAGCGTCGCGGCGGCCAGCGCCGAGGACGTGGCGCGGGTTCCGCTGAGCGAGGCGATGTGCGCGGCGATCGCCTCGGCGTCCCGGCACGCGATCCCGATCGGCAGCAAGCGGTGTGCGGCCAGGCTGGTGCCGTCCGGGCGGGTGGGTCGGCTGCTCAACCGGGAGCGCGGGCCCAGTGGCCAGTGTGCTGCCAGCGTGAACGCGGCACGGGTGGTGGCCCCCATCGTGCCGACCGGGCCGTCCCCGGGTCGGGGCACCGGTGCAGCGGACAGATCGGTGATCCAGCCGAGCTGGCCGCGGATTTGGTGCTGCGGCCAGCCCCTGCCGGGCCGCCCCATGGCGTCACCGAGCGCGAGTCCGAGCAGTGCCCCCGCAGCGCGGTCGAGCGTGTGCTCAGTGGACTGGCTCAACAAGGCCACGTCAGGTCCTCCCGATCGCTGCGGTGCGAAGAGAGTGGGGCACGGCCGACGTCAGCATCACGGCCGTGTAGTGCAGAGAGTCTTCGCACGTCGCTGTTCATGGTAGAGCGAGCAGGTCCCGCCGGGAAGCGAAATGAAGAATTTCGCTATCTGGACAGTTCCGGCACCCGCACCCGCAGGGTTCCGTGCTGGACGATGGCCCGCACGGCCACCGCCCGTCCGATGTACTCCCCGTCCAGCTGGAAATCCTCCGGATGGCGCAGCCGCAGGCGGATGTCCCGGGCCTCGAAGAGCTGCACCGAGGGGCCGGTGCGCAGCGGACGGCGCCGCCCGCTGCGGCGCATCAGGCGCCGGACCACACCGTTCTCCTGGACGAACCAGGAAGCCATGTCCCGCCAGCCCCGGACCCCGTCGGGGCGCAGCAGCAGCACGTCGAGCACGCCGTCGTCGATGCGCGCATCCGGCAACAGCACGAGGCCGGCCGGCAACAGGCCACCGTTGCCCACCGCCAGGGTGAACAAGCGGGCGTCCTGTGGCTTGCTGCCATCCAGGGAGTAGGTCACGTCGAACCGGTCCGGGCGGGACATTCCTTTGCGGACCCCGTCCACGTACGCCAGCCAGCCGAACTGCGCCTTCGCCTGGTCGGAGGTGTGCACCACCATCTGCGCGTCCACCCCGAACCCGGCCAGCACCAGGCTGGTCCGCCGCACCCGGGTGCCGTCGTCGAGCACCGCGGTCACTGCCACAGTGTCCACCAGCCGTTCGGTGCGGCCGAGGGCGGCGCGCAGTCCGGCGGCGGGATCCAGTGCGGGCAGCTCGAGGTTTCGGGCGAACAGGTTGGTCGATCCCACCGGCCACAGGCCCAGCGACTGGCCGGTGAGCATCGCGGTCTCGGCTGCCAGCCGCACGGTGCCGTCGCCACCGGCGCCGATCAGCACGTCGGTGTTCCCGGCACCCGCCTCGCGTAGCCGGTCCCGCAGCGTGGTGGCGTCATCGTCGGCCTGGGTGGGCACCCACAGGCTCGGCGAGCGGTGCGTCCGCTGCTCTTCGCGCTTGAGGATGCGCTGCCAGCGCGAGCCGTGGAACTTGCCGGGGTGATAGACGACGGCGGCGCGTGCGTCGTTCAGGTCCCTCACCTCCCCGATCGAGTTCTGTGGTCACAGTATCGCCTGGCAGGTCGGCCCGGCTCGCCGAGGGAATGGTCAGGTGACCCAGTCCGGCTCCAGCCCGACCGGGTAGGGGTGCCGTTCGAAGGTGCGCCACCAGGTGTGCGCACCGGGTGGCAGCAGGGCGCCGTCGGCCGCATCGACTCCAGAGCGGAGCTGATGCTTGAGGTCGGCGATGTCCGGTGGCATCGCGGCACCGGCGGACGCCCGGTTCCTCGTGTTCTGGCCATCGCCCGTGCGCGGACGCAGCGCCAGGTCCTCGACGGACCAGATGTGCCGGCGTAGCTCGTAGAGGTCGCGTACCTGCGCGCCGGCGGCGTCGGAGGCCCCGGTGCAGACCTCGGCGGCGCGGCTCCAGCCATAGTCGATCGCGATGGCTGTCAGCCCGGGATCGATGGTGAGGATGTCGTGGATATCCAGCTCCGGCTGGATGATCGTGGCGCCGTTCTCGGCGGCCCGGCGCACCTCGTCGGTGAGGATCTCGTCGGTCATGATCCCGAACCCGGAGCGCATCACGATCTCCAGCATGTCCTTCTCGGCGAAGTCCTCGGACCGGGGGAGCCCGATCGAGGAGGCGACCACCGCGTAGCAGCGCGCGGCACCCAGCCGTGCCATGGCCACCTCGACGGGCAAGGACTCCCGGGCTCCGCCGTCGACGTAGTGCTCCGAACCCAGCCGGACCGGCGCGAACACCGCCGGAATCGCGCACGAGGCGCGGATAGCGGCCACCAGATCCACCCGCGGCTCCCCGGCCACCGGTCGATCCTGGCGATCCCGGATCTCACCGGACTCGGTGACGTAGCGCAGCTCCCCGGACTCCAGCCCCACGGCGGCGATCCGCAGGGAGAGCCCCGAGGCTGCCACTGCGGCAGGGTCGAACACGGCAGGATCGACGAGCTGCTCGACGATCGGCCCGGGGGTGAACGCCGCCCGCTCCTGCTGCGAGCCGGAGAGGATCAGCTCCAGATCGGTGCTGGTGCGGCCCGCCTCCCAGAGCGTGGAGAGAGTGTCCAGCACGTTCGTGACCGACCAGGCCAGACCATGCTCGGTGCCCTCCGGCGTGACGTCCTCGCTCGCTGGTGTCGTGACAGCGCGGGCTTCGTCGGCGCCGCCGTGCTCAGCGCTGCCAGCCGCAGGCGAGAGCGGTCCGCGCCGACCACGGGTCGGCTCCGCCTGCCCGGCCGCGGCGCTCGGCATCGAGCGGTTGCGCCCCCCGCGCGGCAGCACCGCGCTGAGCCCACCAACCCGCGGCGAATGCTGCGAGGACCGGTTGCGTAGCGCCATCACCTTGCGCCAGGTGGGCATGTGCTCGTTCAGCTTGGTGAACCAGGGCAGCTCGGCGAACATGTCGGAGGAGTCGCGCATGTCCAGCCACAGCTGGCACAGGTCGGCGACCGCCTGGCGCTGCCCGGCCGGGTCGGGATGCTGGGCGATCACCGCGGCCAGGATCGAACCCGCCGAGGTGCCGGCGATGATCGTGGGTTCGATCCGCTCGCGCTCGTAGAGGTAGCGCAGTGCGCCGAGCTCAAAACTGGACCGCGCCCCGCCGCCGGAGATCACCAATGCAGTGGTATCGCTGGCCGGCTCCGGTGGCACCTGCCCCCCGAGTGCGCGGATGAGGCGATGGCGCAGACCGGTGACCGGGCCAGGTGCGGACATATCTCCACACTAGAGGAGAGGTCGGCCGCCTGCTGGCGGGCCAGTGCAACCAGACGGCTTGCGCATCGGGCTGGCCCGAGGGCTGTCAGGCCCCACGTGCGCTAATGTCCCACGTCACCGGTCGACCCAGGAGAGAGACATGCGAATCTGCGCCACCTGTGCTGTGGAGTACGACGAGGACAGCCTGCCCGCAGTCTGCCCGATCTGTGCTGACGAGCGGCAGTGGGTGCCAGCGGCGGGCCAGCTGTGGACGGACCTGGTCGGCTTGCGCGAGGCCGGCCAACGGCTCACCTGGGCCGAGGCCGAGCCCCACCGGATCGAGATCGCTGCCGAGCCGAAGGTCGGCATCGGGCAGACCGCCCAGCTGGTGCGCACTCCGGCCGGGCAGCTGCTCTGGGACCCACCCGGGTACCTCGACGAGCAGACCGTGGCTCGGGTCCGCGAGCTCGGGCCGGTGCTGGCCGTGGCCGCGAGCCACCCGCACATGTTCGGGGTGCAGACCGAATGGGGTGCGGCGCTGGAGGCGCCGGTGCTGGTGTGCGAACCGGATGCGCGGTGGCTGGGCCGGTCCTCGGCGCGGGTTCAGCTCTGGGACCGTGACCTGGAGCTGACGCCCGGGTTGAGCCTGCACCGGGTCGGCGGGCACTTCCCCGGTGCGGCCGTGGCGCTGTGGGCGGCGGGCGCCGACGGCAGGGGAGTGCTGCTCAGCGGGGACACCGTGTTCCCGAACCCGGACCGGTCCTCAGTGGGCTTCATGCGCAGCTACCCGAACAAGATCCCGATGTCTGCGGCCGTGGTGGAGCGGATCGCCGCCCGACTCGCGCCACTGACGTTCGACCGGGTGATCGGCAACTTCGGCAATGCGATCGACACCGGCGGGCACCCTGCGGTGCAGCGCTCCGCCGAGCGGCACGCCGCCTGGGTGCGCGGCGACTACGACGACCTGACCTGAGCCCGGCGACCGCCGTCGTGGTCGGGGTACCTCGCTTGCGGGTGCGGTCCCACCGCCTTCCCCGCTCGTCACGTGGCTCGTCATGTCACCCGTGGCCTATAGCGCACCCCTGACATGACGACCCGGGGAAAGATCAGCGGTCGGCGAGCCGGATCACGTCCGCGAGCTGGTCCCGGGCCACCGCCGGATCGGGGGCGGGGACGAACATCACCGCATCGGCACCCGCCTGTTCGAGTGCGGCCAGGTGTGCGGCGGCGTCGTCCAGGGTGCCGATGGCGCCGAGCTCGGCCCACCAATCGGCGGGAACCTCCACCAGCGCCTCGGTGCCACCGGTCTCGTACCGACTGGCCAGCTCGGCGTAGAACGGAGCGGCGGTGAGGCTGGCCGTCGGTGCGTCGAGCTGATCGGCGAGCCACCCGGAGGCCAGCGTGTACGCCTCGCGGCGAGTGGGCGCCGTGATCAGCGGTGCGAACACGGACACCTGAAAGTTCGCCGGGCTTCCGGCCTGCTCGCGGGCGATCGGGATGAAACCAGGGCCGGCGGAATCGGCGACTAGCACCCCGTCGGCGCTGCGCCCGGCCACAGCCATCGACTTCGGGCCCCGGATCCCGGCGAGCACCGGGGGGACCGGGTCCGGCAGGTGCTCGAGCTGCACGTCCTGCAGGGTGACGTACCGGCCCTGTACCGTCAGCCGTTCACCGGCCAGCAGGGCGCGCACCGCGTCCAGCACCTCGGTCAGTGCGGTCAGCGGCGAGGCCGGACGCACGCCCATCTGCCCCATCCAGGACTGCACGCCGTGCCCGATCCCGCCGATCACCCGGCCGGGTGCGAGCGAGGACAGCGTGGCGATCTCCATCGCGGTGACCGCAGCGGTGCGGGCTACTGCGGGCAGGATGCCCAGCCCGACTCGCAGCTCCTCGGTGACCGCCAGGGCTGCCGCAGCCAGCGGCGGGGCAGTGGTGTAGAAGCAGTCCTCGATCAGCCAGAGCTCATCCACCTTGCCGTCCACCTCGCGGGCGAACTCGGTGACGAGCGAGGCGGGAAAGGAGCGGTCGAAGGTGACGCCGACGGCGGCTGGTGTGGTGGCCATCCCCCGACCGTACCCACGAGCTTCCTCCGCGAACGCTCTCCCGTGCGGCGGGTCAGCGCCCGCCTGCTACGGGAGCGGGCGTTCGCCGGACCGCAGCGGGGCGGGGCCCGCCGTCGGCGCTCCTCGGCGGTTGCATGCGCGGCCAGTAACTGTGACGGTGGAAGGTGCCCGAGGCGCACGCGTGTAGTGAGCCGCTGCTCGTCAAGCGTCAATGCCGAAGGAAACGAGGGAGCAGCCATGCTCACCCTGACCGAGAACGCCCAGACAGCGATCAAGACCATCACCAGCCAGGCGGGCCTGCCGGAGGACGGCGGCGTACGCATCGCCATGTCCGAGGGCGGGTCGGACCTGCAGATGGCCCTCTCCCCGGAGCCGGCCGTCGGTGACCAGGTGATCGAGAACGACGGTGCCCGCGTCTTCGTCGCCGAGGAGACCTCCACGATGTTGGAGTCCCAGGAGCTGGACGCGAGCGAGACCGAGGAGGGGACCGGCTTCAGCCTGCGCCAGCAGGCCTGATCGTGCCCCGACGACTCGTGTGTGACTGTGCTGTGGTGATGGCCCCAGCAAAGTCACACACGAGAGTCGCGGGGCCCTGCGATTGCCGGTCCGGGCGACCGGCGGCAGGGTGAACAGATGCCACATCTGGACTCGATCGTCATCGACGCGCAGGACCCCGCCCGACTGGCCGGCTTCTGGGCGGTGGCCCTGGACGCGCCGGTCGCCTACCAGGGCGACGACGGTACTCGGCTGCTGCTGCCCGAACAGTTCGAGCTGTTCCTGGACTTCGTCCCTGTGTCCGAGCGCCTGGAGCGACCGCACCGGCTGCACCTAGACCTCTATGGCGGTGCCGAGCACACCGAGGTAGCCCGGCAGCTGACCGAGCTCGGCGCCGCCCCGGTGGACATCGGGCAGGGTCAGGTGCCGTGGGTGGTGCTGACCGACCCCGACGACTACGCCTTCTGCGTGCTGCCGGGGCAGGTGGAGGGCATCGATCCCGGATCCATCATGGCGGTCACGATCGAGGCCGACGACAAGGATGCCGCCTTCGCGTTCTGGCGGGAGGCGACCGGATGGTTACCGGCGCAGGAGGAGTACACGCTGCGGCATCCCTCCGGCGCCGGCCTCCTGCTCGCTTTCTTCGACTCGGTGGAGCCCAAACGCGGGAAGAACCCGATGCACCTGGACCTGCGCACCGGGCCCGAGGAGGACTACGACGCCGTGCTGCGCGGCTTGCTCGACCGCGGCGCCACGCTCGCCGAGCACGACTGGGGCCAGCTGCCGTGGACGGTACTGATCGACCCCGGCGGGAACGAGTGCTGCCTCCTGCGCGCCGACTGACCGCGACGCCGACCTGCCGCCGGTACCCGCACTCTCGGGGGCGGCCCCGATGTCGAAATGTCGACGATTCTCGACATCGAGGCCCCCTCGCGCCGGTCATGCTGCGTCGGCTCCGCCGTCTTCATCCGGCTCGGCGACGTCGTAGGCGACCAGCCGGCCCGGATGGGACACCAGCGTGACTGTCCCGGTGCTGGCGCCGACCTCCAGCACAGCGGCCTCCGACGGCGGTCCGCCCACCTCCGTACCGTCCGCTGCGCACGTGGTGTAGACGCGGCCGCCGACCCAGGTGTCCTCCTCCGGTTCCTCGGCGTCCCAGTGCAGGCGGTGCCCGATCTCGGTCGATTCGCCACACAGGTAGGTCCAGGTCTCCGGCACGTCGCGGACCTCGCCGGTCGCCGGATCGAGGAGCAAGGCCCCGTCCGCCGTCGGCACGACCACCGCGCTGCTGAAGCTGTCGGGCGGCTCAGTGGTCAACGGGGTCGCGTCCGCGCCGAGCGGGAGCGTCCAGGTGGTGCTGCCGTCGTCGGCGAACCCTTCCAAGGTGAGATCGAAGTCCTCGTACTCGTTCGGCCCGTCGCCGGTGAGGTGCTCCACCCCGGTCGCACGGCACCGTACGCCGGCAATGAGGAAGTCGTAGGGACACCGGTACGCATACCCCGATCCCCACCAGAGGGCCTCGCCGGTGTCTGCGTCGAGAAGGTAGGTGCTCTGGTCCTGCAGGTCGACAGTGTCCCGGGACTCGAGAGTCTTGCGGAACACCGACCCGTAACGAAGGGCGATCGGCCGCCAGGGTGTCTCCTCCGGTGGTGTGCTGACGCTCAGATCGGGCCAGTCTCTGGTTCCGGGAAGCTCGGAGACGCGTACCCGCCAGAGCGATTCGCCGTCGCTGACCCGGGAGAGGGCCCAGTCCCCGTCGTCCAGGTACTCGGCGGAGATGTCGCCGCCGAGCTCGTCGATCTGGTGCGGATGCTCCTGCAGACGCGAGGAGTTGGCGCCGAAGTACGCGCGATAGTAGTGATCGTCGTCGTAGACCCACAGGCACGCGGCCGCCCGATCCCCGCAACGCACCGGTGAGCTCGAGACCCATCGGCGGTCGGGCATCCGTGCGACGATCTCGCCCGTGCTGATGTCGGCGACCGCCACCCGGTTCTCGGAGAGCCGGGTGCTGGTGCTCCGGCTGTCCGGCTCGAGGAAGGCCACGTAGCTGGCGTCGTCGTCGCTGAACGCCACCGGCTCGATCGCCGACGATGACGGTCGTACCGCCCCGCGCCCCGCCTCGTGCTCCCACACCGTGCTGCCGTCCGCTGTGCTCAGCCCGACCAGGGTGAGGTCGCCGTCCTCTGCTGCGGTGTAGGTGACCGCGACCTCCTCGGTGGTGATGACCCCACCCGCGAGGGGAAGGTCGCGCTGCCACGCCACCTCGGCCGCGGTCTCGGCCGGGCGCTCTGTCTCGGTGAGGGTGCGTGGCGGTGCACAGCCGGTGAGTAGGAGCGCCACTGCGGCCAGCAGGGCAAGGGAGGATCGCCGACGGCGGAGCGCACCTGCCCAGCGTTCCGCGGGTGTGGATGGGCTCGGGCTGGTGTGGTCCTCGTTGGTCACCCCTCCAGTGAAGGGCAGTGAGCGCCGCTATGGGGGCGGCGCTAGAAAACTGTGGATAACTTACCGGCGAGGAGCGCCTGCTTGGATAGGGCCCAGTCGGGTTCTGGCTTACCACCCTCGTGGAACTGCGCCATGAGTCGTTGTCCGGCCTCTGCTCGCGCCGCAGGGCTGGGCGCCAGGTGCTCGTTCGATCGCAGCACGAATGATGGCGGCTACGGAAACGCCGCGGATGGCAGCCTCCGCCTCACGACGGTGGAACTGCCCCTCGTCGATAGGTACGTGCCCTCCTGGCTGTCCGGTGTGGCTCGACGGTAGATCGGCCCCGACCGGCACAAGCGCAAATCGTTCAGGCCAGCTCCGCGCGCAGCGCCTCCGCGGACGTGACCGGCAGGTCGCAGACGAAGCCGCGGCACACGTACGCCGCTGACGCCCCGCCCACCAGCGGCCGGTCGGCAAGCAGCGGATGGGCCGCGCCGTCTCCGGTGAGGGTGCCGTCCCCCGGTCCGGTGGCGAGCACCAGTCCGGGGCTGGCCGACTCTCGCACGATCCGCACCAGGGTCTCGGCCGCCTCATCCGTGCCGACGACGGCGACCTGCAGTGGCCCGGTCACGCTCGCCTCGGCTGCGGCGAGGGTCCAGCCGGCGAACCGCGGGTCGATCCGCGCCACTGCCATCCCCGCCGTGATCGCGGCATCCGCTGCGTCCCGGTGTTCGCCGGTCAGCGCCGAGTAGGTCAGCAGCGCCTCCGCCAGCGCGGAGGTGCCGCACGGTTCGGCATTGTCCGAGGTGCCGCGCACCCGCACCACGAGCTGCTCCCCGTCGGCCGCCGTGTCGAAGAACGCACCGTCGGAGGAGGCGAACTGTTCCAGAGCGGTGCCCAGCAGGGCGCCGGCCCGGTCCAGCCACAGCCCCTCACCGGTGGCCTGGTGCAGCGCGAGCAACCCGCCCGCCAGGTTGCCGTAGTCATCGGCCACCCCCGCTGCTCCGCCTGCTCGACCTCTACGGGAGGAGCGACGCAGACGCACCCCGGCTGCGCCGTCGTCGGCATGTTCGGCCCAGAGGAACTCGGCGCAGCGACGCGCCGCCGCCACCCACTCCAGCTCACCCAGGAGCACTCCGGCCTCGGCCAGCGCCGCGATCGTGAGCCCGTTCCAGGAGGTGACCACCTTGTCATCCAGCTCCGGCTGCACCCGCGCCCCGCGGGCCGCCAGCAGCGCCGAGCGCCAGCCGGGCCACTCCTGCGGGGGCTCGCTGAGCATCCGCAGCGTGGAGGCGCCGGCTTCGAAGGTGCCCGCCTCGGTCACGCCGAGCAGCTCCGCAGCCCGCGCACCCGCCTCCGGGCCGAGCACCTCGGCGAGTTGGCCGGGGGTCCACACATAGGTACTGCCCTCCACCCCGTCGGCATCGGCATCGAGGGAGGAGGCGAACCCGCCCTCGGACGTGCGCAGGTCGCGGAGCAGGAACTTCGCGGTCTCTGTGACCACCCGCCGCGCCAGCTCGGATCCGCTGGTCCGGTACCAGTGCAGATACGCGCGCAGCAGCAGCGCATTGTCGTAGAGCATCTTCTCGAAGTGCGGCACCACCCAGCCGCCGTCCACGCTGTATCGGGCGAAGCCGCCGCCGAGCTGGTCGTAGATTCCGCCGGTGGCCATCGCCGTGCAGGTGCGCTCGGCCATCTCCAGCGCCGCCGGGCTGCCGGTCCGCCCGTGGTGGCGCAGCAGGAACTCCAGCACCATCGACGGCGGAAACTTCGGCGCATCCCCGAAACCACCGCGGCGCGTGTCGAACCCCTCCGCGAGCGTGTCTACCGCCCCGGCCAGCGCTGCCGGGTCTGCCGCCGCGGGGCCGGTGCGCAGCTGCTGGGCACTGCGCAGCCGAGCGGTGATCCGCTCCGCGCTGCCGGTCACCTCGTCGCGCTCCGTGGTCCAGACTCGCTCGATCGCGGCCAGCAGCTGCAGGAACTGCGGCTTCGGGTAGTAGGTGCCGCAGAAGAACGGGTCGCCCTCGGCGGTGAGGAAGCAGGTCATCGGCCAGCCGCCCTGCCCGGTCATCGCCGTGGTGGCCTGCATGTAGACGGCGTCCACGTCCGGGCGCTCCTCGCGGTCCACCTTGATCGCGACGAAACCGGCGTTGATCGCGGCGGCGACCTGCTCGTCCTCGAACGACTCGTGGGCCATCACGTGGCACCAGTGGCAGGCGGCGTAGCCGACGCTGAGCAGGATCGGCACGTCCCGGCGGCGCGCCTCGGCGAAGGCTTCCGGACCCCACTCCTGCCAGTGCACCGGGTTGTCGGCGTGCTGGAGTAGGTAGGGGCTGGTCGATGCGGTGAGACGGTTGGCCATGCGGCTGACTCCTGACGAGCGGCACGTGCCTCAGCCTCGGTGCAGGGGAGGCGTGAGGGGGAGCGAGGCGGGGCTCCTCCTCCAGCGTAGGCCGCTCGGTGGGTAGGCCTCATGTCGGAATGCTGTCCGCGCGACCGGGCGGCCGATGCCCGCCCCGTGTGCTCACTCGGGTCGAGTCAACACCTCGAGGAACTCGTGGTTGACGAAGAGGACCTCCCGGCCGACCTTGACGTCGCTCAGGAGCCCCGCTGCCACCAGGGCGTGCAGCCACGACGATGCGGTCTGGCGCGAGACGCCGCATCTTTCCGCGACGTTGTTGATGCGGCAGTAGGGCTGCTCGAGGAGGATGGCCAAGAACTGTGCATCTCGGCCGCCCGCAGTGGCTACGCGAGCTCGCTCGGCAATCTCCTCCTGGCACGCGCGGATGGCTTCGATCTTCCGTATCGTCGACGCGGCAGAGTCGCGAATGACGTCAAGCATGTAAAGGACCCATTCGATCCAGGCGCCGTCAGCTGTCACGGCTCGCAGGAGTCGGTAGTAGTCGCTCTTGCGGGCGATGATGGCCCGGGAGAGGTACAGGATCGGATCGTGCAGCAGACCGGCCTCGATCAACATCAGGATGTTGATGATGCGTCCGGTGCGCCCGTTACCGTCGTGGAACGGGTGGATCGCTTCGAACTGGTAATGGGCCACTGCCATGCGCACGAGCGGGTCGAGATCACGCTCAGCGTGGATGAAGCGCTCCCAGTCCGAGAGCTTCTCGCGAATGCGGTCGGCCCCTTCGGGCGGGGCGTACAGCACCTGCCGAGTACTGGGGTTCGCGATCCGCGTGCCGGGTACGGCGCGCACCGCCCTCTCCCGACCCTGCAGCTCGGAGCAGATGCGAGCCGCAGTCGCAGACGTGAGCGGCCGGCTTCGGATCGAGGCGACCCCTGTGAACAGCGCGCTGCGGTAGCGCAGCGCCTCCTTGGTGGCGGGATCTCCCCCGCCGGAACCGACGTGCATGAACAACTCATCCGCAGTGGTCACGATGTTCTCGACCTCTGAGCTGGCCTGTGCCTCGAGCAGCGGGACGGCGTGGATCAGGATGTGTGGATTCGGCAGCAGCTGACCGGCCTGGGCGAGCGTGGCCAGCGCCGTCCGCGCTTCGATGGTGGCCTTGAGAACGGGTTTTGGTTCGAGGTCGAGGCCGGCGGGCGGTAGTGGTGGCAGGTCGTTGAACGGGAGGTCAGGGCTCCAACTCACGTGTCAACTCCTCCAACCCATCTGCAGAATATGTTAGGTATTTCTAGTAAACCTCACACGTTATTCGGATATGGAAGGTGACGTGACAGGTGGGGTCCTGAGCCGAAGCCGTACCCGTGCCCGCGACCGGTCCGGTCGTGGGCTGCGCGGCACGCAACTACAGTCGAGTACTGCGCGGTAGCCCATGCGACCGCCAAGGAGAGTGCATGCGATGAACGTCGTGGTGATCGGCGGAGCCGGGGTGGTGGGATCGCTGATTGTGCGCACTCTCGCCCAGAGTCACCGCGTACGCCTCGCTGACCTTGAGCCCACGGAGGGGACCGGGGCTGCGGAGTCCATGACCGTTGACGTGACCGACATCGAGCAGGTGCGCCGCGCCGTCGAGGGCCAGGACGGGCTCCTCTATCTCGCCATGGGGCGGCATCGCCCGTGGGGAGAGGTCGGCGGCTGGGTGGAGAGCCACTTCGACGTGAACGTCAAAGGCCTCTACCTCACCCTGCGCGCAGCCGCCGATGCGGGCCTGCGCCAGTGCGTGTATGCGAGCTCGCTATCGATCTTTGAGGACTACCTGGCCTGGGGTGACCAGCTCGAGCACCGCGAACCGGACGCGACCCATGGGTATGGACTGACCAAACGCCTCGGTGAGCAGGTATGTGAGTCGGTGAGCCGCGAGCGCAACCTCCCGGTGGTCTCGTTGCGGCTGTGCCACCCGATGCCGGACGAGGAATGGCTGGACTTTTCCGGACCGGCGGCAGAAACCATGACAGCGGCCAGCGATGTCGCGCGGGCCTTCGACCGGGCGCTGGAGTACTGCGCTTCCGGCCACGAGCCCTTCATCATCACCGGCGACCATGCCGAAGCCTCCATCGCGGCTCGCCGTACCCGGGAGGTGCTGGGCTGGGTGCCCCAGATGCGCCGTGACGCTGAGTCAGACGGGTGAGGCGCTGACTCAGAAGGGTGAGGTGACGTTCGCCCCGCACAGCACGAAGAGCGGGAGCTCACCCGCGCCCACGCGGTAGGCACCGGTCATCGTCGCCGCTACGGGGCAGGCCGCGGAGGGCTCGACGAGCAGCCGGTAGGTGTCCCAGAGGTAGTGCTGCGCGGTGATGATCGCCTCGTCGGTGACGAGCACGGACTGCAGCTCGGCGCCTCGGCAGATTTCCCAGGGTCCGGCGCCCAGGCGGTTGGCGCCGAGGGAGTCCTTGGCGATCGTGTCCACCGCCACATCGACAGGTTCCCCGGCGGCCAGCGCCGCGTGCAGCGTGGGAGCGCCGACGGGCTCCACGGCCACCGCGCGCACCCCGGTCTCCTGCGCGCTGAGCGCTGTCCCGGCCATCAGCCCACCGCCGCCCACGGACACGAGAACCGAGGTCAGCTCCGGCTCCTGCTCGACCGCCTCGAGCAGAAGCGTGCCGGCACCGGCCACCACGTCCGGGTGGTCGAAGGCATGCAGCCGGAGCGCCCCGGTCCGGGCGGCGAGCGTGTCTGCCTCCGCGTTGCTGGTGGGATGGTCCGGGAAATGGTTCAGCACCGTGGCCCCGAGGCTGCGGATGCGCTGCACCTTCGCCGCCGGCGCGTCCTGTGCGGTGGTGACGGTGACCGGCACGCCCAGAGCGGCTCCCGCGAGGGCGAGGGCGATCCCGGCGTTCCCGCCGGAGGAGATCACCAGTCCGGCCGCGGGCAGCCACCCCTCCTCGTGCGCACGCACAGCGGCGTTGACCATGCCTCGGTCCTTGAACGTGCCGGAGAGCTGGGTCTGCTCCAGCTTGAGCACCACCTCGACCTCGCCGTCCGGGGTGGGGACGAGTGCCCGCATCGTCGGGGTGCGGCGGACCCGGCCGCGCAGGCGCTCGGCCGCGCGGCGGACGTCGTCGATCTGCACCATCAGCACTCCAGCGCGCACTCCGGCAACATTCGCGCGCCGAGAACGGCGCGGTCACTCAGCATCCCACCGCGGCACGCTACGCGTCGAGCGCTATCCGGAGGCCGGTGCAGTCACACCCCGGTGGAGCTCCGGGTGACCAGCTCGGGTTGCACCAGGATCGGTTCGGTGGGTGGCGGATCGTCGCCACGGATCCGCTGCAGCAGCAGCTCCACGGCGGTGCGGCCCACCTCTGCGGCCGGGAGCCGCACTGTGGACAGCGGCGGATCCAAGAACTCGGCGAACGGGTAGTCCCCGAAACCGACCACGAACGTGTCGTCCGGACACCGCAGGCCGCGTTCGCGCAGCGCCCGATACAACCCGAGCGCAAAGTAGTCGTTGCCCACCACGAAGGCATCGGGCCGATGGCCTCGGGAGAGCAGGTCCACGGTCATCCGGTAGGCATCCCCTGCCTGCCACGGAAGGACCACCCGGTCCTGGCGGCGGGTGGGCACCATGAGAATCTGACTGTCGTCACAAGGCAATGACGCCTCGGTGAGCGCATCGCGAAAGCCCTGGATCCGTTGATGGATCGTGGTGATCGTCAGGTCCTCCTCGAGCATCACGATCGAGCGCGCACCCTGGGAGATCACATGCGCGGTCGCGGCGTGGGCGCCGGCGTAGTTGTCCGTGGCCACAGTGTCGACCGCCAGGTCGTCGAGCCGGCGGTTGACCACCACGAACGGCATCCCGGCGCGAGCCACCTGGCGCCACGGATTGGTGGGCCCCTGCACGGGCACCACGATCACGCCGTCCAGACCGGACTGGATGACGTTCTCCGCAGCGGCGAGCTCGCGCGCCGGCGACTCCTCGCTGAGGAACAGGACGATGTGGTACCCCTCCTCGGCGGCGCGGAGCTCGATCGCACTGATCAGCTCGGCGTAGAACGGGTTGGAGACGTTGGTGATGACCAGCCCGATCGTGCGATGGCTGCCCAGGACCAGCGAGCGGGCGTGCACGTTCGGCACATAGCCAAGGCGTTCTGCGGCTTGCCTGATCCGCTCGCGGGTCGCCTCGCTCACCCCCGACTGGCCCCGCAGGGCACGCGAGACGGTGTTCGCGGACAGGCCGACGTCGGTCGCGACGTCCTGCAAGGTGCGTCGCCTGCGCGGTACGTGCTCTGCCATCCTGGCCCCCTCCTTGATCAGCTGTCCTCGCGTGGGGCCGTACTCGGGCGGTAGCTGGAGTCGAGTGTCTTCTGCGACTCCGGTCCGTGGAACGCCGCAACCCCGGGGAGCCCCACGATATCGACCTGGCCCCGTCCGGTGATCGCTTGGGTGCGGCCATCGCGTTTCGGGTCCGTGTATCGGTCGAACCACTCTTCGAGCTGTCGGCGCAGCTGCGCGGCCTGTTCGTCGCGGTGGTCTCCGGCCGGGTCCCACACCCGCTGGTCGGCGAGAAGGTTGACGCGTTCTCCCGGATCATGCTGCAGGTCGTAGAGCTCGTGCGGACCGTAGGGGTACCGGTGCACGTACTTCCACCGGCGGTTCCGGATCATCCGCGTGGGTCCGAACTCGTCAAAGATGACCACGGGGCGGTCGGTGAGGGCAGCACCGCCCTCGAGAGCGGTGCGGAAGCTGCGGCCCGGAAGGTCGGCTGGTACTTCGTGCCCCAGGCCGACGAGATCGAGCACAGTGGGCATCACGTCGTAGCCACTGAGCATCTCTTCGACGACGTGGCCCGCCGGGATCCGTCCAGGGAGCGTGGCAACGAATGGCACCTTGACGGACGTGTCGTACATGTTCTGTGGAAAGGTGGCGTTCCCCTTGCCCCAGATGCCGTGATGGCCGCAGTTGAAGCCGTTGTCGCTGGTGAAGATCACCAGGGTGTCCTCCTCCAGACCCAGCTCGTGCAGGTCCGCGCGCAGCCGCCCGACCTGCCGGTCCAGTGCCGTGACCGCGGCGAAGTAGCCCTGCAGCTCGTCGCGAACGGTGACCACCGGGCGGTCCGTTGAGGCGTTCTGCTCGGAGTTGTCGAGCTCGATCGGGTGAGCGGGGGCCCAGGGGTGTCGAGGTTCTTGGGGGCAGGAGTCGAAAACGCAGTCGGCGTAGGAGCTGACGAGATCGGCGGGATGCTGGTCCACCCATGGACTGTGCGGTGCGGTGAATGTGACCCACAGGTGGAACGGCCGCTGGTCGGCGGCCCGCTCGGCGAGGAAGGCGGACGCGTCGTCGGCGAGCACGTCGGTGAGGTACCCCTGGGTGCGTACCAGCTCACCGTTGCGGTACATCTCGGCGTCGTTGTACCGCCCGCCGCCCGAGGGGTGCGCGAACCAGTGCTCGTGCCCGTGCTGGGGATGCGGGCTGTCGCCGAGATGCCACTTCCCGCTCAGCCCACAGGAATAGCCGGCGGCGGCGAGCACATCCGTGGTGGTCAGCTCGTCCTCGAGGTACCGGATCGCGCGGTCACCGCGCCCGTTGCCGGACCGGATCCAGTCCTGCACACCGTGCCGGGAGGGAATCTGCCCGGTCAGCAGGGACGCACGCGAGGGTGAACAGACCGGTGACGTGCAGTAGAACTCGGTGAACCGCACTCCCTCGCGCGCCATGGCGTCGATGTGCGGTGTGCGGATCTCGGAGTTTCCGTAACAACCCAGGCCCCAGACCGCCAGATCATCGGCGACGATGAACAGGACGTTGGTCCGGGGCTGGGTCATTGCGGCGGTCAGCTCTTCAGGGCCACGTAGATCCGGACCTTGACCGAGCCGGATGCGACGCTTCCGCGGATGCGCAGCCAGTGGCCGAACTCGCGCACCGGCCAGCTGGTCAGCTCGCCGGTCGTCTGATGCACCTCCTCCAGGTCCACCCAGGTGAGCCCGTCGGGGGAGACCTGGGTGGCGAGCTCGACCTGGGGCGCTCCGTCGCTGGTCAGCACCTGGAAGAACCAGCGGGCTTCGCGCGCCCACCCGGTCTCGAACGGTTCGGTGGCGAAGTCACCGGAGAGCGTGACGTTTCGCTCCAGGATCGCGGTCTGGGATTGCAGCATCATACGAATCACCAATCGGCAGAGATGACAACGGAGTCGAGGTAGAGGAAGTTGCGCACCCCGGAGAGGGTGCGGACGGAGAAGTAGAAGTTCAGCAGGTTGTCGAGAGACTCGTACGGTTCGTCGTAGGCGGGCACGGGGACGTCGCTCATGTCGATCAGCCGGTCGTTGAGCTGGAACTCCACGTTCGTCCGGGTCTCGGTGTCGATGACCCACCGCAGGTAGTGCCAGTTCACCTTCGTGGGCACCTCGTTGAAGCACATCTCGATCGGCTCGCCGAGGTAGCGCCAGTCATCGGGGTTGGGCGCGGTGAAATCAGCCGCGTACGGGAGGGCGAACTTTCCCTCGAGGTGCTCCTTCGGCGTCGGCTCGGTGACCAGCGGATAGCTGAGCCGGCGCACCAGGTTGCCGTCGGTGTCGGTGTTCTGGAACCGGGCCACGGTGTGATAGCGGATCCCGCCGTCACCGCACAGGTCGGTCGCCACGGTGAACGCACCGAACTGCGCCTCGGACGGGTGCAGGTTTCCGTCCCACTCCACGCCGCCGTACTGGTCGTCAGACTCCTCGCCGCCCAGCTGGGCCTCAGCCTTGTAGGTGAGATACGCCTCGATCTGCAGTCGGCCGCGACCGGCCATGGTGAGCCGTCGGATCGCGGTCGAGGTGTGCCCGGGATACGGGCGGGTGGCGAGCTTGAGCGAGTAAGTGCCAGTCATCGCGCCGTGCGTGCCGGTGTCGAAGAAGGTCGCGTTGGACAGCTGCGGCGGACGGAAGTCGCGCATGTGGGCATCCACGGTGTCCAGATCGCCGCGACCGTTGAAGTTGCCGATCAGCTCGGTCCACCCGTTCGTGCCCTCGTTGAAGTCGTCGAGGGTGAGGATCCGCGGCAGCGGATTGAATTTCGAGAGCCGGACGTCGGAGGCGCGGATGGCGGTGCGCATCGCCGAGGTCAGGGCAGCGGTGTCGACCGAGGTCACCTGGTTCACTCCTTGCTCGCCCGCTGGGGGCGTAGGACTCATACCGGCGGATGCCGGAACAGCAACATTAGCGCTAATGCTTGGTGATTGGCAAGGGTGGTGGCTCGACGCGCGATTGGTGGCGATTACTGCATGACCTCGGCGGCCTGAAAACGTATAGAGGCAGGTCAGAGCCATAGTTTGCAGATCCTGTTGACCTTCGTCGGCTCGGGTGCCAGACTGCGTGAACGCTAATGTTAATGTTTTGAGAGGCGTTCGAGGGAGAACATGACGCGCTTGCTGAAGCACCCGGTCGAGGAGGCCTGATGGGTGCCTATCTCGTCCGGAGGCTGGTGTTCTCCGTCTTCATCCTCTGGGGTGCGGTGTCGATCATCTTCGTGGTGCTCCGGCTGATCCCGTCCGATCCGGCGCGGCTGATCCTGGGCTCCGACGCCACCGAGGCCGAGGTGGAGGTGCTGCGCGATCAGATGGGACTGAACGAGCCGCTGATCGCCCAGTACTGGACCTACGTCCGAGACCTCGTCCGGCTCGACTTCGGTGACTCCTACCGGCAGCAACGAGACGCCTTCGAGCTGGTCCTCGAGCGCCTGCCGGCCACGTTGGAGCTGGCCATCGTCGCCCTCGTCATCGCACTGGTGACCGGCGTCCTGCTCGGGGTCCTGGCCGCGCTGAAGGTGAACAAGCTCACCGACCGAATCGTCTCGGTCGCCTCGCTCCTGGCGCAGTCGCTGCCGTCCTTCTGGATCGGCATCGTGTTCATCCTGGTCTTCTCCCGGGGCCTCCAGGTGCTGCCGAGCGGCGGCACCGGATCGCCGGCGCACATGGTGCTGCCGGCGGTCACGTTGGCGATGCCCATGCTCGCGATCCTGATCAGGATGACCCGCAGTGGACTGCTGGAGGTCATCCACGAGGGCTACATCCAGACGGCCCGTGCGAAGGGGCTGTCCGAGCGAGTGGTGATCTTTCCGCATGCGATCCGCAATGCACTGATCCCGATCGTGACCATCGTCGGCCTGCAGTTCGGTGGACTGCTGGCCGGCTCGGTGATCGTGGAGATGGTGTTCAGCTGGCCGGGCATCGGGCGGCTGCTCATCGAGTCGATCGGCCAGCGGGACTACAACGTGGTCCAGGCCGCGATCCTGGTGATCGCCGCCGGGTTCGTGTTCGCGAACCTCCTGGTCGACATCCTCTACGGCTACCTCGACCCGCGAGTGAGGTTGGTATCCCGATGACTACAGAGACTGCAGGTGTCGAGCGTGAGGTCAGCCGGTCGTTCGCGCGGCTGAGGCGCCGTTCGTCGAACACCGCCGGCCGCCGGCGGATCATCGTCTGCCTGATCATCGTGGCCGGCTACGTCCTGGTCGCGATCGTGGGGCCGATGCTGGTGGACTACAACCCGGTACAGACCTACACCCAGGACCGGCTGCTGCCCCCGGGGAGCACCACCTCCCAAGGGATAGCCCTGCTCGGGACCGACCAGGTGGGTCAGGACATCCTGAGCCAGATGATGCTCGGTGCACGGGTCTCGATCACTGTCGGCGCCGGGACGTTGCTGCTGGCCGGCATCATCGGCGTCACCGTCGGACTGATCGCGGGATACCGCGGTGGCTGGGTCGACGCCGTTCTGATGCGGCTGGCTGACATCCAGCTCTCCTTCCCGTCGATCCTGCTCGCCATCCTGATCGCGGCCGTGGTCGGCCCGAGCGTGGTGAACGTGATCGTGGTGCTGGCGATCACCAACTGGGTGACGTTCGCTCGGGTGACGCGCAGTCAGGTGCTGACCGTGAAGAACCGGGAGTACGTGGACGCGGCGCGGACTCTCGGTGCCGGGCACCTGCACCTGGCGATCCGGACCATCTTCCCGGCCTGCCTAGCGCCCATCCTGGTCGTCGCCACTGTCGAGCTGGGGCACGTCATCCTCGCCGAGGCCTCCCTGTCGTTCCTCGGACTCGGCGTCCCCACGGATGTCCCGAGCTGGGGTACCACGATCGCCAACGGCCGCTCCTATCTCGGCGACGCGTGGTGGATCTCCACACTGCCGGGGTTGGCCCTGGCCGGTCTGGTGCTCACCTGCGGGCTGCTCGGCGATGCGATGCGAGACCGGTACGACCCGAAGCTGAGGAGCATGTGATGGGCGAGGCGCTGCTCGCGATCGACAGTCTCCAGGTGGAGTTCGCCACCCGGGACGGGCGGATCCGCCCGCTCGACGGGGTGAGTCTGGAGATCGCCGCCGGTGAGACCGTGGCGCTGCTCGGCGAGTCGGGCAGTGGAAAGTCGGTCACTGCGCAGGCGATCATGGGGTTGCTGCCGCAGCCGGCCGGGCAGATCGTCGGCGGGCGGATCGCCTTCGATGGGCACGAGCTCACCGCGCTGGCACCGGAAAAGGTGCGCGCACTGTGCGGCACCCGGATCGCGATGATCTTCCAGGACCCGCTGAGCTCGCTCAACCCGGTATTCCGGGTAGGTGACCAGGTGGCGGAGCCGTTGCGGCGTCGGCTCGGGATGGGACGGCGCGAGGCGAGGGGCCGCGCCCTGGAGCTGCTCCACCGGGTCGGGATCCCGGACGCTGAGCACCGGATGCAGCACTACCCGCACCAGTTCTCGGGCGGGCAGCGGCAACGGATCATGATCGCGATGGCGCTCACCCTCGACCCCGATCTGCTGATCGCCGACGAGCCGACCACCGCGCTGGACGTGACGGTGCAGGCGCAGATCATGAACCTGCTGCGAGAGCTGCAGGACGAGCGGGGAATGGCGATCATGCTGATCACCCACGACCTCGGCGTGGTGGCCGATGTCGCCTCTCGGGCCGTCGTGCTCTACGCCGGCCGGGTGGCCGAGCAGGGCCCGATCCGGGAGGTCTACGACCACTCCGCACATCCCTACACCGAAGGTCTGCTGGCCTCCATCCCGCAGTCGGAGCAGGGCAGAGGCCGGTTGACGCCGATCACCGGGGTGCCGCCGAACCCGGTCGCGTTCCCGCCGGGCTGCCGCTTCCACCCGCGCTGCCCCTACGCCCAGGACCGGTGCCTCGAGGACCTGCCGGAGCTCCGGCACCCCGAGGGCTGGGCCGCGGACCAGTCGGCGGCGTGCCACTTCACGGAGGAGGTGCTCGGTCGTGGCTGAACCGCTACTGCGAGTACGTGACCTGGTCACCACCTATCCGATCCGCTCGGCGCTGCTGCGTCGAACGATCGGTGAGGTGCGCGCCGTCGACGGCGTGAGCTTCGACATCCCCCGCGGCCAGACTGTTGGTCTGGTGGGCGAGTCCGGGTCCGGCAAGTCCACCCTTGCCCGGACGGTGGTCGGCCTGGAACGGGCGGACGCGGGCACGATCGAGTTCGACGGGCATGACCTCGTCGGCCTGTCGCCGAAGCAGATGCGGCCGCTGCGCCGGGACATCCAGATGGTCTTCCAGGATCCGTACACCGCACTCAACCCGCGGCTGACCGTGCGGGAGATCCTGTCCGAGGCCTGGCGTATCCATCCCGACCTGTTGCCGGCGAAGGACTGGGAGGAGGAGGTGCGCCACCTGCTGGACATCGTCGGGCTCGACCCGCTCTATGCCGACCGCTACCCGCACCAGTTCTCCGGCGGGCAGCGCCAGCGCATCGGGATCGCGCGTGCGCTCGCGGTCCGGCCGAAGCTCATCGTCTGTGACGAGGCGGTCTCCGCTCTCGACGTCTCGGTGCAGGCACAGGTGCTGAACCTGCTCGACGATCTGCAGGCCGAGCTCGGCCTGACGTACCTGTTCATCGCGCATGACCTGTCGGTCGTGCGGCACATCAGCGACGAGGTGATCGTGATGAACCACGGTGAGGTCGTCGAGCACGCGTCGACCGAGCAGCTGTTCGCCCATCCGCAGCACGACTACACGAAGACCCTGCTGGCCGCCGTCCCGGTGGTACGGCCCTGGAGCTCGGGGAGCGCAGCATGACGGTGATCATCCACCTCGTCCGGCACGGCGAGGCCGTGTGGAACGCTGAGGGCAAGTACCAGGGTCAGGCCGACTCCGGACTCACCGCTCTCGGTCGCCAGCAGGCGCAGAGCGCCGCAGCGTGGCTGCAGGAGCTGCCCCGTCTCGACGGCGTGGCGTGCAGTGATCTGCCCCGTGTGCGGGATACCGCCGCGCCCTTCCTCGCGGCAACGGGACAGCAGGCGAGGATCGATGCGCGGCTGCGGGAGATCGATGTCGGGACCTGGGCCGGGCGCACCTTCGGCGACGTCGCTCGAGACGAACCGGACGTCGTCGCCGCCGTAGCCCGGGGTGAGGACCTGCGCCGTGGCGGCGGAGAGACGTTCGCCGAAACCCGCCACCGGGTGACGTCCGCACTGGACGACCTCGCCGCCGCGCACGAGAGCGGTGCCGTGCTGGTCGTCTTCAGCCATGGCGGCCCGATCCGGCTCGCTGCGGCGGCAGCGCTGGGACTGCCCAGTCCTGGCCACCACCGGATCGCCTCCCCGGGCAACTGCTCGGTCACCACCCTGACCTGGGGACCGCCGGCCCTGCTCGGCTACAACTGCCCGACCGAGCGGGGCGCTGGTCCCGCCCCAGCCCGCCGAGAGGAGTCAGCATGACACTGACCGCCACCACCTTCATCGCCCAGACCCACAATCTCTGGGGTGACCATGCCGCCGCGGAGCGTTCGGACTCGCTCGAGGCGCTCTACCGGCAACGCCAGCCGGACCTGCTCGCCACCCAGGAGCAGCGATCCTGGTCCCGCGACCTGATCGATGCCGCGATGCCTGAGCACGACCGGGTCCAGGACGACTTCGCCGGCTGGTCCACCCAGAGCTGCCTGTGGTGGCGCCGGGAGGCGTTCGAGTACCTCGAGCACGGTGCCGACGACGTCGGCATCCTCTCCCCGGATGCGCGCCTGTTCTGGGTGCGGCTGGCCACGGCCGCCGGGCCGGTGCTGCTCAGCACGGCTCATCTGACCTGGCCCGGTCACCCCCAGGAGCAGGAGAGCGGGGTCAATCAGCGCACGCCGCAGGCGCGGGCGATCGTCCGGCGTCTCGCCGAGCTCAGCGGGAACGACGCCTGCCTGTTCACCGTGGACATCAACGACATCGGACCGCCGAGCTGGGAACTCGGCAACGGCGGCTTCCTGGACTCGTTCACGGCCCTCGGCCGGCACTCGCCGGTGACTCACCCGGTGGTCCCGAGCGGGTTTGCCGAGTCGATCGGCACCGGCCTGTCCCCACTGGCCTCACCCCGCAAGGCGATCGACTGGATCTTCCTGCGTGGGCCGGTCCAGGCGCGCGCCAGTGAGGTGGTCGAGTTCTACCACCGCGGCATCGCCCCCAGCGATCACTACCCCGTGGCCGCCACGCTCACCCTCACCCGGGACTAGGCCCCAGGGCCGTTCCGGACACGATCACACACGCTCACCCTCACCCGGGACTAGGCCCGTTAGAGCAGTCCCGGACCCGATCCAACACGCTCACCCTCACCCGGGACTAGGCCCGTTAGAGCAGTCCCGGACCCGATCCAACACGCTCACCCTCACCCGGGACTAGGCCCGCTAGAGCAGTCCCGGACCCGATCAAAGGAGATGACGATGAGAATGACCAGACGCCGTGCCGGACTCGCCGCGGCCTTCGTGGCCACGGCGCTCGCCGTGACCGGATGTACCACCACGAGCCAGGGCGGTGGTGGTGGCGATGACGTGCCACAGGAGGTTACCTACGTGCCGGCCTTCTTCCCGGTCTCGCTGGACCCGCACAACTTCCCCGCGGAGGAGGGGACGCAGGTCGCCGCCCAGCAGACCCTCGAGACGCTGGTCACCTACAACGACGGTGAGGCGGCTCCGCTGCTCGCCGAATCGTGGGAGTACTCCGACGACGAGCTCACCTTGACCTTCACCCTGCGCGACGACGTGACGTTCAGCGACGGCAGTCCGTTCACCGCCGAGGACGTCAAGGCATCGCTGGACCGGCTGATCGAGCTGGACAAGGCGCTCGCTCCGTTGTTCGCCGAGGTCACCGAGACCCGCGCCGACGATGAGCACACCTTCTCGATCGTCACCAGCCAGCCGCTCGGCACCCTGCTCGCCTCGATGTCGCTGGTGTTCATCGGCCAGGCCGACGCCATGGACGATGAGGCCTACTGGCAGGCTCCGATCGGTACGGGACCGTTCGTCGTCGACGACTACGTGGCCGACGATCACGTCACCTACTCCCGGAACGACGACTACTGGGGCGAACCGGCCCAGCTGGACTCGCTCGAGATGGTCAACATGCCCGAAGTCGCTGCCCGGATGACCGCACTGGAGACCGGTGAGGTCGACGTGGTCTCCTCGATCCCACCGGACCAGGTGTCCAGCATCGAAGGGCAGGAGGGCATCGAGTTTACTCAGGACCCCGGCTACCTGTATTACTTCATCTGGTTCAACAACAACGAGCCCCCGTTCGACGACGTTCGCGTGCGGCAGGCGATGTGGCACGCCGTGGACATCGAGGGCATCGTCGCCGACCTCTACGGCGAGGGCGCCACTCCCGCGGCCGCACCGATCCCGCAGGCCGCGTTCGGCGCCACCGAGAACGAGCCCTACTCCTACGACCCGGAGCTCGCACGAGACCTGCTTGCCGAGGCCGGATATGCCGATGGATTCCAGACGTCGATGCACTGGCCACGGGAGGGCGGGCCGAACATCCGCTCGCTCGCCCAGGCGTTCATCTCGGCGTGGGCCGACGTCGGCATCGAGGTCGAACCCCTGGAGAAGGAGCGCGCTGCCTGGCTGGAGGACTTCGGTTCGATGAACTGGGACCTGAACCTGCAGACGAACGCCACGGCCACCGGGGATGCCGACTTCACCCTGAACCGGCTCTACACCTGCGAAGCGGACCGCCTGGGCTACTGCAACCCGGAGCTCGACGATACCCTCGCCCAGGCCCGCGCCTCGTTGGATCCGGACGAACGGCTCGAGCTTTACGCCCAGGCGAACGAGATCATGTGGGAGGACGCCCCGGGCATCTTCCCGGCCGACCTGATGAACAACCTGGCCTATCGCTCGCAGGTGCAGGGACTGGAGCTGCCGCCCACCAACCGGCCGTACTTCGCCTCGGTCTCGGTCGTGGAGTAACGCCGCTGGTCAGCTGCCCACCCCTGAGCGTCGAGCCTCGGCCCGGTCGATCGTTTTCGGCCGGGCCGGGCCGGGCCGGTCCCAGGGAGCGGGTGGGATCGCCGTGGTACCGCTCGCTGGCGCTTCTCGGCGCCTGACCGCGCGCCGCGACCGTCCTCACGCTACGGTCGGGGCACTCGCGTGAGGAGGTCATGATGTCGTCACCAGCCGAGCCCGCCAACGACTACGAGGACGTGCCGTTGCTCGAGGAGGACGAGAACATCCCGCCACGGCCGGAGGAGGAAGTCGCCGACCTGCTGCGCGCCAAGCCGGACGAGCACTGACCGGCGATCGCGACTGCGTCGTGTGGAACCGGTCACCCGTGACCGGTTCCACACGACCTTGACGCTCGGGGTTGCGACCGCACGGAGCCCAGCCGCCGGGACCAGTCGCCGAGCATCTCTCGCAGTGCGGCCGGCTCGGCCCACTCCACCTGCGCGCCGGCGGCGGCCAGCGCGAATGCTGCCCACTCCGGGTTCCCCGCCGGGAAGTCCACCCGGCAGCGTCCCGCGCCGGTCGCGGTCACCTGCGCCCACCGGCCGATCTGCTCCTGCACCTGCTCCGCCGACCCGGCCAGCCCGGCGCTGAACTCGTCCCCACTCCCGCCGCGGGCTCGGCTGCGCTCGACGAACGCCGCAGCATCGCCGCCCGGAACCGCCCGCGGGGCAAAGCGTTGACCGGTCAGGCTCACCGCCGCCATCCGGTCCAGCCGGAAGCTACGCCAGTCGGCCCGGTCGACGTCGAAGCAGACCAGATACCAGCGCCGCCCCACCACCACCAGCTGGACCGGCTCCACGGTCCGCGCACTGGTGCGCTCCGCAGCATCCGTGTAGCTGAAGCCTGCCCGCACCTGGTCCCGGCAGGCCTGCGCCAGGGTGAGCAGAGTATCCGCACCCGCCTGTGGGCCAGGGTCGCCGAGCCCCGGGCTGACCAACGCCGCCCGCAACGCCTCCGCTCGCCGCCGCAACCGGCCGGGCATCACCTGGATCGCTTTCGCCAGTGCGCGGACGGCGCTCTCGGCGATCCCGGAGACAGTGGCCTGCGCGGCCAGGTGCAGGCCCACCGTCAGCGCCACCGCCTCATCGTCGTCCAGCACCAGCGGCGGCATCGCGGCACCCGGCGCCATCTGGTACCCGCCGCCGACCCCGCGGTCGGCATCGACCGGGTAGCCGAGCTCGCGCAGCCGGTCCACGTCCCGGCGCAGCGTGCGCAGCGAGGTACCGAGCCGGTCGGCGAGCTCCTGCCCGGACCAGTAGCGGTGGCTCTGCAGCAGGGAGAGCAGCTGGAGGGTACGAACGCTGGTATCGGCCATCTCTCCATCATCACAAAATTAGTGACAGAAACTGGCACTAATGCTCTTTAGCGTGGAAATCACCAACCCGAAGAGGAGCCCACGATGACCACGCAGACCACAGACCACGGCACCGCAGTCGACCAGGCGAGCTCCGCCGTCGAGCGGGCGGATCTGCTCGCAGCGCTCGCGCACGCCCGCTTCTACCTGCGGTTCACCACCCGTGACCTGACCGACGACCAGGCCCGGATGCGCACCACCGCGAGCGCGTTCACTCTCGCCGGGGTGATCAAGCATGTCACCGAGGTGGAGCGGGGTTGGGCTGAGTTCCTGGTCCGCGGCAAGGCGGCGATGGCGAACAAGGACGGCAAGGACTTCATCGACTGGTCCGCGGAAGACTTCACCGAGCTGCGGCAGAGTGAGGTGATGGGGCCGGAGGAGACTCTCGCCGATGTCCTGGCCGAGCACGAGCGGGTGGCAGCCGCCACGGACGCCACCATTCGCGGGCTCGGTTCCCTCGACACGGCCTACCCGCTGCCGAAGGCCCCGTGGCCGATGGACGAGGCATGGAGCCTGCGCCGCACGATCCTGCACATCCTCGCCGAGACCACCCAGCACGCCGGCCACGCGGACATCATCCGCGAGTCGCTCGACGGTGCGAAGTCGATGGGCTGACCCCACTGGCCGCCGCTGCGTCACGCAATAGCGGGCACCCGTGACCGGTACTGCGCGACCTTAACTCTCAGCGCTTGCGGGCCACCACGCTCAGCGCCAGCGGCACCTGCTGCCGCCACGGCTGCGGCAGCACGAAGACACCGTTCTCCTCGACCATCACCGGCAGTGCCGGCCAGTTCAGCCGGTCGTGCTCGCCGACGGCTACCAGTTCCAGCCCGGCGTCGAGCAGTGACTGCAGGATCTCCGAAACCGGATGCGGCCACTCGTAGGTGCGCGTCGCGGTGATCTGGCTGTGGTCGCCATCGGTGTAGGTGGTGCCGTCCGCGGAGGTCCACGCCTGGCCCGGGGGCAGGGCGAAGTAGCGGTAGCCGAGCACGACGGCGTCGCTCACCGTGTCGTCGAACGTCGCCAGGGCCGGGTGGCCGTCGCGGAAGAAGAACGTGCCGCCGGGGCGCAGCAGCGCCGCCACGGTGCGGGCCCAGGCGGACAGGTCCTGCAGCCAGGTGATCGTGCCGATCGAGGTGTGCACGTGATCGAAGGTGGCCCCCACCGCGGGCGCGGCGGCGGTCACCTCGGACTCCACGTAACGGATCTCCGCCCCGGCACGATCGGCCACGTCCCGCGCGATCGCCAACGACGCCGGGGACAGGTCCACACCGGTCAGCCGGCCGCCGGCCCGGGCCAGGGACAGGGTGTCCGTGCCGATGTGGCACTGCAGGTGGCACACGTCCAGACCGGCGAGTGGGTGGTCGGGGTCGCCGCTGGGGTGAAGGTGGGGCGTGAGGATCGCCAGGTCCTCGGCGATCACCGAGGAGATCCGCCCCGGGTCGGCGATCAGCCCGTCCAGGTCGTACTCCCGGCTGGCGGCGTGCACCTGTGCACGGTCGTCCCAATTGGCGCGGTTCGCCGCATAGGCAGAGCCGATATCGACGTCGGTCTCGGTGAGCGGGTCCAGATCGGCCATGGTGGTGAATCTAGGCCGGCCGCCATTGCCGCGGCCAGCTGATTCCCGAGCACATGCGCCTCCGGGCCAGCGGTGTGAGGCTGGTGTGGAGCCAGCACACCCTCGCGTGGTTGGTGCAGCTACCGCGGCTCGGCCTGGTGGCAACCGCAGGAGAGGAGTGGCAGATGCCCGGCAAGCGGTCACCAGGACCCAGTGTCAAAGACAAGAAGCTCTACGAAGACCTCCGCGAGGAGGGAAACTCCAAGGGGAAGTCGGCGCGCATCGCCAACCAGTCGGCCAAGCAGTCGCGCTCGAAGGTGGGCAGGAAGGGTGGCAAGGCCGGCGCCTACGACGACTGGACGGTCGACCAGCTGCGCAAGCGTGCCGCCGAGATCGGCGTCGACGGCAGGTCCACGATGCGCAAAGGTGAGCTGATCTCCGCGCTGCGCAACTCCTGAGCCAGGCCCGCGGACGTCCCTCCTGCTGGTCGGATTCCGCTCGCCAAGCCCGCCCACCTCCCCGCTTCGGAATCCAGTTGGCGCCTCGGAATCCAGTCGCAACCGGATTCCGAGGGGCGATCTCTCCCGGGGATCCGTCCGGTCAGGAGCCGAGCGCGGCGTCCACCACATCCTTGGCGGCCGCCTGCACCTGCGCCAGGTGATCGGCAGAGACGAAGGACTCGGCGTAGATCTTGTACACGTCCTCGGTACCCGAGGGGCGGGCGGCGAACCAGGCATCGGCGGTGGTGACCTTCAGCCCGCCGATCGGGGCATCGTTGCCCGGGGCGTGGACCATCTTGGCGGTGATCTCCTGGCCGGCCAGCTCGGTGGCCCTCACGTCCTCCGGGGCCAACCTGGCCAGCGTGGCTTTCTGCTCCCGGGTGGCCGGGGCGTCCACGCGGGCGTACCAGCTCTCGCCGTGGGCGGCCACCTGCTCCTCGTGCAGCTGACTGGGCGAGCGGCCGGTCACGGCGAGGATCTCCGCTCCGAGCAGCGCGAGCAGGATGCCGTCCTTGTCCGTGGTCCACACGGTGCCGTCGGTGCGCAGGAACGAGGCCCCGGCCGACTCCTCCCCGCCGAACGCCACCGACGCATCCAGCAGCCCGGGCACGAAGTACTTGAACCCCACCGGCACCTCCACCAGGCGCCGCCCGGTCGCTGCCACCACCCGGTCGATCAGGGCGGAGGAGACCAGCGTCTTGCCCACCGCGGCCTCGGCCGGCCACTGGGGTCGGTGGGTGAACAGGTACCCGATCGCCACGGCGAGGTAGTGGTTCGGGTTCATCAGCCCGCCGTCCGGGGTGACGATGCCGTGCCGGTCGGAGTCGGCATCGTTCCCGGTGGCGATATCGAATGCCGGCGGACCGTCGCCGCGCATCCGCGCCACCAGCGAGGCCATCGCCGACGGGGAGGAGCAGTCCATCCGGATCTTACCGTCCCAGTCCAGCGTCATGAACGACCAGCGCGGATCCACCTGCGGATTCACCACGGTCAGGTCCAGGTTGTGCCGCTCGGCGATCGCCGCCCAGTACTCCACCGACGCCCCACCGAGGGGGTCGGCGCCGATGCGCACCCCCGCCTCGCGGATGGCATCCAGGTCCAGCGCCTGGTCCAGGTCATCGACGTAGGTGAGCAGGTAGTCGTGCTTGGCCACGTTGTCCGCATCCACCGCCCGTTCATACGGGGTGCGGGCCACCTTCTCGACGCCGGAGCGCAGCAGCTCGTTCGCCCTCGCCGCGATCTGGGCGGTAGCGTCCGAGCCGGCCGGTCCGCCGTGCGGCGGGTTGTACTTGAAGCCGCCATCGCGTGGGGGGTTGTGCGAGGGGGTCACCACGATGCCGTCGGCCACCCCGGGCCCCTGGGTGCGCACTCCTTCGCTGGAACCTGCGCCGTTGTGCCGCAGGATCGAGTGGGACAGCGCCGGAGTAGGTGTCCAGGAGTCACGGGCGTCGATCCGCACCTGCACGCCCGCGGCGGCGAGGACCTCCAGAGCGGTGCGCTGCGCCGGGCCGGAGAGGGCGTGCGTGTCCCGGCCGATGTAGAGCGGGCCGTCGATCTCAGCGGCGGCGCGGTACTCCACGATCGCCTGGGTGATCGCCACGATGTGCGCCTCGTTGAACGCACCGTCCAGGCTGGAACCGCGGTGCCCGGACGTGCCGAACGCCACCTGCTGCGCCGGATCGTCAGCATCGGGCGAGCGGTCGTAGTAGGCGCCCACCACAGCGTCGGTATCGATGAGGTCCTCGGGGCGGGCCACCTGCCCTGCTCGCTCGTGCATACCCGCCATCGTGCCACCCCACCGTCGCACGGTCGATCCGAACGAAAACACCTATCGCGCGGCTGCTCCCACCCGGGTGCCTGCGAACCGGTCGAGCAGCGCCGCGAACCGGCTCGTGACGGCGTCCGGTGGCGCCGATAGTTGCCGGAGTAGCCATCGGGGCGGTCCAATGACCCCAGCGGAAGGAGACGCACTGATGCACAACAGGGCCGCCGTCATGCACGGGCTCAACGACATCCGACTGGAGGACCGCGAGGTCCGCCCCCCCCGGCGCAGAGGAGGCGGTGGTGCGCGTAGAAGCGGTGGGCGTGTGCGGATCAGACACCGCCTACCTGAGGCTCGGGCGGATCGGGAACTATGTGGTCGAGGCACCGATCGTGCTCGGGCACGAGGCAGCCGGGGTGGTTAGTGCAGTAGGGGAGGAGGTCCGCAACGTCGCCGTGGGCGACCGGGTCGCGATCGAACCGGGCACACCCTGCTACACCTGCGCCGAGTGCCGGGCCGGGCGCTACCACCTCTGCCCGGATCTGCAGTTCCTCGCCACACCCCCGTTCGACGGCGCACTGCAGCAGTTCATGACGGTGGACTCGCGTACGTTGTTCGTGCTCCCCGAGGCGATGACCTTCGAGGAGGGCGCACTGCTGGAACCGCTGTCGGTGGGCCTGTGGGCCTGCCGGCGCGCACAGCTGGAACCGGGAGACCGGGTCCTGGTCAGCGGTGCCGGTCCGGTCGGGCTGCTGGCCGCCGCCGCTGCCCTGGCGCTGGGCGCGAGCGAGGTCACCGTCACCGACCTCTCCGAGTTCCGCCTCGGACTGGCCCGCGACCTGGGCTGCGAGACCGAGCTGGTCGGCGAGGCAGCCGGAGACAGGTTCGATGTGCTGCTGGAGTGCTCCGGCGCCCCCGGAGCGCTCGCCGATGGTCTGCACCGGCTGGGCCAGGCCGGGCGTGCTGCCGTGGTCGGTATCGCCAAGGACGAGACGGTCGCCCTCCCGCTGCCCCAGCTCAACCCGCGCGAGCTGACCATCAGCCTGGTCAACCGGTACGCCCACACCTGGCCCACGGCGATCGCGTTGGTGGCCTCGGGGCGGATCAAGGTGGCGCAGCTGGTCACGCACCGGTTCGAGCTCGCCGAGACCGCCGCTGCCCTGATGGTGGGCACAACTGAGCACGACTCGGTGAAGGCGGTCATCTATCCGAACGGAGTGCCGGCCACATCCGGCGGCACTGACGCTGGCGGACCGCGATGACCACATCCGAGCAGCTCTTCACCGGCCGCACAGCAGTCGTCACCGGCGGAGCCCGCGGACTGGGGCTGGCGATGGCGAGCGCGCTGGCCCGGCACGGAGCCCAAGTGGCACTGCTCGACGTGCTCGAGGACGTCGCCGCCTCCGCCCGTGCACTGAGCGAGGAGACCGGTGCGGCCGCGATCGGATTGCACTGCGACGTGACCGAGGAAGATTCGATCGGCGCAGCGCTGGACGGGGTCGAGACCGAGCTGGGGGTGGCGACCGTGTTGGTCAACGCCGCTGGGATCGCCTCACCCACCCCTGCCCTGGACATCGGCCGCGCCGAGTGGGACCGCATGCTCGCGGTGAACATCACCGGGACGTTCCTGCCCGCCCAGCAGTTCGCCCGCCGCGCGATCGCTGCCGGGCTGGAAGGCGCCGTGGTGAACGTCTCGTCGATGTCCGGCGAGATCGTCAACGTGCCGCAGACCCAGGCCGCCTACAACACCAGCAAGGCGGCGGTCGCGATGCTCACCAAGAGTCTCGCGGTCGAGTGGCTGCCGGCGGGGATTCGGGTGAATGCGATCGCGCCCGGCTACTTCGCCTCCGACATGACCCGGGACGTGGCGGCCAGCGATCCGCAGATGGCGCAGGAGTGGCACTCCCGGATTCCGTCCGGCCGGATGGGTGAACCGGACGAGCTCGGCGACCTGGTGGTCTACCTCGCTTCCGACCGGTCCCGCTACGTAGTGGGCCAGAATGTGGTGATCGATGGTGGCTACACCCTCCTCTGAGGACGGCGCAGCGGTAGCGGACGGCGCTGTGCACGGTGCAGCGTCTGGCGACGACGCAGCAGTTGCCCACGGCGGTGCGCACGGCGGTGCGCACGGCGCTGCGTCTGGCGACGACGCAGCGATGACCGCCCCAGACGCCATCCCGGCGATCCGGCTCCCGGACACGCTCCGCCAGCGTGCCGACGCGCTCGCGAGGGCCCCGCAGCGCACGATCCTCGGACTCACCGGCCCACCCGGAGCGGGCAAGTCCACCCTCGCCGAGGCCCTGATCCGGTACCTCAACCAGGACGGTGAGGTGGCCGTGCTGGTGCCGATGGACGGCTTCCACCTCGCCGATGTGGAGCTCACCCGCCTCGGCCGCGCCGACCGCAAGGGCGCCATCGACACCTTCGACGGGCACGGCTACCTCGCCCTTCTGCGCCGCATTCGCCTCGAGCAGCAGCACGTGGTCTACGCCCCCGGGTTCGAACGCACGCTGGAGCAACCGATCAGCGGCACGATCCCGGTGCTGGCCCAGCATCGCCTGGTCATCACCGAGGGCAACTACCTACTCGCCGGAACTGGGCCCTGGCAGGAGCTGCCCGCCGAGCTCGCGGAGGTCTGGTACTGCCAGACCCCACCCGAGCTCCGCCGTCGTCGACTGTTGGCGCGGCACATCCGCTTCGGCAAGAACCCCGCCGCTGCCGCGCAGTGGATCCGCGACGTGGACGAGGCCAATGCGCAGCTGGTGGAGGGGACCCGGGAGCGCGCCGATCTGGTGGTCCGCGAGGACGACGGGTTCGAACCGGCGTAACGGCCTGTCCGTCTGGGTGCCTCCCGAACGGTTCAGCCGCACCGGCAGCCGCGCCACGGCGACTAGGCTTGCCTCATGGCGAAACGGAAGAAGAAGGGCCCGGTCAACGAGAAGGTGGCGGCTCGGCGGGCGGCGCGCAAGGCCGCAGCCGCACAGTCCGCGAACCCCGCGCCGCGGCGCTCCTTCGAGGGACTGCCCGGTGAGGCCGACTGGGTGGCGCTGCGCGAGGTGGTCCCGGCCGCCACCGCCCAGGTGCACACCACAGCGGAGTACGGCGACCGGGACGTGACCATCGCGACGGTGCTGCCCGGGATGATCCCCGCGATGCACCGCGAGGATGGCGCCATCCTGATCGCCCTGCAGAGCGTCACCAGCAGTGGTGACCCCAGCCGCGACCTGGCCTCGGCGCTGGAGCAGATGCTCGACTCCGAGCCCGGCACCAGCCTGAACCACCTCGACCTCCCCGGCCCCGGTCCACGGTTGCAGGACATGCTGGAGGTCGACCGGCCGTTCGAGGTCACCGTGCACGACACGTTCGACTTCGTCGTTCCGCCGGATACCGAGCCCACCGCGGAGCTGTCCGCCGCGCTGGAGGAGTTCGCCGGCGCGATCGTGCCCACGGTCAAGCTCGAGTCCGTACCGAGTGCGTACTGGTGCCGGATGGGCCCACGCGAGTTCCTGCGCTGGTCCCGCGTCGAGGAAGAGGAGAACCTCCTGGACGCGCTGGCCCGGTTGCGCGCTGCCGGCACCTCCGCCTTGGACGAGGGGTCGAAGTTCATCGGCGCCTTCCGTTCCTGTGGGCTGGTCATCCCGGTCTGGGAGCTGGCTCCGGGAACCGAGGCCGAGGAGCTGGAGGCCCCGGCCCCGGTGTTCGCCGACCGCCTGGCCGAGGCGCTCGCCGTCACCGATCCGCTGAATGCCGATGAGCGACGCGCCCGCGCCGGGATCGTGTCACGGCAGGTCACACTGCGCTGAGACCGATAGGCTGACACTGTGAGCCGGGAGCAGGGCGACGGAGGACGAAATCCGCTGCGCGTGATCCGGCGTCGCACACCCGACACGGGGCCGATGCCGGTACCGCGCTATGACCCGACCACAGTGCGGGTCGCTGCGGTGATCCCGGCCAAGGACGAGGAAGACCGGATCGCCGCCACGGTGCGCGCCGTCCGGGCGATCCCGCACGTCGACCTGGTGCTCGTGGTGGACGACGGCAGTGAGGACGACACCCAGCACCTCGCCCGCCGCGCCGGCGCGGTGGTGGTGCGGCACTCGGTCAACCGCGGCAAGGCTTCGGCGATGGAGACCGGTGCCTCCGTGGTGGCGATGCGCGATGCCGAGGACCTGCCGCCGCGGTTGCTGCTGTTCGTCGACGCCGACCTGGGCGCCACAGCGGTGAACGCCGCCCCACTGGTGCCTCCGGTCCTGGCCGGCAAGGCGGACATGTCGATCGCGGTGCTGCCCAAGCAGCCTGGAGCAGGCGGGCGCGGGCTCGTCACCGGGCTGGCCCGCCGGTCCATCCACAAGGCCACCGGCTGGGCGCCGACGCAACCGCTCTCCGGGCAGCGCTGCCTGACCCGCGCCGCGTTCGACGCCGCCACCCCACTCGCCCGCGGCTGGGGCGTGGAGACCGGGATGACGATGGACGTGCTGAAGCAGGGCTTCGCCGTGGTGGAGGTGCCCTGCGACCTCAGCCACCGTGCCAGCGGCAGCGATATGGCCGGTCAGCTGCACCGCGCCGCGCAGTACCGGGACGTGATGATGGCGGTGGCTGCTCGCCGGTTCCGGCACTACAAGCACAAGATCGCCCGGGATGCCGAGATCGAGGACGACGGCGGTGCTGGGCGGGCAGAGCCGGCTCACCCGGGTAACAGCTCATCCGGGGCGGAGGCTGGTGGATCTCGGCCGGACCAGGTGGCTGCGAGTGGCGAGCAGGACTCCGCTGAGCCGAGGGCCGCGCGTTCTCCTGCGGATCAGGACTCCCCGCGCTCCGACGCGGACTGAGACTCCCGCGCTCGTCTCGCCTCGACCACGTCGGCTGCCTCCACCGAGCCGGAGGCTTCGGTCACCTCGGGCAGGTCCCGCAGGCTGAGCATCCAGGTGGTGGTGGCCGCGATCAGCAACGGCACGCCTAGGGAGACCCCGATCGCGGCGATCGCGATACCGGAGTCGTTGATCGCCATTCCGGTGCCCAGTGCAACGGCGAGCGCCGCCAGACCGGGCTTGAGCATCGGCGCATCCCTGCCCATCAGCGAGATCGGGTTCCCCGCCGAGAGCCAGGCGAACTCGCCGCCGCGCGGTGAGGACAGCGCGGTGCGAATCGGCCGGGCGAGGACGTACACCACGGTGAGCACCCCGCAGATCGCCAGGATGGTCAGCGGGCGGTTGCCGAACACGATGGAGATGTTCTGGTCCAGCTTGCGCCAGATCACCTCCCAGAGTCCGCCGTCCAGCACGGTCTGGAAGAACCGGCCCAGGTGGGTGCGGTCGGCCGGGGGGCGCAGCCAGTCCACGAACGCCAGCGCTACCGACGCCATCCCGGCCAGGACCACCACCCCCAGCACCCGCTTCCAGTTCAGCCGTACCCCGAGGGCGAGCAGCGCCAGCACCCCGAACGCGGCGAGGATCGCGGGCGGGCCACCGAAGTCTGCGCCGAAGGCCGGAGCGCCGTCCAGGGCGGCGACCACTACGCCGATCACCATCACCAGAACGGCCGCGATACGCCGTCGCCCGGCGAGGACCAGCGGGTTGGCGATCACGATCGTCACCATCAGCGAGGCCACAGTAAAAAGAGCGAACGAGGTGTTGTTCATGCCGTAGAACCGGGCCCCGACCAGTGCGGAGACCCCCATCACCGCGGAGATCTGCATCGTGGCTCCCGTGACCACATCCACGGCCAGCACGACCGCGGTCACCCCGGCCACGAGGGCCGCCGGGCCGAAGGTGTGGCGCCGCCATGGTCCGATCAGGGAGAGGATCACGATCAGCGCGTCGATGGCCACGATCAGCGCGGCCAGGGCCAGCACCGGCGGCTGGGCCCGCCACCAGGGCAGCAGGTTCGCGAGGAAGGAGGCGATCGGCATCGCGCCGATACCGAGCGCCACGATCCGCAGGGTGTGCAGTGCCGGTACCGGCCGGTTCAGCCGGTAGCGCACCCACTCCACGCCGCGTCGTTTGCCGAACCGGCGGGAGAGCGCCATCCCGATCCGGTTGGCGGTGGAGCGTTTCAGGATCAGGGTGACCGTGGCGAACAACGCCAGGTTCAGCAGCACCAGCAGCAGGAAATACGCCGGCACGATCGGTTGGACCGCTTGGGCATGCACATCGGCATCGATGACCTCCTGCAGGCGAGCTCCGCCGTCGTCGACCGGACCGGGAGCGACCTGGATGGGCGAGCCCATCGTGGCCCCGGCGGGCACCTGGTCATTGAGGCCGAAATGCGTGACCACGGTAGTGAACAGGTCAGTGCTCATCACGTACCCCGGCTGCCGCGTGGAGCTGGCACTGAGCAGTCCGGCGGGGGCGCCGTGGCCGGTCACGGCGACCGTGCGCAGCCCGGACTCGCCCGAGTCGGCGATCCCGGCGAGCAGCACCGTGGGTAGCTCCCCGTCCGGGGAGGCGGTCTGCAGACCGGCGAGGATCTGCGCCAACCGGTCATCGATCAGCTGGACCTGGTCCTCGCGAGGCAGCGGCTCGGGGCGGACCACCTCGTTCGCATCCTCGGCCTCCTCCACGTCCTCCGGGTCGATGATCGTGCCGGCGTCGATCACCAGCAGGTCCGCCGAGCCGGCGGCCTCGCTCACCTGATCGGCCAGCTCGTCGGTGCGGGCCAGCGGTTGGTAGCCCTCCACCCCACCCTCGGCACCGGCCAGGGCGATCGCCGCACCCGGGCCGATCGGGGTGGCGCGCACGCCGCCGTCGTCCATGGTGGAGCGGAGCAGGCCGAGCCGGGCATCGTAGCTCTGGTCCGCCACCTCGGCGGTGTAGTCCTCCCAGTCCGGGACCTGTCCGTCGACCGGATCCGCCAGCGTGCGGCACTGACCGCGGGCGTCGGCGGCGCGGGAGCCGGAGGTGAGGCTGAGCCAGCCGTCGGCGGGGCAGGTGACCGAGTGCACGCTACGCACCACCAGCGAGCCGATCCCGCCGGAGGAGAGGTCCTCCAGAGCGGGGGTGTCCTCGTTCAGATCGGACCAGGACAACCCGGCGACGCCGATCACCACCATCGGGGTGTCAGTGTCCGAGCCGGCGGCGGGCTCGGCCGGTAGGCGAGTCGACGCCGGCGCCGGAGCGGACCCGGCCGGATCAGCGCTGCTGCCGGCCCGTGCGGTGGGTGTCCCGGCCAGCAACGCGACCAGGACGGCGAGCAGGACGACCGCCGCCGCGGCCAGAGCAGCTCGAGGGCGGAGGTAGATCCGGGTGGACGCAGGCATCCGCACCAGACTAGAGCGCCGGTGCGGAGAAACGGTGAGGGAGTGGAGGTGAGGCAGCGCGGAGAGGGTGACAGACGCCGTCGACCTAGCGGGTACGCACCCGCAGCCCGGACGCCTGCACGCGCACGCTGAGCCGGTTCGCCTCCCCGATCAGATCGCCGTCCACCTGCACCTGGTCGGGCCGGTCGCTGATCACCTGCATCTCGCGGCCCCGCCAGAACTCGATCGAGCTCGGTGCCGGCAGCTGGCGGCGGATACCCAGGCCCTGCAGCACCACCTTCCCGAACAGCGAGGCCCAACCGAGCACACCGCCGCGGGTGTCCAGGGCGGCGACGTCGAGCCAGCCGTCGTCGAGCTCGGCGTCGGGCAGCAACACGATCCCACCGGGGAGGCGGCCACAGTTGGCGAACAGCAGACTGCGCACCTGTAGCGGACGCACCTCACCTTCGCCGACCTGCATCTGGAGCCGGGTCTTGCGCCCGTGCAAGTGCCGGGCTCCGGCGAGGAAGTAGGCGAACCAGCCCATCCTGGCCTTCAGCTCGTCCCCGGCGCCGGCCACCATCTGCGCGTCGAAACCGATGCCGGCCATGACGAGAAAGAGGTGCTCGGGGGCGGGGCTGGTGTCTTCGGCCGGTGCCGTTTCGCCACCGTCCGCGGGCGCCGCCGTTGTCTCGGCATCGTCGGCGGACACCGGGACGTTCTCGGCGCGAATCCAGCCCAGGTCGATCGAGTGGTCCACACCACCGAGAGCGGTGTGGATGAGCAGCTCGGTGCTGGCCAGTGGCAGATCCAGGTTGCGGGCGAGCAGGTTGCCGGTGCCCAGCGGCAGCAGGGCCATCGGTATCTCGGTGCCGGCCAGCACCTCGGCCACCGTGCGGACCGTGCCGTCACCGCCGGCGGCTACCACCACCGAAGCGCCGGCGGCGATCGCCGCCCGCGTCTGCCCGACGCCCGGGTCCTCGACAGTGGTCTCGAACCAGAGTGGCTCCGGCATCGCCAGGTCGGCAGCGATCTCCGCCGCCCGGCGGCGCAGTGCGGGGCCGTCGGCCTTGATCGGGTTCAGCACGAACGCTGCCGGGCCCGGTGGGGCGGGCTCTTCCTCCGGCGTGGTTCCGTCCTGTGGTGCCGGCTCGTTCTCGCGGGTCAGCGGCGCCACCCGTGCCCCGCGCTCGCGGATCTTGCCCAGGATGATGATCCCGACCACCAGGGCGGCCAGCGCCACCACCAGTGCCACCACGCTCACGGTCTGCTCCCACGTCATGGCGCAAAGGTATCCGGCGGGGCCGCTTCCGGCACCCTGTTCGCGGTGCTGCCTTGCGCCAGGCGCCGGATCGGGGGCTCCCGCAGCCGCGGGCGTACCGGATTGCCGGACCGAGCGCCGAAATTCTGGTCCTCAGTCCGCACTCGGGTACTCAGCCGCCGCTGGGCTGGGCGGCCAAGTGCCTGGGCTGCCCAGTGCCTGGGCAGCCTCCTGTTGTCCCTGGTCCTCGGCGCGGTGCTCGCTCGGCGGCATCCGCCCCGCCGGGCCAGATACCCTCGGAGGTGTGATCGATCTGAAGAGCCTGCGTGAGGACCCCGACGTCGCCCGCGCGAGCCAGCGTGCCCGCGGCGCCGACCCCGAGCTGGTGGACCGGGTCCTCGATGCCGACGAGAGCCGCCGCGCACTGCTCGCCGCGTTCGAGAACCAGCGAGCCGAGCAGAAGGTGATCTCCAAGTCCGTGGGCAAAGCCTCCCCGGAGGAGCGGCCCGCGGTGCTGGCGAAGGCCAAAGCGTTCGCCGAGCAGGTCAAGTCCGCCGAGACGGAGGCGAACGAGGCACAGGCCCACCTGGACGCCCTGCTCGCCACGCTGCCCAATCTCGTGCTCGACGGCGTCCCGCCCGGCGGCGAGGACGACTACGTGGTGCTGCGCACCGAGGGCACCCCGCGGGACTTCGCCGCCGAGGGCTTCACCCCCGCGGATCATCTGGACCTGGGCCAGCGGCTCGGCGCGATCGACACCGAACGCGGCGCCAAGGTCTCCGGTGCCCGGTTCTACTACCTCACCGGCGTCGGCGCGCAGCTGGAGCTCGCGCTGCTGAACGCCGCTATCGCCAAGGCCACCAGCGCCGGGTTCACCCCCGTGATCACCCCCACGCTGGTCAAGCCCGAGATCATGGCCGGTACCGGCTTCCTCGGTGAGCACGCCGACGAGATCTACCACCTGCCCGCGGACGACCTGTACCTGGTCGGTACCTCCGAGGTCGCGCTGGCCGGCTACCACTCCGGCGAGATCCTCGACCTGTCTGCCGGCCCGAAGCGCTACGCCGGCTGGTCGGCCTGCTACCGCCGCGAGGCCGGCTCCTACGGCAAGGACACCCGCGGCATCATCCGGGTGCACCAGTTCCACAAGGTGGAGATGTTCAGCTACGTCCGGATCGAGGACGCCGCCGCTGAGCATGAGCGCCTGCTCGCCTGGGAGGAGGAGATGCTCGCCCTGGTGGAGCTGCCCTACCGGGTGATCGATACCGCTGCCGGGGACCTGGGCACCAGCGCCGCCCGCAAGTACGACTGCGAGGCCTGGCTGCCCACCCAGGAGCGCTACCTGGAGCTGACCTCCACCTCGAACTGCACCACGTACCAGGCTCGGCGGCTCGGCATCCGGGAGCGCACCGAGTCCGGCAACCGGCCGGTGGCCACGCTGAACGGCACCCTCGGCACCACCCGCTGGATCGTGGCCCTCCTGGAGAACCACCAGCTCCCGGACGGCAGCGTCCGGGTACCGGAGGGGCTGCGGCCGTTCCTCGGTGGGCGCGAGGTGCTGGAACCGGTGGCCTCATGAGCGGGCAGGAGGCACGGTGAGCGTCAGCTTCGAGCCGGTCGCGCTCACTGAGATCACCCCGGGACCCAGCTCCTTGGTGGCGCTGGACATCGACGGCACGATCCTGCACCACGACGGCAGGATCTCCGAGGAGGTGCGCACCGCCGTCCGGCGGGTGGCCGGCTCCGGGACCCATGTGGTGCTCTCCACCGGCCGCTCCACACATGCGACTCTGCCGGTGCTCGCCGAGCTGGGCCTGGACACCGGCTGGGCGGTCTGCTCCAACGGGGCGGTGGTGGTCCGGCTGGATCCGCAGATCTCCGGCGGCGGCTACGAGTTCACCGATGTGGTCACCTTCGACCCCGGCCCCTCGCTGAGGCTGCTGCGCGAGCACCTGCCCGAGGGGATCTTCGCCGTGGAGGACCTGGGCCGCGGGTACGCGGTCACCTCCGAGTTCCCGATCGGCGAGCTGTCCGGAGTGGTGCGGGTGATCGACTTCGAGCAGATGTGCGCGGAGCCGGCGGTTCGGGTGACCGTGCGCGCTCCGGGACTGCAGTCCCAGGACTTCCACGACCTGGTCGCCCGATCGGGCCTGCACGGGGTGAGCTACGCCGTCGGCTGGACCGCCTGGCTGGACATCGCCCCGGACGGTATCTCCAAGGCCAGCGGGCTGGAGCTGGTGCGCGAGCGGCTCGGTGTGGCAGCCGAGGCCACCCTGGCTGCTGGCGACGGGCAGAACGACATCGAGATGTTCGGCTGGGCCGCGGTGAGCGTGGCGATGGGCGGTGCGGACGAGACCACCCGGGCCGCAGCACGCTGGCACACCGGGCCGGTCGAGGCCGACGGTCTCGTCCCAGTCCTTGACGCCGTGCTGCGCGAGCCGGGCCACTAGGGCACACTGACCTGCCGTGAACGCTGCCATCGACGATGTGGCACGGGCCGCCGGCGTCTCCACGGCCACGGTCTCGCGCGCCCTGCGGGATCTGCCCGGGGTGAGTGAGTCCACCCGAGCCCGTGTGCTGGAGGTTGCCCGCGGGCTCGGGTATGCGCCGAGCGCCTCGGCCTCCTCGCTAGCCAGCGGCCGCACGCGCACGATCGGGGTGCTCACCCCGTGGATCCGGCGCTGGTTCCACGGCAGCGTGACCGAGGGCATCGAGCGGACCCTGCGCGGGGAGGGCTTCGATGCGCTGCTGTACTCCTTCGAGCGCGCCGACGGGACCGAGCGCAACCGCCTGGACCCGTTCGTGCTGCGCCGGCGGGTGGACGCAGTGCTCGTGGTCGGGATGCCGGTGGATTCCGACGAGGAAGCGATCCTGGACGGGTTGGGCGTGCCGGTGGTGTTCATCAGTGCGGGTCCGCCCGGCCGGGTCACGGTCCGTATCGATGACGACGGCGCAGCCCGGGTGGCGATGGATCATCTCCTTGGTCTGGGGCACCGCAGGATCGCCCTGCTCACCGCCTCCGGTGAGGAGCAGACGCCCTGGTCTCCGCCGGCGCTGCGTCAGCGGGCCTACGAGGAGGTGCTGACCGCGGCCGGAGTAGCGGTCGACCCGCAGCTGGTGGTGCCCGGTGACTTCGGCCAGACCGACGCCCGGGAACGGATGGCCGAGCTGTTGCGCGCGCGGCCGGACGTGACGGCGGTGTTCGCCATCTCCGACGATATGGCGTTCGGTGTGCTGCAGGCGGCGCGAGATGTCGGCCGTGCGGTGCCCGAGGAGCTGAGCGTGATCGGCATCGACGGGCACGATATGTCCGATCTGGTGAACCTCACCACTGTGCGCCAGGACGCTGCCGAGCTGGGCGCCGCCGGCGCTGCTCTGGTGCTGGAGATGCTGACCGGCGCCCGGGTGGCCGAGGAGCTGATCTTCCCGGTCGAACTCGTGGTCCGCGGTACCACCGGCCCGCCGCCGGTCGGCTGACCACTCGCAGTCCCGGTCGGATCCACCTGGGGGCGCGGTGGCGACGAGCGTGACCTGATCGTTATCTTCCCGGTGCACCAAACCCCTTGCATTCCCGTAACGTAAGCGCTTGCATAGAGGTCCGGCGTCAGTGCAGACCCCTCTGACGCTCGCCCGACGGCCAAGGAGTGAGCGAAGCGAGCCCCGCCAGGCCGGCGGCAATAGGAGAGTCGGCCAAGGAGTGAGCGAAGCGAGCCCCGCCAGGCCGGCGGCAATAGGAGAGTCGGCCAAGGAGTGAGCGAAGCGAGCCCCGCCAGGCCGGCGGCAATAGGAGAGTCGGCCAAGGAGTGAGCGAAGCGAGCCCCGCCAGGCCGGCGGCAACAGATTCAGACGGCGGAGTGAGCGATACCGCCCCGTTCCGGCTTCTCGCACCACTAGTTCAGGAGGACGTCCAAGTGATCTCATCTACGATGCGGCGCGCGAGCGCTGCGGCAGCGGGCGGTGCGGCTCTCGCGCTCGCCCTGACGGCGTGTGCCGGCGACGATCTCGGTGGCGGCGGCGACGGCGGTGGCGGGGGAGAGGCCGACGCCGACTGTGCCGCCTTCGAGCAGTACGGCACCTTCGACGGCGAGACGGTGTCGATCTCCTCGACGATCTCCGACCAGGAAGCCGACCAGCTCGAGGAGTCCTGGGCGGACTTCATCGCCTGCACGGGTATCACCATCGAGCACAACGGTACGAACGAGTTCGAGTCGCAGATCTTCGTGCAGGTGGAGGGTGGCAACGCCCCCGACCTGGCGATCTTCCCCCAGCCCGGCCTGATCCAGCGGATGGTCGAAGGCGACCATCTGGTACCGGCCGGAGATGCGGCGATGGAGCAGGCCGGTGCGAACTACACCGAGGACTGGCTGACGTACGGCAACATCGACGGCGAGCAGTACGGCATCCCGATCATGGGCTCGGTGAAGTCCTTCGTCTGGTACTCCCCGAGTACGTTCGAGGAGAACGGGTACGAGGTCCCGGAGACCTGGGACGACATGATGGCCCTGACCGACACGATCGTGGCCGACCATGGCAGCGACTCGGTCAAGCCCTGGTGCTTCGGAATCGAGTCCGGTGGCGCCACCGGCTGGCCGGCGACCGACTTCCTCGAGGACTCGGTGCTGCGCGAGGCCGGGCCGGACGTCTACGACCAGTGGGTCGACCACGAGATCCCGTTCGACGACCCGCAGATCCTGGCGTCGCTGCAGCGGGTGGGCGACATCCTGCAGAACCCGGACTACGTCAACGGTGGCATCGGCGACCCGCGGTCCATCGCGGCCACTGCCTGGGCCGATGCGGGCCTGCAGGTGCTCGAGGACAACTGCTTCATGTTCCGCGCCGCGTCCTTCTTCGAGGCGCAGATGCCCGAGGGCACCGACGTCGGCCCGGACGGTGACATCTTCGCCTTCTACCTGCCGGCAGACTCCGCCGACGAGCAGCCGCTGCTGGTGGCCGGTGACAACGTGGCCGCCTTCAACGACAACGAGGCCACGCAGGCCGTCGCGGCCTACCTGGCCTCCGCCGAGTGGGCGAACTCGCGAGTGTCCATCGGTGGTGTGGTCAGCCCGAACCAGGGTGTCGACCCGGCCAACGCCTCCTCGGACGTGCTGCGACTGACCCTGGAGCTGATGCAGGACGACAGTGCGGTGGTGCGCTTCGACGGTTCGGACCTGATGCCCTCGTCCGTGGGTGCCGGGACCTTCTGGTCGGAGATGACCAAGTGGATCGACGGTCAGGTGGATGCTGAGCAGGCGCTCACCGCGATCGAGGACAGCTGGCCGCAGGGCTGAGCACGAGGTGGGCCGGGGCGCGCTGAGCGCCCCGGCCCACCCCTGCCGTCCTCGACTCCGACCACCCCGGGAGGCGCGTCGTGGGGTTCTTCCTCTATTCCAAGAACGGCCAGCTGATCCTTGCGATCCTGGCCTTCGCTGCGGTGATGGCCGTCCTGCTGCTGGTAGCTCGGCTGGCCGACCGGGCCAAGGGACGGCGCACTGTGGGCGTGATGGTGGCGGTCTTCGCCGGCCCGGCCCTGCTGCTGCTCGTACTCGGTCAGATCTACCCGGCGGTGCGCACGCTCTGGATGTCCGTGATGGACAAGCGCAGCGAGGCCTTCGTCGGCCTGGACAACTACGCCTACCTGTGGGAGAACCCGGCCGGCATCATCGCGATCCGGAACACGTTGCTCTGGGTGGTGCTGGTGCCGCTGCTGTCCACGGCGATCGGCCTGGTGTACGCGGTGCTGGTGGACAAGTCGCGGCTGGAGAAGGTGGCCAAGTCCCTGCTCTTCCTGCCGATGGCGATCTCCTTCGTGGGGGCCGGCATCATCTGGAAGTTCGTCTACGAGTACCGCGGTGCGGCACAGGACCAGATCGGACTGTTGAACGCACTGATCACCTGGCTCGGCTTCGAACCGGTGCGCTTCCTCCAGGACGCACCGATGAACACGGTGTTCCTGATCCTGGTGCTGGTCTGGATCGAGGCCGGGTTCGCGATGGTGGTGCTCTCGGCGGCGATCAAGGCGGTCCCGAATGACATCATCGAGGCGGCCCGGTTGGACGGGGTGAGCGGCTGGCAGATGTTCTGGCGGATCACCGTGCCGAGCATCCGGCCCTCGCTGGTGGTGGTGCTGACCACGATCTCGATCGCGACGCTGAAGATCTTCGATATCACCCGGACGATGACCGGTGCCGAGTTCAACACCCAGGTGCTGGCCAACGAGATGTACGAGTGGTCCTTCACCTTCGGTGACAACGGCATCGGGTCCGCGATGGCGGTGGTGATCTTCCTCCTGGTCATCCCGCTGGTGGCCTACAACGTGCGACAGATGACGAAGAACAAGGCGGTGCGGGGATGACTACGGACACGAGGACGTCATCGAAACCGTCCGCGCCAGTGGTCCGGCGCTCCGCTGCCACCGGGTTCAAGCGGCGCGCGTCGAACCGGATCGGCAGTGCGATCGCGCTGGTGATCGCGGTGCTGTGGACCGTGCCCACCTTCGGGCTGTTCGTCTCCTCGCTGCGCCCGGAGGCGGAGATCAAGTCCTCGGGCTGGTGGACCATCCTGTCTGACCCGCAGTTCACCCTGGAGAACTACCAGCGGATCCTCGGTGGGGCGACGTCCACGAACCTGGCGGTGTACTTCCAGAACTCGCTGGTGATCACCATCCCGGCCACGATCGCGCCGCTGGTGCTGGCGATCATGGCCTCGTACGCGTTCTCCGTGCTGAAGTGGCGCGGGCGGGACGCCGTGTTCGTTGCCGTGTTCACGCTGCAGATCGTGCCGTTGCAGATGGCGCTCATCCCGCTGCTGCGGATCTTCTCCGGTACGGCGGTCAACGACATGTTCCCGTTCGTGTCCTTATGGGTGGCGCACACCCTGTTCGGGCTACCGTTGGCGATCTTCCTGCTGCACAACTTCATGTCCGAGGTTCCGCGGGACCTGATCGAGGCGGCCCGGATCGACGGTGCCGGGCACGTGACGGTGTTCGGCCGGGTGATGCTGCCGCTGATGATGCCGGCGATCGCAAGCTACGCGATCTTCCAGTTCCTCTGGGTCTGGAACGACCTGCTGGTCGGGCTGACCTTCTCCGGCGGCTCTCGCACCGTGCAGCCGCTGACCGCAGCGCTGGCAGCGATGACCGGCGACCGCGGCCAGGACTGGCATCTGCTCACCGCGGGCGCGTTCATCTCGATCCTGCTACCGCTGGTGGTGTTCTTCGCGCTGCAGCGCTACTTCGTCCGCGGCCTGCTCGCCGGCTCGGTCAAGGGCTGAGGCTCCGTCGCCACCCACCCCCATAGCCAACCACTCATAATCCCCATCCCCATATCCCCGACCCCCACCGAAGCTGAATCGAATCAGTCGTTACTGCGCGCAGCGTTTCGTGCGCGCGGGTATCGCTTCATCGCAGGAAGTAACGAACGGCCCAGCCCGGTGCCGTGATCGCCGCTCCCGGCCCGCCTAGAGGTACTGCCCGGTGCCGGTCTCGCCCCGCTCCGTCTGGCCCGACAGCCCCATCTGCGGCATACCCTGCTGCGGCGCGACCCCCGGCGGCAGCGCCTTGCGCATCTGCACCAGCTGGTTCTGTGCCGCCATCTGCTGGGCCACCAGCGCCGTCTGGATGCCGTGGAACAGGCCCTCGAGCCAGCCGACCAGCTGGGCCTGGGCGATCCGCAGCTCGGCGTCGGAGGGGGAGCGGTCGTCGGTGAACGGCAGCGTGATCCGGTGCAGCTCGGCGATCAGCTCCTCGCTCAGCCCGTCCTCCAGCTCGTGCAGGGACCGTTCGTGGATCTGCGCCATCCGCTCCCGGGCGGCGTCGTCCAGCGGTGCGGCGCGCACCTCGTCGAGGAGCTGCTTGATCATCGTGCCGATCCGCATCACCTTGGCCGGCTCCTCGACCATCGCGGACGGGTCGGCATTCTCGCCGTCGGCGGCCACCCCGAGCCCGGCGGCGGAGGAGACGACCACCTTGGGACTGGAGGACTGCTCGCCCGAGCCGTTCTCCGCAGAACCTTCCTGGCCCTGAGGCTCCTGCTCGCTCGGCCGGCCGGTGTTCTCGTTCGCAGTACCCATGCCCCCATCATGCCAAGGTGAGGCCGGATGCGCGGGTGGGCTGCGCCGTCGACGGCCGGAACCTACTAGCCTGCCAGTATGAACTGGTTGACCAACCCGGCCCACGCCCGCTGGCTCGAGCGCGAGTCCGACGCCCTGCTGGGGTTCGCCGCCGGCTCCTATGTGGACGAGGGCTTCGGCTACCTCGGCTCCGACGGATTCGTGCTGCCCGAGCACGGTTCACACCTGTGGGTGACCTGCCGGATGATCCACTCCTTCGCCCTCGGCACCCTGCTCGGGCGCCCCGGATCGGCGAGCATGGTCGACCACGGGCTGCGGGCGCTGGCGGCCAGCTTCCGGGACCCGGCCCATGGCGGCTGGTACGCCCAGGTGGGTCCACACGGCCCGATCGATGACAGCAAGGCCGCCTACGCACACGCGTTCGTGATCCTCGCGGCCTCCTCCGCCGCCTCGGCCGGCCGGCCCGGCGGCAAGGAGCTGCTCGAGGAGGCGCTGACCGTCTCGCTGCAGCGGTTCTGGAGCGAGGAGGACGGGATGGTGGTGGAGTCCTGGAACGCCGACTTCACCCTGCTCGAGGACTACCGCGGCGTAAACGCCAACATGCACACGGTGGAGGCCTACCTCGCCGCCGCCGACGTCACCGGTGACGATTCCTGGCTGGAGCGGGCCACCCGGATCACCCGCCGCGTGATCGACGGCTTCGCCCGGTCCCACTCCTGGCGCATCCCGGAGCACTTCGACGCATCCTGGACCCCGCAGACCGACTACAACTCCGACACCCCCGCGGACCAGTTCCGCCCGGCCGGCGCCACGATCGGGCACTGGTTCGAGTGGTGCCGGCTCGCACTGCACGTGCGCGCCGCCTGGGCCGCCCGCGGAGTGGCCGCCGAGGACTGGATGCTCGAGGGCGCGCAGGCACTGTTCGACATGGGGGTGTCCGAGGGCTGGGACGTGGACGGGGCGGACGGTTTCGTCTACACCGTGGACTTCACCGGTACCCCGCTGGTGCAGGAGCGGATGCACTGGGTGGTCACCGAGGCGCTCGGTGCGGCGGCGGCGCTGTACCGGGTGACCGGGGATGCGAACCTGGCTGCCTGGTATCAGCTGTGGTGGGAGTACGCCGCCGTGCACCTGATCGATGAGGAGCACGGGTCCTGGTTCCACGAGCTCGGCCCGGACAATGGCCCCAGCGCCACGGTGTGGGCGGGGAAGCCGGACATCTACCACGCGCTGCAGGCCACGCTGATCCCGCGCCTGCCGCTCTCCCCGGTGCTCGCACCGGCGCTCGCCCAGGGGCTGCTGGATTCCTGAGGAGCACGCCGACGGCGGAGCCTCCGGGGTAGGGGAGGGTCGCCGTGCACTCGGGGTGAGTCGCTAGCGGCCAGCTGCGCTGCGCCGTCCGTGCGCGAAGAAGTACACCACGGCACCGATCAGGGTGAGACCGGCGAGCAGCAGGTACATGGTGCGGAAGCTGGTCGCTCCGGCGAGCAGGCCGAGAGCGACCGGGCCGAGGCCCACCCCGGCGTCGAGCACAACGAAGAACGTGGCGATCACTTTGCCGACGTTCTGGATCGGGGCGCTGGCCACCGCGATCGCCTGCCCGCCGGAGAGGATCGTGCCCCAGCCGGCGCCCATCAGCGCCGCTGACACCAGGAACGCGAGCCCGGTCTGGGCCAGGGCGAGCACCACCAGCCCGGCGGCGAAGGCCACGATCGCCGGGTAGAGCACCACATTGTCCCCGCGCAGGTCCTGCAACCGCCCGATCGGTAGTCGCAGCGCGAGCACCACCACCGAGTAGACCAGGAAGAACACCGCCGCCGCGGAGGTCAGGTCGAGCTGTTCGGCGTAGGAGTTCAGGAACGCCAGCACGCCGGAGTAGGCGATACCGACAGTGAGCATGAACAGCGCGATCGGCACGGCACGCGGTTCCAGCAGCGCCCCGAGCCGGCGCGGGCGAGGGTGTGCTGCGGTGGCGGGTTCGGCCGCCGGGTGGGGCAGGCGCAGCAGGAGCATGCCGCCGAGCGCGAGCACGCCGCCGGCCACTGCGGTGGTGAACAGGCCCGGGCCGCCGGCCGAGCGCAGCAGCAGCACGGCGATCAGCGGGCCGATGGCGGTGGCCAGGGTGCTGCTCGCGCCGAAATATCCGGTGCCCTCGGCCCGCCGTGAGCTCGGGATCAGCGACTGTGCGATCGCGCTGATGGCGGTGTGCGCGGTCCCGAAGGACATCCCGTGCAGCACCCGCACCACGAGCAGCACGGCCAGGCTGTCGACGAGGAAGTAGGCGGCCCCGGAGAGCACGAACAGCACCAGCGCCACCAGCGTGACCCGGCGCCGGCCCAGCCGGTCCGCGGCGGCGCCGGCGAACAACCGGGCGGAGACGGCGCCGACCACGAAGATCGAGGAGGCCAGTCCGGCGGCGGCATCACCGGCGCCGAACTCCTCCGCGGCGTACAGCGCCATCGTGGTGATCAGCAGGTAGAAGACGGTGGAGATGCAGAAGCCGACCCCGAGGACCAGGACGAAGCCCTTGGTCCACAGTCTGTCTCGCACTGGCCCGAGGATACGGTGCTTTCCGCTGCGGTGTGATTCCGACGCATGGGGCGCGGTGAGCGAGCACCGTAGTGGCTCCGGGGGCTCGGTGCCGGGCTGTCCACAACCCCTCCGGAGTGCCGGGATCGGGGCGGTGCGGTACTGCCAGGCTGACCGGATGGCACAGCGCAGCGATCTCGGCGATTCAGCGCTGCAGGAGTTGCTGGCGCTGCAGGACGGGGTGGTAGCCCGGCGTCAGCTGCTCGACGCCGGGGCGCGGTCGCACGACCTTGATCGGATGGTGCGCCGGCGTGAGCTGCGGCGGGTGCACCCTGGGATCTACGTGGCGCATACCGGCGAGCTGACCCGCCGCCAGCGGGAGTGGACGGCGATCCTGTCCGCCAGGATCCGCGCCGGCGACATCTCCGGAGCCTTCAGTCGGCTGGCCGATGTGGTGCACGCCCGCCGGACCACGGTGCCTCGGCTTCTCGATGCATTGGCGGAGCGCGAGCGGATCACTGGGCGCCGTCTCATTGTGGCGATGCTCACCGATATCGGCGACGGCCTCAGCTCGGTGCTGGAACGTGGTTATCGGGACCGTGTCGAGCGTGCGCACGGGTTGCCGACGGCTACTCGGCAGAGGGTGAGCACTGCGACCGGCTCGAGGACCCACCAGGACGTCTATTACCGCAAGTACTCTCTCGTGGTCGAGCTCGACGGTCACCTGTTCCACAGCTCGACCGCTCGCCGCGATGCCGATGCCGGACGGGACCTGGCCGAGCTGGCAGCCTCGGGGGCGCCGACCGCGCGGGTGACGTACGGCCTGGTGTTCGCGACGCCGTGCCGAACTGCCGCCTGGATCGCCGCGATCTTGCGCACGCGGGGCTGGCGGGGCACATTGCTGACCTGTCCCCGCTGCCCGCCGGGCGTGACGGGCCGGCCTACGGTGTGAATCCACCGCACCCCACGCGGTGAAATCACACCGGAAGAAGCAAGACCTTCCCGAACGCCACGCCGTCGGCAAGGAGACGGTGACCTTCTCCGGCCTCGGTGAGCGGGAGGCGCTGGTGCACCACCGCACCCACGGTGGCAGAGCAGACCAACGGCCAGACCCGCCGTCGCACATCGGCCATGATCACCGCCTTCTCCGCGGCCGGCCGGCCCCGCAGGCCGGTGCCGTGCACGGTGAGCCACTTGCCGAGCAGCCGGGCGAGGTTCAGCGTGCCCTTGGTGCCCTTCTGCATCCCGATGATGGCCAGGTGGCCGTGGGGGGCGAGCACGGAGATGTTCTGCTCCAGGTAGGCGGCGCCGATCGGATCGAGCACGGCGTCCACCCCGCGGCCGTCGGTGAGGTCGCGGACCCGCTCGACGAAGTCCTCGCTGCGGTGGTCGATCGCAGCGTCGGCGCCCAGCTCGAGGCAGCGGGCGGTGCGCTCCGGCCCGCCGGCGGTGGTGAGCACCCGGGCGCCGAGGGAGGTGAACAGCTGGAGCGCGATCGTGCCCACTCCGCCGGAACCGCCGTGGACGAGGAGGGTGCGGCCGGTGGCGAGTTCCTCGGGCGCGGTCTCGGGCGCGGTGTCGGACGCGGTGTCCGGCCGGATGAGCGCGGCCGGGCCGTCCAGACCAGGGATCGCCACCAGGTTGGACCACAGCGTGCCGAGCGCTTCCGGGAAGCTCGCGGCGTCGACCAGGTCGAGCTCGGCCGGGACCGGGAGGAGGTTGTCCGCGCGGGCGAGTGCGAGCTCCGCGTAACCACCGCCGTCGAGCAGCGCGCAGACCCTCTCGCCCACGGACCAGCCGGTGACGTCCGGGCCGAGTGCGCGGATCGTGCCCGAGACCTCCAGGCCCGGCCACTCCGCGGCCCCAGGTGGTGGTGGGTGCAGGCCCTGGAGCTGGAGCAGGTCGGCGCGGTTCACCCCGGCTGCGGCCACCTCGATCAGGACCTCACCAGTCCCGGGCTCGGGCTCGGGTACGTCAGCGGAGGTCAGGGAGCCGTCGGTGATCACCATGGCGCGCATCTGGCCAGGATACGAACTAGACCGGTGGTAGACGCGCTGGACTCGGTTTGGGCGGCGAGCACGGCATGGGGAAGAATGGGCCGGCACCGGGAGGGTTGACAGAGCGGCCGAATGTGACGGTCTTGAAAACCGTTGTGCGAAAGCACCAAGGGTTCGAATCCCTTACCCTCCGCCGATGAGACCGGGACGTAGACCGCGAGGGGACGCAGGTGAAGTCCAAGGGAGAGCAGGGGATGCGGCGTCGCGCCGGTGCAGTGGTGCCGGTGGTGCTCGCGGCGTTGGTGTTGTTGCTCGGTGGCTGTGGGCCGGGTGAGAGAGATCTGCCGGAGCGGCCGGCGCTGGCCGAACTTCAGGTGATCGACCTGTGTGCCCTCGCCCCGCCGGACCAGGTGACCGCCGAAGTCAGCGACGCTCTCGGGCGCGGCTGGATGCGCAGCACGCTGGGGGAGTGCTGGTTCACGTCGCCGAGCGGCGCGTTCTGGTTGAAGCTGGCGCCGGACGAGCTACCCGACCAGGTGGCCGAGGACGACCCGGAGGTGCCGGTCGAGGACGTGGACGGCGGACGGATCCTGGACACCACAAGCCCGAGTGCGGACTGCTTGGAGCGCACTCTGGTCAGCGATGCCGACTACATCCTCCAGCTGAACGGCCCGGTCAGCGCCGGGGATGGTACCTGCGAGATTCTCGATGGCCTCGGGGAACTGGTGCTGGCCAACCTCGCGGCCGACGTGCCCACGATCGACTGGCCGGACGGGACGAGTGGGACCGTCGACCTGTGCGCCGCCGTGGAGGAGCACGGGATCGGCGAGGCGCTCGGGATCGAGGATGAGGTGACGGTGCGGTCGGCGAACCACTTCGACTGCGCGGTGGGCGCGTCCTGGGACGTGGAGATCTCCTTTGACACTCGCGTGAGCCTGGCGGAGGGGAGCGAACAGACGCCAGCCGAGGTGGCTGGCCGCCCGGCGCTCTCGACCGACGGCGGATGCACCCTCGCGATCGACCTCGGCCAGAACCCGGTGCTCGCCGACATGATCGAGGACGGGCGGGACACCCTGGATGTGAGCACCGACTCGGCCGATGTGGACTGCGCCGACCTTCCGGCCGCGCTGGAGGGGCTGGTGGGCTCGCTGGCGCACTGAGGTTCAGAGTGTGGTCGGATCAGGCGCGGGCGCCTCGCGTCCGGTGGTGGAGCCGAAGCCGAGCCAGGTGTGCCGGTTGCGCCACCAGCACCAGCCGACCTTCGGAGCGTTGCGGCGCTCGCGGCCGTCCCGGCCGGTGCCGTTGCTGATCCAGACGGCGGGCGTGCGGGCGTCGTAGTTGCCGTTCGCCTTGCGCAGCCGGGAGCCGATCGTCATGAAGCACTGGTTGCGCGCGAGCGCATCGGCCTGCTGCAGCACCCAGTGGATCCCTTCGGTGAGCAGGAGGGGCGTCCGGTTTTTCCCGGTGAGCTCGGGCAGCGCTTCCTCGGGGCTCCAGTTGGCGAGGTGGTCGCCGCGGTCGAGGCCGTGCACGAGGTACATCGGTGCGTCGGGGATCTCGGCCGCATACGGGGTGAACTGGTCCACATCGGGCATGTCCGTCACCACGAAGCCGGGCTTGTCGCCGCGGCGGAGGAGCGGGGTGAGGGCAGAGGCTGGTGCGAGGCTGTGATGGATCACCAGGAGCGCGTCCTGGCGATCGGCGCCCGCCTGCGTGGTGAACGTGTGGAGATCGGCCGCGGACAGGCCGGCGGACTTGGTGATGCCGAGGGCGATCAGGTTCTCCGCCTGAGTGCGTAGCGCGGGGAGGCCGGGAGTGTGGTCGGCGGACGGAGTCTGGGGCACGTGCTCTCCTGATGCGACTGTGGGACGGGCTGGGTGTGTACTATGATGGTAAGTTTACTGTCATAGTATTTATTCCGATGAGGTGAAGTCTGTGTCGAGCGGGTCTGCCGGGGGTGCTGTCCCTGGGTTGCGGGAGAGTAAGAAGCAGGCGACCCGGCAGCAGATCTCCGATCACGCGACCCGGCTGTTTCTCGCGCAGGGCTTCGAGCAGACAACCATCGCCGAGATCGCCACGTCCGCCGGCGTGGCGGCGAAGACGGTGACGAACTACTTCGCGCGCAAGGAGGATCTCGCTCTCGACCGGCAGGACGAGTTCGTGAGCTCGCTGGCCGCGGCTGTTGCCTCCCGGCGCTCCGGTCAGTCCGCGCTCGCCGCACTGCGGACCGCGTTCGACGGCGCCGTCCAGGTGCAGGACCCGGTCGCCGGTTTCTCCGGGCCGAGCTTTGCCCGCATGGTCGCGCAGAGCCCAACGCTCACCGCGCGGCTGCGCCGGTTGCACGACGAGCGCGAGGTGGCGCTGGTCGAGGCGCTCGCTGATGCAGTAGGTAGGGGACCCGCCGATATCGAGGTGCGTACCGCGGGTGCGGTGCTCGGGGCGGTGCACCGGATCCTGTTCCAGCGGATCCAGGAGCTCACCCTCGGTGGGGAGCGCGCGGAGCTGATCGCGGACGCTGTTGCGGCGGATGCTGCGCAGGCCTTCGGCCTGCTCGAACCGGCTCTCGGCGAGTTCGCCGTAGCCCCCTGAGCGGTGCGGTGGGCGGGGTTGGAGGTCGTCGACGGCGGTGGTTCGCATCTGCTCGATCGGACCGCTATCCTGGATGCCGTCTAGGAGACGTCGCATAGTCTGGTCTAGTGCGCATCCCTGCTAAGGATGTGACGGGGCAACCCGTCCGTGGGTTCAAATCCCACCGTCTCCGCAGCGAAGCCCCGGTTCCCCTCTTGGAACCGGGGTTTTTCGTTGGTATGATGCGGTTTGCAGGCGGTGGCGTCGTACGCAGGAGTAGGCAGTGGATAGCACCGTGTGGCAGGAATATCGCCCCAAAACTGCCACGTGACAGCCACCGTAGTTGGCCGGAGCGAGGGGCTGGAGGGCACGATGGCGAGACCAGCGAAGTTGCCTCGTGGGATCAGTCTGCACGGCGATCGGTACCGCGTCAGGCTCTCCGTGGATGGAGTGATCCACTCGCTCGGCGTCTACGACACCCTCACGGATGCTCGCGCCGCGCTCACGCTCGCGCGGGCCGAGGAGGTGCGCGGCACATTTGTCCCGCCGGCGCAGGCGCGTGCGGAGCGGCGCGCGATGATCGAGCAGGCTGAGCGCGACGCGGTGACGCTCGCACAGTGGGCCGAGGAGTGGCTGGAGCATCTGGACGAGAAGGGTGGTGCGGAGTCCTCGATCGTCACGCATCGGTCGGTGCTCCGGGCGCACGTGCTGCCGGTGCTCGGTGACGCGCCGCTGATCGACATCGCGCCCGTCGACATCGATGAGCTGATCGCTGGGGTGCGGGCACTTCCGTCCAAGCGGAACCCGAAGGCGAAGGCCAACGGGGTGGCGCCGAACGTGCTGCGGACGCTGCGCGCGTGTCTGAATGTCGCGGTCAAGCGGGGGCTGCTCAGTGTGTCGCCGGTGCGGGCGGAGGCACCGGCCCGCCGGGTGCGCCCAGCCGATCCTGACGGGGACGTCGCGACGCCTGAGGAGGTGGCCGCGATGGCGGAGGCAATGCCGGCTCACTTGCGGATCGCGATCCCGCTGGCGTCCTGGTGCTCACTACGGCTGGGGGAGGTGCTGGGGCTGCAGCGGGGCGACCTGCAGCACCTGGACGATCCTGATCGCGCGGTGCTGCAGGTGCGGCGGCAGGTGAACTCGAAGGCGCCGGGTGCACCGCTGACGCCTCCCAAGGCGGAGAGCGTGCGGAGCATCGCGATCCCGTCGTTCATGCTCAATGACTTGCTGGAGCATCTCGAGGCTCACGTCGGCGGTGAGCGTGATGTGCCGGTGCTGACCCACCCCAAGCGGAAGCGAGAGCGAGTGTCACAGACGACGTTCGACCGTCACTGGCGTGCGGCGCGGGCTGCGGCCGGGCGGCCGACGTTCCGGTTCCACGATCTGCGCCACACCGGCCTGACGATGTATGCCCAGCAGGGCGCCACGCTCGCCGAGCTCCTCCACCGCGGCGGCCACACCGATGTCTCCGTCGCCCTCCGCTACCAGCACGCGACGGCGGAGCGCGACCGCGCACTGACGAAGCGGCTGGCAGCGGCTCTGGGATGACTTTCTGGTCCAACGAAACTCTGGTACTTTGGTACTTGGGTTCCGATCGGAACCGCAGAGGAGAACTGCCATGGCTACGGCAACCGCGCCGATCAAGGTCGATGCTGCGACGGACGAACTCGTGTCGCAAGCTGCTCACTTCATGTCGCGTTCGAAGAAGGACATCGTCGACGC